>DAYVGO010000042.1:0-5750 GCA_045399315.1 Arsenophonus sp.
AATATGTACCTAACCGCAATGCTATCTCTTGATTACTCATGAGCTTCATCGCGAAAAAAAGCACATTAAGTTCTTCAGTCGTAAATAAATCATTCGGGGGATGATTTGTTAAAAAAGAATGGCTTGCATATCATCTTGGCGATGAATACAACCGAGAAGTATTGAAAAAATTGACAATGATATGAATTACTTAGATCCCAACATAAATCTGTGCTGGAGAGCTGCAAGAGAAAATATTGAAATTAAGTTACCCAAATATAAATATTACTCAGATTTAGACAGTGATATGGCATTTAATATTTTAGACAATATCAGAATCAAATTAATCTGGTAGAGATTTTATGTAAACTGAAAAACGTTATGAATAACATCCATGAATACCGAACAACGTTACATCATGTAAAAGCTGGTATGTTTAACAGGAGATGAAGTGAAGTATGACCTGATACTCACAGACCCACCCTGGCAATACCAAAACAAAACATCAAACGGCGCAGCAAAAATACTCTCCCACAAGAAATCATATCCCTCACCTGACAAAGGATGAATATAACCACTCGTGCTTCGCCATTGATTTTTATGGGGTAATGAAACGCCTGAGAATAGCGTAAGTTTTTGAATGAGGATAAATGAACATGATTACTTTAGCGGAATGGAACGTTCGAAGGGACAGACCACAACGGATGGATACCGTCAGAAATTGGGCAAGAAACGGACTTATACAGCCCCCACCCATCAAGGACGGCAGAGAATACCTTGTCGAAGAAGTACGCCGTCAAAGTCAACAGTATTAACCAAATTAGAAATGATAATTCGTTACAAAGGATAGGTCATGCCGAGAATCAGAAGTCGCAAAAACAGAGACTTGCCCCCTAATTTGTACGAGCGTAAAGGCTATTACACTTACCGAGATCCAAGAACACGTAAAGAGTACGGTTTGGGTAGAAACAAAGCTTATGCAATAAATGAAACTATCAGTGCTAATCAGCTGTCAATCAATAAAGAAAAAACTAAACCATTAACAAAAAGGATTGAGGAACATGGATCTGTCTCTTTCCATGAGTTTTTAAACAGATATGAAGAAATATTGAAAACAAGAGAATTGAGGGAAAAAACTTTAAAAGATTATAAACACAGGATTAGCGTAATTAAAAAGGGGCTTATCAATACACCTAGTTCAAAACATTACGACAAAAAATATTGCTGATTTTCTTTCACTCGTTTCTTCACGAAGAAAAAACTACAACTGCAAAATTACTGAGAGGATCGTTAATTGATTGCTTTAATGAAGCATTAGCTAGTGATTTAGTAAAAATAAATCCTGCTGACTTAACAAAAATACCAAAAACAAAAATTCAGCGAGTAAGATTGTCTCTTAATGACTTTAATACTATTTTGAACTTGATTAACGATGATGATCATTGGTTAACTCATGCAATGAAACTGGCTTTAATCACAGGTCAGAGGGTATCTGATATTTCAAAAATGAAATGGAAAGATATTCATGATGGGAAGTTATGGATTATTCAACAAAAAACTGGCGCTAAGATAGCAATTTCATTAAAAATTGAAATAATAGGCTTTGAGCTATTAACTATATCAAAATTAACAAAAACAATTCAGAATACATCATTAATGATGTTGGCAAAAAAGTATCAATTGAAAAAATGTCAAGGGCATTTGCAAAAGCAAAAAGTCAAACCAAATTGTCATGGAATAGAGTGCCATCCTCTTTTCATGAAATCAGGAGTTTATCAGCCAGACTTTACACCGAAAAAATGGGCAGTGAGTTTACACGTAAATTGTTAGGTCATAAATCAACTGAAATGACAGCTCAGTATCAGGACGATAGAAATAATAGTTGAATTGAGATTTAGAAATAAATAGTGTATGAATATTGAATTATAGTGATAATCCGTGCATAACTATATAATATATAAATTCTTTAATTCAAGTCAACTATGCGTAAAATAGAAGTTAATAAAAAATAAAGCATAAATATATCAATTACTTATAAAGTTATAGTTCATTTAATATACGTATTTACACGCGAAAACAAGCGATATCGCTCACTATAAATCAACAAGTTATGTTGAATAGTGAGTGCGTTTTTGCCAATTTATTAAATTTTTCTACATTAAAACTACATATAGCTTTATCCCAACACCAGGAAAAAAGAAGGCCAGTCATAAGACTGGCCTTCTTTGTTGACTCATAAATAAAACATGAGCTATAGTCTTCAAAAGATGCGTAATGTATTTTGATGAAAAAACTGCATAAAGCTAGAAATTTAAAATTTTTAGGACGAGTAGAATAAAATGAAAAAAAAATCTAGTGAAGCAAAATTAATTAAAAAAGCTATTTTTATAATAATCTTAATTTATTTTTTTATTTATTTTATGCATTTTGTAAGATATTATTTTTATTATAAATAAAATTTTATTATTTATATATATTTTTAGGATTTTAAAATGAAATTAAGAATTAACATTTTTATATTATTTTATGTTCTTCAATTAATATTTATAGTTTTTTACTTAAGTGAAAATATAATTATTATAGGTAAAAAAGGTGTTTATAATAACATACTAATATGTTTTTTTATTTTCGGTCTTTTTATTTTTATGAAAAAAAATAAAATATTTTTAGACTTCACAACGTTGTCAATATGTTTTTTTATTTTATATTTGTCATTTAAAGTTATAATTGATTTAGGTGATGATGGTTATTTAAAGCAAATAACAATAGGAACAACTGGAGGAATATTATTATTTTATTTTATTGGTTATTTTTGCGCATTATCATTTAATAACTTATTAAATTTAAATAAAAAAATAATTTTTTATTTTTTTATATTTATAGTTTCAATAAGTTTATGTTACATAATATATTGTTTTTATCCAAGAATAAGGACTGATTTATTTTTGCTTAGAGGAATAAATGGTGCTTACCAAAGGCCAGGAAACTTTTTATCAATATTATTTTTTATGCATTCATTTTTATTTTTTATGTTTTCATTATTTTATTTTAATAAAAAATTATCAAAAAAAACACTTATTTTAATTTATTCTTTTACATCTGTAATATATTTACTATTGTCTCAATTAATAGCTTCAAATAGTTCTACTGCCGTAATTATCGGCATTAATTTTATAACAACAACAATGATGCTAATAATGTTTCAGAAAGATTTATTTTTACATTATGTAAATAATAAAATAAAAATAATATACTCTAAAAAGTTCATCTTGCGTTTTATTTCATTAGGTTTTTTATATATAATATCAATTGGTTCTGTAGCAATTTTTTTGATTTTATTTTTTAATCTAAATATTAATAAATTGCGAGTATTTGGATTTGGATCTCATTCTAACAATTCTATTTTATCAAGAATGGAAATTATTTTTGATACAGGTATTCAGCAAATTACCTATGCTCCAATTTTAGGGGATATGAATGTTGCTTTTTACGTTACCGGTATCAAAGGAAGATATTTACATAACTTTATTCCAAATATAATCTCTCAACTTGGATTAATTGGCTTTCTTATTATAACTTATATTTTTTCCAATGTTTTTTATAGGCTATATTCAAAAATAATTTATAAAAACATTGGGAATATTATTGATACTTATAAAAGTAAGATGTTAAATCTTTATTTTCTTCTTATAATGCTATATATTTTTATTTTTGCAAACTTAGCAACATCTATGTCTTGGTCAGTAATTTGGTTTGCCATTGGTTTTATTAATTGCAGTGTAAATTTTAATAAAAATAATAATTAGAAAAAATTATTCTGAATTATCCCTGAATTTTGTATAATATGCTGATTTTATCATCATTGAATTATTTGAATAGTATTTTATATAATCTATTTTATGATACTCCCAATGGTGTTTTTCTATTAACTAGTATGCCAGAATCAACACCTCTCCCAAATAAGTTTTCAAATCCAAAACATCTATTATCAGTAAATGAAACTTCTTTTAATCCAGATGAGGATTGATTACATGATAATACTGCTTTACTATTTAATATTGTATCTTTATTAAAATTATCTTTAATAAAATCATCACCTATAAAATTATTGATATTTATTGATATTTTTCAGAAAGATTGTTAATTTTAAATACAGAGCAAAAGCCTCCTCACACAATATTGTTTGATATTTCAATATCTTTTAACTGATATTTATAATTTTTATCATTAATGTCAGTATATATTCTTATACCATGTGAACGATTACTAAGTAAATTTATTATATTATTATATTACTCATCACTGGATATCCATCAAAGTAATATCGATTATTAATTTAACTTAATAAACTTCTTGATGAAATATCTATTCCATTAAATACTAGATTTACATTATTTTTATTATATCCATACATATTAATAGTGTTATTCGCTACATTTACATCTTTGCTAAATATAGTAATTGTTATACCATAACCACCACAAATAATAATATTATTACAAACATTAACACCGGTTGTTCTTATTTTAATGTCGCCCATACAAACATCAAAATCATCTACAATTATTTTATTATTAACATTTGCGATAAATCCAGAAACATATATACTGTGTTCAAATGAATTTTTTATTATATTATTAGAAATTACCCAATTTCTCCCCGATCTTAATATATCAATATTTTCTCTATTTTTAAAAGTATCACCATCTTTTTGAGCGTAATCACTATATGATGATGCTCCAATTACCACATTATCACACCATTTGAATATGTTAGAATTAACAGCAGCATTATCACAACCAGTTAAATCAACTGCATGTATTAATGCCCTACCTGTTTCTTTATGAGAATGAGCAATAACATTGTTTTCTATGAAAGTTAAATTATAATTTTTTGTTTTGTTTCCGCTTACGTCACGAGCTATAGAAAATAAAGTAGCACTATCAATGTTAGTAAAATTACATTTTTTTATAGTAATACTTTTAGTATTTTTTAATCCTATTGCATATCTCTAATCATTAGGTGAATTGCCTGAAATTGAGTGCCTTGTATTATTACCCTCAAATTTCAATCCTATTATTTCTATATATTCAGTAGTTTTCGCATTATTATCATCAGGAATACCAATCAATAATATTGGGTATGCATCTTCATCTGAAACAATTGAATCAAGTCTTTTTATTTTTGCTTTACCAAAATAAATTTTATTTGATTTTTTTATACTTAGAGCAAACCTATCTGTCCCTGTACTTTTCTTTTTTACACCATAAATTTTGTTGCCATCAAAATATACATTCAAATTGGAGTCTATTGCAGATTGTATAGCATTTATGTCATCCGTACACCATCACCAATCGCCCCAAATTACTCTGGTGTAGTCCAGCTTATTAAATCCTTTAATGTTCCAACTGGTGAAACACCAATCATTGATCCATCACCATTTTTTAATTCTTCTCTAAATCTTTTATCAAATTGATCAGGATCATATTTTAAAATATTAGGAAAATAAAACTGCTGAGCACCATAGCTGTCATAAACAGCCATTGCATAACCTTCGACAGTGACGAATTTGGTTACTTGTCCATTATAAACTGGGAAGCCAGACTGATTAATAATAATCGGTTGAGCAATGGGTACCGTTGATTCATCTTCATTTTCAATATACACTTGAATCTGGTTCTCGGGTACAACAGTCGGATCGGTATCTATTTCACCAATATAGATTTTACCATTTGAGCACGCCTGAAACTTTCGTCTCAGCGTAAATAAGT
>DAYVGO010000024.1:0-19710 GCA_045399315.1 Arsenophonus sp.
TGTCAATATGAAAGTGACATTGATAGCGCCAATCGCAATGGATGAAGGGTTGCGTTTTGCGATCCGAGAAGGTGGTCGTACGGTAGGTGCAGGTGTCGTTGCTAAGATTATTGCTTGATCTTTAGGGCAATAATTGTAAAAAGGGCATCATCTGATGCCTTTTTTATACTAGCTTAGTTAATTTAAGAACCTATCTCATCAATAGCTTATACGTTAGTTTAATTATTGGTGAGATAAGCTCTGATATAAAGAATTATTGGATGTCTCTCAATAGTTAAATGTCATGCTGGTTTATGACGTAAAGTGAGATACAATAGTGGTATGTTTTATTTCAGTCAAATTTGAATTGTTTTACGAGGCAAATTGACGTTTTATTATATCATAGTAACAGGTTGATTTATGAGTGCGAATAGCGATGCTCAAGAAAGCGGACGTAGTTTTGATGTAGCAAAATGGATATTAGTCGCGATTCTTTTAGTTATTGCTATTGTTGGTAACTATTATTTCCGGCAATACAATATTGCATTACGTGTTATAGCAGTTGTTGCTGTTGCTGTGCTTGCTGGTGGCATTACATTGTGGACAGCAAAAGGAAAAGCAACTTTAGCATTTGCTCGCGAAGCTCGCATTGAAATGCGTAAAGTCATTTGGCCAACACGCCAGGAAGCATTACAGACAACATTAATTGTTGCGGCAGTTACTGTTGTTATGGCACTAATCCTTTGGGGATTAGATGGTATACTGGTGCGTTTAGTTTCATTTATTACAGGCCTGAGGTTCTAAGATGTCAGAATCCCCTAAAAAACGCTGGTATTTTATTCAAGCATTTTCTGGTTTTGAAGCTCGAGTTGCCCAGTCGTTGCGTGAACATATCAAGTTACATGGTATGGAAGATAAGTTTGGTGAAGTGATGGTGCCAACGGAAGAGGTGATGGAAATTCGAAGTGGTCAACGTTGTAAAAGTGAACGAAAATTCTTTCCAGGATATGTTTTAGTGCAAATGATTATGGATGATGCTAGCTGGCATTTGGTGCGTAGTGTACCACGTGTTATGGGTTTTATTGGCGGTACACCAGATCGTCCAGCTCCTATTAGCGATAAAGAAGTTGATGCGATTATGAATCGTTTGCAGCAAGCAGGGGATAAGCCACGACCAAAAACACTGTTTGAACCAGGAGAAATGGTTCGTGTTAGCGATGGTCCATTTGCAGACTTTAACGGTGTCGTTGAAGAAGTTGACTATGAAAAGAGCCGCCTCAAAGTATCGGTTTCTATTTTCAGTCGCGCCACGCCGGTAGAGTTAGATTTCAGTCAAGTAGAAAAAGTATAAAACATCTGACAACTTGCTTGTAAAAGGCAGGAAATTTGGCTATAATTCCGCGCTTTTATTTTTTTATGGTCTGAAGAATTGTTTGGATCATTATATTACAGGGGAGCTTCATAATTGAAGCGACATTACCCAGTTAGAGGAAATATGCATGGCTAAGAAAGTACAAGCCTATGTTAAGCTGCAAGTTGCAGCAGGTATGGCTAATCCTAGTCCTCCTGTTGGTCCAGCTCTGGGTCAGCAAGGGGTCAATATTATGGAGTTTTGTAAAGCATTTAATGCTAAAACAGATAGCTTAGAAAAAGGCTTACCAATTCCGGTTGTAATTACTGTCTATTCAGACCGTTCATTTACATTTATAACCAAGACACCACCTGCAGCCGTATTATTGAAAAAAGCAGCTGGCATTAAGTCTGGGTCAGGCAAACCAAATAAAGAGAAAGTTGGCAAAGTAACCAGCGCACAAATTCGTGAAATTGCTGAAACTAAAGCTGCGGATATGACAGGAGCTGATATTGAAGCGATGATGTGTTCAATTGAAGGTACTGCTCGTTCCATGGGCTTGGTAGTGGAGAGTTAATCAATGGCTAAACTAACCAAGCGTATGCGCAATATTCGTGAAAAAATTGATGCAACTAAACAATATGATATTAGTGAAGCAATTACACTCTTGAAAGAGCTAGCGACCGCTAAATTTGTAGAAAGCGTTGATGTTTCAATTAATCTGGGTATTGATGCACGTAAATCTGATCAAAATGTTCGTGGTGCAACTGTTTTACCACATGGCACGGGTCGTTCTGTTCGTGTTGCGGTATTTACTCAGGGAGCTAATGCTGAAGCAGCAAACGCAGCTGGAGCTGAATTAGTTGGCATGGAAGATCTGGCTGATAAAATTAAATCTGGTGAAATGAACTTTGATGTGGTTATTGCATCACCAGATGCAATGCGCATTGTTGGTCAGTTAGGTCAGATTTTGGGACCTCGTGGCCTAATGCCAAATCCTAAAGTTGGCACAGTAACGTCTAATATTGCTGAAGCAGTTCAGAATGCGAAAACAGGTCAAATCCGTTACCGTAATGATAAAAATGGTATTATTCATACTACTATCGGTAAAGTTGATTTTGATAATAATAAATTAAAAGAAAATCTTGAAGCACTATTAGTTGCGTTGAAAAAAGCAAAACCTTCTTCTGCTAAAGGTATTTATATTAAGAAAATTAACCTGTCTACAACGATGGGGGCAGGAGTTGCCGTTGATCAAGCAGGATTATTTGCGTCAGCGTAATTTATTGAATATCATTTATAGCTTTACCTTTGTGTCAAATTTGTATAAAATTTGCCGCCTTATGTTTGTTATCTTTTATTAAAATAAAGGTACCAAACTCTAAATTTAGGTTGGTGCCTGGCCTTATCCAGGCGCTCCGTCCAAGACCGTAGGTGTAAGTAATTACTTAATATCCTGTGTAGACGGTGGCAGAGCCACTAAGATTAATTTCTGGATTCTGCTCACCGTATTTAACGCTCAAACATATGAGATGTTTTGAGTGATGTGAGTCCCGGGAAAACCCGGTTAATCCAGGAGCAAGAAGCTAATGGCACTAAATCTTCAAGACAAACAAGCGATTGTTGCTGAAGTCAGCGAAGTAGCCAAAGGTGCGCTGTCTGCAGTTGTCGCGGATTCTCGTGGTGTAGCTGTAGATAAAATGACTGAACTGCGTAAAGCAGGTCGCGAAGCAGGTGTATATATTCGTGTTGTTCGTAATACGTTGATGCGTCGTGCTGTTGAAGGTACTACTTATGAGTGCCTTAAAGAAGCGTTTATTGGTCCAACCTTGATTGCTTTTTCTAAAGAACATCCGGGCGTAGCAGCTCGTTTGTTTAAAGAATTCGCGAAAGCGAATCCAGCATTCGAGGTTAAAGCAGCAGCCTTTGAAGGAGAGTTTATCCCAGCGAACCAAATTGATCGTCTGGCAACTCTTCCAACTTACGAAGAAGCAATTGTGCGTCTGATGTCAACCATGAAAGAAGCCTCTGCAGGTAAATTGGCTCGCATTATGGCGGCACTACGCGATCAGAAAGAAGCGGCGTAAGCCTATTTCCTTTGTTGCTTTTTAACGTATAAAATATTTCTGAATTTTAGGAACCCTTGTTATGTCTATAACTAAAGAACAAATTCTTGATGCAGTTGCAGAAATGTCTGTAATGGACGTTGTTGAACTGATCACTATGATGGAAAATAGGTTTGGTGTTTCTGCTGCGGCAGCAGTAGCGGTTGCAGCACCAGGCGCTACTGAAGCGGCTGAAGAAAAAACTGAATTTGATGTTATCTTGTCTGCTATCGGTGCTAACAAAGTTGCGGTTATTAAAGCTGTTCGTGCTGCAACTGGCTTGGGACTAAAAGAAGCAAAAGACATGGTAGAATCAGCGCCAGCAACAATTAAAGAAGCAGTAAGTAAAGAAGAATCTGAAACATTAAAGAAATCGCTGGAAGAAGCAGGTGCTTCTGTTGAAGTTAAATAAGCTTTGCTTTAAGTTGGCAGCCTAATTTTATAGGCTGACGGCTGGTGATTTTTTAGTCACCAGCCTTTTTGCGCTATAAAGTGTATTAGGATATCAGTAATATTTCACACTGTTTAGTTACTGAGTTATCCTTTCAATGCTTTTTGCTATTGACGACTTAATATACTGTGTTTATGACTCTGACAATTGAAGCTTGGTAGTTATGTAATGCAATGAAATGATGTAAGAGTAATAGCAATAAGTATTATGGAAAATAGTCTTTTTTCCGTTCCAAAAAATAGTGTTGCAGATGCTGTCCTTTAGGACGGACAGAGTGGGCCACTGATCAGCAAGCTGAGGAACCCTATGGTTTACTCCTATACCGAGAAAAAACGTATTCGTAAGGATTTTGGCAAACGTCCGCAAGTTTTGGATGTTCCTTATCTTTTATCTATCCAACTTGACTCATTCACTAAGTTTATCGAGCAAGATTTAGAAGGTCAGAATGGGCTGGAAGCAGCATTCCGTTCTGTATTTCCAATTCAAAGCTACAGTGGCAATGCTGAATTGCAATATGTTAGCTATCGTCTTGGTGAGCCTGTATTTGATGTTAAAGAATGTCAGATCCGTGGTGTCACTTATTCTGCTCCTTTGCGGGTTAAACTACGTCTTGTGATTTATGAGCGTGAAGCACCGGAAGGCACAGTAAAAGACATAAAAGAACAAGAAGTTTACATGGGTGAAATTCCACTCATGACAGATAATGGTACTTTCATTATCAATGGTACAGAGCGTGTTATTGTATCTCAATTACATCGCAGTCCTGGTGTATTTTTTGATAGTGATAAAGGTAAAACCCATTCTTCTGGTAAGGTATTATATAATGCACGCATTATTCCTTATCGTGGATCATGGTTAGATTTTGAATTTGATCCTAAAGATAATCTTTTCGTTCGTATTGATCGCCGTCGTAAATTACCTGCGACAATTATTCTACGTGCGATGGATTATGATACCGAAGAGATCCTTGATCTATTTTTTGAGAAGACTACTTTTCAAATTCGCGATAGTAAGTTGTTAATGACGCTGATACCTGAACGTTTGCGTGGTGAGACAGCTTCTTTTGATATTGAAGTAAACGGTAAAGTCTATATTGAAAAAGGTCGCCGTATTACTGCACGTCATGTTCGTCAGTTAGAAAAAGACAAAATCACAACTATTGAAGTACCTGTTGAGTATATTGCAGGTAAAGTGGTTGCTAAGGATTACATTGACGAAAGTACTGGCGAATTAATCTGTATAGCTAATACAGAGCTTTCTCTTGATATGTTAGCACGTCTAAGTCAAGGTGGTTATAAAACCATTGAAACCTTATTTACTAATGACTTAGATCATGGGGCATATATTTCAGAAACACTACGTGCTGATCCAACCACAGATCGTTTAAGTGCACTAGTTGAAATTTACCGTATGATGCGTCCAGGTGAGCCACCTACTCGTGAAGCGGCAGAAAATCTGTTTGAGAACTTATTCTTTTCGGAAGAACGCTATGATCTATCCGCGGTAGGGCGCATGAAATTTAATCTTTCACTAGATCGTGAAGTGGTTGAAGGCTCAAGTATCTTAAGCAAACAAGATATCATTGATGTAATGAAAAAACTCATTGATATCCGTAACGGTAAAGGTGAAGTTGATGATATTGACCATTTAGGCAACCGCCGTATTCGTTCGGTTGGTGAAATGGCTGAAAATCAGTTCCGTGTTGGTTTAGTGCGAGTTGAGCGTGCGGTTAAAGAGCGTTTGTCATTAGGTGATTTAGATGCCTTAATGCCGCAGGATATGATTAACGCGAAACCAATTTCTGCTGCGGTTAAAGAGTTTTTTGGTTCAAGCCAATTATCACAGTTTATGGATCAGAATAATCCACTATCTGAAATTACTCATAAACGTCGTATTTCGGCATTAGGTCCTGGTGGACTAACACGTGAACGAGCGGGTTTTGAAGTTCGTGACGTACACCCAACTCATTATGGGCGTGTATGTCCAATTGAAACCCCTGAAGGGCCGAATATCGGTTTGATTAACTCCTTGTCTGTCTATGCACAAACGAATGAGTATGGTTTTTTGGAAACGCCTTATCGTTTGGTACGGGATGGTATAGTTACTGATGAAATTTATTATTTATCAGCGATTGAAGAAGGTAACTACATCATTGCTCAGGCGAATACTGTGTTAGATGACGATGGGCGGTTTGTTGAAGAATTAGTCACTTGCCGCAATAAAGGTGAGTCCAGTTTATTCAGCCGTGATCAGGTAGAATATATGGACGTTTCAACCCAACAGGTTGTATCTGTTGGTGCTTCATTAATACCATTCCTTGAGCACGATGATGCCAACCGGGCATTGATGGGTGCAAACATGCAACGTCAGGCAGTACCGACGTTACGCTCTGATAAACCGCTGGTTGGTACTGGGATGGAACGTGCAGTTGCTGTTGACTCTGGGGTAACAGCAGTCGCTAAACGTGGTGGTACAGTTCAATATGTTGATGCTTCACGTATTGTTATCAAAGTTAATGAAGATGAGATGTATCCAGGTGAAGCCGGTATTGATATTTATAATCTGACTAAATATACGCGTTCTAATCAGAACACTTGTATTAATCAGATGCCATGCGTTTCACTGTGTGAGTCTGTTGAACGTGGTGATGTTTTGGCTGATGGACCATCGACAGATCTAGGTGAATTAGCGCTTGGTCAAAATATGCGTGTTGCATTCATGCCCTGGAATGGTTACAACTTTGAAGATTCTATTTTGGTATCTGAGCGAGTAGTACAAGAAGATCGTTTTACCACCATTCATATTCAGGAGTTAGCTTGTGTATCTCGTGATACTAAGTTAGGACCTGAAGAGATTACTGCTGATATTCCTAACGTTGGTGAAGCAGCATTATCTAAGTTGGATGAATCAGGTATTGTTTATATTGGTGCAGAAGTAACTGGTGGCGACATTCTGGTTGGTAAGGTAACACCGAAAGGTGAAACGCAACTAACGCCAGAAGAGAAATTGTTGCGCGCTATTTTTGGTGAAAAAGCTTCTGACGTTAAAGATTCTTCACTGCGGGTACCAAATGGAGTATCAGGAACGGTTATTGATGTACAAGTCTTTACACGTGATGGCGTAGAGAAAGATAAACGTGCGTTAGAAATTGAAGAAATGCAGCTTCGTGATGTGAAGAAAGATTTAACTGAAGAGCTACGTATCTTTGAAGCAGGTTTATTTGCGCGTATCCGAGCAGTGCTAACTAATGGTGGTATTGAAGGTGATAAACTGGATAAATTACCGCGTGAACGTTGGTTAGAATTATCCTTGAAGGATGAGGGAAAACAAAATCAGTTGGAGCAACTGGCTGAACAGTATGATGAGCTTAAAGCTGAATTTGAGAAGAAGCTAGATGCTAAACGTCGTAAGATCACTCAAGGTGATGATTTAGCGCCTGGAGTATTGAAAATCGTTAAGGTTTATTTGGCAGTAAAACGTCAAATTCAACCAGGTGATAAAATGGCTGGTCGACATGGTAACAAAGGGGTTATTTCAAAAATTAACCCTGTTGAAGACATGCCTTACGATGAAAGTGGTAACCCTGTTGATATCGTTTTGAACCCACTGGGCGTACCATCACGTATGAATATTGGTCAGATTCTGGAAACCCATTTGGGTATGGCTGCTAAAAGTATTGGCGATAAAATTAATACCATGCTGAAACAACAGCGTGAAGTAGCCAAATTGAGAGAGTTTATTCAGAAAGCTTATGACTTAGGAGATGATCTTCGTCAAGAAGTTGATCTCAGTACCTTTTCGGATGAAGAAGTTCTGCGATTAGCTCATAATTTGAAGAAAGGTATGCCAATTGCAACACCGGTCTTCGATGGTGCAAAAGAGAAAGAAATCAAAGAACTACTGACTTTAGCTGGGTTGCCGACTTCTGGTCAGATTACCTTGTATGATGGCTGTACAGGCGAGAAATTTGAACGTCAAGTGACAGTTGGTTATATGTATATGTTAAAACTGAATCATCTTGTTGATGATAAAATGCATGCACGTTCAACAGGCTCTTATAGTCTGGTTACTCAACAACCTTTGGGTGGTAAAGCACAGTTTGGTGGTCAGCGTTTTGGTGAGATGGAAGTGTGGGCTCTGGAAGCATATGGCGCCGCTTACACCTTGCAAGAAATGCTTACCGTTAAATCCGATGATGTGAACGGACGTACTAAGATGTATAAAAACATTGTAGACGGCAACCATCAGATGGAACCAGGGATGCCGGAATCTTTCAATGTATTATTAAAAGAAATCCGCTCGTTGGGTATTAACATCGAACTGGAAGATGAGTAATAAGTGATGTTGTAAAGCAAAGTAGCTACTATGCTTTACAAATTGTTACACTGGGTTTAGGAGGAAGTGGCTAAAACCGCTTCCTCACAGGTTTAACTCCGACAGGAGCCATTCCGTGAAAGACTTATTAAAGTTTCTGAAAGCACAGACTAAAACCGAAGAGTTTGATGCGATCAAGATTGCTCTGGCCTCTCCAGATATGATCCGTTCATGGTCATTTGGTGAAGTGAAAAAGCCAGAAACGATTAACTACCGGACGTTCAAACCTGAGCGTGATGGTCTTTTCTGTGCACGTATTTTCGGGCCAGTTAAAGATTATGAATGTTTGTGTGGTAAATACAAACGATTAAAGCACCGAGGTGTGATTTGTGAGAAATGTGGTGTTGAGGTTACTCAGACTAAAGTACGTCGTGAGCGTATGGGGCATATTGAGTTGGCTTCACCGACAGCACATATTTGGTTCTTAAAATCATTACCATCACGCATTGGTTTATTACTTGATATGCCTTTGCGTGATATTGAACGAGTCCTCTATTTCGAATCCTATGTGGTTGTCGAAGGGGGTATGACAAGCTTAGAGTGTGGACAGATCTTGACTGAAGAGCAATACCTTGATGCTTTAGAAGAATTTGGTGATGAATTTGACGCCAAAATGGGTGCGGAAGCGATCCAATCTTTACTAAAAAATCTCGATTTAGAACAAGAATGTGAAACACTACGTGAAGAGTTAAATGTAACTAGCTCTGAAACTAAACGTAAGAAATTAACTAAGCGTATCAAACTACTAGAAGCGTTTATTCAGTCTGGCAATAAGCCTGAGTGGATGATTCTGAATGTATTACCGGTATTACCACCGGATTTGCGTCCTTTGGTTCCACTAGATGGTGGACGCTTTGCTACTTCTGATTTAAATGATTTATATCGCCGTGTTATTAACCGTAACAATCGTTTAAAGCGTTTATTAGATTTGGCTGCACCTGATATCATTGTACGCAATGAAAAACGAATGTTACAAGAAGCGGTTGATGCGTTGCTGGATAATGGTCGTCGTGGACGCGCGATTACTGGCTCGAATAAACGACCGCTGAAATCTTTGGCCGATATGATCAAAGGTAAGCAAGGGCGTTTCCGTCAGAACTTACTTGGTAAGCGTGTTGATTATTCTGGCCGTTCCGTTATCACAGTGGGTCCTTATCTTCGCCTGCACCAATGTGGTTTGCCTAAGAGAATGGCATTAGAACTATTTAAGCCATTTATTTATGGTAAATTGGAGTTACGTGGATTAGCGACAACGATCAAAGCTGCTAAGAAGATGGTTGAGCGTGAAGAAGCTGTCGTCTGGGATATTCTTGATGAAGTTATTCGTGAACATCCGGTGATGCTTAACCGTGCGCCAACACTACATCGTCTTGGGATCCAGGCATTTGAGCCTATTCTCATTGAAGGTAAGGCTATTCAATTACACCCATTAGTGTGTGCTGCTTATAATGCTGACTTTGACGGTGATCAGATGGCTGTTCACGTCCCGTTAACTTTAGAAGCGCAGTTAGAAGCACGTGCCCTAATGATGTCGACAAATAATATTTTGTCGCCAGCAAGTGGTGAACCGATCATTGTACCTTCTCAAGATGTGGTACTTGGTTTATACTATATGACCCGTGATTGTGTAAATGCTGAAGGTGAAGGTATGGTATTGTCTGGACCGAAAGAAGCTGAACGGGTCTATCGTGCAGACTTAGCATCATTACACGCTCGAGTTAAAGTACGCATCACAGAAGAAGTGCGTGATGGTGAAGGTAATGTTGGGGTTGGAACTCAGTTAGTTGATACCACCATTGGTCGAGCTATCTTATGGACGATCGTGCCTAAAGGATTACCATACTCATTGGTTAATCAACCGTTAGGTAAAAAAGCAATTTCTAAAATGCTGAATACTTGTTATCGTGTTTTAGGGTTAAAACCAACTGTTATTTTTGCCGACCAGATCATGTATACCGGCTTTGCTTATGCTGCGCGTTCCGGTGCTTCTGTTGGTATTGACGATATGGTAATACCGGAGAAGAAAGCCAGTATTATTGCTGAAGCTGAAGCTGAAGTTGCTGAAATTCAAGAACAATTCCAGTCAGGTTTGGTTACTGCGGGCGAACGTTATAACAAAGTTATTGATATCTGGGCTGCGGCTAATGAGCGTGTTGCAAAGGCGATGATGGAAAATTTATCCACTGAAACCGTTGTAAATCGCGATGGTCAAGACGAGCAACAAGTTTCGTTTAACAGTATCTTTATGATGGCTGACTCTGGTGCTCGTGGTTCTGCGGCACAGATCCGCCAGTTAGCGGGTATGCGTGGTTTGATGGCGAAGCCTGATGGTTCGATTATTGAGACACCAATCACAGCTAACTTCCGTGAAGGTCTTAACGTATTGCAATACTTCATTTCAACGCACGGTGCCCGTAAAGGTTTGGCCGATACAGCGTTAAAAACAGCAAACTCGGGTTATTTAACGCGTCGTTTAGTGGATGTTGCACAAGATTTGGTTGTTACTGAAGATGATTGTGGTACCCACGATGGTATTTTGATGACACCGGTTATTGAAGGTGGTGACGTTAAAGAACCTTTACGTGAACGTGTATTAGGCCGAGTCACAGCTGAAGATATATTAGTACCAGGTACAGCTGATATTTTAATACCACGTAATACCTTATTAAGTGAAAAATGTTGTGATGAACTAGAAAAACAATCTGTTGATAGCGTAAAAGTTCGTTCGGTGGTAAATTGTGAGACTGACTTTGGCGTTTGCGCGAAATGTTATGGACGTGATTTGGCGCGTGGTCATATTATCAATAAAGGTGAAGCTGTTGGCGTTATTGCTGCCCAGTCAATCGGTGAGCCTGGCACACAGTTGACAATGCGTACATTCCACATTGGTGGTGCGGCATCGCGTGCTGCTGCTGAATCTAGTATTCAGGTACGTAATAAAGGTAATATCAAACTGGTTAATGCCAAGTTTGTAAAAAATTCTGAAGATCACTTGGTTATCACTTCTCGTAACACTGAATTGCGAGTGGTAGATGAATTTGGTCGAACCAAAGAAAGTTATAAAGTTCCTTATGGTGCCCATCTTAATAAAGGTGATGGTGACGAAGTTAATGGTGGTGAAACCGTTGCTAACTGGGATCCACATACCATGCCGGTTATTAGTGAGGTTGCGGGTATTATTCGCTTCTCTGATATGGCAGATGGACAATCTATTATACGTCAGACAGATGAACTAACGGGTTTATCCTCAATTGTTGTTCTTGATACTGCTGAGCGTACCGCAGGTAGTAAAGATTTGCGTCCTGCATTGCGGGTTGTTGATGCAAAAGGTAATGATGTATTACTTCCTGGTACTGATATGTCTGCGCAATATTTCTTGCCTGGTAAAGCGATTGTTCAATTGGATGATGGTGTTGCGATTAATATTGGTGATACCTTAGCCCGTATTCCACAAGAATCTGGTGGTACCAAGGATATTACTGGTGGTTTACCACGGGTTGCTGATCTATTCGAGGCGCGTCGACCAAAAGAGCCGGCTATTCTAGCTGAAATTAGTGGTATTATTTCTTTTGGTAGGGAAACTAAAGGTAAGCGTCGTCTAGTGATCACACCGATAGATGGTGGTGATACTTACGAAGAAATGATCCCTAAATGGCGTCAGCTTAATGTCTTTGAAGGTGAGCAAGTTGAGCGTGGTGATGTGATTTCTGATGGTCCGGAATCACCGCATGATATTTTACGTTTGCGTGGTGCTCATGCTGTTGCTCGTTATATCACTAATGAGGTCCAAGAGGTTTATCGTCTACAAGGCGTTAAAATTAACGATAAACATATTGAAGTTATCGTTCGGCAGATGTTACGTAAAGTGACAATTGTTGATGCTGGTAGTTCTGAATTCTTGGAAGGTGAGCAGGTAGAGTATGCCCGTGTTAAAATAGCGAACCGCAAATTAGAGCAAGAAAATAAAGTGATAGCGACCTTTAATCGTGATCTGCTAGGTATTACCAAAGCGTCTCTGGCAACGGAGTCCTTTATCTCAGCAGCGTCATTCCAGGAAACGACACGTGTGCTTACTGAAGCTGCGGTTGCTGGTAAACGCGATGAGCTACGTGGCTTGAAGGAGAACGTCATTGTTGGCCGTCTAATACCTGCCGGTACAGGTTATGCATATCATCAAGAACGGATACGTCGTCGTCATATGGTTAATGAATCTGTTGAATCAGCACAAGTTAGTGTGGATGAGGCAACTGCTAATTTAGCAGAATTGCTAAATGCGGGTTTTGGTAACCAAGACCATGAATAATACAGCTTGATTTGTAAAAAATGCCCTCATGACGAGGGCATTTTTATAGCTATATTATGGAGAAAATTAAGCAATGACATGCTGTCGTTTTATTACTTTAAGTCTATTGAGTATTTTTATTTCTCTTTCTCTTTTACTCAGTTTGCCAATACGTGCGAAAAACAGCATGGTTGCATTATTTGGAAAATCTACTAATGCTGATTCAAGTATGCCAATGAAAGTTAACCAAGATAGTGTGATTTATGCTGTAGTAGGTGGAAAAATACAGAAAGCTGGTTGGTTATTGAAACATTCAGTTTTGCTTATTCAACCGGCGAAAGATAATTTTTACCGTTTTCATTTTGGCAATAGTTATGGTTATATTGTTCAACAGCATGCTATAGAGGAAAAAAATCAATTTCCTGTTTATACTTTAAAATTGTTAAATCAGCACGTTTATAACTATCTAATAACCACAGAAAAACCCCCTATAATATGAAATGCAGATGAGAAAAGCACTATTATCGGTTTTCTGTTTGCTGATTTACGTTATCCAGTACTTAGTCGAATAACAAAGAAAGATAAGCACAACTCAGCATACATCAGCTCTTGGTTTATTATTAATCTTGGTGGTAGGTTGGCTTTTATTGATGGTCAGGATGTTTCCTTAGATTGAAGGATCACAATTCTGACATACCATCATTTATTACCTGATAACGAAAATAAATTATTTCGTCATACCACAACAACGACTTCAGTAGCATCATTTAAAGCACAAATGGATTACTTGAAAGAAGCCGGTTATCAAACCATTACCTTGGATGAGGTTGATGGTTATTTAAAGAAAAAAATTAATTTACCGGGTAAGGTAGTAAGTATAACGTTTGATGATGGTTTAAAATCTGTTTATCGTTATGCATATCCAATCCTAAAAGCTCATGGACAGCTGGCAACGCTTTTTGTTATCTCCTCGCGTATTAAATTCAATGATCAAAAATGGGATCCTAATGGTTTACAATTTATGAGTAGACATGAGTTAAAAAATAGCCATGATGTTTTTGATATTCAATCTCACTCCCATTTTCTGCATAGGTTAGATAATAAGAATCAACCGATTATTTTTAGCTGATCTTATCGTACAATAAAACTTAATTTTGCCCGTTCTCGTTGTGTGTTAGCGCCATTTAATCCCTTTCAACGTTACTTAGCCTATCCTTTTGGAGCATATAACAGACAGGTGATGGATGCGGCCAAAGCTGCCGGTATGACTCTGGCCGTGACTACTATTCAAGGTAAAGTGAAACTGAGTGATGATCTTTATACGCTAAAACGTCTATATACATTGTGTAATGACCCAATTGAAAAATTCGCTCAAATGGTGGGTAATGGGGAACAACAAATTATTAATAAAAACATTATTGTTGATCAATAAAGGCTTACTATTAAGCCATCATTGAAAATAGGTCATAGATTGGTAAATTTTTATTATAATCACTGGTTAAAAAAATATTAATTAACAACTAACAGTTTGATTGAATAAATCAAGCAATCACCATCGATTAAGGTGGTGTTTTATTAGCGTCCTAAATGGTTGTCCCAATCTTTCCAGACGGTTTGTAGTCCAGCATTGATAATAACTTTAGCGATGGTTTCTGCGCTGCGATTATCATATGCTTGATGATTATCAGCATAACCACCCGGTTGGGTTTTTGAACCAGCGCTAAGGTTGTTGATGACAAGTGGAATAATATTATCCCGAAAGAAAGGTGACTCACGGGTTGATAAGGAAAATTCGACTTCAGGGGCAAATAAACGGAAACCGCAAATTAATTGGACTAATTCTGCTTCGCGGATAGTGGATGCCGGCTGAATACTACCTATGAGCGTATTTGAGGAAAGGAAATAGAGTAACGGCTTTTCCAATATTGTTTTTGCAGATAAGATAGGTGGTTTGCTGCAAAACAATAATCGATCCGCCAACAATTGGATAATCCGATTAGCATACCTAAGCCTATTTTATCAATACCTGCCTGGCCAATGTGATAAGGTGTTTCTAAGCGCCAAAAAAGTCTTGTTTTTTCCCCGTAAATGTTGTTGCTGATAAGTTGGTTGATGATAAGTTATCCTGATAAACCAGCACCCCATCTAAGCCAATTTTTTTAGCTCCAAATACTCTGCTGTAGTTAATGGTTGAACTTCCATTAGTAGCGAATTGAAATATTTTCTAATTAATGAAATATATTAGCGAAAATAGTCCATACCCACTTTAGTAGAGTGCTCGCCGGTGACCAGCAATAGATTATTATAGCCAATAGAATAGAACGTATAGCCTCACATTCTGCAATAATCTCTGCTTGGTTAAGTGTTTTTCTTTTGATCGGGTTGTGCATGGAAAAACCACAATAGGTACAATCATTAGCACATAGATTAGACAGATATAGTGGAACATACAGGCCAACAGTATCGCCAAAACGTTGGCGAGTTAATTTTTGCACTTTTTGGACAACAAATTCGAGATAGGGATAGGCAGCGGGTGAAATCAGTGCCATAAAATCATTAAGTGAAAGTTTATCTGAACGAATAGCCTTTTCAACATCTTGAGGGGATTTACTGTTAATTTGCAGCATCAGTTCATGCCAATCAAGTTGCGGATAAATTTCAGTGAAAACCGTCATTATTGAAATGCTTCAAGGAATTGTGTTGAAGGGCTAGAGGATGTGGCTTAGTAATATTGCGCCGCAAGTCGAGCAGCTTGTGCTATCTCACCTGCCTGAGTAGCAATGCGAAAGATACATGCCATTGCAACAGGATCATTAGCAACGGCAATAGCCGTATTTACCAGTACAGCATCGGCCCCCATCTCAATAGCAGTTAATGCATGGCTAGGGGCACCGAGTACAGCATCGACAATGACCTGGATTGTGGCTTGTTCGATAATAATTTAGAAAAAGTCATGGGTAATTAATCCTTTGTTAACACCGATAGGGGCGTCAAGTGGCATCACTGCAGCACGTTCCACTTCCTCTAAATACCGGCACAAGATAAGATCGGCACTACAATAAGGTAAAACAATAAAACCTTCTTTAACCAGTAGCTTGGCTGCTTTTAATGTTTCAATCGGATCGGGTAGTAAGTATTTTACATTGGGGTGGATCTCAAGTTTTATCCAGTTTGTTCCTAATACATCCCGAGCTAAGCAAGCGGCAAATAACGCTTCTTGAGTATTCTTAGCGCCAGAAGTGTTGGGCAATAATTTGACGCTAATTTTTTGTAATGGTGTCAAAATGTCGTCATTTTTACTTTTTAAATCAACTCGTTTCAGTGCTATGGTGACTAACTGACTACCAGAAACTTGGATAGCTTTGGTCATCAGTGATGAATTGGCAAATTTTCCAGTACCAACAAATAAACGTGATTGAAATAAAGGTATCAGCAATTTTTAACATAAATTAGCCTCCGGCAAAGGCCTGGAATACTAGGATCCGTTCTTGATGGTTAATATAGTAATGACCCCAATCTTCTCGGAGAACAATGATCTGGTTAATCATCAGTGCCATACCTAATGAGTTAAGTTTCATATGATCAAAAAACTGGGTAATAGTCATCGAACCGCTAAGTTCTATCAGTTGATCATTCGCGTAATGTGCACATTTATTTTCTGGTTCCACAAACTAAACAGGTTTTCGCTTTACTGAGTTGCAAGGTATGCCAGCTATGCTGCTTACCATCGAATAATTTCAATTTGTCACTGAGTGAAGAAGGTAAATTGACTAATAATTTAAGTGTTTCTAAGGCTTGCAGAGTACCGATAACACCAACAATCAGGCCTAATACTCCTGCCGTGTGACAGTTGCGATAAGGTTCATTCATATCAGGATAAAGGCAAGCGTAGCAACCTTGGTCATAAGGAGGTTCAAGAACTAACAATTAGCCATTGAAGCCCACGGCACTACCACTAATAAGTGCTTTTTTTTTTCATCACACAAGCCGCATTGATCACCTGACGTGTTGGCATATTATCGGTACAGTCCAATACCAAATCCATCTTGCGGACCAGCGATGGAAGAGAATAATAATTTTGTTTGTTATTAAATGTTTTTATCTTGATTTGTGGATTGAGTTGTTTGGCTGCCAATATAGCTTTAGGTTGAGAAATATCTTGTGAATGATAAAGAACTTGCCGCTGCAGATTTGAAATATGAAGTTTATCATTATCGGCTAACCAGAGCTCGCCGACTCCAGCCGCAGCCAAATAAAGTGCTGACGGTGGACACAGTCCACCCAATCCAACGATAAGCACTTTGCTAGTTGCTAATTTTTGTTGCCCTTTGCTGCCGATTTCTTGAATCAACAACTGGCGGCTATAACGCATAAAAATAACATCATCAAGCATCTCATATTTCCTTACCTTCGATGAGATGTAGTAACTGAGCAACGACTTTTGGCCAGTTAGGTAATTTAGTGATTGCACTAACCATTGCAATACCCCCTACGCCTGTTGCTAACACTGCGGGAACAAGTGTTAAAGAGATACCTCCTATACAATAGTTGGGTAATCCGGGGTGGCATTGATTTGCTGTTTTAGCGTTACTAATCCTTGCGGTGAGGATGGCATTAATTTTGTGGTATTAGGAAAAATATGCCCTAAGGCAATGTAAGGGGTCTTAACCACTTGGCTCTAGCTAGTTCTTGTTCATTATGAGTTAAAACGCCTAAGCGCAATCCTGCTTTTTGTAGCTGATTTAGATCAGCTAAATTAATATCTTCTTGCCCTAAATGGACGCCATAGGCGCCATATTTGAGGGCTAGTTGCCAATAATCATTAATAAAAAGGCGGGCTTGATATTGCCGGCCTAGGATAATTGTCTGTTTAATATCTTGTTCAAGGTTATTTGTTAATGGATCTTTGATCCTTAATTGAATAGTGGTAACTCCTGCTTTAAGTAAGCGTCTTATCCATTCTAGAGAATCAACCACTGGATATGAACCAAGTTTATGCTTGGTAGGTGCAAATGAGTGGCTAGGCCAGTTTATCATCGGTAATCACCTCCAGACTGTGGTATAGCTCACTACCGTGGGTGCGAAATGTTGCTGACATCTGTGTCATTTGAGCTGCATGCTCACGGACTTCTTGTGAAATTTTCATTGAACAAAATTTAAGGCCACACATAGAGCAGAAATGTGCGACTTTACCCGCGGCTTGGGGTAGTGTTTCATTATGGTAAGCTCGGCGCTTTCATGATCGAGAGTGAGATTAAATTGATCTTCCCAACGGAATTCAAATCGTGCTTTGGATAAGGCATTATCTCGAATTTGCGTACTAGGGTGGCCTTTGGCTAGATCAGCAGCATGAGCGGCATTTTATAGGTGATAAGGCCTTGTTTAACATCTTCTTTAATTAGGTAAGCCTAAATGTTCTTTTGGTGTTACATAACAGAGCATGGCACAACCAAACCAGCCAATTAAAGCTGCACCAATACCGGAAGTGAAGTAATCATACCTGGTGCGATGTCAGTGATTAAAGGTCCTAAGGTATAGAATGGGGCTTCATGACAATGCGTCAATTCTTTAGTCATATTGCGGTGGATCATTTGCATTGGGATATGACCAGGGCCTTCTATCATAACCTGAACATCATATTGCCAGGCTATTTTGGTTAATTCACCTAATGTATACAGTTCAGCAAATTGTGCTTCATCATTAGCATCTTGTAAGGAGCCTGGTCGTAATCCATTGCCAAGAGACAAAGAAACGTCATAAGCGGTACAGATAGTACAGATTTCGTCAAGATGGCTATATAAAAAGTTTTCTTTATGATGTGACAAACACCATTTCGCCATAATAGAGCTGTCGTGAGAAACAATACCGGTTAATCGATTAGCGGTTATCGGTATATAGCGTAGTAAGACACCGGCGTGAATAGTAAAATAATCCACACCTTGCTCAGCTTGTTCAAGTAAGGTGTCGCGAAATATCTCCCAGCTCAAATTTTTCGCAACACCATTAACTTTTTCCAATGCTTGGTAAATTGGCACTGTGCCGATAGGAACCGGGCTATTGTGTAAGAACCATTTTCTTGTTTCATAGAAATAGCGTCCAGTTGATAAATCCATCACAGTATCGGCCCCCCAGTGAATCGCCTAAATTAATTTCTCAATTTCTTCTTCAATAGATGATGTTACTGAGGAGTTATCGATATTAGCATTGACTTTCACCAAAAAATTGCGACCAATAATTATTAGCTTGGATTCAGAGTGGTTGATATTTGCTGGAATGATGGCATGGCCGGCGGCAACTTCCTGTCGAACGAATTCAGGGGTAATTTTCAGGCAGGTTGGCACTAAAGCTTTGGCCTGGATGTTGTTGATTTAATATCTTACTATTAATACGCTCACGCCCCATATTTTTACGGATGGCAATAATTCCATTTCAGGTGTAATTATCTCGTGACGAGCATAGTACGTTTGGGTGACTGTTTTTCCTGTTTGTGCTTTTAATGGTTGAGGCTAGTGGTTAAAACGAAGATGATCTAATCCGGCATCGGTGAGTTGTTGTTGGGTAAAATAAGAGCTTGGTTTTTTTACTAACTTAGTATCATTGCGATCGAGGATCCAGCGTTGGTGGCATTTTTTTAAACCAGTTTTAATATTCACAGTTACATTAGGATCTCCATAGGTACCGGAAGTATCTTAAGAAAATGTTGTTCTGCTTCACGTTGTATTTTTCGTGATGAAGTGGTATTTGTTTTAACTTTAATATTGGTAGATGCAATAATATTCTTAGACATAGCAAGTTCCAAAAATCATTACAAATAGTTCACTTAAAAGAGATAAATTGTATTGAGAAATTGTTTGTTTGGAGCTTGGTGGGAGTAATGGTATAATAATTACGTTATTTACTTTTAATAGGTAAAACTCGCAGATTAATTACTCTTGTTCCCTTCGCAGGTATTAGCTGAACCACCCCGAGAATTTTGGAGACTAAATAGTCAGTCAAAAGGAGACCCAAATGTCGTCTAATCGTTATTCCTCTGAATTTCGGGAACGAGCAGTAAGGAATGGTGCTAGAGCAGCCTAATGAATACAAATCTGAATGGAGAGCCTTCGCACTATTGCTTCCAAAAGAGAGCCAGAGGATAAAAGAATTGGAGCGTGAAAACCGTGAGTTA
>DAYVGO010000018.1:0-7499 GCA_045399315.1 Arsenophonus sp.
GGAAAGGTTTGTCCATTTGCTGATGGAGTCGCCGTATTTTTCCAGGAAATGATCCCCGTCATTATTGTACTAAAAGAATAATTTGGTGGGTCTGGGAGTGTACATAGCGCGGAGTATAATAAAAGATGAGAAGGAGTTGCCTAGGATTGGAGCTGCAAAACAGCGACGTTCACGGCATACACGTGTTATCGTTCATCATCCTTAATTTTCGCAGCTCGTTAATTGCATTATCTGTTGACGCAAATTAGGTATTTTACCTGAAATGTCATCCGTTTCAAAAGGGATTTCACAAACCATAGATGTTTCAATGGCTTAGGCTAAACTTGGATGTTTGGTATTGATAATAGCATCAAAACCTACCAGAGTCGCCAGCTAAATGGAACCAGTAATTTGTTCATCACCTTCTTCGGTAATAGTATAACTTTTAATGGTACCAGATCGGATGGTATAAAGTGATTTTAATTCATCACCTGCTTTAAATAGAGTTTAACCTTTTTGGATTGGTTTTTTGCGTTCAATAATATTATCGAGTTGATCCAGTTTATGTTTATTCAATGTGAATGGAATACAAAGGTGGCTGATACTATAGTCCTAACAATGGATAACACAGCCACCAGACTGGATTCGGCGAACAACACGTTTTTCTGGATCATATTACTTGACTCATTATGATAAGAAATATTGATTTTAGTCGATTTTAACACGTATTCTAAGCTTGAGTAAAAGAATTAATAATTAGTTGTATTTTTATTTAACTATTATCAATATAAGCCACTCACATGATAGCCATTTATTTTACTTAAATGAAGTATTATAACTTATAGAAAAGTAAAAATAAAATTTTGGGGAATATATTAATTTTTATTTGTTTTTAGTGTAAGTTATTTTCTAATAATATTACTTAATAAAGTTTTTTATTATAAAATATATTGATAACTATAAATATTATTTATCAATATATAGTTAGAAACTACGTTTTTTTAATTTTGCCAACTAATAACTTATAGAAATAGTTTTATTGGTTTTTTATTATTTTATTTATGGGAAAATAATTGAGAAAGTGGTAAGCAGTGAAAATTTGGCAACTAGGCATTGCCATTATCATGATGTTGCAGATTAAGGATTGTTATGCAGTAATGCTATCATTTTTCTCTCCTCATGCTGTGTGCAATATGCATTCTTAGGTCATCGCTGGTACCCATTAATTGGTAATGAAAATGCTACTTTTAGTCACAAAAAACAGCTAAGATTAACTTCTTTGGTTAAAGCAAAAACTCAAATACCTTCTATGTCAATGAAGTGTTATATAAGATTATCTTATTGATATTAAAAATTAATATCATCCTATATCTAATTTAACGATAAGTAATATATGCAATACAATAAGTGACGCTGTCACCAATAAGTGTTTAAAACCACAAAAAAATAATATAAATGATAAATTGAAAATAGATTTTATAACCACGATTACCCCTAAAAATTTTATTTTAATAATCTAAGTCAATTTTCTAGTAATAGAATGAAAAATTTTGATGCTATTAGAAATAGAATTAAGTATAAATTATAAAATAAATCATAAAGTTAGTCTTAGTACTGGATTTCTTCGCGAAATAAATGGCATCATTATAAATTAACTGAATTTGATTTAATTGCCTAATGGTATTTTTGAGCGAGATATTTGTTGTTTTATATTTGGCAAATAATATATATACGATATTGATTAAATTATTAGAGGAAAATTTTGCTGCACTCAAGTACAATAATCAACTGATTAACTCACTAACGGAGCCATTATTGAATGCCTCGCCATATATATATTTTACCAAAAACAATGCTCGCTATAGAAATTGTTGGGCCAGGTGGGCCGGAAAAACTTAAACCTACACAATTACCACTCATAAAACCACCAAAATCACATTTACTAGTTAAGGTTGCCGCCGCTGGTGTCAATCGCCCTGATGTTTTTCAGCGTATGGGTGTTTATCCGCCCCCAGCTGATGCATCTCCGATACCAGGTTTAGAAATTGCAGGTGAGGTGGTTAGCGTGGGGGAAGGTTGCCAGCGTTGGAACAATGGCGATAAAGTTTGTGCTTTAGTTGCTGGAGGCGGCTATGCTGAATATTGTCTGGTGCATGATGCTATCGCTTTACCAATAGGTGATCTTAGCTATATTGAAGCAGCGGCACTACCAGAAAACTTTTTTACCGTTTGGGTTAATGTCTTCCAAATTGCTCAACTTAAAAAAAATGAAACTATTCTTATCCATGGTGGCACTTCTGGTATTGGTAGTGTCGCTATTATGTTAGCGAAGACTTTTGGCGCTAAAGTATTTACCACCGTTGGTTCTACAGAAAAAATGCAGGTGGCATTATCTTTAGGTGCTGATGAAGTTATTAATTATATGACAGAAGATTTTTCAGAAAAAATAGTTGAATTGACCGAAAATAAAGGTGTTAATGTGGTTGTTGATCTGGTTGGTGGTGATTATGTTAATAAAAATTATCAAATTGCTGCCAAATATGGTCGTATTATTCAAGTTGGTATGATGCGTGGAGTACCGCAGTATTTAAATTTAATGCCATTGATGGTTAAACAATTAATTCATACTGGTTCAACAATGCGGGCAAGAACTTTAGTGGAAAAAATAGCGATTGCATCCGAGTTAGAAAATAGGGTTTGGCCACTGATTTATTCAGGCAAGATTAAGCCCATTATTGCTAAAACTTATCCATTAGAACAAGCAGAAAAAGCCCATCGTTATATGGAGTCAGGTGCTTTAATTGGTAAACTAGTATTAGTTAATGAACACTTTTGATATTGATATTTTAGCATCTTTTTAATCTCACAGAAAGCTGCTCTATGCTTAAATATTTATTGTTAAATTACATAAATAAACCGTCAAATTGCCTAAAATTACTGCAGTTTTTATTACTTTTAATAGTGTATGCATTAGATGAACAAGCATCTTTAGAACAATACCCAACGAAAGATATTGTGGCTTATTTTAAGCAAGCACAATAACAGGGTTTAACTGGCATCGCCCAAAAAAGTAAGTCGGTCTATGCACATTTGGCTACTCCTGATGAAGTTATTGAGACAACTATTAAAGGTGTTGGAACGGAAGCAATCTCTTCACCAGCGCAGGACGGTGATTGGGTGGTTGAAAATATTTGTCTTGCCACCGGTAATGAGCAATATCTTGTTGAAAAAGGCAAATTTCATCAATATTGTCATGATCCCGTTACGGTATTGAGTAAGCCCAATTATTTACATTTTATCCCCACTGGCAAAATGATAAATTATTTTATTTTATTGTCCCTAAAACCGAATCAGTGTTTACTTTTATCAACAGCTGGGGAAAAAACAGTTGTTGTGTGCCGGTGACATTGTTATTTAGTTTGTTTGTCAGCCGGAAAATTTTTATCACGTACCAAAACAATCATTCTTTTCTTACAATATTCTGGTTACTGCGCAAAAAGTACCTAATAAAGGTGTCAGTAATAAGTAATTACAACAGAAGTAGTTTTTTATTCTATTTTCTAATTGGTAATCCTATCAAAGTCTAATTTAGACATTTTATATTTACCATACAATAGGTAATACCTATTGAATTAATAGCATAAAGAAATTAGACATAATATCTCTATGCTTATATATTGAGTACATGTTAAATAGGAGGGAACATTAAGATGTCTTTGGTTAATACACAAATTAAGTCTTTTCAAAATACCGCATTTAAAGATGGAAAATTTATCGAAATATCTGAAAAGAATATTAAAGGTAAATGGAGTATTTTTTTCTTTTATCCTGCTGATTTTACCTTTGTTTGTCCGACTGAATTAGGCGATTTAGCTGATCACTATGAGGAATTCCAGAAACTAGGTGTCGAAATTTATTCGGTTTCAACGGATACTCATTTCACTCATAAAGAATGGCATAGTCACTCAGACACGATTGGTAAAATTAAATATACCATGATTGGTGATCCGAGCTGGGCATTAACGCGTAATTTTGAAGTGATGCGTAAATATCAAGAAAATGATGAAGAGAAAGAATTAGGCTTGGCTGATCGTGGCACATTTATTGTTGATCCAAAAGGCATTATTCAAGCAGTGGAAATTACTGCTGAAGGTATTGGACGTGATGCATCTGATCTGCTACGTAAAATCAAAGCTGCACAATATGTAGCTAGCCATCCAGGGGAAGTTTGCCCAGCTAAATGGAAAGAAGGGGAAGCAACATTGTCACCTTCACTCGATTTGGTAGGAAAAATCTAATTAAAAACTTTATGAGTAATTTTACTATGTTCGGGTGCAATAGCACCCGTTTTTTTTTCAGGGTTAGAACAATGCTTGATAGCAATATAAAATCTCAACTTAAAGTCTATTTAGAAAAATTAACCCTGCCGGTTAAATTGATAGCAACATTAGATGAAAGTGAAAAATCTACCGAGATAAACGCATTATTACAGGATATCAACACACTTTCAGATAAAATAACTTTCACTAAAGATAATAAGTTAGCGGTACACAAACCGTCATTTTTAATTACTAATCCGAGTCAAGATACGGGATTACGTTTTACCAGTTTGCCATTAGGTCATGAATTTACCTCATTAGTTCTGACATTATTGTAAGTTGGCGGTCATCCAGCAAAAGAAGAGATAGAATTATTAGACCAGATCCGTCAACTTAAAGGGAAAGTTTTACTTTGAAAACTATTATTCATTATTATGCTATAATTGCCTAAATGTTGTTCAAGCTTTAAATCCAATGGCTGTTTTAAATCCTAATATTACTCATACTACAATTGATGGAGCAATGTTTCAAGATGAAGTTCAGCAACTAAATATTATGTCTGTACCAGCCGTTTTTCTGAATGGCAAAGAGTTTGGTCAAGGACGAATGACCTTACGTGACATTGTCACTAAAATAGATGTTAATGCTGAAAAACAATGCCGTTCAAAAACTAAATCAGCATACGATGTGGTAATTGTAGGTAGCGAGCGGCCCGGCAAGTGTTTCAGCCGCTATTTACGCGGCTCGTAAAGGTCTTCGTACCGGTATTATTGGCGAACGCTTTGGAAAGTAAGTATTAGATGCTATTGATATTGAAAATTATATTTCTGTATCGAAAACTGAAGGACCCAGATTAGCAGCAGCATTACGTGATCATGTCAATGACTATGATGTTGATATTATCGATTCACAAATAGCGACCAAACTTATTCCTGCCGATACGGCTGGTCAGCTACATAAGATTGAAACATTATCCGGGGCGACCTTAAGTTCTCGCAGCGTCATTATTGTCACTGGTGCTAAATGGTGCGATATGAATGTGCCAGGAGAAAAAGAATATCGTACTAAAGGGGTAATTTATTGTATCCATTGTGATGGGCCATTATTTAAAGGCAAACGGGTTGCTGTGATCGGTGGAGGTAATTCTGGTGTTGAAGCAGCAATTGATCTTGCCGGTATTGTTGAACATGTTACTTTGTTAGAATTTGCCCCTAAGATGAGAGCAGATGTTGTCTTACAATAGAAACTTGCTAGTTTAAGTAACGTGGATATTATTTTGCCGGCCGAAACCCTAGCAGTTAAAGGGGATGGTAGTAAAATAACCGGGTTACAGTATAAAAATTGGCTGGATGGTTCGCTACATGATTTAGAGGTTGCTGAGACCTTTGCACAAATTGGCTTGCTATCTAATACCCGGTGGGTTAGAGGGTGTCATAGCGTGTAATGCAATGGAGAAATTCAGGTTGATGACAAAGGTGAGACCAATATAAAAGGCATATTTGCCGCCAGGACTGTATAACTATTCCTTATAAACAGATCATCATTGCGGCCGGAGAAGTAGCGAAAGTATCACTTAGTGCCAGTTAATATCTGATGAACAGCATGAAATAAAAATTTATTTATATTGATAGCTATATATAACAACAATATTCAACGGTTAATAATCCCTTGCTAGGGGTTGTTTTTTATTAGATGCGATTGAGATACTTACCTGCAGTGGCTTTATTGCCAGGCCGGAAGGATAACTTTTTGCAATGTGTTGTTAAGGTTTTTTCTAGAATAAACGTTCATTTGAGCAGATAAAATAGCGGTACAAGTGAAGGCATCTCATCTCCTGTTCCAAATAATCAATTTTTCTAGTTATTGAAAATGCTATGATCCATTAAGTTAGGAACCAGTTGGTAGATTTTTTCCATCAAGGCTGTAGAGATTCTTTAGTCACAATCGGTCAATAGAGTGTCTTTTTGCTGATAGTCAAAATTTATATAAGTTAACTCACTAAAAATAAAAACTTTTGTATAATTTATAGAATAAAATGCAGCTTAATCACAATCTTATTTTTTTAATGTAAATTTAATTTTATGAAATTTATTCTTAAAATTAATTATATTAAAAGTCTAGGTTTATTTTTATACTCATATTACAAATAATTTATTGATTTTTTTAAATAAATATTAATTTAAATACAGAGATTCTAACGTAAGTTATTGTTATTGATTAATAATTATTTTAACAAATTAGTGAAAGATTAGCGGGTGCGTATATGAAAAAATACCTTATTCCAATACGGATGTTAGGAGGCATAGTATTGTTTCTATTATTAATAGCCTGTGCGATGACTCATTCATCAGGAATAAACCTAATTAAGCTGGCAGAAATTGGCAATTTAGTGGCATAAAAATGGCGCTAATCTAGAACAACTAGCCTGGATTCACCTTACCTCTATGCTGGCGCAAAGGTTTAAAAGAAATTTTAACCATGATATTAACTCATGGTGCTGATTTAAAAAGTACCAACCGTTATGGCGGAATAGCTCTAATACCCGCTGTTGAACGTAGTCATTAACAAGTGGTACAAATGTTAATTGATACGGCAGTGGATGTTAATCATCTGGGTTGAACAGCATTAATTGAAGCTATAATTCTTGATGATGGTACTAATAAATACGTCGATATTGTGCAACGATTAATTAATGGTGGGGCTGATGTTAACTTAACTGATAGTTTAGGTAATACACCATTGAAGTTAGCCAAACAAAAAGGTTATCAGTAACTTGTTCAAGTTTTACAAAAAGCTGGAGCGAGAGAATGAGAGACCAGCAGCAATTGCTAAAAACACATCGATTTATTAATGCAGATAGTAGGCGGTTAGAAAAGAGATTTCTACCGAACAGAGCAAACCAAATAATTAATATTATTGCTACCGTAACAACTGGATTTTGCGTTTATTTACTTAAAATTAATGCCTCAAATTGAATTTTCTTAGTTATTTCAAAAAACTGAGAATTAATAATTAAAATGTTAGGTAAATCTGTTCGGCTAATTTCCTGACAGGTAAGTGAACCTCCCCGGGTTTATTGGAAAGTTTTTATTCTGTAAATGTAAACAACAAACTCCCTATCATGAAGGGAAGAATAATATGCGTTTTCTACCTCTATTTTTCCAGGTCTTTCTATGGATTACCTCTGCTTTATATAGCCCG
>DAYVGO010000013.1:0-34358 GCA_045399315.1 Arsenophonus sp.
GGGCTATATAAAGCAGAGGTAATCCATAGAAAGACCTGGAAAAATAGAGGTAGAAAACGCATATTATTCTTCCCTTCATGATAGGGAGTTTGTTGTTTACATTTACAGAATAAAAACTCTCCAATAAACCCGAGGAGGTTCAAACAGCTTATGGAGAAAAGAATGTATAAAAGTATAACCGCAGCATTACTTTTACTTTGTTCATCACATCCTTGGCAAATTTACCGAAAATCATCGCTCACCGTGGAGGAACTGCCGACGCCCTGGAAAATACCTATTTTGCTATTGACCAGGCATTGAAAAACGGTGCAGATAAAATATGGATCACCATGCAACTTTTCAGTGATAAAGTGCCGGTATTATATCGCCCTTCCGATTTAAATACGTAACCAATAAAAGTGATCCAATTTCCTCTTACCATACACAGCAACTTATTAAGACCGATGCTGGTTACCGTTTTGGTTCCCACCATAACCATCCTTATTATAATAAAGGTATTGTCATTCCCACATTAAAATAAGTTTTGAAAAAATCTCTAGCGACCTTCTTCTATATCGATCTGAAATCTCCTGACGCTGATCCTTACGAACAAATACAACCTATTGAAAAGGTGTTAAAAGAAAAAAAAGCTTTTCGACACACTCATTTTTATTCCACCAATGAAGCCTTCTTAAATGTCTTATTCTGATCATATATTGCGTTTCGAAAGTCGTGATGAAACACGTGATATCTTGGCTAACATTACCATGAACCACAAGTGTTTGATTGGTAAAAAAATCAATACACCTTGTTGGTATGGGTTAGAATTACGACATAAAGTAGAAGTTGTGGAAAAATATACCCTCGGTGAAGCCCGTTCATTTTCTGAGTTGATTTGAGATCATGAGGCAACGGAATGTTTTCGCGCCAGTGGTGGTGCGTATATTGTTCTATTTGGCATAAAAGATGAAGCTGATTATAAACTGGCTAAAGAGCTAGGTGCAGATGAGGTTATGGTAGATTCACAAATATTTTAAAGATATAAGATAATAAAAAATCAATATATTAATAATCTTGTTATTACTATCAATAACAAGATTTTCTATCAAATAATACGGTTTTTAGTCTGTTGTTGCTTATGCCGATCTACTTTCCTTACCATACGTTTTTTACCAAGTTCACATGGCTGCGGACAATCACAGACTTTTTCAATACCTATATTACCTAACCCACCACAACTACCTTGGATTTCCTTACGTTTAATAATATATCCGAGAGACATACAAATAAAAACAAGTAGGAAAAAAACCAAAGTAGTAACAAATATTTTCAACATAGTTACTCCACTACATTTTTTTAGCTAAGTAAGTCTTAAATGTAGAACTATAACGCTCTTGAAAACCTTTTTTAGTCGTAATAATCATGAAAACCGGTAAATTTAAACGTTCAGCTAATTCCATTCCTTTCTCGACACCCAGTACATTTAAGCCGGTAGCTAAACCATCTGCCATCATGCAAGTTGGCGCGATAACAGTAACAGAAATCAAATTATGAATAATCGGTCTACCCGTATTTGGATCAATAGTATGTGAATAATAAACACCATCTTGCTCAAAATAATTACGATAGTCACCAGAGGTTGCCACTGACATATTGCCTGGCTCAATAATTTTTTGTACCGATTGTTCTACGCCTTTATCCACAGGTTTTTCAATCGCAATACGCCATGGCACACTTTTGCCATTATGGCCTTTTGTCCGAACTTCACCACCAATATCGACCATATAATTATGAATATTCTGCGACTCCAAATATTCTGCGATAACATCAACCCCGTAACCTTTAGCTATAGCTGAAAGATCAATATAAAGTTGCGGTATTTTTTTTATCAAGTTGTTGCCATTAATCGCAAGCTTATCGATTCCAATCCATTGCCGACGCAACGCCAGTGTTTCTTCCGGAGGTGATTTGGTAATCCTGCCTTCTGGACCAAATCCCCATAAATTGACTAATGGCCCGATAGTGATATCAAGCGCACCATTTGTTAATTTATTAATTCGGATCGCTTCTTTAACCACTGTCATCAACGATTCTGAGACAGGGCAAAGAGTATTTACATGTTGAAATTGATTAAATTGACTTAATTCAGATTTAGGGTGATAAGTTGACATTTGATTGTTAACTTCTTCTAAACGACTATCAATTCCGTCACGCAATGTTTCCCAAAAAGGATGAGATGATTCACTAACATACTTAACTACATAGTAAGTTCCCATCGTGTGCCCTTGAATACTCTTTTGTTCTGTCTCAAAGCAGCCAGAAAGCATCAGGACCGTAGATAAGGTAATAATCCAATTGAATAATTTATTTTTTAGCATAAAGTTTTCTTGAGGTATTAAGTCCATATTAATTCAATGATTATACAATGAGTTAAAAAACAGAAAAGAATTAACCACCAAAATCATCTAATAAAATATTTTCATCTTCAACACCTAAATCTTTAAGCATCTTAATTACTGCAACATTCATCACAGGAGGACCGCATACATAAAACTCACAATCCTCTGGTGCCGGATGATCTTTCAAATAGTTTTCATACAAGACATTATGAATAAAACCTGTATACCCCTGCCAGTTATCTTCTGGCATTGCATCTGATAGGGCAACATGCCAAGTGACATTTTCATTTTCAGCCGCTAATTGATTAAAATCTTCAACATAAAACATTTCACGTTTTGAACGAGCACCATACCAAAAACTGATTTTACGTTTAGAATTTAAACGCTTTAGTTGATCAAAAATATGTGATCTCATTGGAGCCATACCGGCTCCACCACCGATAAAAATCATTTCAGCATTGGTCTCTTTAGCAAAAAATTCACCAAATGGGCCAGAAATTGTGACTTTGTCGCCTGGTTTTAAAGACCAAATGTAAGATGACATAATACCAGGTGGTATATCTGACGCTTTCGGAGGCGGCGTTGCTATCCTAACATTTAGCATTATAATACCATGCTCTTCTGGATAATTTGCCATCGAATAAGCTCTGACTGTCTGCTGTTTGACTTCAGAAACATAACGAAATAAATTGAATTTATCCCAATCTTCACGATACTCATCAGGCACATCAAAATCAGCATAAGAAACTTTATGTGGCGGACATTCGATTTGAATATATCCACCAGCCCGAAATGGAACAACTTCTCCAGCCGGTATTTTCAATTTTAGTTCTTTAATGAAAGTCGCTTTATTATCATTCGAGATAACTTCACATTTCCATTTTTTTACCCCAAAAATCTCTTCAGGTAATGCAATTTTCAGATCCTGTTTTACATTAACCTGACAAGCCAAACGGCATCCTGCTCTTGCTTCACGTCTATTAATATGGATAAGTTCGACAGGCAAGATATCACCACCTCCTTGTTTAATTGTTACCCGACATTGCCCACAAGAACCACCACCACCACAGGCAGAGGAAACAAAAATCCCCTGATTGGACAACATATTTAATAGCTTATCACCAGCTGGAGCAACAAAACTCTTTTTAGGGTCATCATTAACTACAATTTTTACATCTCCTGTGTTCACTAACTTAGATTTAGCGAATAAAATCATTATCGTTAGGATCAACACAATTAGGGTAAACATAACTACACCAAGAATAATAATATCCATGAATTATTTTCACCCTTATAACTGTATGCCGGAAAAAGACATAAAACCCAATGCCATCAAACCAGTTGTAACAAAGGTGATGCCTAAACCTTTTAAACCTGATGGGATATCAGCATATTTCATTTTCTCACGAATAGAAGCCAGTAAAACAATTGCAAGCATCCATCCAATTCCTAAACCGAATCCATAAACAATAGATTCACTAAAATTATAATCGCGCTGAGCCATAAATGAGACTCCACCAAAAATCGCACAATTAACGGTAATCAATGGTAAGAAAATACCTAATGCGTTATAAAGAGCGGGGAAATAACGATCCAAAATCATTTCTAGAATTTGTACTAATGCCGCAATGACACCGATAAAAGTAATGAAGTTTAAAAAACTTAAATCAACACCATCTATAAAAGCACCATCGCGTAAAATGAAATTATAAATTAAATTATTCACTGGTACTGAAATACCCAACACAACAGTAACCGCAATTCCTAACCCCAAGGCTGTTTTAACATTTTTAGAAACGGCCAAAAATGTACACATACCGAGAAAAAAGGTGAGAGCCATGTTTTCAATAAACACAGCTCGAACAAACAAGCTGATATAATGTTCCATTGCTTCTGTTACTCCTTTTCAACCTGTGAAGGTTTTAATGTGCGTAGTCCCCAAATCAACATACCAATGATAAAAAACGCACTTGGTGCAAGCAGGAACAAGCCATTTGGCTGATACCAACCACCATTCTGAACAGATTGCAGAACAGTCATACCGAATAATTTACCTGAACCAAATAATTCTCTTAAGAAACCCACTAAAATTAAAATAGCACCATAGCCCAAACCATTACCGATACCATCCATGAAATTTTCAATCGGTGGCGCTTTCATTGCGTAAGCTTCAGCGCGTCCCATGACGATACAATTAGTAATAATTAAACCGACAAATACTGAAAGTTGCTTAGAGACTTCATAAGCATAAGCGCGCAGAATTTGATCAACCACGATAACTAAAGAGGCTATGATTGTCATTTGAACAATAATCCTTATACTACTGGGAATATAATGACGAATCAATGAGATAAAAAAACTTGAAAAACCAGTTACTAAGGTCACGGCAATGGCCATTACTAGGGCGGTTTCTAATTTAGTCGTTACCGCCAAAGCTGAACAGACCCCTAAAACTTGCAATGCAATAGGATTATTATCCAATAAAGGTCCAATTAGCACACGTTTAATTTCTTTACTGTCAGCCATGATTTAACTCTCCTTGGCGTACTTTATGCAGGAATGGACCAAAACCATTACTACCAAACCAAAAATCAAACATATTCTGGATACCGTTTGATGTCAGTGTTGCTCCTGATAGGCCATCGATAGCAGAAGGACTATCTACAGCTCCACCACGCACAATTTTTATCGCAGGTTGCCCTTGTTGATTGTAAAGCTTTTTACCAATCCATTGGGCTCGCCATTGTGGATTATCCACCTCTCCCCCTAGACCGGGCGTTTCGCCATGTGAATAATAAGTAATACCTCGAGAAGTCACACCATCTATATCAACCGCGATAAAAGCATACATCACAGACCATAAGCCAGAACCATAGACCGGTAAAACTAGTGCTACAGTTTTCCCATTAGCGTCATGGACTAAATAAATTTCTGCTGAGTTAGCTCGATAACGAATCTTAGCCAGATCCTGTTCTGGTGATAATACTGTCCGGGTTTCATCATTACGTAGCTGATTATTAAGATCGAAGTTACCATTGCTATCTGATATGGCTGTTGTTTTGAAATACAAAATCTTAGCCTTAATACGAGCATTATAAAGAGACTGTATCTGTTCAGCTGACATTTTTGGCTGGAGTAAACCTGCAACATCTAAAATATTACGTTGTTTATCTAATAATTTCTGTGCTTGCTGTTTAGATTTCAAACCCACCACAGCACTAGATACTACCACTGAACATACTAAACACAGAATAAATACCACAAGAAATGTTCTGCCGATGCTATCTTTTGGGTTTTTTATTTTGTCATTAGCCACGAGCTTTTCTCCGTTTAATATTTGCCTGAACAACCAGATAATCAAACAGAGGCGCAAATAAATTAGCAAACAAAATCGCTAACATCATTCCTTCCGGATAAGCAGGATTAATCACTCTGATGAGAACACACATTACACCAATCAGTATTCCATACGCCCACTTACCTTTATTAGTAAAAGAAGCCGAAACAGGATCAGTAGCCATAAAGACCATGCCAAAAGCAAAACCCCCCAGCACCAAATGCCAGTACCAAGGCATAGCAAATAGTGGATTAGTCGATGAGCCAATAGCATTAAATAGATAAGACATCATTATCATGCCTATCATTACACCGGCCACAATACGCCATGAAGCTATGCGGCAAAATAAAATCAAAGCACCACCGATTAAGATCATTAACGTTGAAACTTCACCAATCGAGCCTGGAATATTACCCAAAAAAGCGTCCATCCAAGTAACAGGTTGATTTGTTAAGTTATTTATCAGTGCATGATTCCCACCACTGGCCCATTGTGACAAGGGCGTAGCACCAGAAAAACCATCGGTCACTGTCCAAACTAAATCACCTGAAATTTGCGCTGGATAAGCAAAAAATAGAAATGCGCGCCCCGCTAATGCTGGATTTAAAAAATTACGTCCGGTACCACCAAAAATTTCTTTCACTATGACAATACCGAATGTAATGCCTAATGCCGCCTGCCAAAGTGGTAAAGTAGGCGGTACAATAAGGGCAAACAGAATCGAAGTAACAAAAAAACCTTCGTTAATTTCATGACCTCGGATAAGTGAGAATAATACTTCCCAAAATCCACCAACCAAAAAAACAACCATATAAATAGGCAAAAAATATACCGCACCAAGCAACATTTTACTTGCCCAGCCTGCCTCTGGCGTTAATGAAGCACCCAAAAACTGAGCGACTCGATAGTGCCAATCAGAAACAAGGATCTTGTGCAATTCAGCTTCACTATGTAATTGGTAAAGAGCTGGAATTGCTTGAGCGCCAACATTATACATTCCCCAAAACATGGCTGGAAAAACGGATAACCAAACTAAAATCATCATTCGTTTTAGGTCAATACTATCACGAACATGCGAATGCCCATGTGTGATCGTTCCCCGTGTGTAAAAAATAGTTGCCACTGCTTCATAAAGCACATAGTATTTTTCTAGTTTTCCACCGGGTTCAAAATGACGTTCATACTTTTCAAATAAATTCTTTAAGCCCATGGAGTTAACCTTCTTGCTCAATTCTGGTCAATACTTCACGTAGTACAGGACCATATTCATATTTGGCTGGGCAAACATAGGTGCACAGCTCCAAATCTTCTTCATCCAGTTCTAGACAACCAAGCAGCTGAGAGCTGGCTAAATCGCCAACAAGTAGATCTCGTAACAAATGAGTAATCATAATATCTAACGGCATAACACGCTCATAATTACCGATAGGAACCATAGAACGTTTACTACCATTTGTGGTTGTGGTAAAATTAAATCGTTTATTTTTTAGAAAATGACCAACAGTCGTTCGGGTAATGGTAAATTTATTTATTCCTGGTGCTATCCAGCCAAATAACTCTTTTTCACGACCTTCACGCAATACCGAAACTTGATTGTGGAATCTTCCCAAATAACAATGCGTATCATCACATTTATTACCCCACAAGATCGATCCTGAAATAATTCTATTCTCACCAATCTTTAATTCACCTTCAGTTAATTCATACAGATCGGCGCCTAAACAAGTACGAACTAAACGTGGCTTTTCAACTTGCGGGCCAGCAAGTGAAATAACGCGATCCGAGTAAAGATGGCCAGTAGTAAAAAGTTTACCAATCGCTATCACATCTTGATAATTTAAATGCCAAACTGTTTTCTCTGTACTCACTGGCTCTAGAAAATGAATATGGGTGCCGACTAATCCGGCAGGATGTGGCCCAATAAATTGCTCATAAGTAATTTGTTTATTATCGGTTATTTTGACTAATTTGCCGCTCCCATGGCAAACATATATTTTTCCCTCGGTTAATTTAGTCAATACTTTCAAACCATCATTAAAAGCTATTTCTTCTGCAGCAATAATTAACAAGGGATCAGCTACCAGTGGACGTGTATCCATTGCAGTAACAAAAATAGCTTTTGGTTTCGTACCTGGCACTGGAGTTCGACTAAAAGGACGTGTTCGTAACGCTGTCCACAAACCTGACTGAAGCAAGTTAGCTTGTACTTGTTCGTACGTTAATGTATCAAGTTGATTATTATTATAGCGATTAAATACTATTTGCTCATCACCATTAATTTCAATAACAATAGATTGAAGTACTCGACGCTCACCTCGATTGATTTTTATGATAGTGCCGCAAGCCGGGCTGGTGAAAAATACGCCTGGATTTCTCTTATCTTCGAAAAGAATTTGCCCCTTTTTAACTTGCTCACCTTCCTTTACCAACATAGAAGGTCGCATCCCTATATACTCTTCACCCAATACTGCGACATGATGAATTACAGGGTTATCCGCTATCACTTGAGCAGGCAATCCTGCAACCGGGAGGTCGAGTCCTTTTTTAATTTTAATCATAAGAATTGCACAAGTTTATCAGTTAAACCCTAAGCTAACAATTTCAAATGAAATCTGCTAGCAACCAATAATTAAAAGGCTGTTAAACAATTGAAACAAGCCTGCTAATGAATTTCCACTAATTAATTACAATTTACCTATCATTTTAACAGGGATGATTTTATCAGTTCCCTAGCTTACTGTCTGATAGAACAAGTGATTTAGTTCAAGCAAATAAGAATAAATTTTTTATTATTTTGAGAATGTTTCGCAAATAGCGATCTTTTAAATCATTTTTTTCGATATATACCCCAATTTATAACAAAATAAGCCAAAAATGGCAGAAGACAAAATTATTAATTTTTTATATAAAAAACTACAATACAAATGTATGATTAATATCTTATGTGCATTTTTTGCATAACAAACCACTTTGGTATGGAAACTTATGAAATTCTCTTTTTTTATTAGGATTGGGCTCTTTTCCCTGCCATTTTTATCAATCATAGCTACTCAGCGACAAAGCAATATTATCCTTTAGATATCAGTAGTCATGAGAAAAAATATCGTAATAATTCATTATTTATTCAAATTTTCAAAGAAGAAAGAGTACTGGAACTCTATACTAAAAATGAAAAAGGGCTTTTTTCATTATTTAAAAGCTATCCAATCTGTAATTTCTCTGGTGGATTAGGACCTAAGACGAGGTAACTTAAAAAGTCCGGAAGAGTTTTATTACATCACCCGCTCACAACTAAAACCAAATAGTAAATATTACCGCGCCTTTAATTTAGGTTTCCCTAATGAATATGACCAAGTTCATGGCTATATTGGCTCTTATTTGATGGTACATGGTGGCCGTAAATCAATCAGTTGTTATGCTATAACTGATCACTATATAAACGAAATTTATTGTTATATGGAAAATGCCCTACAGAATGGTCAATATGAAATACAAGTCAATATTTATCTATTTAAAATGACATTTCACAATATGAACCGCCACCACAACTCACATTACTATCCACTTTGGCAACAACTACAACCCGCATATGAATATTTTAATAAAAACAATTAGTTACCAGTGATTAATATTCAGCAAGGACAATATTTAGTTAACAAATTTCCCAACCATCAAACATCGCCAACTAAAACAGATGACAGATTACAGTATACGCTTACCCAAATAAAATAACACAAAATTGCCTGGCTGAATTCGGGGCCAATTCTCATTGCCAGTTAAAGGCTGGGTTGCCATGACTGATACTATATCAATTGCTTGGGTGCACTGGTGAAAATCGATTTCAATATCATTATCAAGTAATCTTGCCTTGCCAAAAGGTGCCTTACGTGTAAGTCAATGCAAATTAGTCGAACAATATGCCATCATATAGCGTCCATCTGAAATTACATGTTGAACACCCCCTCAGAGAGGTTCATTCTCTAACTAATTTGCCAATATAACGAAATACACTTAGCCAATTCGTCGGAATTTTAGCGTATTTTTCTGATAATTGATATAAAAGCCAACAAAAAACCCATTCACTATCGGTCACGTCTATTGGGCTATAACAGCCTATTGGTAACTTTTTATAACCATTAAGTTGGCCATTATGCACATACGTCCAATTTCTTCCCCCACAGCTATCGAGTAAAAGAGGGCGTATTCTCTAATAACACATCATCACGATTTGCCTAGCAAATATGGGCAATTATTGCCTCTTGACTTAATCGGATATTCTTGCACAAAGCGTGCAATAGGCGACTGATTGCTTGGCTGGGGATCTTTAAACATGCGGCAACCTCGCCCTTCATAAAAAGTAATTCCCCAGCCATCTTTATGTGGTCCGGTCTGACCTCCTCGAGGAATAAGACTACTTAAACTAAAATTAATATCTGTCGGAACATTAGCATCCTGCCCAATAATTCACACATAATCCGCCTTTTATGCCAGAATAAAATTTCTAAAACTAAGCATAATTATGCCAAATAACGGCAGTATCATCCGGTAATATTAGCTAACAATGTTATTTCACCATCTCTTTTTCTATGAGCTGAATTAATATATGGATCACTTTAATATGAATTTCTTGGATCCGATCAGCATAACAAAAATGAGGTACGCGAATCTCAATATCAGCGCTGCCTGCCATCTTTCCACCATCTTTGCCTGTCAATGTGATCACCTGCATTCCTTTAGAACATGCTGCCTGAATTGCCTTAATAATATTGCCAGAATTACCTGAAGTTGAAAGTGCGAATAGGATATCTCCTTCTTGACCGACTGCTTCTATATAGCGGGAAAAAACATAATCATAGCCAAAATCATTACCAACGCAGGAAAGATGACTAACATCAGAAATTGCTATCGCAGGATAACCTGGCCGATTTTCACGATAACGTCCAGTTAACTCTTCGGCAAAATGCATTGCATCACAGTGCGAACCACCATTGCCACATGATAATACTTTTCTTCCCACTTTAAAGGCATTCGATAACATAACCGCAGCTTGTTCAATCGCTTCAATATTTTCTTGGCTATTAAGAAAATTGTTCAATGTAACCGCCGCTTCTTCCAATTCAGCACAGATAAGCTCCTGGTACATCATTTTTTACTCCTAATAAAATATTATTTTCTCAACAATCCCAGTGTAACGAATTAAACTTTATGAAAAAAGTGTGAATGATACTTGTCACAACATAGTTAAGCCCAACAAATAATTTGTGAACTACATTGTAATTAATATGTAAAAATATTGATAAAAAATTCAACTAGATTAAAGATAAGAAAAAATATAGATCTGACCTCCGAATGAATTAGCTTAATCATAATCAGGAGTACCATTATGGCTCTACTCACTTTTTTTCTATGTTATTTGTTTAATCGGAATTCTTTTATTATCATAAAGCGACCCCTAGTATTAAGTAGCCTACTTAATACTTACATATTGCTTAATTATGATTAGCGCTAATTTATGGCATTATTGGACGCTATTACTCACAGTTGTAGTATTATTCCCTGTTCTTTACACTCCAGTGCATCGCTCATTCATTGCTACCCCGGCCTTACAAATTTTTCAGAAAATCATCCCAACCATGTCAAAAACCGAGAAAGAGGTCATCGAGGCAGGCACAACTTGGTGGTAAGGTGATTTATTTCAAGGTATACCTGACTGGGATAAATTACATAATTATCCCAGACCACAATTAACAACTGAAGAACAAGCTTTTCTAAATGGTCCGGTTGAAGAAGCATGCCGCTTAGCTAACGACTTTCAAATTAGCCATAAACTTGCTGATATGTCTGCCGAATTATGACAACATTTAAAAAAGCACTGCTTTTTCGCTATGATCATCAAAAAAGAGTATGGTGGTCTTGAATTTTCTGCCTATGCCCAAGCGCTTATATTACAAAAATTAGGCGGTGTTTCCGGTATATTGGCAATTACAGTTGGTGTGCCTAACGCATTAGACCCAGGAGAACTTCTACAACATTATGGTACCGAGGAGTAGAAACAGCACTATCTATTTAGGCTTGCTCAAGGTGAAGAGATCCCATATCTTGCGTTAACAAGTCCTGAAGCCGGCCCCGATGCTGGAGCTATTCCTGACACAGGTGTTGTCTGTATGGGAATGTGGGAAAACCAACAGATATTAGGAATGCATTTAAATTGGAATAAACGTTATATTACATTAGCACCGGCTGCTACAGTATTAAGACTAGCATTTAAATTTTATGATCCTGATCATTTACTTGGCGATAAAACCGATCTAGGCATTACCCATTGCTCCCAACCAATATTGCTGGGACAGAAATTGGTCATCGTCATTTCCCTTTAAATGCCCCTTTCTAAAATGGCCCCACGCGTGGTAAAGATATTTTTGTGCCGATTGATTATATTATTGACGGTACCAAAATGGCAGGCCAGGGCTGGCGCATGTTAATGGAATGTCTTTCTATCGGTCGTGGCATTACCCTTCCTTCTAATGCCATTAGTGGCTTAAAAAGTATCGCTATGGCAATCGGTGCATATGCCTATATTCGTCGCCAATTCAAATTACCAATTGGAAAAATGGAAAATATCGAAGAGCCTTTAACGCGTATTGCTGGTAATGCTTATTTAATGGATACCGATGCAACGTTAATTACCACAGCAATTATATCTGGTGAAAAACCAGCCGTGCTCTCTGCCATTGTGAAATATCATTGTACCCATCGAGGCCAAAGAGCGATTATTGATGCGATGGATATTACTGGTGGTAAAGGTATTTGTATGGGACCGTCAAATTTTCCAGCTCGCTTTTATCAAGGTGCACCGATTGCCATCACCGTTGAAAGTGCTAATATTTTAACACGCAGTATGGTGATTTTTGGCCAAAGAGCTATTCACTGCCATCCTTACATTTTGCGAAATAACTGCAGCACAAAATAACGACATTACCGCTTTTGATAAATTACTTTTTGGCCACTTAAGCCATACAATTAAGTAACCTAGTGCGCAGTTTTTGGTTGGGTTTAACAAACGGCCGAACAAGTAAAGCGCCAACAACAAATACCACTCGCCGCTTCTATCAGCAATTAAATCGACAAAGTGCCAATCTTGCCCTACTTGCTGATATCTCGATGGGATTATTAGGTAGCGGATTAAAACGCCATGAACGCATTTCTGCTCGTTTAGGTGATATTTTAAGTCATCTTTATTTAGCATCAGCAACATTAAAACGCTATCAAGATGATGGTCGCCCAACGCTGGATTTACCTATTGTTGAATGGGTAATAAAAGATTGGCTGTTTCAATCAGAAAAAGCAATGAAAGCTATGCTAGGTAATTTCCCCAACCGTCTGGTTGCTCTGTTAACCAGTATTATTATTTTTCCATTTTGTTATCATTATGCTCCACCTAATGATCAACTTGATCATAAGCTAGCAAAAATTATGATGACTCCATCAGAAACACGTGATTGTATTGGTCTGAGTCAATACCTGACACCGAGTGAGCACAATCCTCATGGTCTGATTAATACGGCATTATTAGATATTATTGCCGCGGAGCCAATCTTTGAACGTTTGGTTAGCCAAAACGCGCATAAACCCCATTTTATCAATTTAGATAAACTGGCTAAACAGTCATAGCAACGGTAAAATTAGCCAACAAGAAGCAGATATTTTACGTAAGCAGAAACTAGTCATTTAAGATCTATTAATGTTGGCGAATTTAAATATGATACGCTCGTGGTGGCTATTAAAAAATCTGAACAACAGAAAAATAGCTCGCCATTAGACAAAGAACAAGCCACATAATTGTCGATTCTATGGGAGCCATTAAGCTCCCTAATCACAATTTAGCAAACTCGTTTCTAATGCTAACAATTCTGGTAGCGTTTGTCGTCAACGAATTAATTTCGGTTCACCATCTAAATACATCACTTCAGCTATTAGCGGTCGACTATTATAATTAGAAGACATTGAAGCACCATAAGCATCTGTATCATGAAAAACTAAATAGTCTCCAACATAAATTTCGGGGAATAAGCACAGGATAATAGCGCCATTGGTTGCCTGAGTAAAAACATCGCCAGATTCACATAATGGGTAGGCAACTAGTGTTTCACGTAAATTTTCCTTAGTGAGATCACGTTCATCCGCTGCCATAACAGAAATATGATGATAACAACCATACATAACAGGACGCATAAGATCATTAAACCCACTATCCACTAATACATAATGATTTTTGCCCATCTGTTTCGTTGCTCTGACTTCACTAACAGTACGCCCGATTCTGCCACCAAATAACGTCCAGGCTCAATTTCTAGTGTTATATTATGCCCCAAATAGGCTGAAATACGTTCACGAGCATCATGCCATAAAGCATAATAATGGTTAATATCAATTGGCTCTTCCCAAACAATAAGGGATCGATAATCCCCCCCATCAGCTAAAATAGCTTGTATATCACAGCCACTCCAGATGACCTGCTTTACCATTGCATCACAAATTTTCGCCAGCTGGCAATAATCAACCCCAGAACCAATATGCATATGTATACCGATCAGCGTTAACTGGTATTGGTTAATTTTTTCAATAGCTAACGACAGATCTTCAAACCAAATGCCATGCTTACTATTTTCTCCGCCGATGTTGGTTTTTGGCTATGACCATGGCCGAATCCTGGCTTGATACGTAGCCAAATAGGATGATGCCGTTTAGCTTTACCCAATTGAATTAGCATATCATAGAACCAACATTAACTGGAATATCTAACTCTATTACACGTTCAATAGTTTGTTGTTCAATTACATCTGTGGTGAATACAATTTCGACCTGTTCTCTACCAGGATGAAAATCTGCTACTAACGCCCGTTTGATTTCGCCTAAGGATACAGCATCAACTTTGACGCCTTGTTGTCGCATTAAACGCAAAATATGAATATTGGAGCATGCTTTTTAGGCAAATCGGATCACATCGAATGCTGATAATTGCTTAAGTGCCCGCATAATAACTTCACTATCATAAACCCAGATAGGTTTTCCAAACTGAGCAGATAATTTAATTAATTGTTCTGCTGTCAAATATTGACTCGCTGTGGTGGCAAACGTTGTCATTAATAACCTTAATTTATCTTTTCACTTTTTATTATTATTAAAAGAAAAAATAAGTAATAAAAATAATTACTTAGCTATAGTCTAATTCATATAGGATATAAATAACTTTAGTGAGTTAAGTAAATGCAACCTTTTTCCTGGCGTCATATCGAAATTTTTCGCGTGGTCATGACCACCAAAAACTTAACAGATACCGAACAATTACTCTAAACATCTCAGCCTACTGTCAGTCGTGAAATTAGTCGTTTAGAGAGTCGGTTAAAATTTAAATTATTTGATAGGATCAAAGGGCGGTTATTGCCAACTGTACAAGGATTAAGATTGTTTGAAGAAATTAAACGTTCCTATTATGGATTAGAAAGGATCTATAATATGGCTGGCATTATCAGACAATTTAGAAACACTCAACTTTTAATCGCCTGTTTACCGGTATTTAGTCAATCGCTGTTACCAAAAGTCTGCAAGCGATTCTTGGTCGATTATCCCAAAGTCAATTTTACCGTTACCACTTCAGAACCACCTATATTAGAAGAATAGATTTCAGCTCAACATTATGATATCGGTCTGACGGAGCATATACAGTACCTACGGTGATATTTTAAGTATTCTAAATGAAGTCATGGTATTACCTCGCCAACATGCCTTAGCAAAAAAATATTTAATCACTAAAGATTTTAATAACGTAGCTTTTGTTCGTCTTTCAATAACTGATAGTTATAGACAAACAATTGATAACTATTTTAACGAACAACACATTACTCGCCAGATAGTAATGGAAGTGCATAATACATCCACAGTTTATGCTATTGTAAGGGAAGGATTATATGTTTCAATCGTCAACCTATTTACTACTGTTGATTTTTTAAAACATGATCCTGATGGTCTTTGTAACAGACCTTTTATTAAATCAATTCCTTTTACTGTCAATTTAATTAAGACAATGCATCGGCCCTCGTCTGAACTTAGCGAACGATTTATTCAATGTCTCAAAATTACTATGAAAGAATTTGAAACTCAGTTAATCAACGCCTTTCAGCATGAATAGTTTTAATTTGCACCAGTAGCAAACTGACGTTTAAAAAATATAGTGATCAACTAATATACGGATTTATTTTTTTACGATTAACATATCGATTATTAAAAAATTAGATTAGGTATGATGAATTATTAATTCATCATACTAAATCAATCCGCTCATCTAACTAGTTAACTGTTTTATTGATAACTTGTCAATCAACAGTAATACTGTTTTGTAGTAAATGTGCAAAAATTTGCCAACGTAGTGACTAAAATACCCTTTGCTCGATAATCAGGAATAATAGCCGTTATTTGGACCAGATTAAATTTTTCTGCCTTCATAACTACCTGAGGCAATAGTGGTAATAAAAAACTGGTAAAATTGTGGTGCTATCGATTTTAACTGATCAATTTAAACAATAACTTACTGTCAATTATGTTACTTTCTTTCAATTTTTACCATTTGTTATGAATGAGTTAACATTTATTTGCATTAAGGAAAACATTATGAAAGTTGGTTCCATCATCACAATAGCTGCTCTTTTTATTTTCAGCACATTAGTTCAAGCCTCTAATTTAGAAATGTCAGTCTATCATCCTGGTGAAAAAAGTATTTTTCCCGTCTCTTCTGAAATTATTAGTGGTAAACACGAAATAATCCTTATTGATGCTCAATTTCAAAAAAATGATGCCCAAGAATTAGTTAATCGTATAAAAAAACTAAATAAAAAACTAACAAAAATCTACATTAGTCATTCTGATCCCGATTATTACTTTGGACTAAAGGTTATTGCTAAAGCTTTCCCTAATGCCAAAATATTAGCACCCCTTAAAACGGTGAAAGTGATAAAAGCGACCGGAGATGGTAAACTAGCTTTTGGGGAGCTATGTTAAAAGAACAAACCCCAACCAAGATTATTGTTCCTGATGTGTTACAAGGCAATACATTAGTGGTTAACGGTGAAAAAATTAAAATTGAGGGATTAAAAAGCTCTGCTCCTGATCGTACTTTTGTCTAGATCCCTCAACTTAAAGTCGTAGTTGGTGGTGTGCTTGTCTCTGACAATATTCATGTCTGGACGGCTAATACACAAAGCAAAGCATCTCGTCAACATTGGCAACAAGCATTGGAAAATATCAAACAACTTAAGCCAAAAATCGTTATTCCCGGTCATTACCTTGAGCCGTCCGTAAAAGATATTGCTATCGTTACTTTTACCCAGAACTATTTGAAGAAGCTGGAAAAAATATTAGCACAAAGCAAAAATTCAAGTGAAGTCATTAAAAAGATGCAACAAGCTTATCCAAATTTAAAAGAGCCTTCTAGTCTTGAATTGAGCGCCAAGGTATTGAAGGGCAAAATGAAATGGCCACAATAATTTCGCGAGGAAAAAATGTCACCGATAATCTTACACTATATTTTTGATCCTTTTTGTGGTTGGTGCTATGGCGCCTCTTCATTGATAGAAATTGCCGCTAATCAGCCCAATATTAAGTTACAACTTCATGGTGGTGGTATGCTGACGGGCTATAACCGGGTAAAGATAGATGATCAGTGGCGTCAATTTCTACTGGATACTGATAAGCAGATTGCTAGTATAACTTGACAAATATTTTGTGATAATTATCACAAAATATTACAACAAAATGATGTAATCCTAGATTCATTACCCCCGATAACAGCAATTATTACTGCTGATGAAATAGAAAATAAAGGCTTGGCTATGTTAAGGGCAATCCAGGCAAGACATTATATCGATGGTTATCGGGTTAGCGAAGAAAAAGTTTTGTTACAATTGGCTCAAGAGATTGAACTAGATGAACAATTATTTCAACAAACTTTTGCCATTAATAAATATCAACCAATAAACATATTCAATCAAGTCGTACTTTATTACATCAAGTTGCTCGTTCTGGTTTTCCGACACTAATTGCCTAACATGGTAAAAATCTGATGGTAATAAATTTAGACAGATATTTTTCTGAACCACAACTATGGCAAAAATATTTGGAAAAATTTATCAACAGCTTCATTATCATAAATATTATTTATTCATTTCCATAAATGGGGCCTAAATAATGATTATTTATTTAGAGAAATTATAAAAACTGTAAACTAATAAAATGGAGCTTTTATTTATTTAACACAGCTTGTGCCAAGGTTAAGCTGTGTTTAGCAATATTAGTTATCTACATTTATCAGTTAATTTAACCATTACTGCTTTAATTATATCGCTATCATTCGAAGCAAAAACAACGAAACCTTTTGTACTTTCGTTATTTTTTAATATCTTACTATGTAAGTTCTCATTAATAGTATCTACCTTGAATTCTTTTGAACCTAAAACAACCTTAAAACAATATTATAAACAGATTAAACTTTTTTTCAGACAAATTAGCAACCGTAACATCAAATGTTTTTGTATAAGAGGATGTTTTAGCTGTAGAAATACAGCCCGCTTCTTTTTGAGTGGCAAATACCGTAACACCATTTGGCACAGCTACCATAATTGAAAACGAACAACATTATTAAAAATATTAGATTAAGCCAATAGAGTTGCAATACAAGTCCAATATACTGACAAAATAACTTGTTAGACAATAACTTTTATTAGCTAATCTTCTTTAAAATATTTAATAAACATAAGACTAACGCCAGCACTAGTTAATAAAGGACCAAAACCAAATTTATCTGGCTTATATTGCATTTTAATCCATAAAAAGCATAATTAAGTAAGCCTAAGTAAGCAGAAGATAACAATAGATAAGGCAAATATTCTGTCTGATGATCAATAAAAGCAAGCAACACGCTAAACTAAACAAAAAAAAAGTAAACTAATAATATGGCTAATGTCAGTGATCAAGTAAGAATATGATAGTGAAAGGAACAAAAAAGTAATAAAAAGAAGATATCTACATGGTTATCTAAGCAATTGATAATTAAATAGATAAAATGGTAAATAACTAATTAATAAACGGCTTAGCGGTAATAAAATGATCGTTATGATTAGCGCTTGGATAAGTGACCAATATGAAAAATTGGTGAACAGTGTAACCATCTTCAAACTCCTTTTGAAAACTATCATTATTCATTAGCATTAAATTTCCATATTAATAAATAAAAAACGATAATTCATAACAGTTCTATAATAATTTATTAGCAATAATCTTGTTGTAAGCGAATTTTTGCGAATCACAACGCAAAATAAAAAGGGAAAATCAATAGAGAGACACCTTGCTAGTTTATTTTTCCATCTTTATTATGGACACAATATTTTGCTACATTCAGTTGATAAGGAAGAATAGCTATGCGGGTTCCTCGGATCTATCATCCTGAACCATTAGAATCAGGCGTAATAATACGACTAAGCGATAATGCCACTAACCATGTTAGTCGGGTTTTACGTATGAGTGTAGGGCAAGATATTGAGTTATTTGATGGCAGTAATTCTGTTTTCCTGGGGCGAATACTTGAAGCTAACAAAAAGTCAGTTAAAGTTCAGCTAGGTCTGGCAACGATCGCAAACAAAGAAGCCCCATTAGATCTTCACCTTGGACAAGTAATTTCCCGTGGGGAAAAAATGGAATTTACCGTTCAAAAATCAGTAGAACTGGGTGTCAATATCATTACGCCACTTATTTCTGAACACTGTAACGTTAAATTAGATACTGCGCGACTCAATAAAAAACAACAACAATGGCAAAATATTGCTATTTCCGCTTGTGAACAATGTGGACGTAATAAGATCCCGTTAATTCGTCCGGTAATGTCTTTTGAAGCTTGGTGCGCAGAGCAAGATAATGCATTAAAAATTACTCTTCATCCCAAAGCACAATCAACTATCAATACATTGCCTGCATCTGTAAATAAAATCCGTTTACTGATCGGTCCAGAAGGCGGTCTTTCATCTAATGAAATCATAATGACAACTAATTATCAATTTACTAATATCCTACTGGGTCCTCGAATATTAAGGACAGAAACCACTGCGTTAACTGCAATCACCGCATTACAAGTTCGTTTCGGCGATCTTGGTTAAGGAGACAAAATGATCAAATTAGGTATTGTTATGGATCCCATTTCAGCCATAAAAATAAAAAAAGATAGTAGTTTCGCTATGTTATTAGAAGCGCAACGCCGCGGATATGAAATTCACTATATGGAAATGAACAATTTCTATTTATTACAAGGTGAGGCATTCGGACATACCAGACAACTGGCAAAAATCAAAGAAGATCCGACACAATGGTATGAATTTGGAACTGAACAAGATATTGCGCTGAAAAATCTTGATGTCATTTTAATGCGTAAAGATCCGCCCTTTGATACTGAATATATCTATGCTACTTATATTCTTGAAAGAGCAGAAGAAGCAGGAACTTTAATCGTCAATAAACCACAAAGCCTGCGGGATTGTAACGAAAAACTATTTACCGCCTGGTTTGCTAAGTTAACTCCTGATACGTTAGTGAGTCGAGATAATAAAAAATTGTGTGAGTTCCATCAAAAATATGACGATGTCATCTTTAAACCCCTGGATGGAATGGGTGGTGCTTCTATTTTCCGACTAAAAAAAGATGATCCGAATGTTAGTGTTATTATTGAAATATTAACTCAACATGGCCAACGTTTTTGTATGGCACAGAATTACTTACCAGCGATTAAAGAGGGTGATAAACGTGTTCTAGTTGTTGATGGTGAACCAGTTCCTTATTGCCTGGCGCGTATTCCCGCTCAAGGTGAAACACGGGGAAATTTAGCTGCCGGAGGATATGGTGAAGCGAGACCTTTAACTAACAGTGATTGGAAAATTGCTAGAACTGTGGCACCTACTTTAAAAGAGAAAGGATTAATTTTTGTTGGATTGGATATTATTGGTGATCGTTTAACCGAAATCAATGTCACCAGCCCAACCTGTATACGTGAAATTGAAGCAATATTTCCGGATATATCAATCACTGGTATGTTATTTGATGCAATAGAAAAACGATTGTCTACAAAAATAGTAAATTAACCATTGCTATTATAGTTTAACTGAATAATAAGATCGGATACTGAAAATGTTTCCTACTGTTATAAAATATAAATATCGTACAGGTACAATTTACCAGCGATAAAAATTATACATCCCTAGTGTGTTTGATTAATTATTTTTTAACTCTTAATTCAGGTATATTTTATTGATATAATTTAGGAAAATAAGTTTAATAATATGAATTTACAAAACCACTTTCTCATCGCCATGCCTACGCTATTAGATCCGTATTTTCAAAAGTCGGTGGTTTATATCTGTGAGCATAATGAAAAAGGTGCTATGGGTCTGATGATCAATAGGCCAATTGAACAAATTTCAATCAACAGCATATTAAAAAATTTAAATATTAAAACGACAGAATATGATCAAATGACCAATTTGAGTCAACCAGTTTTTTCCGGTGGTCCAATCGCAGAAGCACATGGCTTTATTCTACATTCGCCACAAAATGGTTTTAGTTCTACCTTACAGCTTTCTGATGAAATTATGATCACAACATCAAAAGATATCCTGGAAAGTTTAGGCACCGTAAAACAACCAGAAAAAACCCTTGTCGCCTTAGGATATTCAAGCTGGGAGCAAGGGCAATTAGAAAAAGAGATGATGGAAAATAATTGGCTAACCGCTAAAGCAAATAGCGATATTATTTTTCACACCCCAATTACCAAACGTTGGCGTGAAGCTGCTGCTTTGATTGGGATTGATATTTTTAATATTTCAAATCAAGCGGGTCATGCCTAATGACAAATAGAACAATTATTGCTTTCGATTTCGGTACTCTCAGTATAGGGATCGCCATCGGGCAGGAAATTACAGCAACCGCTCGTCCTTTAACTGCATTAAAAGCAAAAGATGGTAAACCAAACTGGCTAGAAATTGAAAAAATATTACAAAAGTGGCAACCTGAACTCGTTATCGTTGGACTTCCTCTCAATATGGATGGGACAGAACAACCAATAAGCAATCAAGCACGTAAATTTGCCAATCGTCTACATGGCCGCTTTAGAATCCAAGTTACATTACATGATGAACGCCTAACCACAATAGAAGCTAAAGCACAACTGTTTAATCAAGGTGGCTATCGAGCTTTAAATAGAAGTAAAATTGATTCCATCTCTGCTGTTATTATTTTGGAAAGTTGGTTTGAACAACATGCTTAATCAGTATAATTGCAATAAAGTGTCATTCTTACTTATCTGTGGCAATAAAATTATTCTGTTAACCTATTTCATTTTTTAGCATTTGAATTCTTATGAAAACAATCCAACAAAATCTGCTTAATGTCAAAAATCGCATCATACAAGCTGCCAATCAATATCGTCGTGCCGCGGAAGACATTACCTTGCTAGCTGTTAGCAAAACCAAATCATGTGATGCCATTCAGCAAGCTATCAATGCTGGTCAATACCAATTCGGCGAAAATTATGTGCAAGAAGGAATAAAAAAAATCGTCTATTTTAGCAACAAACACCATTTAATATGGCACTTTATAGGATTTCTACAATCCAATAAAAGTCGATTGGTAGCCGAGCACTTTGATTGGTGTCATACTATTGATAGATTGAAAATAGCTCAACGATTAAATAATCAGCGCCCGATAAATAAAGCACCAGTGAATGTACTGATCCAAATTAATATCAGTGATGAAAAAAGTAAATCAGGTATTGTGCCAGAAGCCTTAGATAAATTAGCTGCCGAAATTGTACAACTACCAAACCTAAAATTACGTGGCTTAATGGCAATTCCAGCGCCGAATAAAGAGATCACCCAACAGATATCAATTTTTCGTAGTATGGAAAATTTATTCAATCAATTAAAAAAACAATATCCAGATATTGATACACTTTCAATGGGCATGACAGATGATCTTGATATTGCAATTGCTTGTGGTTCAACATTAGTCAGAATTGGCACAGCGATTTTTGGTTCCCGATAATTAATTAATCTGAAAGTCAAAATGACCAATATAAGGAACAATATAATGCAACAACGAAAAATTACCTTTATCGGTGTTGGCAATATGGCTCATGCGATTATTGCCGGATTAGTTTCCGGTGGCTATCCGGCAAATTACATTACGGCTTGTTCCCCAACGGCTAAAAATCGCGACCAACTGGTAAAAAAATATGGCATACACGGAACTAGTGATAACTGTAATGCCAGCAATGATGCCGAGGTTATTATTCTTGCTGTTAAACCCCAAATTATGGAAACTGTCTGTCAATCACTTAAAGAACAAATTAATTTCGCTAATAAACTGATTTTAACGATCGCCGCCGGAATTCCAGCTAAACGTTACCAACAATATCTGGATCCTAATATAAACTTGGTACGTGTTATGCCTAACACACCCTCTCTGGTTGGCCAAGGTGTTAGTGGGCTGTACGCAATGGATACAGTTTCAGCGGATGATAAAACTTTTGCCACAGAATTAATGGCAAATGTCGGCAAAGTCTTTTGGCTAACTAGTGAAGCCGCTATTAATGATATTATTGCTATTAGTGGTAGTGCGCCCGCTTACTTTTTTCTATTTATGGAATCAATGCAACAGGAGGCTGAACGACTTGGTTTTGATAGTAAAACAGCAAAAGAGCTGGTTTTATATACCGCCCAAGGTTCTGCTGTCCTAGCTGCAAGCAAACTAGAACTTTCTTTCGCAACACTAAGAGAACAAGTGACCTCTAAAGGCGGGACCACAGCTAAAGCTTTAGAGCAATTTTATAAAGCTAATTTACCACAAGTTGTCTCCAATGCCATGAAGGCGGCAATTCACCGGGCTGAAGAAATGGAAAAACAATTTTGATTTATCAGGATAATTAAATGCAATTTTTAACTTTTATCATACCCACCATTATTCAACTATACATTATTATTTTATTGCTACGAATGTGGATGCAATGGGTCAGTGCTGATTTCTATAATCCATTTTCCCAATTTGTCGTTAAAACCACTCAACCTATTGTCGGCCCATTACGTCGTTTTATTCCAGCCATTGGCGCTATTGATACAGCAACTTTATTAGTCGCCTATATCTTTACCTTGGCCAATATTCTTTTTATTATGTGGGCCACAAACACACTGGCATTAAAAAATATAGCGTTGTTACCTATTAGTTTTATTCAATTACTAACCTATGCTGGCAAATTAGTTTTCTGGCTAATATTAATTCGCGCTATTCTTAGTTGGATCAGTCAAGGCCGCAATCCGATTGATTATATGCTTATGCAATTAACAGAACCATTGATGTCACCCATTCGTCGGATCATCCCAGCTATGGGTGGATTGGATTTCTCGGCCATGATAGTAATGCTGATTTTGATCGCGTTAAATTATCTACGCCTAGATATTCTGCTATTTATTGAGCCAACTATTACCAGTATTCTCTATTCCGTTGGCTATTTGATGTAAATATGAGCAAATTTCATGCAAAAAGTGGTATTAGCAACGAGTAATCCCGGTAAGGTTAATGAATTCTCTGAACTATTAACAGAATGTAATTTAAGCGTTATTTCACAGACTGAGTTAGGTATTAGTGCAATTGAAGAAACGGGGTTAACTTTTATTGAAAATGCCATTTTAAAAGCACGTCATGCAGCAAAAGTCTCTGGTTTTGCTGCCATTGCCGATGATTCAGGGCTTTCAGTTAATGCGCTAAAAGGCGCGCCTGGCATCTATTCATCTCGATTTGCTGGTGAAAAAGCATCTGATGAAGAAAATTTGCATAAGCTATTATCCGTCATGAAAAATATACCGGATAACCAACGTCAAGCCCAATTTAATTGTGTACTGGTTTATTTATGCCATTTTGCCGATCCCACACCGATAATATGTCATGGTATATGGCATGGTGTGCTGACCCATGAATCTAAAGGTAACAATGGTTTTGGTTATGATCCTATTTTTTATGATCCTAAACTAAAACTTACTGCAGCCCAATTAACCAAAGCGCAAAAAAATGCAGTATCGCATCGTGGCCAAGCATTAAGGATGTTATTAGGATCTCTAGCTAATGCTTAAATTACCACCATTGAGTCTTTATGTTCATATCCCCTGGTGTGTGCAAAAATGTCCCTATTGTGATTTTAATTCACATGTACTAAAAGGTGAGCTGCCTCAACAACAATATGTCACACATCTATTAACCGATCTCCAAGCTGACCTTGTACTGATAAATGGTCGTCAGGTTAATAGTATTTTTATCGGTGGAGGCACGCCTAGTTTACTCGATGCGAAAGCAATGCAATCTTTACTTGATGGTATTCGTCAACGCCTCTCTCTAGCAGCAGATACCGAAATTACCATGGAGGCAAATCCTGGTACCGTTGAGGCTGATCGTTTTAGCCAATATCAACAAGCTGGCATTAATCGGATTTCTATTGGCATACAAAGTTTTGCTACCGATAAACTTACCAAATTAGGCAGAATACACGGCCCGGAAGAAGCTATTCAAGCAGCTTTTCTGGCTGCTTCATTAAATTTACGCAGTTTTAATCTTGATCTAATGCATGGCTTACCTGATCAGTCGCTCGAACAGGCACTTGCCGATCTGCAACAAGCGATTGATTTATCTCCACCTCATATTTCTTGGTATCAATTAACGATTGAACCGAATACGCATTTCGGTTCCTGCCCTCCGATCCTTCCCAATGACGATGTGTTATGGCAGATTTTTACTCACGGGCATCAGCTACTTAATAGAGCCGGGTATCAACAATATGAAATATCTGGTTATGCTAAACCTAGCTATCAGTGTCAGCATAATTTAAATTATTGGCGTTTTGGCGATTATTTAGGTATTGGTTGCGGGGCACACGGAAAAATCTCTTTTGCCGATGGTCGTATTTTACGAATAATGAAAACAAAACACCCGCGGGGCTATATGTCTGGTCACTATCTCTATCAACAACAGGAGGTAAACAAACCAGACAGACCTTTTGAATTCTTTATGAATCGTTTTCGCTTACTTGAGGCTATACCAAGACAGGATTTTATTAATTACACCGGTTTACCGGAAGACATTATTCGGCGTCAACTTGATAACGCCTTGGAGCAAGGTTATATCACAGAAACAAAATCGAGCTGGCAAATCACCAAACAAGGAAAATTATTTCTTAATTCCTTGTTAACGCTATTTCTATAAAGATGGCTACATCCCATATTACATGGGATGTAAATAGCAGAATATTATTCCACGACGCTGATAAACTATACTTTCTTTTCAAATATAATATTTTTATGCCTACTATCTGTATCATTAATATTAGGTTTAGGGATCCCTAATAATATACCCAATGTTAATCCAGTGTCAGAAATAGTCCACTTATGTAGTGCTTGCACAATTTGCGGATCCCGTAAGTTATAATGAGCCTGAGTCAGCGACTGATTGAGCTCAATTCCAACCCCATTTGTAATACCCAATAATATAGGGTCCTGTTCAGTACGATATACTGATGAAAAAAGTTCATATAAATTATTATAATCTTTATTTCACCCGCTTGTTTTAAACCTTCCCCTCTCAATTCACTTACCGTTGCGGTTCTATTGGAAAACGTTAAATCGCCGTTCTCAAAATGCGCAATAAATCAGCTCGAATCAGAATCATTTTCAATTGTGCGTAAGTTTTTAGAGCTATAGCTGGTATTATGTAAATTTTCTGTGAACTGTCTTCGTTTATCTGGCTCATCAACCACACATTCAACGACAGTACCAATACAATGTTCTAGAGTAAAAATCTCAGGAGAAGAAGCAAATATAAATTGATGAAATGCTAGATTTGCTTTTGCCACACAAAAATTATCGGATTGATATATATTGTGTTGTCCAATCTTGAATTGATAGCTCTACTATTTATCTTCATTAGAAGGATTAACGTTAACAGTAAAATATAATTGTTGTTCAAGGTTTAGCTAACTAAATCAACCGTTCAAATTTCTTCAGTTGTTCATTCGGTGAAGCATCATGGAGGGCTGGCTGATTAATTTGATTAAATAATGTCTCTATTACCTGTCGCTTCACACCACCTTTAAAAAAATCTTTAATCGGCTCCCATAACCCCATATATTGCGCTTCAGTTAATGTTTTTACATTTATACTTGCTGCTATCTTATTTAAGCAGTTTATTTAACAATAGCGTTATTATGCCCATAAATTACATTGTTCTTCAGCATGGTTATATCAAGGTATTGAACTGATTTTTTGTAGCTATTCTATTAGCTACAACTAAAGTTATTCAGTCAGGCTAATTTGACTATAATTAGAAAAATAACAAGGTTAAGCTTAACCTGCTAAATACCTGCGACAATAACAGGTAAATATCAGATTAAACTTTATTGAATAGAAATAAATCGCGATTAAATTAAGCTTGCAAGCTAGCAATGACTAACTTAAATTGCACTGTTAAATAAGATAGGATTTAGTTTAAAAACTATTTCAATCTATTTAATAGATCAATGCGAAGCTGCTCCATATGGGCAATTTTATGACAAACCTGTTGACCAAATTGACGAAAGTTATCTTCCTGTTTTTTCCATTCTAATTGCAAATCCTGCTGTAATCCGTTTAATCCACCTAGCAAATTTTGCAGTGACTGATTTGCATCACCACCGCTTAATAATTGTTTGCGTCCCATTTCATTAATACTATCTTGCAGCATGCCTCCTAAACTTTCATTAAGTAAAATACGGCTGTCATCTTTAAGCATTTTTAACCTCTGATGATGGAAAATTAAGCTATCAGAGCGTTGTTCGATAACCTTATCAAGCTGCTGATCTAAATTTTGTTTTAGCACATTTAAACGATTTCTGACTTGACTGTCCTGTCCCATAACCCGAACAACGAGGCTATCGAGTATTTGCTTAGCTTCCACTAATTTCTGCTGTGTATGCTGTTTTATCCATAGCAATTCTCTACGAACCATTGTTTGATAATAAATAGCTTGCTTTCTCTGCATCGCTGTTAATGGCAAGACCTTACCATTCAAGGTAACTTCGCCGTTAGGTGTGATCTGCAAATTACCACTGGCGCCTTTTACTTGGATATGCTGTTTAGTAATAATAATGTCATCTTTAAGATTTATAGAACATTGCTGCCCTTTAGCCATAGCAAAAGCCGTCATCAGTAGTGTGCAAATCATTAGTAAAATACGTAACATATTTTCTCCTGTACCCACTTATTTTATATTACCAGCGATATTAAAAAACCGAGCGACCTATCCGTTGTGACAGTAATTCTAAGGCAGCACAACCGGCCAAAGAGTTCCCTGTTTTATTCAATTCAGGCGACCATACAGCTACGGTAAAAGCATTGGGGACAACACAAATGATCCCACCACCAACACCAGATTTACCAGGCATACCAATACGGAATGCAAATTCACCAGAACCATCATACATACCACAAGTCATCATAAGCGCGTTAATTTGCCGGGCTTGTATTGGCGTGATGATCTGTTCATTATTTAATAATCGTCCATTATTGGCTAAGTAGTTAAAACATTGTGCCAATTCGACACAATTCATACTTAGTGAGCAGTAATGAAAATAAGTTTCTAACACCGCTAACACATCACTCCTGAAATTACCAAAAGATTTCATTAAATAGGCAATCGCAGCATTACGGCTTGCATGCTCCATTTCCGAGCGCGCCACTTCGTTATCATAACTAATATCAGTTTGACCGGTAAGTGAACGAACAAATTCCAGCATTCTCTGTTTAGGTGTGCTAAAACGAAACTGCAACATATCCGTGATAACAATAGCGCCTGCATTAATAAAAGGATTCCTTGGTATGCCTTTTTCCATTTCTAACTGTACTAATGAGTTAAAAGGTAATCCAGACGGTTCTTTACCAACCCGACACCAAATTTCATCTTCCCGATAACGAGTCATTGCCAATGTAAGTCCAAGAACTTTAGAAATTGACTGAATAGAAAAACGCTTGTATGCATCACCTGCTGAATATATCTCTCCTTCGACCGTACAAACCGCTATAGCCAAATGGTGATTAGGTACTTCTGCTAATGCCGGTATATAATTTGCTACTTCTCCTTGTCCTATCAGAGCACGAACCTGCTGTAAAATATCTATGAGTAATGTATTAGAAAGCGTTGTATTTAAAGTTTTCATGTCTTAATACTATCCGATATTATTTTTTATTTCCTATAACTTACCATGATAAAAATATAATCTAATAATTAGGTTAATTTTTTACCTATTTGTCTATTTAATGTTTAAAATTCATCCAAATTATTATTGAAAAATTTAAATAATTTTAAAACTCATAATTATCAAATGTACTTTATGTTCCGAAACTTCATTTATTTAAGTTAATAGCAAAAAACTTCTGACATTCACATTAATATAAAAAACATAGTAAAATTTTAACTTATAATGTATAATATAACCACCCAATATTACATATTATTAAATTTGAATTATTTTATCAACATTATAGAAAATACACACTAAATTAATATTACTTATAGCAAATATTGCCTACCTGTTATATTTAAGTATTTGAAAAATATTTTTATTTATGCCTATTAGTTAGAATAGTAGACAGACAATTTGATTGGCATAAAGTTAATTAAATATATTACTATAATAAAAGCAATATTTATTAGGTAAAATAGAAATATTAAAATAATTTTTATGCTTTTTCATTCAATTATTAATTCTAGAGCTGATTTTTTCATCATTATTATGAAAAATAACATTTAGTGATCTTGGCTAACGAGAAAACATACTATCTTCAACTTTAATATACAAAGTTATATTTAAAATTATTATATATTACATTTATTTTCAATTATTAGCTCAAGATAATAAGAGATCATTGCTAAAAATACAGATTTTATAGTAAAATAATCTATTTATATACTTATTCACACCATTGAAGTAATAGCTATATGTCGATTAAATAATCCCTTATCTTCATTCCTGGCCTAGACAAATTAAAGCATGCTAAGAAAATGTTTAGTAACCATAATCTGTCTATTAGTATTTAAAATTGATTAATCCCACCAAATATCAAATAATTCAGCAGTAACTACCTTTTTCATTCCTTGATTTTTTAACCATTCCTCTACTAATTTTCGATGCTCTTCGGTGCATTTACTGGTTTTCTCCACACAAATTAATCCTTCCAGTCTAAATAACCACTAGCATCCATTGCTAAACCATTAGGCTGAATCAGCTCTATAATAAAGTTATCAACGATACTATCAATCTTATTCAACTGGCGTTTTAGCAGCAAAAGACCATTTTACAGAGAAACCAACCTCTTGAATTCCATTTATATGTAGTTTTTTACTTAAACGACGACTACACTGCTTAGACATTATTTTATCCTCTCAAACATCAGATCAAATATACCATCTAACTATTAGCCGCGCTTTTCAAATTTAGTCACCGGTTGCGAAGCTAGTCACTGAACATAATTTCCTGCTGCTGATAAATTTCGATAATCACTAATTTCAGCCATCACATTTAGCATATGCTCTGCATAAGGCTGCCAGTCGATTACCATATGAAATATACCAACTAACTCCAATTTATGTAAAACAAGCTTAGCAAAAGGCCACTGCACAATTCGACGCTTATTATGTTTTACTTTATGCCAGGAATCTGGAAAAAAAAGTTGCACCATATTTAACGAAGCATCTGGCACCATTTTCTCTAATACTTCAATTGCATCATGGCACATGAGACTTAAATTACTCAATTTGGCTTCTTCTACTGCCACCAAACAAGCACCAATACCTGGTGTATGAACTTCAATACCCAAAAAGTTTTTATCGCGATTTTGTTCTGCTATGGCAACTAACGAAGTCCCCATACCAAAGCTAATTTACAGGATCACCGGCGCATTATTGTCAAACAGTGAATCAAATGATAAAGGTTAGCTTGTAAAATCTAACCCCATTTTAGGCCATAACATTTGTAGGGCATTTTCCTGACGAGGAGTTAACCTTCCTTGACTTCGAACAAAACTACGGACACATCATATTACTTTTCCTTCTTCATTAACTTCTGGAGTAATAACATTTTTTATTATAAGTATTGAGATTATTTTTACCAATTAATACTATTCATAATAAAGACAATTATATTATGAGCAGCTGAATATGAAAATAGCTAGTAAAAAGCATTACTTTTATTTGCGGAATAAAAAGCTTCATTCAAACTAATATCAAACTGAATAGGGAAAATATATAGTTAGCAAACTAGCGCAAAAAATGACGATAAATGGCGCTATTGCTCAAATCATAACCTGTTTTTATAAAAACAACTTTAGGGTAAAGACTTTTTATATGGATACACTGCAATTTTCTCATGCTGTACTTAGCTGGTATCATCGTTATGGACGCAAAACACTGCCTTGGCAACAGGAAAAATCATCCTATCATGTCTGGTTATCTGAAGTTATGCTCCAGCAAACACAAGTCGCTACTGTGATCCCCTACTTTGAGAAATTTATTAGCCATTTCCCTGATATCACTACCTTAGCAAACGCCTCGCTAGATGAAGTCTTACACCTCTGGACTGGCCTTGGTTACTATGCCCGAGCCCGTAACTTACATAAAGCAGCTCAACAAATTGTCGCAAAATATGATGGTCATTTTCCTAACAAATTCAAACAAGTTATTTCACTGCCTGGCATTGGACGCTCTACTGCCGGCGCTATTTTATCACTATCACAAAATCAACATCTTCCGATCCTCGATGGTAATGTCAAACGCGTTCTTACTCGTTACTGTGGGATTGAAGGTTGGCCCGGTAAAAAACAGGTTGAAAACCAATTGTGGGCAGTTAGTACTATGCTGACTCCTGCCGATAATGTGCAATATTTTAATCAGGCGATGATGGATCTGGGTGCTATGATCTGCACACGTAGTAGCCCCAAATGTGAACTCTGTCCGTTACAGAAAAATTGTTATGCTTATATAAACCATTGCTGGCAACAATTTCCCGCTAAAAAGCCTAAACAACAAATCCCTGAAAAAACGGGCTGGTTTCTGATCTTACAACATGAAAATTCAGTTTGGTTAGAAAAACGTCCGCCTTCCGGTATTTGGGGAGGATTATTTATTTTTCCACAATTTGATACGCTTAACGCATTGAATGAGTGGCTCAATAATTCGGGTATTAAATATGATAAAATAGAACAATTAATTACATTTCGACATACATTTAGCCATTTTCATTTAGATGTTATACCAGTTTATGTCACTATTAATCAATTTTCCTCTTACATGGATGGAACAAACGGAGTCTGGTATAACTTACAACAAGATATAAAAATTGGCTTAGCTGCACCGGTTGAAAATTTACTTAAACAATTCAGAAAGTAACTTTGCCATTCTGAGGAATCACTTAATGAGTAGAACAATTTTTTGTACTTTTTTACAGAGGGAAGCTGAAGGTTTAGATTTTCAACTTTATCCTGGGGAAATTGGAAAACGGATTTTTAATGAAATATCTAAAGAAGCTTGGGAACAGTGGATGAGTAAACAAACTATGCTAATCAATGAAAAAAAACTTAGCACCATGAATCCAGAAGACAGAAAGCTACTCAAGCAAGAAATGATAAAATTTCTCTTTGAAGGGCAAGACATTCATATTGAAGGCTATACCCCGCCGGAAAATAATTGTTAACCCCATCAGAATTTTTATCATTCTGATGGTCTTTAACCTGAAAAACTGTGAATGATATGAAAAAGCTGCTACTCCTACTCGTCATAATCCAACTTTTACTGGCTTGCTCTAGTAAAAAAGAGAGCTCATTTCATCCTGAATACGTCAAAGATACTAATGGATTTGATATTTTAGTCCAGCAATTTGCTCATAATATTGAGAATATTTGGGGAATTCATGAAGTCCTCATTGCTGGACCAAAAGATTATGTCAAATATACTGATCAATATCAAACGCGCAGTCATATTAATTTTGATGCCGGCAGCATTACAATTGAAACTATCGCAGGTGTAGAGCCTAGCGAACAGTTAAAAAAAGCAATTATTACCACCCTATTGATGGGAGATGATCCAAGCTCTATTGATCTCTACTCTGATATTAATAATATTGCCATCAGCAAAGAGCCATTTTTATATGGACAAGTGTTTGATCACACTAACCAACCTATTCGTTGGGAATGGCGAGCAACAAAATTTGCCGATTATCTATTAGAAAACAAATTACAACGACGGCAATCAGGATTGCACGTTATCTGGTCAATTACCATTCAATTAGTTCCCAATCACCTAGATAAACGTGCTCATAAATATTTACCTTATATCCGTCAAACCGCGGCAAAATATGGTATTGATCAATCGTTGATCCTGGCAATTATGCAAATAGAATCTAGTTTTAATCCTTACGCTGTTAGCCGCTCTGATGCTTTAGGTTTGATGCAAATTATGCCAAATACTGCGGGCCGAGACGTTTTTCGCGCGCAAGGAAAATCCGGTATCCCTAGCCGCAATTATTTATTTGATCCTGCCAATAATATTGAACTGGGAACCGCCTATTTATCATTGTTACAAAATACTTATCTCGGTGAAATTAGGAATACCACCTCACGTCGCTATGCGACCATCACCGCCTATAATGGTGGAGCCGGTAGTGTATTAAGAGTATTCCATAATGATAAAAAACTGGCAGCACAAATTATTAATCAAATGTCGCCGAGTGATGTTTACCAAACATTAGTGACAAAACATCCTGCCGCTCAATCACGTAATTATCTCATTAAGGTAAATAATGCGCAGAAAAATTATCGTTAATAAGTTTTTTACTTAGTTAAGTTGGTATCCTAATAATAAAGGGTACCATTACTTATTGCCAAAAAAATCTTTTAACAATTTTTATATATCAGTTTTTAACTTGTTGAAAAAACAAGCATAAGAAAGCTTTATTCAATAATTTTAATTGACGAAAATATTATAATCAGGTTTAATACACTACGTTGCCCGGATAGCTCAGTCGGTAGAGCAAAGGACTGAAAATCCTTGTGTCGGTGGTTCAATTCCGCCTCCGGGCACCATGTTCCTCGCACGGTCATTGAAGTTAAGAATTTTTGTTATTTTTACATCATCATCGATTGAATATTCATTTAATGATTTTACTACTGTCAAGCTTATTCCCATAAACTTATCCAACAAAGTATAAGAATTATTAGTTAAAGAAATAAATTCCATCACAAGCTCAGCAAATTCATCTGTATTAGTAACCGCCCTTAATCTTTAGTAGCATATCGATTTTAGGGAATAAATTTTTACCTAATTCACCATTAAATCCATAATATTCTAGATACAACTCTAAAAAATCATCTTCGCTGAGCGAATTAAAAGTTTGCGGGAGTAGGATCATTTCGGTCTGTTCAGTAAGCTCAACAATTTGTTGATTCTGATGTTTAAACACATTATCAATATTGGGTAATAATGACTTC
>DAYVGO010000002.1:0-126922 GCA_045399315.1 Arsenophonus sp.
CAGATTAAAATCTTTCATTGATAGCAATAAGATAGCTGGTGATTTATGACACACCTGATTGATAAGAACGCTACTATCAGCCATGAGCATGATAGTAGCGTTATTTGGCTATGAAGTTAGAACTATTTCTCTGTCTTGTTGTAGAGGATTTACTAGTGTTAATTCGTTGCTTGTCGGCTGGTCTTCATTTGGTATATTTGCATTATCTATTTTTTTGTGCTGGTTTGGATTTGATATAGACGATAACCAGTAAGATGATGAAATAGTAGAATCGATAGACGGCATCACAATGCTCCTTTATTTAACTAAAATATAACAAATAAATGTTAAATTCTTTCATAAAAAACTTTTCTATCCATTCATATATTTTCATATATACAGTGGTAAGCTGATCAAGTGAGTAACATTAAACTTTGATCAATGATGGTTGTGGTTTTTATGATAATATTTTTCGATATGTAGATATAATTGAATAACATCAGTGCGTTATTTGTAAAATATACTGCTGTGATTTTTATGTTGTTATTGATTGAGCCAACATATTGGATGTTTTAAAACAGAATTGATCAGTTGAGATAAACTCAACTGATCATAAATTTATAATTTTTGATATTTAGTAAGCATTAATAACATAGTGGTAACTAACATTAAAATATAAATCATCCATAGATATAAATTCATTTCAATAAAGAAACTACCTATCCCACCGATTATAGAAGGAATGACTAACGAAGCTGAGCCCATTAGCACTGAGGTCGCTCCCAGGCTATTTTTTTGGCTACTCATTGTTAGATAGGTATATAGTGATTCAAATAATCCACCAGTAAACATAATAATGGCAAAGAAAGTGATGGTATTGGTTTGGTAGATAAATATTAGGATAAATAAAATGATTAATATTTGCAGCGATTTTAGCCAAATGGATAATATTTGTGTGGCACTAAATTTCCGTAACAATTTACTAGATAAAAACGCGCTAACAGTAAAAAAAGACCGATAATAGTCAAATAGATACCTAATATTGAGGCGCTAGCGCCAAATTTGATCATGAAAATAAAAGGAGCCACGGTTACATAACAATAAATTAATGAAAAAGATAAACCGAGCGATAAGCAAGGTAAATAAAATTTAGCTTGGCAGGCGATATGTTTATATATATTGGTTGTTTTGCGCCAGGAAAAAGTTGTCTGTTTTTTTACTTTTAGCGTTTCAGGAAAAGCAAAAAAGACATAAACAATAGTGATTAAGACGTAGATAAAGATTAAACCAAATATGCTACGCCATCCACATAAGTCATTGATAAAAAGCTAATTAACGGTGACGCAATAGGGACAAAGCCTTCAATCGTAATGATGATGCTATATATAGCATGGCGACAGTACCTCACGAAACATCACATACCACGCTGACTGAGGTGACTAAAGTAATGGCAATACTTAATCCTTGCATAACACGAATAATTAAGAAAGACATACAGACTAGCTGCTTGCGTCAATATAAATGTTGTCACTACATGGATACCAACGCCGGTTAACGTAATTCTACGGCGGCCTATTGCATTAGAAGGTGGGCCAAATATTAATTGTCCTAGACCAATTGCCAATGTGTAGACCATAATTGAAAGTTAGGTTGATGAGATGCTTTTATTAAATTCTTTTGCTATATCTGGCATAGAAGGTAAATAAGTATCCATCCCTAAAATACTCATCATGGTTACCAAGGCTAAGCCAAAAGTAAAGAAGCCCAAATTTTGTCTGTTAATTTTTTTCATAAACATTTCCCTTTATGTAAAATTTTATTTCATGCATGTAGGAAAATTTCTGATAGATATTCAAACGGAGTTGATGCTCACTAGCAAACTTTTTTATTTAGCATTAACTTAGTTTTATATGGCTTGCTATTTTTTAAATCGTATTTCATTAAAATTATAGAAATTGAACGAAATAAAATGTAAGTACATTACTGTATTAGAGTTTTTTAATTAATAAGATGTTGATGAAAAATAAATTTACTTTGCGGTAATTAAATCATTATATGATAGTGAGATATTAAAAAAGACATCATTACTTTGGAATAAGCTAATAAATAACAGTATGCTATTTTCTTTGTTAATTTTAATGGGCAAATTTTTTATTTTTATAATAACTAGCAAAGGCTCGGTAACTGACCGAGCCTGTTGTTTGTTATATATTGAGGACAACCTTAGCAATTTTGAAGTAAATAATCAGACCAGTACCATCAACTAGCGTTGTGATAAATGGTGCTGAAACTACCGCAGGATCAATGCCACACCTTTTAAGTAATAGAAGAATGACAGAGGAGACAATCGCTGACTAGAGAGTAATACAGATCAGCGCCAGACTGACTAACAATACAAATATCCCAACTAATATTCATAAAGCTGGTACGCAGGATCCCGGCTGTCCCTAATGTGATGGCAATTAATACTGCAGTAGACATTTCTTTACGCAAGATCTGCCATAGATGGTTAATTGAAAGTTCACCAATAGCCATTGAACAAACGATAGTTGATGTAATCTGTGTACCACCGTTGCCACCAATAATAGAATAAAAAAGCTAAAGCAATAACAGTTTCTAATTGATCTTCAGATGATTTGATAACAGTGCTGGTATAGGCTTCAGTAATAAACTGTAAAAGCAACCAAACACTTCGTTTTTTCCATAATTCAAAAGGACTCATTTGTAGATAAGATTTGTCTAACGGTAAACTACCACCTTGTAGTTGAGCATCTTCGGTGGCATCATCTTCCAATATGTGATCAATTTCTCGTTCGCTAAGTGCACCAACTAATACTCCTTTATCTAATACCGGTACCAGATCAAAACCACAGTCATGCAATGATTTTGCTAATTTGGTGCGTTTATCGCCAGGCGCAAAAAAGAAAAATTTGGGGTGCATAAGTTTGTTGATACTATCACTGTCAGTAGGATGTTTTAATAGTGATTTCACTGCTAAAATACCCATTAATTTATTATTAGTGGTAATGAAAATTTGGTTAGTGATATTATTTTTCTCAAGTTTTTCCAGAAAAACTTTTTTTGCTTCAGTAACAGAAATATGTTCTGGTAGAGTCATATAATTCTGCGTCATATATGAAGCAGCAGTCGCGTTTGCCTGGTCAACATGATAGCGAGGTTTAAATGTGTTTGGTTGGATAGGTAAAGCCATAAAAGTCTCCTATAGGTTTTAGCTTCTAACAACGTATTCCAATTGGAAAGTTACTTTTGTAAGACCTTGATTAGATCATACCTGTTTTACCAATACAAACTTGTCTCCATGCAAGTACGGTAGTAACTTTTGTTTGTTAGGTAGCCTCGCCATAACGAGATCGTTTATTGTATTTCACGTCAACAGTGTTGAACGCCAGCGATTATAAGTTCACTTATCTCAATTACAATTTTTTCTTAAAGCTGTTTAGTTAAGATTTAACAAAATTAAATTTTGACAGTGAAAAATAAGGAAATGTTGTCTTTACTTTATTATAAAGTAAAAAATATGATTGTTTGAAATATGAATGAATAAAAATTTAGATTGGTTTTAATAAAAATATTATAAAGGGTTTTAACTTTCTGTTATTTATTATTTTAAATAAGTTGATTTATATTACATAAATGTTGTTGGTGCGATGATAGTAAATGCGTCTTTAACAATTAAAATAAATACTATGGCCCAAACAGCAGCAGATAATAAGTAGATACTGTATACTTTGGTTCTGGCCATTAATAGCATACTGGCTGCTAACGAGATCATATATCTTAATACCGCAATAAAACGTGATGTAAATAACACTATCATCCCTTGATTTTGCAGCTTGTGATGTGCGTTATCAATGGTCGATTGGTAACGGCTAAAAAAGTGACTAAATAATTTTCTGGTGGTTATTTGATTACCCAAATAATAGGAAATTATTGAACCGCTAGTTGCTCCTAACGTAATAGCTAACCAAACTAAAGTTATATTTAGTTCAGTAGACTGGCTGTAATACCGGTTAATAACATAACGGATGCAGGTGGTAAAAAAAAGATAAAGCAACAGTAGATTTCTCATGGCGATGTTAAATAATATCGTAAATAACCATATTGGATGTAAATTAAATTCTGACTAAAATATATTTGGATATGTCATAAATTGTTCTGTTTTCATGGCGTTATTTTCTCTTTACACAGTTTCTTTGGCCTGGGATGAAAATATAATAATATAATCTATCTATATTAGAGTAAATAAAAGTTATGTAGTGGTTGATATAATAGAATTATTTTTAATAAATTTAAGTTTAGTAATTTATTTTTAAATAAAAACTTGCTTAATATGTGCAGATATTAATGAATGGCTGGCAAATGGTGAATTGGCAATTAAATAAAAATCAAAAATATATTTATTTAGATGGCAATAAAAAATTTTTGAGTTTAAATGAGCATTAAATCTTGGTAAATAACTGCATAAGATTGATGTTACAATAGTTGTTGTTCAAGTTTGGAAATCTATAAGTGCTTATTTTTTTCATTAACAATAAAGGTATTGTTAATGACAAAATAATTAGTTGAGTATTTTTTTATTCAATGACGTTTCAACTTCTGGTCTTTTTAAATAAGCATATAATAACGCACTTAGTAAAGTGCCACATATAATTGCTGACAGATAAGCGATAATAGGTTGTATGGCTCCGGGGATCAACATGACAAACAGCCCACCATAAGGCGCCATTAGCGTGACATAAAAATACATAGACAACGCACCGGTAATTGCGCCACCAAGCATACAGATTGGTAATATACGCATCGGGTCACAAGCAGCAAAGGAAATAGCACCTTCTGAAATAAAACATAGACCTAAAATGAGCGCGGCTTTACCACCTTCACTTTCATTGGTTGAGAATTTATCGTGAGCAATTAGTGTCGCTAACCCCATAGCTAATGGTGGTACCATACCTGCCCCCATAATTGCAGCCATAGGCCCATAAGTTTGCTCATTTAATAAAGCTACACCAAAGGCATAAGAGGTTTTATTGACCGGGCCTCTCATATCTGTACACATCATTACACCTAAAATAATACCTAAGATCACTGTGTTAGTGGTACCTATATTAGTTAACCATTAGGTAAGAGCTGTCATCACTCAAGAAACAGAATTGCCGATAATATAGATCATGGTTAAGCCAATTATTAACGTAGCAAATAATGGCACGATTAAGATTGGCTTTAGGGAAGTTATACTTTTAGGTAATGGAAGGTATTGATTGAGTGATTGCACTACATAGCCAGCCAAAAAACCGGCATTAGTGCTAACCGCTAGCATGCCACCAACTAACTCAGGTGTTAAACCAATTCGATCTGCAATCGAGTAAGCGATATAACCGGATAAAACTGGTACCATTAGTGCTAAAGCAGAGTGTTTGCCAATTTGCATTAATGCAGCAGCTAATGTACCTTTTTGCTTGGCAGTATCTAAACCAAATATAAAAGAGAAGGCGATGAAAAGTCCACCAGCTACTACCATGGGTAACATGTAGGAAACACCAGTCAGTAGATGACGATAAACGCTTCGGGTGGTTGTTTTCTCGGTTAAGTTGTTCGAGCTATTTTTTACTTTGTTTGGTTGATAATATTCAGCTTTAGCTAATGCATTATCCATTTCTTGAGCTGTTTTTTTTTAACGCTAAGCTGGTTGAGGTGTGATAAATACGCTTACCGGAAAATTTGGCTAAATCAACTTCAATATCCGTGGCAGTAATAATAAAATCAGCGTCATTGATCTCTGCTGGGGTAATTTCATTGCCTATTCCAACCGAACTACGGGTTTCTACTTTGAGTTGCCAACCTCGTTTTTTAGCTTCATTTTCTAATGCTTCTGCAGTCATGAAAGTATGGGTAACCCCAGTAGGGCAAGCTGTAACAGCTAAGACACGGTAATTTTTTGCTATTGCTCGCTTAATAAAATTAGTTCCGTCGGCAATAATTGCTTTATTTTCAGCAATAGAGAGAATTTTTTCAGATTCCAGTATTGTTAGGATTTCATCTGCAAAAAAACTTTTTTACCAACTAATTGAAGTTCATCAGGTATATATTCACCAATAACAATAATTAATTCAGCTTCAGCGGTATTTGGGGTGAATGGATAATAGCGATTGTTTTCATCAAGATATTCCTTATATTTGAAATGGGATCAGAGCAACATGATTCATCATTTTTGTCAGTTGTTCCCGATCCATGCCCTTTACATTACCTTGGCTGACTGATATGGCACTGATAGCTGTTGCTAAGCGCAATGTATGTTCACTTGTTTGCCGCATCAATAAGCCATAAATTAAACCACCGACCATTGCATCTCCTGCACCGACTGTACTAACAACCTGACATTTTGGTGGGGTTGCTAACCAGGCACCTGATGTGTTGACCCACATTGCACCTTCTTCACCTAAGGAAATGACAACGTGAGCAATGTCTTGGCTACGTAATTGCTGTGCTGCTTTGGCAATTTCTTGATGGGTAGGTAAGGGATGACCAATCCAGGTTTCTAATTCATGTCGGTTTGGTTTTACTAACCAAGGAGTGGCTTTTAAGCCAGCAATCAATGCTTCCCGGCTACTATCAAATATGACGCATATACATTGATTACGTAACTGTTTCATCCAGTCAGTAAAATCATCTAAATCGATACCTTTTGGTAAACTACCACTAACACATACCATATCAAATTGACTTAGCCAGCTAAGTGAATCTTTGGCAAAATGCTGCCAATCCTGCTTATTTACTTCAAATCCGGAAAAATTAAAATCGCTAACCACGCTATTCTTTTCTGTCAGTTTAACGTTAATTCGAGTTCTACCTTCGACGACATGAAAACGATTTGTGATTCCTCGCTGACTGAAATCATGTTGAAAACCATTTAGATTTTCTTGGCCTAAAAAACCACCGACTGTGACATTGATATTTAGATTTTTTAAGGTATTAGCAACATTAATACCTTTACCTGCTGGATATAATCCAAGGGTTGTCACTAAGTTGACGGTACCTTTTTCAATATTGTCTAACATGCCGACTAAATCATAGGCAGGATTTAATGTTATGGTAGCCACCTTGCCTTTCATGTAATTTCCTCATCTATATTGGCGTTAATTACTTGTTCAATAGCATGGTTGCTTGGGTGTCAGGACCACTGATCTTAAATTGAATATGGTGATTTTGACATGCAACTAATCCGATAACACTCATTATATTATGACCATTGGCCGGAATTCCGCTACCGTCCAAGTTAATAATAGTTACTTTATTGTTAAATTTTTTATAGTATTAACTAATTGCGAATTTGGGTGTGTATGTAATCCATGTTTATTGTTTAAAGTAAACTCTACGGATAGTGTGCCTTTTTCTTCGTTCGTTTCAGTCGCTAGTAAGCTAAACACTTGTATAGCATCTTGTGCTTGTAGCAATTTTTCTGTTTTTTTATCGATCAATAAATTAGCCAAATTATTTAAGGTGTAATTAGCTCGATCATCTTTGCATGATAGGGTGATAAGTAGGCAAAGTTGATGATCTTGATGAGATAACGGTTTTTTAGGACGGGCAATTGCTATCGCTGTTTTTAAATTACCTTTCTTACTATCACTAAGCCAGATACCTTGGCCTAAATAAAGCGGTGGATTGGTGATCACATCAACGATGAAATCATTATTAATGGCATTTGCATCCTGTAATTGATTAATATTTAACTCTTGAGTGTCATAATATGGTTGGTATCAACATCTAAAGAGATAATGGAAGGTTTGAAAATAAAGTTATCAATTGGTTTTTCACCGAGCAATAAATTATGGATAGTGTTTACAGAGGTAGTGGTTGCCATTCGTTTAGCAATATTTTCATCATTTAGGATATGTGTCAATTGTCGTAATAGGGTTAAATGTTCCTCTGCTTTAGCTACAATGCTGATGACAATATAAGCTTTCTGCCCATTATCCCACTTTATACCTTGTAGAAATTGAAATATTTGTACCTCAGTCTGTAATACATTATTGCGGGTTTCTACAGTACCATGAGGAATGGTAATGCCATTGCCTAGATAGGTTGAGGCTTGATTTCCCCTTTTTTGTATACCGGTAAGGTAGTCTGGAGTAACGTAACTCACATTGATCAATGCTTGTGCAATTTGTGCTAAGTGGATATCTTTTTTGGGCACATCAAACATGTTTTCTCCTATTCACATTAGTGATTGAAACGCTGCAATTTTTATAAAATAAAAAAATATTTTAGGTTTTATTTAATGCAAGCTGAATCGTTTCAATTTGCATATAACTTTAGATAAAAAGGGATATCATTATCTAATGATAATTTGTATTTTTATGAGTCTGTTCACAAATAAGATGCTTCTTGATTGCTTAAATGAAAAAATATAAGTCTAGGTTGGCAAAATAAAAAAGTGAAAATAAGTTAATTGATATAAAAATGTGATCATAATAGTAGATTAAAATAAGATAATTAAATTTTAGCAATTAATATCTTAAATTAGATAAATATTATGTATCTATGTTAATTAATTTAAATCAATGTAGTAGTTTTAGATATTTGTTATTGTTCACTTTAAATATTTTCTAAGTTATATCAAGTAGTAAGCTAGTCATTTAGTTAGTTTTTTATTAAAGATTGGATTGTAATTAAATTTGTGTTTATTTTAACTGTTATTTTTTTATGTAAAAATAAAGTTATTATTTATGTGTATTTAAGTAACTATTTTTAATTTAATATCACAAATTAATAAGTTATTTACATTTTGATAAACTGTAGTGAACCGATATTTATTTTTTTAGCAAAATAGAAAAATCGCAATTATGTGACAATATTGTTTATTATTTTATGCATGAAGTTAGATTTATTGTCTTTTGTTAATTAATTCGATAGAATTGCGTTATAACATAACAAATTTATTTTAACTCTTTACCTCTATTGAATGAATTTTATTTTCACCAAATCAATCAGGGAGTTTCTATTCTTATGAATTGTGCTATAACTTACTCTAGCAAAGTGAATAATCGGTTATTATCGATAGATGCATTAAGAGGCATTGTCATGCTTTTAATGTTATTAGATCATGTGCGAGAAACATTTTTGCTTCATTTGCAAGTACCTGATCCCATGATAGCCGGTGAAACACCAGCTGATCTTTTTTTTAGTCGATTTACAGCTCATTTTTGTGCGCCAGTTTTTATTTTTTTGACCGGTTTATCAGCTTATTTATATGGTAGTCAAAAAACTTATTCTCAATTTGCTATCGCCCAATTTTTATTTAAACGCGGCTTATTACTTATCATCCTTGAGCTCACCTTGATCAATTTTGCATGGACCTTTCAATTGCCACCAGAAAAAATTTATCTGCAGATTATATGGGCGATTGGACTCTCGATGATTGCTTTAGCTGTTTTACTTTGGTTACCGAGGTGGTTGTTGATTATATTGAGTGTCTTATTGATTGCAGTTCACAATCTATTAGATACCTTGCATTTCCCAACAGATCATTTTATGCATATACCATGGGCAATACTTCATGACAGAGGATGGATTGAGATCACGGAAAACATACAAGCGCGAACATCTTATCCGATACTTCCATGGATTGGAGTAATTATATTTGGCTATTTGGCAGGCCCATGGTTTACAGAAAAGAGTAATAAACAACAGAGAATGAAGAAACTAAGTTATTGGGGAATTGGTCTGCTGATTGGTTTCATTTGCTTAAGAGCAATTAATATCTATGGTGATAAACCATGGATAGCAGAGGACTCTTGGTTAGACACTATAATGAGTTTCTTGAATATTACCAAATATCCACCTTCACTGTTGTTCATTATGTTGACACTGGGTGTTGGCTTACTTGTTCTCAGGTTATTTGAATTAAAACAAAATTTACCTTGCTTAAAACCTTTAGTAACTTATGGTTCAGTACCAATGTTTTTTTATATTCTGCATCTTTATATATTGAAAATTCTCTATCTAATCACAGTGTCCATTTGGGGAAAAAATCAAGGTGACTATTTTGGTTTTGATGATGTTTCCATGATTTGGTTAGTGACGATCATGTTAGCGATACTTTTTTATCCGTTGGTGAAGCTATTCAGCCAGTTTAAGGCTCGCCGTAGGGATTTGGTTTGGCTTAAATATCTATAGATTATTCAATCTGATGGGCTGGAAGCGGATGACTGCATGTTTAACATAGTGGTGTACTTTATCGGCAAGCTATAATGCAGTAAGGACGTGGCTAATTATTTACAGTAAATAACGGTTATCTTGCTTTAAAAAAACTAAGCAGTTACGCTGTTAACGTAACTCCTTAATAATTTGGTGGCCCCTGCTGGATTTGAACCAGCGACTAAACGATTATGAGTCGCTTGCTCTGACCACTGAGCTAAGGGGCCTAAGCGGGAGGCATTATACGTGCTGTTTTTCCGCTGGTCTAGTCTTTATGAATCATATGCTTGTTTTGTAAACAAAATCAGCAAATATAGTAGTTTTGTGGATGGATATATTTATAAACCATATCAAAAGCATGAGTATTAACTGGTTTTACCAATTTTATTTAGACACAAATAAAAAGCACCTATATGGAGATAGGTGCTTTTTAGTATACTAAAGATAAATAATAGTTTTACTCATCCAAGAAGCTACGCAGTACTTCTGAACGGCTTGGATGGCGCAGTTTGCGTAACGCTTTTGCTTCAATTTGTCGGATCCGCTCACGTGTAACATCAAATTGTTTACCTACTTCTTCTAAGGTGTGATCCGTATTCATATCAATACCAAAGCGCATGCGCAGAACTTTTGCTTCCCGTGTTGTCAAGCCAGCCAGAACTTCATGAGTAGCTGAACGCAGACTTTCCGATGTAGCGGAATCTAATGGTAGTTCTAGCGTAGTATCTTCAATAAAATCACCAAGATGTGAATCTTCATCATCGCCAATCGGTGTTTCCATTGAAATAGGTTCTTTGGCAATTTTTAGTACCTTACGGATTTTATCCTCAGGCATTAACATACGTTCAGCCAATTCTTCAGGAGAGGGGTCACGCCCTATTTCCTGTAACATTTGGCGAGAAATGCGGTTCAGTTTGTTGATCGTTTCGATCATGTGCACCGGAATACGAATGGTGCGCGCCTGATCAGCAATTGAACGAGTTATCGCCTGGCGGATCCACCAAGTTGCATAAGTTGAAAACTTATATCCACGACGGTATTCAAATTTATCAACAGCTTTCATTAAGCCAATGTTGCCTTCCTGGATAAGATCTAGGAATTGTAGGCCTCGATTGGTGTATTTTTTAGCAATAGAGATAACTAAACGTAAGTTAGCTTCAACCATCTCTTTTTTCGCTCGTCGAGCTTTTGCTTCACCAATAGACATGCGACGATTAATATCTTTTACCTGTTCAATGGTTAAACCGGTCTCTTCTTCAATCTGTTGTAGTTTCTGTAAAGAGCGTTGTATCTCTTCTTCTACTTCAGTTAATTTTTCCGACCAGGGTTTATTCATTGCTTTTGCCACAGCTAACCAATTGGCATTAGTTTCATTACCAGAGAATAAAGTAATGAAGTTTTTCTTCGGCATTTTGCATTGTTCAATACAGAGTTTCATGATGAGACGCTCTTGAGAACGTACACGTTCCATCATATCACGCATATTATTTACTAAATAATCAAACTGTTTTGTTACTAAACGGAACTGTTTGAAAACCTCGGACAACTGCTCGATTTCTGCGATTGAATTAGCATGGTTACGGCCACTTTTTTGGATTTCAAGTGACGTGCGTTTATATTGTTCACGAAGCTCTGAAAATTTTTGCTGAGCGAGTTCTGGATCAACATTGTTTTCATCAGTGTCGTCACTATCATCGTCTTCGTCTTTATCTTCATCTTCGTCATCATTTAGGACTTCTTCCGGTAACACTGAGCCGATATGAGTTGTTATCGGTGCTAAATCTTCTTCGGCGTTTGGATCAACAAAACCGGTAATAATATCAGATAGGCGAGTTTCACCTTTTTCAACACGTTTGTATTGGTCTAATAGATAAGCGATAGCCTCAGGATATTCAGCAACAGAACACTGAACCTGATTAATGCCATCTTCGATGCGTTTAGCGATATCAATTTCGCCTTCACGGGTCAGTAGTTCTACAGTACCCATTTCACGCATATACATCCGCACAGGATCTGTTGTACGGCCTATTTCACTTTCAACACTGGATAATACTTGGGCAGCAGCCTCAACAGCATCATCATCAGTATCAGTGGCGGTTTCTGCCAGAATAAGATCGTCGGCATCAGGCGTTTCTTCCATCACTTGAATGCCCATATCATTAATCATTTGGATGATATCTTCAATCTGATCTGAATCAATGATATCTTCCGGCAGATGGTCGTTGACCTCAGCATAGGTCAGGTAGCCTTGCTCTTTACCTTTGGTAACTAGTAGCTTCAGCTGTGACTGCGGGTTTTGCTCCATAAGACGGTATCCACACTTCATAATTTGGGTTGGTGTTGGTCAGCGAAAACAAGTCAGCCAACAATAAAATTAAAGGGAATTTAATTATTTTATGTGCCATGCCCTTTACATCATGGCAGCTTACAGGCGTTTGCCCTACATTATGCGGTACTTAAGCCGGATGTGTTTACTTTTTCAATATTACTGTTTTACTCTTGCAAAAGTAATTAAACGAACTTCTTCACGTTCTTCAGTGGTTAAACCTTCTGTTCGTTCTTTGGCCATTAAAGACTCGAATCTTTCATCAAGAGCGGTAATAAATAAATGCTCTAAGGCATCCTTGAACATTTTTTCCGCTATCGCTTCTATCTCTATATCGTTCCAAGTTGCAAGTTTTTCAAGTTGTTTAACAAATTTATTATTACGGTAGTATTCCAATAATTGACCAGTATTTATGCCAGGATGAGATTGACAAAGGTCAACCAGTTCTAAAAACAGCGCTAATCCAGGTAATTCTGAGTGCTTAATTCCGTCAATATCAGGAATTAGACGCACAAAATTTGGATTTTGTACTAATAATGCGATCAATATTCGCATTGTCGTCGGTTTAATGTTTGGTGTCTGATAATTTGTTTTCTCTGGCACGCCTTTGTCAATCATGGCAAGAATACGTGCAGTATCAGGAATACCAATAAAATTACCGAGTTCTTGTGCCAAATATAACCGTAAAGTATCACCAGGCACTTTTTTAATTAAAGGAATAGCAAAACGATTGAATTTTGCTTTACCTTCATGACTACGTAAATCAACTTGTGTAACCAATGTATCAAACAAAAATGTAGATAATGAGTACGCCTTATCCACTCGTTGTTCAAAATTTGTTTTACCTTCTTTACGTATTAGTGAATCAGGATCTTCACCCTCAGGTAAAAACATAAATTGTAGCTGGCGGCCATCCTTCAAATAAGGAAGGGCAGTTTCAAGCATCCGCCATGCAGCTTCACGACCTGCTTTATCCCCATCATAACAACAAATTACAGTATCTGTTGTTCGAAAAAGTAATTGTATATGTTCTGCTGTTGTGGATGTCCCTAATGACGCTACAGCATAATTAATACCAAATTGCGCCAGAGCTACAACATCTATATAACCTTCGACAACTAATAGTTTAGAAAGTGCTAGATTATTTTGTGTTGCTTCATATAGGCCATATAACTGGCGACCTTTATGAAAAATCTCAGTTTCTGGTGAATTGAGATATTTTGGTAATGTATCATCTAAAACACGACCACCAAATGCAATGACACGTCCTCTACGATCTCGTATTGGAAACATAATGCGTTCACGAAAGCGATCGTAGGTGCGACCATTATTATTGGTAACCAGCATACCTGCGGCATCGAGCTGTTTACGACTCTCAGCATGTTTAGCAAAATGCTTGAGTAGATTATCCCAGCCAGTTGGTGTAAAACCGATAGAAAAACGATGAATAACTTCATCACTTAAGCCGCGTTGGGTTAAATATTGTTTTGCCTTCTGTGATTCTAATTTATTCAGTGAATTTTGATAAAATTGATTAATATTATCCATCAATTGATAAAGATTTTGTCGCTGATGTCGCTCTATTTGCTTTGAACTGTTTCCGGTTTCATAAGGGATTTCCAGTCCATGCATAGTAGCAAGTTCTTCAATCGTTTCGACAAAATCAAGTTTGTCATAATTCATCAGAAAATCAATGGCATTACCATGAGCGCCGCAGCCAAAACAGTGGTAAAATTGTTTATCACCATTAACCGTAAATGAAGGCGTTTTTTCATTATGAAATGGACAACATGCGTGATGGTTTTTGCCTTGCTTTTTTAGCGGCACTTTAGTATCAATAAGATCAACGATATCGGTTCTAGCCAATAAGTTATTGATAAATGTATGAGGAATTCGTCCAGCCATAAACTCTTCATTGATGAAAGATAATAAGCCGTGCTTTCTATTAGAAAGCACGGCCTTCTTGTAATCACTTAATCACTGTTGTCGAATTGTTACGGTTATAACTATAACCGTAACAATTAGTACCAACGAGTACGACGTGCGTTCTCGCGAGCCAATTTTTTAGCGTGGCGCTTTACTGCTGATGCTTTTTCACGTTTACGTACAGTCGTTGGTTTTTCATAAAACTCACGACGACGCACTTCAGCTAATATTCCTGCTTTTTCACAAGAGCGTTTAAAGCGACGCAGTGCTACGTCAAATGGCTCGTTTTCACGGACTTTAATTACCGGCATGTGCCTTTCACCTCAAAAAATCGGTTTTTGCTAGCAATATCATAGCCAGCTGTCTTTAAAATGGTGCGGAATTTTACTTCAATGCAATGGCTTTGTAAAGTGCCGTATAAAAACGAAACGCCCAAAATTACCAGATCAATTATTTTTAATAAAAAAATAATTGGCATAGTATAAATGATGATGAATAAGCCATACAAATTATTTATGCAATTATAACTGATTTAATCAAGATAGACAGTTATTTATTTACTGAAGGTGCACCTTTTAGTAAATAGTGGTAAACTTACGCTATTAGCTAAGTTGGTGAGTAATATATGCGTGTTTTAGGTATAGAGACATCTTGTGATGAAACCGGTATCGCGATTTATGATCAGCAAATGGGTTTATTAGCAAATCAATTATATAGCCAGGTAAAATTACATGCCGATTACGGTGGAGTTGTGCCTGAACTAGCTTCTCGCGATCATATTCGTAAAACGGTTCCTTTAATTAAAGCGGCATTGCTAGAAGCGGGCTTATCTGGTGATGATATTGATGCCGTTGCCTATACTACTGGTCCAGGTTTGATCGGTGCTTTACTAGTGGGGGCAACAATCGGGCGTTCATTAGCATTTGCGTGGGGGGTGCCGGCTGTACCTGTTCATCACATGGAAGGGCACTTACTGGCACCAATGTTGGAAGAAAACAGTCCTGAATTCCCTTTTGTTGCATTATTGGTGTCGGGGGGGCATACTCAGTTAATTAATGTAATAGCTTTTGGTCAATACCAGTTATTAGGTGAATCAATTGATGATGCTGCCGGTGAAGCTTTTGATAAGACAGCAAAATTGTTAGGCTTAGATTATCCTGGTGGACCAGCACTTTCTTTGATGGCTCAACGAGGACGGCCAGGCCGGTTTGTATTTCCTCGACCAATGACCGATCGCCCGCGACTAGATTTTAGTTTTTCAGGTCTAAAAACTTTTACTGCTAATACCATTCGCAATAATAGTAGGGATCAACAGACAGCTGCTGATGTTGCCCGTGCCTTTGAGGATGCGGTGGTGGATACATTGGTGATTAAATGTAAACACGCCTTAGAACAAACGGGTGCTAAGCGTTTAGTTATGGCTGGTGGTGTTAGTGCAAACTCTACCTTACGAGTTAAGATGGCAGCAGCGATAACAAAAATTGGCGGCGAGGTTTTCTATGCCCGGCCAGAGTTTTGTACCGATAATGGTGCAATGATAGCGCTGGCTGGTATGCTTCGTTTGCAAAGTGGCATAACTGATAGTATGGATATAACTGTTAAGGCTCGTTGGCCACTAGCAGATTTGTCACCGTTAGTGTCAACATCTGTGCATGAATCGATTTAAAGTATAAAAATTAATACAGTGATTAATCATTTTTTTCTTGCTTTTTAGCGGTCTGAATAATTTCTTTGTCTGTTTTTTCACTTTTTTTCTTCGTTTTCTGCCATATTTGGTTCTCGTGACCCCGCCATAGACGCTGAATGTTATCATGATGACGAAATAGGATTAAACATGAAAGCATTGCAACCGGGAAGGTGAATTCAGGTTTAAACCACCAAACATAGAAGGGCGCTAATAGGGCAGTCACAATGGCACCTAATGATGAATATCCGCTGAGTAGTACAGTGAGTAGCCAGGTACCGGCGACAACGCCAGTCAACTCCCAGCCAATGGCTACAATAGAGCCAAAGGCAGTTGCAACGCCCTTTCCCCCTTTAAAATGAAAAAAAATAGGGTAAATATGGCCTAAACAGGCTGCAATTGCGATAATTCCGAGGTAAAAGGGAGGAATATTTAAATAATAGGCTGGCCATACCGGGAGCATTCCTTTAAGGATATCGCAGATGAGTACTGCAAAAGCAGCAGCTTTGCCACCGATTCGTAGCACATTTGTTGCTCCAGGATTCTCGGAATCATGGTGTCGAGGATCAGGTAGTCCAGCAAGGCAACAGATCAAGACTGCGTTGCAGATTGAACCACAGAGGTAGGCAAAGATAATCATGCCAAGTGCCATTGCACTCATATCATTACTCCAAATAATCAAGACCTTTTTAACTTTAGCTATTAATAATACTTTTATTTTATCGAAGCATTATTTAAATACCGTGTTTTCAAGAGCAGTGGGACATCAGATCATTAATAAAATATACAGTATAGTTGTTAGTAAAACTAACAAATATCTATCCTAAATTTATTTTTAAGTTATGGTGTATTATTTTCTCAACTTTTTGGTTATTTTAGCTCAATCTGTCAGCACAATAGTTTTTATTTTCTTATTATTGTCTTAAATTTTACTCAACCATTTGATCATTAAGCTATTTTTGAAAATGATAATAGAGAGAATAGATGGATAGCGATTATTGTTAGAGATTAAAAAATGAGAGAAGGGTAAATGGACATTATATTTATTGAACAGTTATCAGTATTCACAACAATAGGCGCTTATGATTGGGAAAAAACTATCCAACAGAAACTGTTACTCGATATCGAAATGGGATGGGATAACCAGCAGGCGGCAAAAAGTGATCAAGTAGCATATTGTTTAGACTATGCTCAGGTTAGTCAAGTGGTGATTAAGCATATAGAAACGCAAAAATTTGCCCTTATTGAACGTGTAGCGCAAGAAGTTGCTGATATTATCTTAAATCAATTCGGTAGTCCTTGGGTACGTGTTAAAGTTTGGAAACCAAATGCAGTGGTACAGGCTAAACAAGTTGGTGTGATGATTGAGCGGACAAAATCTAATTAGGCTAGCTTAAATCGGTAAAATGGTTTGTTGCTGCCTCCAGTCAGTTAATGTCTGGATGCGTTGACGAGTAAGTTCATCCCTAATGGTGCTACCTTTAATACCTTGTTCAATAAGATTTTTGGTTGACACTTGTTGTACTGTCTTAAATGCTTCAATAAGAAATTTGCTTTGTGGATAGGCGATATGTTCTTGTCCTAGCCAACCACGGGCATCTGCTTCACAGGCAATGGCAAATTGATCGATACGCTTCGGTTTTCGCCAGCTATCTAATTGATTAAACAGGTTAATTACAGTTTCAGGTGCTAATTGATTAATATGGTGAATTTGTTGATGAAAGCGGGCAACTAATTTAGCTAACTCTTTCATTTTATTAGGAATACGTAGTCGATTACACATAGCCTCAATCAAGGGAATAGCCTTGCTAGCATGCTCATCGTAATCGGGCCATTGTTCAGGTGGGGTGGGGGTTTTACCAAGATCATGGCAAAGAGCAGCAAAGCGGGTAGCAACATCTTCAGTTAATGATGCCGCCATTTTTAAGCTTAATAGCGTGTGTGTTCCAATATCAACTTTAGCATGTAATTCTGCTGATGCTGGTATGTCAACTAGTTGATTAATTTCGGGAAAAAGAATAGCTAGCGCACCACAATCATACAAGACGCGAAAATAGCAATCGGGCGAAGCCGATTGTAGTGCTTTTTCCGTTTCCGCCCATACTCTTTCTGCACTAAGTGTATTAAGCTCATGATTATCAACCATTTTTTTCATTAATAATTTTGTTTCATTGGCAATGGTAAATTTTTGCTTAGCTAGTCGAGCAGCAAAACGCGCCACTCTAAGTATTCGTAAAGGATCTTCGGTAAAAGCTTCAGAGACGTGCCTTAATAAGCGGTTTTTTATATCTTGTTCACCATGGTAGGGGTCAATAAGTTGACCATCTGCAGTTTGAGCAATGGCGTTAATAGTCAGATCCCTGCGTAACAGATCATCTTCTATGGTGACATCTGGTGCGGCATAACAAGAAAAACCGGTATAACCTATACCCGTTTTGTGTTCGGTACGGGCAAGAGCATATTCTTCATGTGTTTTAGGATGGAGAAAAACGGGAAAATCTTTACCTACTTGTTGAAAACCTAATTTAATCAGATCATTAGGGGTAGCACCGATCACAACCCAGTCACGATCAGATACTGGTGATCCTAATAGCTGGTCTCTTACCGCACCACCAACAAGATAAATCTGCATGGTATTTTCTTTAATTCATCCAGCGATAATTACGTTTTTTACGGCGTGGGATAATATGTGGTAATAGTAAACCAAAAATTAAACCTGCTCCGGCAACGCCACCACCATACATAAACCACTGTAAAATGAGCTCACGACGATTATTATCAAGATTAATTTGAGCAATCTCTAATTTTTTTCCTGAGCGAATTAATTCATTTTTTAGTTTTTTGTTTTCAGCTGTTAGGTCTGCGATAATTTGATCACTGGCAGCAACCTTGCTTTGCATCTCTGTTTTTTGATTATTCCAGTTATTATCAATGTTAGTTAATTTTTCAAGTAACTCTTGATTTTCCTTTTCCAATAAGGGAATACGAGCTTTAACACTCGGTGTTTTACTGAGTTGATTTTTAGGTAACCAGGCGATTCGTCCTTTATAATCACGAACTTGGGAGTAGCCGGTTTCAGGATCCGTGCTTAATAATTGAACTTGATCACCGCTCTTGAGGCTGCCAATAATGCGGTAGTCAATTCCAGGGCCTTGATGGATGAAAGTGACGAGTTCATCAGAAACATAAAACGTTTCTTCCGCTTGCGTCGTCATTGACAGGTTAAATCCTATCAATACCAAGATAAATAAAGGAAATTTTCTCATTGTATTCAACTATCTTCAAACTGTGAAAAAAAAGTGCTATTAGCTGATACTAATGCGTTAAATGTATCGATGCAAATCTAAAAAAGTAAAAGAATAATTCTTTTACTTGATTTGCCATTATTAATAATATTTTATTTTTTATTATTTTCAGGCAAAAATCATAGAATAAAATTTTATAGCTGGTGATTTTTCTTGTATACGGTTATTGTTATAGTTTAAATCAATATTAGAATTATCTGTATCTTAGCAAAATGTAGTCTGCTTGGTAATGAAAATGAATCAGTGTTGGGTTGCCGTTTTCTAAATTATTTATGTTAAACTTATAGCTCTTTTTATTATGAGTCATGCAACTGTCCGTTTTTAATCAACAATATAGTTAATCCAAAATGATAATGTGCTTTAAGTATGAGCTTGCACAGTATCAATAAAATAGCAACGTTTATCCTTTCTCCTTGCATAAGTTATCAAATATTTATTTTGAAACAATAGATCATTGATTACGTCGTTGGGATATGGGATTAAGGATCCGTAGTTGCGATGGTCGTTACGAAATGACGATGAAAACTACCGGCAAGGTTATTGATGGTTTACATCAGTGACCTGAGTACAATGTGCAAATTAATAAACCTGAACTGAATCTTTTGACATTTCCAAGTGAAATATGGCCAAAAAATACCGATGTTGAGTATTTACAGTCACAGTTAACAACTTTGTTTTATACTGATTTTTCTCGTGAAAAATGGATTGTTGCCTATCAGGGGAGTAAAATTGAAATTGTATTAGATCAAGGTAGTATCTATGCAGGTGCCAGAAAAAAACCTATCATGGAAATTGAACTAGAACTGAAAAAGGGCACCTTATTAGAGCTTTTAGCGTTAGCAAAAAAGTTTGTTAACATTGAAGGGTTACGTGTGGCAAATAAAAGTAGGGCTGAACGAGGCTATGCTCTTGTTGAAAATAGAGAAAATATAGATATTAACCACTTTTTACCGAATTTTAACAGGCATAGCCTATTGATTGCCGAGGGATTAAATCAGTTATTAGAGCATTGGCAGCACTATGAAGAGTGTTGGTTAGAAAAGCAGCCACAAGCAAAACAACATGTGGGGCATTTGCTGGTCTTAATACAGCAATTTTTAATCCATTATTCTCATTGGGTACCTCATTTTATTCAAGCACTGCCATTAAAAGAACAAACGGCATTATTTAACTGCTGTGGATATTCAACCGGAAGAACTCTGTTATAGTGCTAATTGGTTGCATTACAAACTGGCTTTTACCCAGTGGGTTACGGCTTTGACAATATCCTAATGAAAGGCATTTTATGAGATTGCTGTTACCAATATTGGTCAAGCAAGATGAATGGGTAGTGGATGACTTTCAGCGTTACCTACCTGAAATATTACCTTTGTCGTCACAAGAAAGAATATTTTTCTCCTTAAGTGTGATTTTGCTTACCAACAGATTAAAAACCATCCTGTCTGGTGGACAGCCACCACAAATAGGTGAATGGCAACATTATCATTAATGGTTAACCAAATATCTGACCAATGTTACTCATGAGAACGAATTGAAACGGCTGTTAAGGAAACTTCACTATCAAATGCTGATTAGAATAGTGTGGCTACAACTATTACATAACGACAGTACGCCACATATATTGCAGCATCTAAGTATGCTGGCAGAAACACTAATTAACGTAGCGAAGAATTGGTTATATACAACGTGTTGTCAGGGTTGGGGAACAACTTGTAATAATCAAGGGTAGCCACAATCACTATTGATCCTTGCTATGGGCAAGTTTGGTGGCAGGGAGTTAAATTTTTCATCCGATGTCGATCTTATTTTTGCCTTTCCTGAAAATGGGGTTACCCAAGGGGGATCTGGCTAGATGGAAAATAGCCAGTTTTTTACGCGATTCGGCCAAAAGTTGATTAACCTACTAGCAGAAAACGATGGATGGTTTTGTCTATCAAGTTGAATATGTGTCTACGTCCGTTTGGTAGTAACGGGCCATTGGTCTTTAATTTTGCTGCCTTAGAAGATTATTATCAGGAGCAGGGACACGAATGGGAATGTTATGCGATGATTAAAATGCGCATAAAATGATAATCCAGTTTACAGTAATCTGTTACAAATATGCTACGCTCTTTTGTTTTTCGTCGTTATATTGATTTTAGTGTCATTCAATCGTTGCGTAATATGAAAAATATGGTAGAGCGTGAAGTACGCCGCCATGGGTGGCAGCATAATATTAAACTGGGCGCAGGGGGTATCCGGGAAATAGAGTTTATTGGCTAAGTTTTTCAGCTGATTCGTGGTGGCCGTGAACCGCGACTGTGGGCACAGGCTTTGTTACCCACATTGATTGCTATTGATGAACTTTCATTGTTGACAACGGAACAAGTAACACAATTAACGGATAATTATCTATTTTTGCGGCGAGCAGAAAATATATTACAAGCCAAATGATCAACAAAGCCAGACTTTACCTGCGCAGGCTTTACATCGGGCGCGACTAGCTTAGGCGATAGGTTTGAGGATTGGCAGGCATTTTATCAACAATGACAGTCAGAATGCAACTTGTCCATGGCGTATTTGTGCAAATTATTGGCCAGGATGATGAGAAAAATAATGAAGATAGCTCGTTAGCATTTTTTGTTCATTTATGGCAACAGATTATGAGTGAAAGGGAGTTAGCAGTACTATTATCTGAGTTTGATAGTGAAAAAAAACAAATTTTATTAAATAGTTATGGCTATTTTGGCAAGATTTATTGAAACGAAAAATTGGCCTGTGCGGTTGCGATGTGCTTGATCAATTGATGCCAAAGTTGATAGCTAAAATCTATCATATAGATGATATTGATAGCATTTTACTACGAATTATTCGTTTGCTGCTTAGTATTGTTAGTAGGACAACTTATTTAGAGTTAAAGTTAATATTAGAACCTGAACAGGTATTCACACATGTTATCTGTCTTTGTGCGGCATCACTGATGATTGTTGAGCAATTAGCTTGTCATCCATTACTATTAGATGAATTAATCGATCCCGTTATCATTTTATCAGCCATTACCTATAACTGCTTATCGTGTGAGTTAAGACAATATTTATTGCGTATTACTGAAGATGATGAGCAGCAGCTTGAAGCATTGCGGCAATTCAAACAAGCACAGCTTTTACGTATTGTGGCAGAAGATATTAATGGTATTCTTCCTGTTATGAAAGTGAGTGATCGCTTGACTTATTTGGCAGAAGCCATTATTGATGCAGTAGTAAAACTGGCGTGGAATAAATTAACTAAGCGTTATGGTAAGACTGCTCATTTATCTCAACAACCTGTTGATTTAAAAATCTTTTATGTTATTGGCTATGGCAAACTTGGTGGCTTTGAATTAGGTTATAGTTCCGATTTAGATTTGATTTTTTGTTTGATTGTCCATTGGGAATTGTTACTGATGGGCAACATTCCATTGATGGACGGCAGTTTTATTTACGATTGGTTCAGCAAATTCTTCATCTTTTCAGTACGCGAACTTGTTCAGGCCGGCTTTATCAGATGGATGAGTGTTTGCACCCATCAGGTGAATCTGGCATGTTGGTGAGTACGTTTCACTCATTTGAGGATTATTAGAAAACGCAAGCTTGAACTTGAGAGCATAAAGCTTTAATCCGGGCACGAACGGTTTTTGCCGAACCGCTGTTAGAACAACACGTTAACCGAATTCGCCGAGAAGTTCTGGCCATACCGAGAGAAGAAAATATTTTGCGTCAGCAGGTGGTTGATATGTGAAAAAATGTATCAGTATCAAGTTAATCGGTGTCAGGCATATTTCGATTTAAAAACCGATCCTGGTGGGATTACTGATATTGAATTTATTGTGCAATATTTGGTATTACGTTATTGCGCAGACAATATAGCATTATCATTTTGGTCAGATAATGTGCGTATTTTTACCTTGTTAGCTGAATATGCTTTAATGTCAGCAGAGGAAACTCAACAATTAAAATGTGAGACACATTACATCATTTATCACTACAAGCATTACCTAGTAAAGTGTTAGTCTTTCAGTTTGCACAGCAACATGAAAAGGTTTTGCTCAGTTGGCAAAAATGGTTTTATGATGGTTAAGTTATAATAGAATTGGTTCGCGGTACTTTTAGCATGATTGATTAGGCTCGGCTATGTTACTATTGGCAGTAATTTTTATTGCGCTAATTTATTTGTAATTGGAGTATGGATGAAAATCACTCTCCCTGATTTTAAACAGGCTAGTATTTTGGTGATCGGCGATGTTATGCTAGATCGTTATTGGTATGGATTAACTAACCGAATTTCGCCTGAAGCGCCCGTTCCGGTTGTTAAAGTGGAAATGAAAGAAGAACGGCCTGGTGGTGGTGCTAATGTTGCCATGAATATTGCTGCTTTAGGAGCTAAGGTACGTCTGGTTGGGCTTACTGGCATTGATGATGCTGCAGAGGTATTAACCGACAAACTCAAACAGGCTAATGTATATTGTGATTTTGTCACCTTATCAACTCATCCTACTATTACTAAACTGAGAGTTTTATCGTATAATCAACAACTTATTCGGCTTGACTTTGAAGAAGGATTTGATAGTGTCGATATAAATCCGCTATTAGAGCGCATTCAGCAAACTTTACCATATGTTGACGCTCTAGTGCTTTCTGACTATGGTAAAGGAACTTTAGCGCAAATTTCGCAGATCATTGCCTTGGCAAATGCCGCTCAGGTGCCAGTACTTATTGATCCTAAGGGGAATGATTTTCAACGTTATCGTGGTGCGACTTTATTGACGCCGAATATGTCTGAATTTGAAGTGATTGTCGGTAAGTGCGCTAACAATGGTGAAATTGAGCAAAAAGGAATGGATTTAATTTATTCACTTGATCTTAAGGCATTATTGATTACTCGTTCAGAACGCGGGATGACACTATTGCAACGTGAAAAACCGCCCTTACATTTATCAACTCAAGCGCAAGAAGTTTATGATGTCACCGGAGCCGGCGATACGGTTATTGGTGTTTTAGCCACTGCGCTAGCCGCTCGACTCGATTTTCATCAAGCTTGTGTATTAGCTAATGCTGCCGCTGGCGTAGTGGTTGGTAAATTGGGTACTTCAACGTTGTTACCTATTGAGTTAGAGAATGCCATTCATGGACGGGCTGATGATGGCTTTGGGGTAATGAATGAAGGGCAATTAAAACAAGTGGTCACTGCTGCTCGTAGCCGTGGTGAGAAGATAGTGATGACCAATGGCTGCTTTGATATCCTACATGCCGGGCATGTTATTTATTTAGCTAATGCGCGTAAGCTAGGTGATCGGTTGATTGTTGCCATCAATAGTGATGCTTCAACAAAGCGGTTGAAAGGTGATGATCGTCCTATTAATCCATTAGCTCAACGTATGACAGTGTTAGACGCGCTAGGTTCGGTAGATTGGGTCGTCTCGTTTGAAGAGGATACGCCACAGCGCTTGATCAGTGAAATTTTACCTGATGTATTAGTTAAAGGTGGAGACTATAAACCGGATGAGATAGCGGGTAGCCAAGAGGTTTTGGCGGCAGGAGGTGAAGTTAAGGTGCTTAATTTTGAACCAGGACTGTCTACCAGCAATATTATTAATGCCATCATGAAAAATAATTAATATTTTGTCAACAGAAAATAGCAATGCCACGAAAGTAATATCGTGGCATTTTGTTATTTGCCTTTGTTTTTACTTGTTAGCCGTTTATTTTCTAATTGTTTGATCCGTTTTTCCATTTGCATAATTTTTTCACGAGTGCGTAGTAAAACTTGCGTTTGAATATCAAACTCTTCACGTGAAACCAAATCAAGTTTGCCTAATTGGGACTGTAGCGTTGCACGTAGCTTTTTATCAAGATCTTGACCTAAGTCACGTATTCCTTGCGGTAAGCTATCTTTGATCTGGCGGACAATTTGTTCAATTTTTTTCGCGTCAAGCATTACAATATCCTTTTAGGTTACAAATCATAATGTATCGGTTATTAATAGCAGATCTTAAAATAATCAGCTTACTTTGACAAAATTTTTTAATAAATCTGATGATAAGAATGGGGCATAATTTAGCTAAAATAACCATTTCTTACAAAATTGACTGACTAATATAAATAATAATGTTATCTGACTAAGATATTTTGTTGTTGTCGATTGCTACAGAATTATATTCACGATATAGTTTGGCCGTTTATCTCAGGGCGGGGTGAAATTCCCCACTGGCGCGGTGATATTTATTCTGCTAGTAGAATAACAAAGTCCGCGAGCGGTCCATTATTGTAATTTACGATGGAAGTCAGCAGATCCAGTGAGATAGTGGAACCGACGGTTATAGTCCGGATGGGAGAGAATAACAATATCTGTAGTTTTGAGACCTGTCGATTAAGTACGGGTTTTTAATATACTGGTTTGATTTTATACTCCTAAGCTTGCCCTGATTCTGGTAATTTAGTATTTATTGATGAGGTCTTACCATGAATCAGATGTCACTTTCCGCATATGGCAATCCTATTGAACGTATAGAGCGTGCTCTTGAGGCATTGCGTCAAGGTAAAGGTGTTATGGTGCTCGACGACGAAGGCCGTGAAAACGAGGGTGATATTGTTTTTGCCGCTGAAACCATGACAGTTGAACAAATGGCATTAACTATCCGCCATGGTAGTGGCATTGTTTGTCTTTGTATCACGGAAGAACGGCGTAAGCAGCTAGAATTAGCGATGATGGTGGAAGAAAATTCCAGTCAGTTTCAAACCGCATTCACTGTTACTATCGAAGCTTCAGAAGGCGTTACAACGGGTGTTTCCGCTAGTGATCGTATAATGACTATCCGCAAAGCCATTGCTAATAATGCCAAGCCAACTGACCTTAATCGACCGGGACATGTTTTTCCGTTAAGAGCGCAAGAGGGTGGTGTATTGAAACGTCGTGGTCATACCGAAGCTACCATTGATTTGGTGACCTTAGCAGGTTTTAAGCCGGCGGGTGTTTTATGTGAGTTGACAAATGACGATGGCACTATGGCGCGTATGCCAGAAGTCCTTATATTTGCTAAGCGATACGATATGCCAGTAATAACTATTGAAGATCTGGTAACCTACCGTCAGCAATAAAGCAAAAAGGCTAGTTCGCATGCTGAATAAGCCATTTTAAGTTTTGAATTTTTTCTTACCTAAGTTTTAGGCTAAAACTCCAATTGCCATACTAGAAAGTGGCTAGTAAATACTGCCATATTAGAAAGGTATGGTTAGAGAGAATATATGGCAATTGGTTAAGTAAAAGATAATAAGTAAATTTGTTTTGCCGTTCAAGAGAGGATTTGTATTGTCCATCTGAAGCTAATCAGCCAAAAAATAGTTTGTAATTAATTAGTCGGTAGTGCAATTTTATTTATTATTTTTCAACCCGATTAGTCATCATACTAAAACGACAAGATAATGATTAACTTATCATTATCTTGTGCTGATGTTACCGGGTTAATTGAAAATAATATGCGGGTAAAACCGGGATAGATCTTGGGTAATGAGTTGTTTGTCTTCTCGAATACCAATCCCTGCTGGTTGATCATTTACCAGCCAACTGCCGATTAGTGTATAGTTGTCTTCAAACTGTGGTAGAGGGTAAAATTGTTGGATAATCATAACTTCTTCGTCGTATGGTCCGTCGACAGCAGCAATTTCACGGCCATTATCGATAATACGTATATTTGCCCCTTCTCGTGAGAAAATAGGTTTGATTACATAGCGATCAAGTTTTGGTTGTTTAGCCTCTGCAAAATAGGCCGGTAACAGATTGGGATGATTAGGAAACATTTCCCATAGCATAGCTAGTAACGCTTTGTTAGAAATAATGCTTTTCCAAGCAGGCTCTAACCACTTTACTCCGGCATCAGCTAATTTAGTAGAAAAAATCTCTCTAAACATAAACTCCCAAGGATATAATTTAAACAGATTACTAATAACTTGATTATTCGGATCGGTGAATTGCCCTTTCTCACCTAAACCAATTTGATCGATATAGAGAAATTCAGTAGGAATGTTGGTTTCGTGGGCGCAGTCCTGTAGGTATTGGATGGTGCCACGATCTTCGTCACTGTCTTGGCAGCAGCTGAAATGTAACCAGTTAAAGCCAAATGATTCACGTAATTCAGTAAAGCGTTCAATAAGTTGTTCTTGTAGACTATTAAATTGATCGGCGTTTGTTGGTAAATTGCCAGCATTTATCTGATCTTCTAACCAGATCCACTGAAAAAATGCTGTTTCATATAAGGATGTTGGTGTATCTGCATTATTTTCTAATAATTTGGCTGGTGTTTTACCGTCATAAGCTAAATCCAGGCGGGAATAGAGTGAAGGTTGATTAGTTTTCCACGACCGATTAACAAACTCCCAACAATGCTTAGGGATCTGAAATTTTATTAATAACTCCTCATTATTAACGACTTTTTCCACGACTTGAAGGCACATTTGGTTTAACTCAGCTGTGGTTGCTTCAAGCTCTTCAATTTGCTGCATAGTAAATTGGTAATAAGCATTTTCACACCAGTAAGGTTCACCATATAAGGTGTGAAAATGAAATCCGAATTCAGCTGCCTTTTCTTTCCAGTCAGGGCGTTCAGTGCTAGGTATCCTTATCATAGGTAATTAACCTCCCATCGAACGCTGTGAAGGGCTAGTAACACTTTGACGCTGCATGTGAGCCTGTTGTTTAGCCACTGATTCGCCGAAACCGCCACGCGTGATCGTGGTCGTCATTGCAGGTTTAGGAGCAAGAGCTGATGGCGGTACGGTTATTGTTCTACCTCCCGCTACAGCAGGACCATAGTTTTTGCCGCTAGCGTCGACAAATTTTCCATTGGCGGGACTAGCGGGATTATTTGAACTAAAGAGAGGTTGTGATGTTGGTGCCACTGCAGGTGCAGCGTTACCACCACCCATTAGATGTCCCATCATATAACCGGCCATTAATGGCATCCAGAAACTACCACTTTGCCCACTTGCTTGAGTTTGAGTTGCTGCTGTTGGTGTTTGGGTACATTTTTGTTCACCAAATTCAGCAACACAATCTTCACGTGTTGCATATTTAGGCGCAGTTTTCGCCGCTTCTTGCAATGCATTTTTATAAGCGAGAGAACATTGTTCACTTTGAGCCGGATTTTTTTGGGCACAATCTTCCGCGTTAGTATATAAAGAAACCGTTTCGTCGCTTTGTTCACAAGCGGACAACATAAATACGCTACTTATAGCTAAGGCAATAGGTGCTAAGCGGTAGACGCGCCAGCTTTTGCGAAAAGCATCTTGATTAATATTCTTTGTGCGCTTTATTTTCATCATTATTTACCTATTCTAAAGGTCGAAATAAAAATCGTAAAACACAGATAGAATAGGGTAATTACGGTGAAAATTAAAGCATAAAGGTGCCAGGAATATGGCTAACGGCATGATTATTTGTAAAATACTACTTTTCTAATTAATTTCCTTTACTACAAAAATACCCGCTAATAAGCGGTTATTAATTAATAACAGGTTATTTATTGTATTTGTGGAACGCTCATTCGATTAATAATCGAGTCCGGTGAGGTTGATAATGTTTTTCCTAAGCTATTATTTAAACGGATCAAATCGCTTTCATTTAAAGTTCCACGCACATACTGAATTTTCAAATCGTTAATTAGATAATCATAACGTGCGTTAGCCAAATTCTGCTTTGCCTGAAAGAGAGTTGTCATTGCATTTAGTACATCAACGATAGTACGAGTACCGACTTGATAGCCTGCTTCCATGGCATCTAGTGAACTTTGTGCGGAAACAACCAATTGTTGGTATGCTTTGATACTACTAATCGAAGAGATAACATTATTATAGAAAGAACGCACTATTTGAATAACATTGTGATAAGTACTCTCAAGCTGTTCACTAGCACTGATATAACCATATTGTGCTTGTTCAACACGAGAGTTAGTTCTACCACCAGTATATAAGGGCACACTTAATGTTAGTCCGATGCTATTTTGGCCCGAATAGGTGTTATCGTTTCTGTTCATTGAATACTCGTTACTACCATGATAATGGCTGTTAATAACTCCTGTTGACATCTCTAATCCAAGAGTGGGTAAATGTCCCGACTGTTCAAAGCGAATATTTTCTCGCGCCACATCTTGTGACAAACGTGCGCTGAGTAAACTCAAGTTGCGCGTTTCTGCGTCTTTTAATAGTTTTTCTACTGGGAGTGGTGTTTGGGTATTGAAATGAGCAATATTTAATGTAGCTAATTGGCGGTAATAGATACCACTAACCTGACGTAATTTTTCCAGAGCATTTTCTAATTGATTACGGCTTGATACTTCCTGTGCCAAGATACTGTCATAATTGGCGCGCGCGTTTTGTACATCGGTAATAGCGACTAATCCTACATTAAAACGTTGTGTTGTTTGATCTAGCTGGCGATAAACAGCTTTTTTCTGAGCTTCAATATAGTTTAATAAGTCAATAGCGCGTAATACGTCAAAATAAGCTGTAGCAGTATCGAGGATTAATTTTTGTTGATTAGTTTGATAAGTAACATCAGCGATACCTGCAGTTTTTTGCTGTATATTTAACTGTTGCCATTTTGACAGATCAAATATGGTTTGGGTGAGTTTAAGATTGGCGCCAAGTTGATTGTTTTGTGTGTCACGGTTATCACGATAACCACTATTATAAGTGAAATTTGCACCTAAACCTAATTGTGGAAGTAAAGGGCTACGAGATTCATTAATTTTTTCAAAGGCTTGGTTACGTTCTGCTAGCGATTTGCGTAAATCTGGATTACTTTCTTTTGCTTTCTGATAGACTTGCAATAAATTTTCAGCTTGCCCAGAAGCACTAAGTCCAAGTAGGTTAATAGTGATAAAAAGAGAGATAAATTTTTTCATTCTGATTCCTTGATTATGCAATTTTTTGCTTTAGTTATCTCAGAAAAACATGAACAGCGCTAATTTTAGCAGAATATGTTATTCATGGTAGCTGTTTGTGCCATCTATCATGTTAAACTGCGTCGATGTTATATTATTTATAAGCTAATTTCCTTAAAAAACGTTATATAAGTCTCACTTTTTGTAAGAAAGTACATTATAAATTCAGAGAGTTCTATGAGTGATAAAAAAAATTTACCATTCAAGTTTAGCCAAAATGATGTAGAAATTATCACTAAGTTTGATCTTTATAATGGTTTTTTTCGTTTTGTTGAATACCGCTTCTGGCATAAGTTGTTTAATGGTAATTGGAGCAACGAAATTCGACGAGAAGTCTTGGAGCCGGGGGGGGGGGAGTAATGCATGCATTATTTACCCTACGATCCCAGACTTGATAAGGTAGTGTTAGTTGAATAGATACGGATTCCGGCGATTGAAACTGGCAATACACCGTGGCTGTTAGAAGCCATTGCAGGCATGGTAGAACAACATGAACCATTAGAACAGCTGGTACGCTGTGAAGCGAAAGAAGAAGCGGGTATTACCATACAGCGTTGTCACTATGCACAAGTTATTTTACCAGCCCAGGTGGTACCACTGAGTGTATTTATGTTCATATCGGCGAAATCGAAATTGATACAGCAGTAATAGTAATAAAGAAAGGCAGCGTGTATGGATTAACCAGTGAAAATGAAGACATTCGTGTCCATGTTGTTAGCCGTGAACAAGCTTATCAATGGGTGCAATTAGGGGTAATTGATAATGCGGCTACCGTAATCGCAATACAATGGTTACAATTAAATTATCTTACCATGAAAAATAATTGGTTGAATGACTTAAAATAATTGTTTAGCTATAACATAAAAAGAAGTGTATATAAGCCGACAGATATTGATAATGTATTAATGTTGAAATAACGTATAAAGAAGGTAAACACTAAGGAAATTGCTTGGATAGTCTGTTTAAATTAACAACAAGGCAAAAAAATATGGTGAGGATCTTGCAAATTACAGATACTCATCTTTTTGCTAATGTTGATGATACTCTACTTGGCCTCAATACTTTTCGTAGTTATCATGCTGTGATTGATGCAATACTAGTGCACAATAAAAGTGTTGATATAGTTGTGGCTACCGGTGATTTGGCTCAAGATCAATCCCTATTGGCTTATCAACATTTTGCTGAAGGCATCAAACGCATACCTGCTCCTTGTGTTTGGTTACCAGGCAATCACGATTACCAACCTGCAATGGTTGCTACGTTAGCCAAAGCAGGAATTTTACCTTCTAAGCAGGTGCTAATTAATAATAATTGGCAAATTCTAATGTTAGATAGCCAAATTCAAGGTGTTCCGCATGGAAAATTATCTAAGCAACAGTTGTCATGGATGAAAACTTGTTTTGAAACTTATCCAGAACGAAGTAATTTACTGATGTTACATCATCATCCTTTGCCATCGGGTTGTACCTGGCTTGATCAACATGGCTTGCGTAACTCCCATATTTTAGCTGATTATTTAAAACGATATCAACAAGTTAAAGCGATTTTGTGTGGACATGTTCATCAAGAAATAGATGAGTATTGGCAAGGCGTTCGTATGTTGGCCACACCATCAACATGTATACAATTTAAACCACATTATACTAATTTTACACTTGATACAATGGCTCCGGGTTGGCGTTATCTTGATCTTTCTATTAATGATGACGGTGAAAATGTGTTGGCTACACAAGTTTTCAGATTAGCTACTGATAAGTTTAGTCCAGATTTGGATTCAGGCGGTTATTAATGTCAACATTAATTTATATACATGGTTTCAATAGTTCCCCTTTATCGCAGAAGGCAAATAGTTTGCAGGTTTGGTTACAGCGACAACATCCAGCAGTTAATATGCTGATACCCCAGCTTCCCTGTTATTCGTCAGCCGCGATCGAGTTATTACAGAATTTGGTTATAGTACATGCAGGAGAGCAGATTGGGCTGCTTGGTTCGTCGTTGGGTGGTTATTTTGCTATTTGGTTATCGCAGAATTTTAATTTACCCACTGTTGTTGTCAATCCTGCTGTACGCCCTTTTGATTTGTTCCATCAATACTTAGGTGAACAAGTTAATCCTTACACCAAGGAACACTACATTTTGCAATCCCATCATTTAAAAGAACTACAAGCGATACAAATTAATATATTGAATGCGCCTGATTTAATTTGGCTATTACAACAAACTGGTGATGAAATATTGGACTATCGTCAAGCTGTTACCTATCTTATGGAGTGCAAGCAAGCAATAGAGTCAGGAGGTAACCATGCTTTTGTTGGCTTTGACCGCTATTTTCCACAAATTATGCGTTTTTTAGCTTTGGCAAAATCGGATAAGTAAAAATTATCCCAAAAAGCTGAATGACTGTTATTATCATCAGTATCTCAGCATTTATATGCCTAATTAATCGTCAAGTTATCGCAGAAAATAATATGATTCAATCTAGTTATAATGCAGAGGCAATTGAGGTCCTCAGTGGTTTAGAACCGGTACGTCGCCGTCCTGGAATGTATACTGATACTTCTCGACCTAATCACTTAGCTCAGGAAGTAATTGATAATAGTGTGGATGAGGCACTGGCCGGCTATGCTAAACGTATCGATGTCATCCTGTATGAAGATCAATCGTTGGAAGTGATTGATGATGGTCGAGGTATGCCTGTTGATTTCCACCCTGAAAAAAAAGTACCTGCTGTAGAATTGATTTTGGGGCAGTTACATGCAGGTGGAAAATTTTCTAATAAAAATTATCAATTTTCTGGTGGGCTACATGGTGTTGGTATTTCAGTGGTGAATGCGTTATCAAAACGTATTGAAGTAACTGTCAGTCGTGATAGCCAAATTTACCGAATTGCTTTTGAAAATGGTGAAAAAGTTCAGGAGCTTGAAGTAATTGGTAGCTGCGCTAAACGGACTACCAGCACCGGTGTGCGTTTTTGGCCCGATAGTCGTTTTTTTGACAATCCCCGTTTTTCTATTTCGCGTTTGGTGCATGTATTAAAAGCGAAAGCAGTGCTCTGCCCTGGGGTTACGATCATCTTTAAAGATAAAATAAATAATACTGAGCAGTCATGGTGTTATAAAGATGGCTTAACAGACTACCTTATGGAGGCAGTGAACGGTTTAGTCACGTTACCAGAGAAAGCGTTTGTTGGTAATTTTGCCGGCCAAATAGAAATGGTCGATTGGGCATTACTTTGGTTACCCGAGGGTGGGGAATTGTTGACTGAAAGTTATGTTAATCTCATCCCGACCCCTCAGGGTGGTACTCATGTTAATGGATTGCGCCAAGGTTTATTGGATGCAATGAGGGAATTTTGTGAATATCGTAATTTACTCCCTCGTGGTGTGAAACTGACTGGCGATGATATTTGGGATCGCTGTGCTTATGTCCTATCAGTAAAAATGCAAGATCCGCAATTTTCCGGTCAGACCAAAGAACGTCTTTCCTCTCGCCAAAGTGCCGCGTTTGTTTCTGGGGTAGTAAAAGACGCTTTTAGTTTGTGGTTAAACCAAAATGTGCAAGAAGCTGAGCAATTAGCTGAACTCACTATCTCAAGCGCGCAAAGACGTCTACGAGCGGCGAAGAAAGTTATACGTAAGAAGCTGACAAGTGGGCCTGCACTACCCGGTAAGTTAGCGGATTGTACTTCGCAGAATCTTAATTTTACTGAGCTATTTTTAGTTGAGGGAGATTCCGCTGGGGGCTCTGCTAAGCAGGCACGTGATCGTGAATATCAGGCAATTATGCCGTTGAGAGGGAAAATTCTTAATACTTGGGAAGTTTCTTCTGACGAGGTTTTAGCGTCGCAGGAAGTCCATGATATTTCGGTGGCTATTGGTATTGATCCCGACAGCAATGATCTTAGCCAGCTGCGTTACGGTAAGATTTGTGTTCTTGCCGATGCGGATTCGGATGGACTACATATTGCCACATTACTCTGTGCACTTTTTGTTCGTCATTTTCCCGCTTTAGTAAAAGCAGGGCATGTTTATATTGCTATGCCACCGTTATATCGTATTGATCTAGGTAAAGAGGTTTATTATGCCCTCGATGAAGGTGAAAAAGCCGCTGTCCTTGATCGGTTAAGTTATAAGAGAGGTAAACCGAATGTTCAGCGTTTTAAAGGGTTAGGTGAAATGAATCCTACTCAACTACGTGAAACCACTCTTGATCCTAATACACGCCGTTTAGTTCAGCTCATTATTAATGATGAGAATTATCAAGAAACATTGGCGATGATGGATATGTTGTTGGCGAAAAAACGGGCCGAAGATCGTCGAAATTGGTTACAAGATAAAGGCGATGCAATAGAAATTGAAGTGTAAACGACACTGTTAACGAGAGACTAAGGAATTAAATGAATGAGTGAGATATCTCACGATGGTCTAGAGCAGCAGCCGCTTTATACCTTTACCGAAAATGCCTATCTCAATTATTCCATGTACGTCATCATGGACAGAGCATTGCCATTTATTGGCGATGGATTAAAACCTGTTCAGCGACGAATTGTTTATGCCATGTCTGAGCTTGGTTTGAGTAATGCGGCTAAATATAAAAAATCAGCACGTACAGTTGGTGATGTATTGGGAAAATATCATCCACATGGTGATAGCGCTTGTTACGAAGCAATGGTCTTGATGGCACAACCGTTTTCCTATCGTTATCCATTAGTCGATGGTCAGGGAAACTGGGGAGCACCAGATGATCCTAAATCTTTTGCTGCTATGCGTTACACTGAATCACGATTGTCAAAATACGCTGAAACTTTACTGAGTGAATTAGGATTGGGCACGGTAGCTTGGACACCTAATTTTGATGGTACATTAACTGAACCCAAAATGCTACCAGCAAAATTACCCAATATTCTATTGAATGGAACAACCGGTATTGCTGTTGGTATGGCGACAGATATTCCGCCGCATAATGTTCGTGAGATAGCAAGTGCGTTAGTTACTTTGCTGGAAAATCCAAAGGCAGATCTTAAAACGTTGATGGATTTTATTCCGGGACCTGATTACCCAACAGAAGCAGAAATTATTTCCTCAAAAGAAGATATTCAAAAAATTTACCAGATAGGTCGAGGATCTATTCGGTTACGCGCTGTATGGGAAATGGATGATGGTAATGCCGTTATTACTGCTTTGCCTCATCAAGTTTCAGGCGCTAAAGTGTTGGAGCAGATTGCTTCACAAATGCGTGCCAAAAAATTACCCATGGTAGAAGATTTACGGGATGAATCAGATCATGAAAACCCGACACGTTTAGTTATTGTCCCAAGAAGTAATCGGATCGATTTAGAGCAGGTGATGACGCATTTGTTTGCGACGACGGATCTAGAAAGGAGCTACCGGGTCAATCTGAATATGATTGGTTTGGATAATCGTCCAGCAGTTAAAGGACTGGTTGATATTTTAAATGAATGGTTATTATTTAGACGAGAAACGGTACGCAACCGATTAAATCATCGTTTAGAAAAAGTACTAAAACGTTTACACATTCTTGACGGTTTATTAATAGCTTATCTTAATATTGATGAAGTTATTCATATTATTCGTACTGAAGATGAACCTAAACCGGTATTAGTGGCACGTTTCGCTATTTCAGAAACTCAGGCTGAATCTATCCTGGAATTAAAATTGCGTCATTTGGCGAAACTGGAAGAGTTTAAGTTACGTGCTGAGCAAGATGAATTGGCAAAAGAACGTGATCAGCTGCAAGCTATTTTAGGTTCGGAGCGGCGTTTAAATACCTTGATCAAGAAAGAAATTGAAGCGGATGCGCAGACTTATGGTGATGGACGACGCTCACCACTTAATGAGAGTATTGAAGCAAAAGCCATGAGTGAGCATGATATTTTGCCTTCCGAACCCGTTACTATTGTGCTTTCTGTTATGGGTTGGGTGCGAAGCGCAAAAGGGCATGATATTGATCCGACTAACCTTAATTATAAAGCAGGAGATGGTTTTCGTAGTGCCGCAAGAGGAAAAACTAATCAACCCGTTGTTTTTCTTGATAGTACTGGGCGTAGTTATTCACTTGATCCCCTAGATCTTCCTTCTGCACGAGGACAGGGAGAGCCACTTACCGGTAAATTAGTGTTACCGTCGGGTGCAACAATTGAACATGTATTGACTGCGCCCGAACAGCAAAAATATTTGTTAGCATCAGATGTAGGTTATGGTTTTATTTGTACTTTTAGTGATTTAGTGGCAAAAAATAAAGCAGGTAAGGCATTAATTACATTACCAAATAATGCTAAGGTACTTGCGCCATTAGAAGTCAATAATCAACAGCAAGAGCTGTTATTGGCAATTACTAAAGTGGGAAGAATGTTGATATTTCCTGTTAGTGATCTTCCTCAACTGTCAAAAGGTAAAGGTAATAAAATTATTAATATTACCGCTGCCCAATCAGCGAGTGGGGAAGATGCGCTAGTTTGGTTAATGTTTTTATTGCCTCAATCTTCAATTACACTCTATTTTGGTAAACGAAAACTGAAATTAAATCCAGAAGATTTGCAAAAATATCGTGCTGAACGAGGTCGCAAAGGTACTTTATTGCCGCGTGGATTACAGAATATTGAGCGTATAGAAGTAACTTCGCCTAGTAATGGATAATCATGGATGGTTTTTTATAGATGTGTGAAGTTGCTTGTTACTTGAGGTAAATATGTTAGCTATTGTTCGTATTATTATTGTGATCATCTTTATAATAGTGGTTTGCGTGTTTGGTTGTTTTTATTGTTTATTCAGTCCAAGAGATCCACGGCATGTTATGCGGTTTGGCAGGCTATTTGGTAAATTATCTTATGTTTTTGGTATTACCTTTATTGATCGGGTGCCTCCTGAAGCTAAAGATTACGGTCCTAGTATCTATATTGGCAATCACCAAAATAACTATGATATGGTGACTATGTCAAATGTGGTACAACCAAACACGGTTACTATTGGCAAAAAGAGCTTAGTATTTATCCCTTTTTTCGGTCAACTATATTGGTTGGCGGGTAATATTCTCATTGATCGTGCTAATCGTATTAAAGCTCACAATACTATTTCTCAGATTGTTCAGCAGATTAAAGAAAGAAAAATTTCTGTTTGGATGTTTCCCGAGGGGACACGTAGTCGTGGACGAGGTTTACAGCCATTCAAAACCGGCGCATTTTATGCGGCAATTACAGCCGGTGTGCCGATAGTACCAGTCTGTTTATCTAAAACAGAAGGTCGTATTAAACTCAATCGTTGGAATAATGGGATAGTAATTGTCGAAATGCTACCGCCTATTGACACCAAAAAGTATAATCGGGAGAACGTGCGTGAATTGGCTGAGTATTGCCATGATTTATTAAAAGCTAAAATTGAAGAATTAAATAAAGAAGTTGCAGAAATTGAGCAAAAAATGAAATAGATAAAATTTAAGTTTATTTTTTCTCATTAAATCAGTTTCTAAATTAACATATTTAACAACATGTTAAAATTTGGAGTTATATTCAATCTGTAGCCATAGTCAAGTATAATTACTAGATGATTGTGATAACACAATTACTAGCGAATAGTAAGATAAGGATATTTCCTTGATGAACAGTAAATGGCGCTAGCTTATTAATGATTTTGTGGAGAGGATATGTCACTAAGTCGGCGTCGATTTCTTAAGCTATCAAGTATAGCGATGGGTGTGTCTATGCTTCCTGCTTCTGTTAGAGCAGAGAAAAATAAAGGGTACCCATTATTGCCAGTCCCGCCTTTATTGGAATCTCATTTTGGTCAACCGCTATTTCTTACGTTGAAAAAGTCTTATTGGTCTTTTGATGGTAACCATCGCATTAAAACTATTGGTTTTAATGGTTATTATTTGGGACCAACCATTCGAGTAGAAACAGGTAGTGATTTGAAATTGGTATATAGTAATCGGCTTTCTGAAGAAGTTTCTATGACAGTCAGTGGCTTGCAAGTCCCTGGTACTCAAATTGGTGGGGCGGCTAGATTAATGTCATCCAATGTTGATTGGTCGCCAGTACTACCGATCCGCCAACCAGCGGCAACTTGTTGGTATCATGCTAATACACCAGGTCGGATGGCAAGGCAAATCCATGATGGTTTAGTTGGTATGTGGATTGTTGCAGATAAAACCAGTAGCAATTTAAGTATCCCTAGTCATTATGGTATTGATGATTTTCCTATTATTTTACAAGATAAACGGCTAGATAGTTTTGGAACACCACACTATAAAGCGACAACTGAGGGTTTTTTAGGTGATACTCTATTAGTTAATGGTGTGCAGGAGCCATATATTAAAGTCGCTCGTGGCTGGATCCGCTTGCGATTACTTAATGTATCAAATTCGAGGCGTTATGTATTAGAAATAAGTGATAATCGGCCATTTTATCTGATTGGTAGTGATCAAGGGTTACTTCCAGCCCCGGTTAGTATCGAAAAATTACCCATGGCGCCTGGCGAGCGTAGAGAAGTTTTAATCGATATGTCCAACACAGAGATACTGACGATAACTGCTGGAAAAGCAGCCAGTATTATGGATCGTATTAAAGGACTTTTTGAACCGTCAGATTTACTCAGTTCAACCAAAGTCTTAACCATTTTTTCTTCAGGATTATTATCTTTGGTGACATACAACTTACCGCAGACCCTAGTTAATGACTCTATCGAGCTCACGTCGACTATTCGTAATCGTGAAGTGACTCTTAGCAAACCTTTTGGTATTAATGGTATGATATGGGATGTAAATCGTATTGATTTAATCACCCAACAGGGAGCGTGGGAACGCTGGACAGTAAAAGCACTTGAACCTCAAGCATTCCATATCGAAGGTGTTCGTTTTAAAGTTATCAATCATAATGGTATTGTACCAGGACCAGAGGATTACGGTTGGAAAGATACAGTTTGGATAAATGGATATAGTGAATTGTTAGTTAATATGCTACAACCATCTTATGATCATTTTCCTTTTTTGTATTTTAGTCAAAATTTAGAGAAAGCAGATAAAGGCTCGGTTGCGCAGATGGTGATCAATCCATCTACCTAATTTATTTCTTTAATATAGAATGCTTGAGTAGCCGTATAAAAAAGTAATTGTATTATTTTATGTTTTTATTATTATTTAAAATTATCATATAATAGTAATAAATGATTTGATTATTTTTATAAAAATGTAGATTTATCAAAAAGTGATTGGATCTTACATTTAGTGGATCCAATTTTCTATTATGCCAATATGGTGACCTAATGAATATTAGTTTAATCGCAGCAATGGCGGCGGATCAAGTGATTGGTATGGAAAATACCATGCCATGGATGTTATCCGGTGATTTAGCATGGTTTAAGCATAATACAATAAATAAGCCAGTTATAATTGGACGTATAACTTATGAATCTATAGGCAAACCTTTACCTCAACGTTTGAATATTATTCTTAGCCATACTCATCCAGATACTGATGAAGACATTATATGGGTTAACTCAGTTGATAAGGCATTAGCCGCAGCAGGCGAAGCAGAAGAAGTGATGGTTATTGGTGGTGGAAAGATTTATGAATTATTTTTGCCGCGAGCCAATCGCCTTTATTTAACACATGTTGATGCAGAAGTGATTGGTGATACCTATTTTCCTGTTTATGAACCTGATGAGTGGGACTCGGTATTTACTGAATATCATGAAGCGGATGAAAAAAATTCTCATAATTATTGTCTTGAGATATTAGAACGGCGCTCTTAAAGTTAACTTAGATTTATGCTGGTAATAAAAAATCGAAGGATAATACTTCGGTTTTTTATTATTAATTTGAATTAGGTTATGTTAAATATATAAATAAAAATCAAATTTGTATTATTAGTTAAATAATTTAAGTAAAATATATTTTAAATATCGTTTTATTTAAATGCATTTATAATCATTATTTCAGTAATAGTAAAAACAAAATTAATTTATGTATTGGTTATATTCTATTTTATGTTATATAACAGCATAAAAATTATGTCGGTTATTGTCTTGCGAATGCAGCTTGACTAAAATATTCTTTATCCTCCCAGCGAAGTAAAGTAAGTTTTCCGCTCCAACAACAACCTGTATCCAGCCCATAAATACCTTCAGGTGTTCCTTTCCCTTCTAGGGAAGCCCAATGACCAAAAATAATGGCATACCTTTGTGGTATTTTTCGCGGTAGATCAAACCAAGGTTTCAACGGTGGCGGGGTGTTTTCAGGTTTATTTTTCCAAGTCATATTTAACTGACCGTCAGGCAGACAATAGCGCATGCGTGTTAGAGCATTAGTGCTAAAACGTAAACGGGATAATCCGGTTAGTTTGGGTGACCAGTCATTTGGTATATCACCATACATAGAATCGATAAATAGAGGGTAGCTATCACTACTCAGAATGGCTTCTACTTCTTTAGCACACATTTGAGCCGTTGCTAAGTCCCATTGTGGCGTGATGCCCGCGTGTGCCATGACGATTTTTTTCTTATCATCAACTTGTAATAACGGTTGGTGTCGTAACCAATTAACTAATTCATCAGCATCAGGTGCTACGAGTAATTTTTTCAGTTTGTCTTTGGGTTTATTATGGCTAATGTTGGCATATACACCAATAAGATGGAGATCATGATTACCAAGCACCATTCTGACGGATGTGCCTAATGCTTTAATGTAACGTAAAACTTTAAGTGAATCTGGACCACGAGCAACGAGATCACCGGTAAGCCATAAAACATCTTTTTGTGGATCAAATTTTACCTGCTTGAGCAGTGCTCTAAGTTCGCGATAACAACCATGAATATCACCTATAAGATAAGTAAACATAATTAGTTTATAAGTGTTGGGGTAGCAAGACGAAAGACTGGAATATCAACATAAAAATTTTTACCATCATGATTTAGCATAATATAATGACCTTCCATGGTTCCCATAGGTGTTTCTATAATAGCACCACTTATGTGACGGTATTCGGCTCCTGGTTGAATGACGGGTTGCTCTCCGACCACACCCTGGCCTTGTACTTCAGTTTGTTTACCATTACTATTGGTAATTAACCAATAGCGGCTTATAAGCTGTACAGGAGTACGACCGAGATTACGAATAGAAATTGTGTAAGCAAAAACAAATCTGGCTTCTTCAGGTGAAGATTGATTTTCAATATAGACACTTTGAGCTTGTATATAGATGTTAGGTTCATTTAGCATAGTGCCCCCAAAGTTTATCACTATCAGATTGCGGTTTTAGCCAATTTGTTGGCTAACTTACAATAATTTTCAACCGAAATATTTTCAGCGCGACTATTTGGATCAATACCTAGTTGTTCAAAATCCTGCACGCTGAAAAAGTCACTTAAACTATTACGAATGGTCTTACGTCGTTGATTAAATGCTTGTGTTGTAATACGACTCAATAATTTGACATCACAAATAGGGTAAGGGTTTCGTTGATGAGGAGTTAAACGCACGACAGCTGAATCCACTTTTGGTGCTGGTGTAAAAGCCGAAGGTGGTACTGCTAAAATGGGGATTATCTGACAGTAATATTGAGCCATAACGCTAAGGCGACCGTATGCTTTAGTATCTGGTCCTGCCATTAAGCGGTTAACAACTTCTTTTTGTAGCATAAAGTTCATGTCAGCGATAGCATTAGTATAAGTAAAAAGATGGAACATTAAAGGGGTTGAAATATTGTAGGGAAGATTGCCGAATACTCTAAGCGGTTGACCTTTTTCCTGTGCTATCGCGCCAAAATCAATCATCATTGCATCGTTTTGTATAATTGTTGACTTAGTGCTAAGCTCAGGATGGGCTGCTAAGCGGGCAGCAAGATCGCGATCTAACTCGACTACTGTCATATTCTCTATGTGTTCACTAACAGGTAGTGTTAGTGCGCCTAAACCTGGACCTATTTCAACAATGGCTTGATCAGGTTTTGGATTAAAAGCAGTAACAATATTGTCAATAATAAATGGATCAGTTAAAAAATTTTGCCCAAAACGCTTACGGGCAAAATGCCCTTGATGGATTTGTTTATTCATTGTTATTTTGTATCATACTAATAGCTAATTTTAAGGCAGTTATAAAACTGTTTGCATTTACTTGCGCAGTCCCAGCTAGCTCTATCACTGTACCATGGTCAACTGATGTGCGGATAAACGGCAAGCCTAAAGTAATATTTACCGCCTGACCAAAACCTTGATATTTTAGCACAGGAAGACCTTGATCGTGATACATCGCTAAGATCACATCAGCTTGAGCCAAATATTTTGGTTGAAATAGGCTATCAGCCGAAAAAGGGCCATATAGTTGCAATCCCTCATCTCTCAATTTCTTAACAACAGGGATGATGGTGTCGATTTCTTCATGCCCCATATGACCACCCTCGCCGGCATGGGGATTTAATCCACAAATATAAATAGCCGGAGTTTTGATGCCAAATTTGGATTTTAATTCGGCATTTAAAATATAAATAACTTCTTGGAGGCTAGCGAAAGTAATCGCCTGTGGAACCTGTTTAAGGGGTAAATGGGTTGTAGCAAGAGCAACACGTAATGTTTCTGTGGCTAACATCATAACGACTTTTTTAACTTTGCTTCTGTCAGCCAAAAATTCGGTATGTCCAGTAAAACAGATGCCTGCATCATTGATGATCCCTTTATGAACAGGGCCGGTGACTAATGCTGAAAATTCACCGGTCATACAGCCATCACAAGCACGGCAAAGAGTTTCTATTACATAGGTGCTATTTTGTTTATTAAGTTGACCTGCTTTAACCGGTGTGGGTAATTTTATAGGTAAAACTGCCAAGGTTTTGGCAGCTTGGGCTTTATTCGCTGAGTTAGGTGAATATAGGGTTAAACCTAATTCCAAGCCAAGTTGATTAGCTCGCTTTTTCAGCAGGTCTGGATCAGCACAAGCAACTAATCTAACTGGCCAATCATGTTGGGCTATTTGGATTAAAAGATCAGGTCCTACCCCGGCGGGTTCACCAGGGGTGAGAACAATAGTATTAGTTGTTTTTTCCATAGAGATTATTGTCTATCACTACCATTAAGAATTTTTACATAGGCAGATGCGCGTTGTTCTTGCATCCAAATTTGTGCTTCTTCATTAAATTTACGATTAAATAATAGACGATATGCATGATCTTTTTGGGCTACATCAGTTTTATCTACTTGGCGAATATCTTCTAGCTGAATAAGATGCCAACCAAAAGAAGAGTGGATCGGTTGACTTATTTCACCTTTACTTAAACGCATTAAGCCGTCACGGAATGCTGGATCATAAACATTGGGCATATTCCAACCAAGTTCACCACCACGTAATGCAGAACTAGGATCTTGAGAGTATTTTTTGGCTGCTTCGGCAAAGCTAATTTGACCAGTTTTAATTTGCTGCGCAATTTGTTGTATTTTGGCATATGCCTGTTCGTTATTCATGATCGGTGAGAGCTTAATGAGAATATGGCGAGTTTTCACTTCGGTGACCGAAATTGGCCTATTGCCACTTTGTATATCATTAAGTTTTAGGATATGGAATCCGACACTAGAACGTATAGGTCCAATGATATCAGCTTTTTTGGCATGCTGAATTTGTTGAGCAAAAACGGTTGGCAGTTCTTCAATTTTATTCCAACCCATTTGTCCACCTTTCAAGGCATTAGGATCGGCAGAGTAAGTAATAGCAAGCTTACCAAAATCAGCACCTTGTTTTAATTGCGCCATAATTTCATTAACTGTATCCGTTGCTGATTGACTTTGTTCATTAGTCGGATTTTCTGGCAATGGGATCAAAATATGGCTTAAGTTAACATTAGCATCTTGGCCAGCTTGTGAATTAAGTTGTGCCGCAAGGGAATCGACTTCTTGTGGTAGGATGGTGATCCGCCGCCGAACTTCGTTATTACGTACTTCCGCGATCATCATTTCTCTACGAACATCATTACGGTAATTTTCTAAACTGATACCATCCATCGACAATCGTTGCTGTAATTGACCGACAGTTAGGCCATTTTGTGCTGCAATATTAGCAATAGTCACATCTATTGCTTGATCAGGGATCTGGATCTGCATTTTTTGGGCTATTTGCAGAATAATTTTGTCTATAATCAAGCGTTCTAATATTTTGTGACGTAAGGCATTTTCATCAGGAATTTGCTGTCCTGCATTTCTGGCATTTATTTTTACTGTATCCAGCATCTTATCAACGTCACTTTGAAGTACAACGCCATCGTTAACGATAGCAGTTACTTTATCAAGTTGCTGTGGTGCTGCTAGCGTGCTAGTACTGACTGTGAACAACAAGCCAACAATTAGTTTTCTCCAATTATTCATAAAATTCTCATTATGTTCGATTATATTATGGTTTGATCATATTTCAGGTTTCATCTATTTAATAGATAAAAATATCAATTTTATTAGAAGACTCGTTGATAAGGTAAAATACCATTAGCAAGCATATCCTGACTTCCCAAATTATGATTATTATTAAGGCCTCTTAGTTCCACATTGATTGACCATTGATTATCATAGTCGCTACTGAATTTTTGTTGTTGCCAACCAACAATCTTGCGCTCATAGCCCATATTAATTGACCAGCAGCAAGTACTATATTGTAAACCGATTAATCGACTTGCCGGTTGTTTTTTTTTCATATCATAATGGTATGAGCCAACAAAGCCCCATTGATCACCTAAAGGCCAACTAACTACAGCTCCTATTTGAGAAATTCCTTTTTGGAAGGCGGGCGCGTTTTTAACGGTTGCTTGAATATAATCGCGATAGACAAAGCGATAATTTAGCTGTACCAAACGATCTGAATCCAGGCGATATTCTGTGATAACATTGCCCATGGTAATGTCACCCAGACGTCTATCATACTGGAGTCCGCCACGCAGTCCCCAGTTATCTTTTAGTCGTAAATAGGCATCACCTGCCCATAATAATGAACCAGTATTACTTTTATCTTCAATAGGTAATTTTGAGTCTTCCGTTCTGGGACTCTCAAAATGGTATATTTGACCGACCGAAAAATTAAAGCGTTCGGTTAATTCTTCATCATAAATACGAGTAGTGATACCGGTCGTTAATTGGTTAGCAGAGGCTATACGATCTAGCCCACTATAGATACGGTTACGAAATAAACCGTTATAGTCAGCCTGTAATAAAGATGAATCATAATTATTAATATCGCTTTGATCGCGATATGGTACATAAAGATATTGAACTCGAGGCTCTAACGTTTGTATATAATTATTATTTATCAGCAAATCACGTTCAAAAATCATTTTTGCATCAGAAGTTACCGAGGGTAAGATGCGCATAACATGTTTTTTTAGCTTACTGTTAGCCAGATTGACAGGAATATCTTGATCATAGTAAGTTGCCATCACCTTTACGGTGTTGTTAATACTCGCCCAATCATTTGATAATGGCAGATTTAGTTCTGGTTCAACATGTAAGCGTGTCGCATCAGGATTGTTAGCGCCAACACTGGTGATACGAGCGGCTTGGCCGTAGGTTTTCAGATCAAATGACCCAAGATCGTATTTATAATAGTTAAGGTCTAATTGCGGTTCAGTTTTGTAAGCTTTTTTATTCGGTGAATCAACAAAAACCTGAAATTGTTTATGTGTTAAAGTTGCATTCCAGTTAGGTTGTGCATAACCGACACTAAATTTCTGGGTGGCATAGCCGTCAGTACTTTTACCATATTTAGAGGGAAAATCGGTGAAGTACTTATCATCACTGATTTTTGTGTAATCGACATTAAAACGCCATATTCGATCAAGTACGCCCGAATGGTTCCAATAAAACAGCCAGCGATCATCACTATTACGAACAGGATACTTGTTACTATTTTTATCTTTAATATAGCTGCGATCGTGCTTTAGCCAATCTAAGGCAATAGTGCCTGCTCTGGCAATAGTTAGATAACGAAATTCGTTATTTAGTTTTACCCCACGAAAAGTCATAAATTGTGGTGTAATGGTTGCATCGTAATTAGGCGCAATATTCCAATAAAAGGGTAACGAGAAGTCTAAGCCTGAACCTTTAGAGTAACTACCATTCGGTAGTAAAAAACCGGAACGGCGCTTATTGCCAATGGGTAATTGTAAATAAGGGCTATAAAAAACCGGCACATTGGCAATGCGAAAACGAGCATTCCATATTTCGGCAACTTGTTCTTCACGATCTAAAATAACTTCTGAACCGACAACACTCCAACTATCATTACCTGGAAGGCAGGCAGTGAACATGCCTTTTTCTAAAATGGTATAACGATTTTCATCACGTAATTTCATTTTATTTGCATAGCCGCGACCTTGACGTCCTACTAGCAAATAGTCACCTTTTTCAACATCGGTATCTTTATTACTGAGATTTGACCAAGCTTTTGGTCCTTTCAGGATAATTTGTGGATCATCATAATGTACATTTCCTGTCGCAACTACCGTACGCAATGGTTTCTGACTGGTAGTCGCTTTTTGGGTCAATTTAACTTCATCGGCGGTGAGGGTCTGGTTACCTTGTTGAATATCTACGTTACCTTTATACTCGATGAAATGAGGATATTCACCAACCACATCTTTTGCGGTGATATGGATAGGGAGATCATTGGGATTACCTTTCACGATTGGTTTAGTATATGTCGGTACCCCTAACATGCATTGTTCTGTTAGATCAGCATGGGCCTGTTGGCTATGAACGGCTAGCCACATCATGGTAGCAAGTAGTGTCGGGTGACTTTTTTTCATCATTCTGTATGTAGTTCCTTCATCGATATTATCGTGTAGGCAAAAGTTCAACAATTAACGTACTTAACGATACTTGTCTGTATAAAATCATCAGTTATATATTCAGGTTATTAGGCACAGAGTAGAATGAGTAGTATAATAATGCAAAATTGTACTCAGGGCATTGGGGAATTGAGAAGTTTATGCGGTATTGGGGAAAAATTATTGGTGTTATGTTGGGGATTATGTCTGGCACTCATATTTGGGGTGTTATTATTGGTTTCATTATTGGTCATGTATATGATAAAGCATCCGAACAACAAAAGTTAGAAAAAATAGGTGCTAAACAGAGTCGTCAGGCACTTTTTTTCATCAGTACATTTCAAATTTTAGGTCATTTAACTAAAGCAAAAGGCAGAGTTACTGAGGTTGATATTAAACTGGCAACAAACCTTATGGACAGAATGCAGTTGCATGGTGATGCCAGAATTTCAGCGCAAAATGCTTTTAGAGAAGGCAAAGAGCAAAATTTTCCTCTAAGAGAAACGCTGAGAAAATTACGTCTTGCTTGTTTTGGTCGCTTTGATCTTATTCAGATGTTTCTGGAAATTCAAATACAAGCTGCTTTTGCTGATGGTGCTTTACACCCGAATGAACGAAAAGTGTTGTTTATTATTGCTGAAGAGTTAGGCATTTCACATAATCAGTTTGAACAATTCTTAAATATGATGGAAGGTGGCCGCCGGTTTGAGCATAGTAGTAATTATTCTTATGATTCAAATCGTTATCGGCAAACTGCTCAAGGACCAACATTGACGGATGCTTGTAAAGTATTAGGTGTGCAACCTAATGATGAACAAATCAAAATTAAACGTGCTTATCGTAAATTAATGGGTGAACATCATCCGGATAAATTGGTTGCTAAAGGATTACCGCTAGAAATGATGGAAATCGCTAAACAAAAAGCACAGTCAATTCAGGCTGCTTATGATTTGATCAAAAAGGAACGCCATTTCAAATAGCCTATGGTGATAAATGTTAACTGAATACATTTTTTAGCCGCTAAAAATCTGCTTTACAAATGAAATGGATAGGGGAGCCACAAATTAGGTGAGTAATGCAAAGTTCTTCTGCATGTAATTGTAATCGAGAAGAAAGTATTAGCGCTTCCTGATGAGCATAAAATAGATCGCCAATGATAGGATGGCCGACCGCAAGCAGACGAACACGTAGTTGGTGGGAACGACCGACCTGTAATAGGGATAAGTTTAACCAATGTTGTTTGTTGTTCGTAAGCTAACACCTCATATTTAGTCTGTGTTGGTTTACCGGTGGTAAAGCACACTTTTTGTTTGGCCGATTTGGCCAATCGCAAATAAGAGGTAGATCGATGAGACCCTTTTTATTGGTTATGTGATCCCAAACTCTTGCCTGGTAAATTTTTTGTGGTTCTCTTTCGCGGAATTGACGTTTTAATTCTTTTTCTGCGGTTTTATTCAATACCACGACCATAATCCCATTTGTTGCCATATCAAGACGGTGAACAGATTCAGCTGTGGGAAAATCAACTTGAACTCGCGTTATAATACTATCTTTATGTTCGGCAGCTTTACCGGGGACAGATAACAGACCACTAGGTTTGTTAACAATAATAATATGTTGATCTTGATATAGAACATGTATCCAGGGATCAATAGGCGGTTGATAAAACATATTAATGGCTCCAAGGTGGCCAGAAACTTAAGTTTCTGGCAATAAATAATTATTGATGGGTCACAATCACTAAACGTATAGCATCTAGTCGCCAATTTGCTTGAGCAATATTGAGCAAGAGTTGTTGGCGTTCATGTTCAATAGTGCTTAATTCATCAGCTCGAATGTTGGGATTGACAGATTTTAAAGCTGCTAATCGTGAATATTCTTGTGATAGTGTTTTATCCGCTTGTGTTTTTGCTTCGGCAATAAAAATAGTTGTTTCTTTTTCGATAATGGTTTTAGAAAACTGGAGTATGCTCTGTACTTCTTTTTGTACGGCATTTACTAACTTACTAACAGTGTGGCGATTAACAGTACTCAATTGACGATTGAAGCTTTCAAATTCAACTTGTTTAGCCAGATTATTGCCTTTTAAATCCATCAAGATACGAATCGGAGTTGGTGGTAAAAAACGCGTGATTTGTAAGTTTTTGGGAGCCTGTGCCTCAACAACATAAATCAATTCAGTAAGCAGGGTACTAACCGGTAAGGTTTTATTTTTCAATAGTGAAACCGCACAGCTACCAATATTGCCAGAGAGGATCAGATCCATGCCATTACGAATAATGGGATGTTCCCAACTAATAAACTGAGTATCTTCGCGAGAGAGTGCCTGCGTACGATCAAAGGTAATAGTACAACCATCTTGAGGTAAGCCAGGAAAATCGGGTATCAGCATATGTTCAGCAGGTGTAAGAACGATCAGATTATCGCTATGATCTTCTTGATTAATACCGATAATATCGAACAAATTTAACGAAAAATTGATCAAGTCGGTACTATTATCTTGTTCAGCAATTTGGTTAGCTAACACTTGGCCAGCTTCCCCGCCATTAGAGTTCATTTCTAATAAGCGATCACGTCCTTGCTCTAATTGGATTTTGAGTTGCTTGTGTTTGGCTCGACAAGACTTAATAAAATCCTCAAAATTATCCAGAATGGTAGGTTTAGCCAGATACTCAATCAGTTGCGGATAATATTTATCATAAATAGCACGTCCAGTTGGACAAGTATACTCGAAGGCGTCAAGTCCTTCATGATACCAACGTAGTAAAATAGCTTGGGCAGTATTTTCAAGATAAGGTACGCTAATTTGGGTATTTCGCTTTTGACCAATCCGATCCAGACGACCAATTCTTTGCTCAAGCAAATCTGGATTGAAAGGTAAATCAAACATAACTAGCTGGTTGGCAAATTGGAAATTACGCCCTTCAGAGCCAACTTCAGAACATAGTAATACTTGAGCACCTTGTTCTTGGGAGGCAAAGTAAGCGGCTGCTCGATCACGTTCGAGTAAGGTTAGATTTTCATGAAAAACGGTCGCTCTAATCGCTTCTTTTTCTCTAAGTACCTGCTCTAATTGTAAAGCTGTCGTTGCTTGTGAGCAGATGACTAAAACTTTTTCTTGACGGTGACTAGTTAAGAAATTAGTCAGCCATTCAACACGGGGATCAAAATTCCACCAAGTGGCATTTTCACCTTCGAATATCTGATAAATTTGTTCAGGATAAAGCATTTCCTGCGCACTTATGTCAACGCTTTTTTTTGCATTCATTATGCCAGCAAGCTTGATTGCTGTTTGGTATTGCAAGGGTAAAGGTAACTTAATGGCATGTAATTCACGCCGCGGGAAGCCTTTAATACCATTGCGGGTATTACGAAATAGTAAGCGGCTGGTTCCATGACGATCCATCAACATCGTAATTAATTCACCGAGTGCTCTTTCACTCTCTTCATTATCACTATTAATGGCTTTAAGAAAAGGCTCAATATCCTGTTCTTTAATTAATTCTGTCAGTAAATTTTGTTGTTGATTATCTAGCTTCTTACCGGAAAGGAGCATGCTAACCGCTTCGGCAACTGGACTATAATTTTGTTGTTCTTCAATGAAATGTTGATAGCTATGGAAGCGATTGGGATCAAGTAAACGTAGGCGAGCAAAATGGCTTTCTTGACCAAGTTGTTCTGGAGTCGCGGTTAATAACAGCACTGAAGGAGTTTGTTGAGCTAGTGTGTCGATAGCTTGATATTCAAGGCTAGCTGACTCTTTACTCCATACCAGGTGATGTGCCTCATCAACAACCAGCATATCCCAACTCGCTTCAACTAAATGATCAAACCGTTTTTTATTATGGTGAACGAAATCTAGCGAGCAGATGATAAGTTGTTCGGTTTCAAAAGGATTCTCGCTATTAAGTAATGACTCGCTATAACGGTTGTCATCAAACAGTGAAAAATGCAAATTAAAACGGCGTAGCATTTCGACTAGCCATTGGTGTTGCAAGCTTTCAGGCACAATAATCAGCACCCGTTCAATGCGACCAGCAAGTAATTGCTGATGGATAACCATTCCTGCTTCAATGGTTTTACCTAAGCCAACTTCGTCAGCTAATAAAACACGTGGATGATGGCGTTTACCTACTTCGTGAGCAATATAGAGTTGGTGGGGGATCAGGCTGGCACGGACACCTCGTAGGCCGCCGGTTGGATGACGAAACTGCTGATATTGGAAACGCAAAGCGCGATAGCGTAATGCGAAACGATCCATTCGATCAATTTGACCGGCAAACAAGCGATCTTGAGGTTTATTAAATGTTAATTTACTATCTAGGAATACTTCGCGCAGGCTAATATTTTTTTCATTGGAATCGATACGGGTGCCTGTATAGACAAGTATCCCCTTGTCTTGAGTTACATTGTCAACTTTCAATTGCCAGCCTTCATGGCTGGTGATCAAGTCACCTTCATTAAACATAACGCGAGTAATTGGTGCATCATTTACCGAATAAAGGCGATTTTCTCCGCTTGCGGGGAAAAATAAAGTAACCATGTGGTTATCAATAGCCACAACGGTACCTAATCCAAGTTCACTTTCTGTATCGCTTATCCAGCGTTGACCAAGAATAAATGGCATAAATTTTAACTCAGTTTATCCGTATGTTTGAGAAGATTATGGGTTGTTCTGTTTTGAAGAGAGTAATTATAGTAATCATAAAAACAATATCTTACACTCTTTTTGAGAGGACAGTATGTTAATAAATGCAGGGCCAATAGTCACCTATAAAAATGCTTTTTTAAAAGACATTGTCATTAATTTATGCTGTAATTTAGAATATTAACGTATAAAGTGGATGAAAAAAGAACAAATCACCATTTTTAATTATTATATACCCTATCTTTTTTACTCATTAATTTATGAGTAAATAGTATATAAAGAAAATTATATAGATGTTATAAACAATTAGATGTTGATAAAATAAGGTGCAAAAATAAAAAAGCAATGTTATGGAAAATTTTTTGCTGCAATAAAATATTTTTATCATATTTAGTAAACTATCTAACCTGTCTGTAAAGCCCAACTTAATCTAACAAATAGTTATATAAATAGTAAGCTAGTATTCGATTAAGATTAGGCTGTTGATTAGATTATTTTATTTTCTATGTTATCTACCAAAATAAAATTAATCTTCAGGATGTAATATTAAATTAAAGTGGAAACCGTCTACCCTTTCAAATTCTAATTCAGCAGGCAGAATATCTGAACTTACTTTAATTTGATTTTCAAGAGTATTATATTCAAAGAAAGCAGATGTGTTATATACAAATCTATTATATTTATCAAAAATAACGAGATGAGCAATATGTTGCATACCATCATCAAGAATATAATATACAGTGACAAAATCTTTGTCTGAATAGATTTCTTCTGGTTCATCAATTCCGTTAACACGGATAAATGCCTTGTAAAGTAAACCGTCACTGATTTTATTTAAGAAACGAATGGCTAATTGTTCTTTATTATTTGACATAAGTAACCTCATCAATTTTTTAATCTATTAAAAGTAAGGGTAATAAATTGTGCATCTATATTTCATATAACGTATGAACTACATTGCTTAAAGTTTTATATAAAAGCAAATTCAAAAATTAGAATTTTTATTTTTTTATTATTAAATTTTGCTATTATTTTTTATGTTATTTTATCTTTATATTAAAGAATAAAATAAATTTTTTCAAGATATAAAATAAAAATAGGCTGATAGCTAACTGATGATATTTACTTTATATTTAATAAAGTTATTATAATATTTAAAATTTCTAGTTATTAATTAAAAATGGGTTTGATTTAATTAATAATCAATTCAACTGAGTATTTAACTTAGATATCTACTAGTATTAAAGTTAGTTAGCAAGTAATAACAAGCACTATTATTTTTTGCTTATTGCTTTTACAGACAGACAATTTTTATTTTTGACGTCACTGAAGATGCTAATTTTACTAGGTGATTATTGTAATTAGTGAGCAAGTTTCTTACATTTTGGCAATGATATGCTATTAAAAAAATGTAAAATTGATTTATCAGTATATAAGGAAGGTTGGTAGACTTTTAAAAATTCTATATAACTTTACAGATTTTTTATTAATATCAGAGAATATCTGATTTCAATTTAAATTAAACAGAAAAATAATTAAGATATTTTATTGCGATTATATTTTTGTACATGGTTAGATTAAATATTGAATATGAAAATTAGCAAGCAACAAAATTTATGAGATAAGTAATTTACTGTTTTATATAAAAATTTTAATTATTCTATTAAGAATAAATAGTTATTAAAGTTTAATATAAACAATTTTCTGTCGATATTTTGCTTGAGATGTTAAATTTTAATCATAAAATAACTATCAAAGTAAAATTCTTTAAAGAATAAATTTTATTATTTTTTTGAATTTGAATTAATTTTATGTAAGTAAACTCGGTAGGTTGACAGAATACCATATATAATTAATAAAATTGTGACAATATCCATCTCGGCATTAGAAAAATACTGAATATTTATAATGTCTTATTAATCCAACGCACAATATAAAAGTGAAAATAACACCAAACTCTCTGACAAACGATGAATGATAATTAATAGATTGATTGCATAAGCCATGTTAACAGTGAGATATGCCCAGTAATTTACTCGCTGGGGTTAATCCATCAATTAAACAATCTAATTGACCATCATAGGCGATTTTTCCTTTAGCAATGACGATAGACCGGGTTGCTATTTTGGCCGCATCTTCCAAATTATGGGAAACCATGAGTAAGGTCAATTGGCGTTCATCACACACCTGTTTAAGTAATGTTAACATTTCGTTACGTAAGGCGGGATCGAGAGCAGAAAAAGGTTCATCCAATAATAAAATCGGTTTTTGACGGATCAAGCAACGTGCTAATGCAGTACGCTGGCGTTGTCCGCCTGAAATTTGAGCGGGTAAACGGGACAAACAATTATTAAGAGAAACTTGTTCTATAATCTGCTTTATTGCGCTATGTTGAGCTTGATCCAAATGTAAATTTGGTGAAATGCCTAAAGCAATATTTTGCCAAATGGTTAAATGTGAAAAGAGATTATTTTCCTGGAAAAGCATAGAAACTGGATGTTTAGCGGGTGGGGTGCAAGTATGATTTTGCTGATTGAGCCAAATTTCCCCCTGTTTAGGATATTCAAATCCTGCGATCAAATTTAGTAAAGTACTTTTTCCTGCGCCACTAGGGCCTAATATAACAACCCGTTCACCTTTATTTACTTTAAAATCGAACTCCATAGCTAGATTTTCATAACAATAGACCAGGTGATCTAATTTAATCATGTTTTTTTCCTGATAAATACTCTAAAAAACTGAATAAGCAGAAACACACTAATAGCATTAATAGCGTAGTAACTGCAGCATCATTATTACGATAAGAACTTAATTGTTGATAGAGATAATAAGGTAAGGTACGAAAGTTTTCATTACCAAACAACGCAATAATACCGAAATCACCTATTGAAAGTATACAAGCAAAAGTGAAAGCTTGTCCTAGCGTACGTTTTAAGGCTCTAAATTCAATGAGACGTAGTCGATTTATGCCTTTGATCTGTAACGAAAGGCATAATAAGTTATAGCGTTCAGCTAAATCATACATCGGATTTTCTAATACTTTTAAGGCATAAGGAATGGCCATTAAAGCATTAGTCAAAATGATTAAACTGTAAGGCGAGTAGGCTAAACTAAGTGTACTGTTTAGCAGTAAAAAAAAGCCGGTTGCTAAGACGATGCTTGGCATCGTTAGGATTAATAATCCACTTAATTCAAGAGTTCGATGGAGTATTATTGAGTGACACAGACGTAACTCACGACTACTCCAGAGCATCATCATAGTAAGAATCATACAAACTACCCCAGCACTTATCGCGATGCAAACCGAATTAATAAATGCTTGCCATAAGCTTGGCTGTTGTAATACTTGGAATAGTGTAAAGTTCAAACCATCAATGATAATTGCCAATAGAGGTGGAATTAAGAAAAATATCGTCATACTAATTAGTACCGTGTCCCACCACTTCTGCCATCGATTATCATCTGGATTTTTCCACATCAGCTGTTGGCTAGCCCCTACCGGAAAAAAGACATTTAATTTCTGATTTAGTAATACTAGTGCCGAACAGCAAAAAAACTGGATCAAGGCAAGTAAAGCCGCCTTATTGAGATCAAAATCGTAACTTAATGATTGATAGATGGCTAGTTCGATAGTGGTTGCAGCAGGTCCTCCGCCAAGTGTCAGAACGGCAGCAAAACTGGCAAAGCACAGCATAAAAATTAAAGTGGATGTTGGTAAAATTTGTCGTCTAAGATAAGGCCATTCAACAATTCGAAAATGTTCCCATTGATTCATACCTAGCTGTGCGGCCAGCTGACGTTGCTCAACGGCTATGTTTTCCAATGCTTGCAATAGCATACGGATAGCTAATGGTAAATTAAAAAAGATATGTGCTAATAAAATACCTGTTAGGCCGTAAGGGGTAAATGAGTAATTAATCCCTAACCAGTGGCAAAATTGGGCGATCCATCCCATCCGACCATACACAGTTAATAAACCAAAAATGGCCACAAGTACCGGTAATACCAATGTCATTGAGCATAAACGTAACAATAGTATCCGACCTAGGAAATGGCGGCGAAAAAGACTTTTAGCGATAAATATAGCAGGAATAACGGATAATAAGGTCGATAGTAGTGTTTGCCAAAAGGTAAAGCCAATAACGTGCCATAAATAACTATCATCAATAAATTCTTGCCAACTTATTTGCGGGGCATGTAACCATAAAACACTAAGAGTGAGTACCGCAATCGTAATTAACAGGCTGGAAACGACTATACCAGGCCAAAGTGAGCTCGCTATTAGTGGCTGACGGCATTTTGCCATAAGTAGATCCATTGATTACGATGTTGTGTAATATCTGTGGCATTAAATTGAAACAATTTTTTTGGCACCGGTATTTGTTGATAAACTTTAGGTAAAGGTATATCAGTCACTGGATACATCCAATTGGTTGTTGGCAGCGTTTTTTGAAATGTTGGCGAAAGCATAAATTGCAAAAATTGTTGCGCAAGTTTGGGTTGTTTACTACTTGCTAACTGGGCTGCAACTTCAATTTGCAAATAGTGACCTTCACTAAATAATGCCGCTGCATAATTATTTTTTTTATCATTTAACAAATGAAAACCTGGTGAAGAGCTATAACTGAGTACAAAATCACTTTCACCTTTTAAGAACAGTCCATACGATTCGCTCCAACCTTTAGTAATGGTTATTGTTTTTTTCGCCATTTTTTGCCAAGCTTGGGCACTTTTTTCGCCGTAAATTTTTTGTATCCAAAGTAATAAACCTAGACCTGGCGTACTGGTGCGCGGATCTTGGTAAATAATTTTCCATGGCTGGCCACTGTTAATCAGTTCATCAAGACTTTTAGGAACTTTCGTGATGCGTTTTTTATCATAAATAAAAGCAAAATAACCATAATCGTAAGGAATGAAAATGTTGTTATCCCATTTTATTGGTAACTTTAGTTGGTTTGTATTAATTTGACTCTCGGTAAACAAGCCAGTTTTTTTAGCTAGATCAATTAGGTTATTATCAAGTCCAAGTACAATATCGGCCGGACTATTTTTTCCTTCCATTCTGAGTCGATTTAATAAAGCAACCCCATCATTTAGACCAATTAGCCTAAGTTTACAGTTGCAAATTTGTTCAAAGGCAGGTTTTATTATAGGTCCAGGCCCCCAATCTGCGATAAAGGGATCATAGGTATAAATTGTTAATATAGGTTTTGCTGGCAGCGCGAAAGTTGAACAAGATATTAAGCCGATACTAACTATTTTTAGAATTACATTCTTCAATACTGAGTTCTCCTATATAATTAAATAAACGTCATGTTATAGGATCTGAAAAATAGACAGTAATGAAGCTGTTTGTCGATGAATAAATCATTCGAATGGCTCAAATTCCTACGCCGATATTAATCAGATCAGGTTCGACGGGTTTTTCTCAGCTAGTTATTAATAACATTGATATATAGATAGCACCCCGTTGAGATGGCCTTATTGTAAGGTGTTATCGTATAATTGCAAATACTATATTTGATAAAGGCTTACAATATAGAGTAGTATGAAGTAATAAGCTATCTTTCAAATTTTTAACGAGGTAGTCAGATGGTTGACAATGATGGCTACCGCCCGAATGTAGGAATTGTAATTTGTAATCGGCAAGGCCAGGTATTATGGGCTCGTCGCTATGGGCAGCATTCATGGCAGTTCCCTCAAGGAGGCATTAATCCTGAAGAATCACCAGAACAGGCAATGTATCGGGAACTATTCGAAGAGGTTGGGTTGGATCGTAAAGATGTTAAAATATTAGCATCGACCCGGAACTGGTTACGTTACAAATTACCTAAACGTTTGGTGCGTTGGGACACAAAGCCAGTTTGTATTGGTCAAAAACAACGTTGGTTTTTGTTACAATTGGTTTGTAATGAACATAATATTGATATGCAGCGAAGTAAAACGCCTGAATTTGATAGTTGGCGTTGGGTAAGTTATTGGTATCCTGTTCGTCAGGTTGTTTCCTTTAAACGGGATGTTTATCGACGTGTTATGAAAGAATTTGCTCCGATTGTTATGTCTTTGCAGAGTATTGCCATGACACCAAATAAGGCTCATTCATATAGACGTAAACTCAGCTAAATTAATTTAGCAAAAATAGCTAATGTTCAATAGTAGACTTTTGTCATTTATAAAGAGAAAAAAGAGGGTAGTGAAAGCTACTCTGCTTTATTATTTGGCAACTTCTACTTGTTGAAAATCCACATTAAATAGATTTGTTGATGTATTAATAAATAGAATATTATTAGATTTTTTAAACCGCATGCCGTCATGCAATTCTAACAAGCTCTATAAAAATAAAGAGTGGAGATAATGAATAATAGTTATATTGTGTTTCCTAATATTGATCCTGTTATATTCTCGATTGGTCCAGTAGCCCTGCATTGGTATGGTTTGATGTATTTGGTGGGATTTGTTTTTGCTCTGTGGTTGGCAAAGCGGAGAGCAGGCAAAGCCAATAGTGGCTGGACAAAAGATGGAATTGAAAATCTGCTTTATATCGGTTTCTTAGGTGTTTTTATCGGTGGCCGTTTAGGCTATGTTTTATTTTATAATTTACCTGTATTCCTGAATAATCCGTTGTATCTTTTTAAAGTTTGGGATGGAGGAATGTCTTTTCATGGCGGTTTAATTGGTGTGATATGTGCTATGTGGTGGTTTGCTCGTAGAACTCATCGGCATTTTTTCCAAGTTTCGGATTTTGTGGCGCCATTAATTCCATTTGGATTAGGCATGGGGAGGATTGGTAATTTTATTAATGGCGAGCTTTGGGGTCGGGTAACATTAGATACCCCATGGGCAATGTTATTCCCAGGCTCACGAGGTGAAGACATACAGGTTGTCAGTCAAGACCCTTCTTTATTACCTATTTTGGAGCAGTATGGTGTATTACCACGACACCCTTCCCAACTTTATGAGATGTTCTTTGAAGGGATCATTTTATTTATTATTTTGAATTTATTTATTCACAAGCTTCGTCCAATGGGAAGTGTTTCAGGTCTGTTTTTAATTGGTTATGGTGTTTTCCGTATTTTTGTTGAATTTTTCCGGCAGCCAGATGCGCAGTTAGGGCTTTTGGGTGGTATAAGTATGGGACAAATTTTGTCAGTTCCTATGATTATTATTGGTATTTTTATGATGATCTGGGCATATAAAAAAGGTAGTTATTGTACAAATTATTCAATTACTAGCAAGACAGGAAAAAGCAAGTAACAGAAGATTTTAATCCGGCTTTTTTACTGATCAATAGTCTTAAATAAATAATATGTTTTAGGTGAGTACTAATAATGAAACAATATCTGGATTTATGTCAGCGTATTATTGATGAAGGTCAGTGGATAAAGAATAAGCGTACTGGGGTTCGATGTTTAACGGTCGTCAATGCTGATCTTGAATATGATGTCGCTAATAATCAGTTTCCTTTAATTACTACGCGTAAAAGTTTTTATAAAACTGCTATTGCTGAATTAATAGGTTATCTCAGGGGTTATTCTAGTGCTGCACAATTTCGAGATATTGGTTGTAATACATGGAATGCCAATGCCAATGAAAATCAGGCATGGCTTAATAATCCGCATCGTAAAGGCGAAGATGATATGGGGCGGGTTTATGGTGTTCAAGGGCGCTCTTGGCAGCGGCCTGATGGTACTTATTTAGATCAGTTACAAAAAGTCATTAGTAACCTTTCGGCTGGCATTGATGATCGTGCAGAAATAATCACTTTTTATAATCCGGGTGAATTTGAATTAGGTTGTTTACGTCCTTGTATACATACTCACACTTTTTCTCTTTTAGCTGATACACTTTATTTAACTTCATATCAACGTAGCTGCGATGTTCCTTTGGGATTGAACTTTAACCAAATTCAGTGTTTTGTTTTACTAGCGTTAATTGCTCAGATCACGGGACATAAACCAGGAAAGGCTTATCATAAGATAGTGAATGCTCACATTTATGAAAACCAACTGTCGATTATGCGTGATATTCAGTTGAAGCGTGCTCCATATTCTTTGCCGCAACTGAGCATTAACCCTGACATTAAAACATTAAAGGATATTGAAACTTGGGTCAGTAGTAATGATTTTGAAGTCATTGGCTATCAATATCATGATGCAATTAAATATCCATTTACTGTATAACTAATGTTATCGATTATTTTGATATCAATCTGTAGCAATGCAATCGTTAGCATATTGCTATTTTTAATTAACATGATACTTTAATTAGTAATAAAAGCCTCTAAAAACATTAAAATTTGGGAGGCGTTTCTATCTTTGTTTTTCAATTTCTGTAACACCAGTTTTCTTAATCGAGCTGTTTCCCTTCAATCTCATTACGGTTTAGCAATCAGTCGGAAGATATTTCGCTCATTATTTCTGGCTTAGAACGAATACGTTTATGTAGCAATTACAGGTTGGGAGGAATAGCAAGGTGCTAAATAAACAAATGTCTTCTGCTTTTAAACAACAAGGCTTTTCATTACTTGAAGTGCTGGTGAGCTTAGTAATAAGAAGTATCATTTTGCTCGCTATTATAACGCTATACCCATTACTGACGCAGCATGTTAATGGATTATACCAAATGTATCATCTTGATATTGTGGCACGACAATTTTTATTAATGTTAGAAAAAGATGCTCGACGTTCAGGTTACTGTTTTGGTGATTGTGTTGGAGTAGTATTGAAAATTAGTGAAAAACAAAGGGAGGCAAAACATTCCTGTATTCGACTTATTTACGATTACAATTTAGATGGTAAATTGAAAAAAGCAAAAGATGAATCTTCTGATTTTTTTAGCTATCGAATGCATCGAGGTATGTTGTAAATACACCGTAGTAGAGTAGATTGTGAAGGGCAGGGATGAATAAATCTATTTGATCCTAAGCAGGTAGTAGTTTCACAATTTATTTTAAAAGAGTGGCAATGGGTGAAAAACATTTTTTGGCGGTGTCTTTGAGTTTATTTCCGTGAGCATATCCCAATAGTTTGAGGAAATATAATCTGAGAGTTTATTTAAGAAATTAATCGATGTGAAACAGATAAATTGTACTTTTCCTCAAGAGGCTGAACAGAAAGGAAGCATTTTATTAATGGCAATAATAATGCTTATAACTATGAGTCTATTAATGTTAAAAGCGTTGCATCATCATCAGAATAATCTATTGCGGGTGTTGGAAGGTGAACACAGTTATTGGCTTTTTTGAGCTAGCAGAGTCTGCATTAGCATGGAGAGAATATCAACCTTGGGGTTATTACTAAGGAAAAAAATTCTGTATGGTCTTGTCAACAGCTATTAGGCGCTAATTTTACAAGTTGTTTACGACACTATAAAAATAATTATTTTCTACTAGCTGGCCATGCTTATTTTTAGGGTAAAGCAGTATTTTCATTTTATCGATGGCTTAAGAAAGATAACAATGTAACGGCTGACTTTGTACCTTTAAAGCAGGGATGACTGGATTTTTGTCCCGTTAAGAAAACGGAATCTTGTCAATGAAAAGTTCTATACCTAGTCAGCAATATGAAATGGTGATAACCGAAGTTATGATCGCAATCGTGTTATTTGCTATTTCATCTATAGCATTAACAAAATATGTTTGTAATTTAATGTCAGGTTTTTTTCTTGCGTGGCAAAAAACACAGCAACTTTGCTTGATGCACACTTTTTTTGAGAGTGAAGAAGCGATATTAGGCTTTGATTCAATTATTGCAGATATAATGAAGTAAGATCCCTAAAAAATTTGATTTATCATATCGTTATAAAATGTTACAAATAACTGTCAGCAGATATTAGTGACATTTAAACTGCCTTATCATCAATTGACTGCTGCACCAAGGTGGTATTGTTCGTCGGGGAGAGGTTATGTTACAAATTTATCATTCTAATCAATTAGATATTCTTAAAGAACTTATTTCTAGTTTGATCAAAAAGAGTCCCTTGAACAATCCATTTGAACAAGAAATTATTCTGGTTCAAAGTCCAGGTATGGCGCAGTGGTTACAAATAGAGCTTGCACAAAGTCTCGGAATTGCAGCCAATATCTCTTTTCCATTACCGGCAACTTTTATTTGGGACATGTTTACCCGAGTTTTATCTGATATTCCGCCAGAGAGCGCTTTTACCAAAGGGGCAATGGCTTGGAAATTAATGACAATTTTACCCACCTTGTTACATGAACCTGAGTTTGAACCACTTAGGCAATATCTTAATGAGGATATGGAGAAGCGTAAGTTGTATCAATTATCAGGTCGTATTGCTGATCTCTTTGATCAATATTTAGTTTACCGTCCCCAATGGTTAGAAAGTTGGCGTAATAAACAACTCGTTGACGGTTTAAGTGAGAATCAGCAATGGCAAAAACGCCTTTGGTTAGCGTTAATAGAGTATACTGAAAAGCTTAATCAACCTAAATGGCATCGGGCAAATATTTATCAACAACTTATCCAAAATTTGTATGCCAATGTGCCTGCAGTGGTTAAGTTGCCGAAACGTGTCTTTATCTGTGGTATTGCCACATTACCACCTGTTTATTTACAGACATTAGATGCTCTTGGCCACCATATAGATATTCATTTAATGTTTACAAATCCATGTCGTTATTATTGGGCGGATATTCAGAGCTATGCTTGTTTGGCCAAACTCGAACAACGTAAATTAAAAACTTATCGTGATCAGCATGAAATTGCGCGTTTCAAGGAGGGAAATTCACCTGATGCATTATTTAATCAACAGGGCGAACAATCGCTTACTAACCCATTATTAGCTTCTTGGGGTAAATTAGGGCGTGATAACCTCTATTTTCTTTCTCAGTTAGAGCACTCTAATGAGATTGCTGCCTTTGTCGATTTATCGCGTGATTGTTTGCTACATCAAATTCAGCAAGATATTTTGGACTTAGAAGATCACGCTCAACTTGGTCTAACCGAAGCGGATTTCAATCATAGTTTTTCCAAAAGACGATTAAGTAAACAGGATAAGTCACTGACATTTCATTCATGCCATAGTCCGCAGAGAGAAGTTGAAGTACTGCAAGATTATTTATTACGTCTATTTGAGGAAGAGCCAACTCTGACCCCCAAAGATATCATTGTGATGGTGGCTGATATCGACAGTTATGCACCTTATATACAGGCTGTGTTTAGTTATATATCGCCTGAGCGTTATCTACCTTTTTCTATTTCAGATCGAAACGCCAGGCAAGTGTATCCTATTTTGCAAGCGTTTATTTCATTACTTGATTTACCTCAAAGTCGTTTTACGACCGAGCAAGTATTGGCTTTATTAGAAGTACCTGTACTGGCTCGTCGATTTGCTATTTACGATGATGAGTTGTGTTTATTACGTCGATGGATTAACGAATCAGGGATACGTTGGGGGCTTGATGATAAAAATATTGAAATGTTGGAATTACCAGTAATAGGGCAGAATACTTGGGCTTTTGGTTTAAATAGAATGCTACTTGGTTATGCGATGGATAGCCATTTAGGGACTTGGAATAAAATTTTGCCTTATGATGAATGTACCGGGTTATCCGCTAAATTAGCTGGGCAGCTTGCTGCATTTATTGATTCATTGGCGAATTGGAGAACTATTCTTAATCAGGAAAGGAAATTGTCAGAATGGCTGCCATTATGTCAATGCCTGTTAGATGCTTTTTTTGAGTCTGATGAGCAAATTGAAGCAATATTCATTTTTATACTCCAGCAATGGCAGAAAATTATTGAGACTGGAATAGCGGCAAAATATGACAATATTGTTCCTTTATCACTTATTCGCGATGAGTTAGCAACTTGTTTTGATGATGAAAAAATTAGTCAACGTTTTCTTGCTGGCGCAATCAATTTTTGTACTCTAATGCCTATGCGTTCTATTCCTTTTAAAGTTGTATGTTTATTGGGTATGAACGACCAAATATATCCACGTTCAATACCGCCATTGGGGTTTGATTTAATGGCTGAACAACCACAGCGTGGAGACAGGAAACGTCGAGATGATGATCGTTATCTATTTTTGGAGGCGTTAAATTCTGCTTCTCAACTATTTTATCTTAGCTATATTGGACATGCTATGCGTGACAATCAACCACATAATCCCTCACTACTAGTAAATGAATTACTTGATTATATTAGTCATAGTTTTTGTTTAGCGGGTGATGAGCATTTAAACGTTGATGAAAGTGCAAGTAGAGTAAAAGAGCACTTAGTCACTAAACATACGCGTGTACCTTTCGCGACAGAAAATTATTTACCGAATAGCATCCATCAAAGTTATGCCACTGAGTGGTTATCTGCCGCCAAAAAACAGGGTAATCAACAGCCTGTTTTCTGTACTCCATTGGCGCCGATGATAGAAGATTATAATGAAATATTATTGGAGCAGTTGCTATCTTTTTATCGACATCCAATACGTGAGTTTTTCCAACAAAGGTTAAAAGTTAATTTTGTTAATGAAGAAACACAATTACCGGAGGAAGAGCCTTTTATTGTAAATAATTTACAACGTTATAAGTTTAATGAGTGTTTACTTAAGGCCATGATTTGTGAAGAGCCACTGGAGGAACTATTAAGTACTTTACGGGCAACTGGCGGTTTACCAGCAGAACATTTTGGTCAAATTTATTGGGAAAAACAGATCCAAGATATGCAGCCATTGGCTAATAAGGTAAAGATAAATTGTCATGAATGTTTTGATAAATTATTAGTTGAACCCTTTGATAATGCTCGTTTGGTCGGGCAATTACGAAATATTCAGTCAAACGGTATTATTCGTTATCGTCCAGCAAATTTAACGGTCAATGATGGTTTATCACTATGGATAGAACATTTAATTTTTTGTTTAACTGTTAGCTCTGGTGAAAGTTACTATTGGGGTAGAGATAACAGTGAATGGTGTTTTGAGCCGGTTGATAAGTATAAGGCAAAAGCATATTTACAACAGCTTATTAATGGTTATCAAGCAGGGATGAGTTCACCATTGCCACTTTTTAATAAAAGTGGCTGGAACTGGTTAATGACATGTTATGACAGAGAAAGTGATCAATTCGATTTTGAGTCCGAGGGTATTTTACAAAGAGCAAGCAGACAACTTATTCAATCTTTGCAAGGTACATATAATCAACCAGGAGAGATGGATGATATCTATATTGGTCGAGCTTTCAATAAACTAGAAAGTAATTTGCTTGATGCAATACAAAAAAATGCACGCACTTATTTATTGCCAATGGCAGTCTTTAGAAAAAATAAAAAGAGGATTTAAAAAGATAATCAAAATGCCAGGGGTTGTTATGAAGATCATGATAGTCATGTCATGCTCTTGCTACTATTTAGTACAGTAACTATAGCTAAGCCGGATTGGCAAGTTTTACCTGATAAGATAAACAAAAGTGAGAAAGACACTCGACAGTATCAGGTGATAAAACTTTCTAATGAGATGATTGTATTGCTGGTATCTGATCCGAAAGCCAGCAAATCATTAGCTGCGGCAACTTTACCTGTCGGCACGATGGAAAGTCCAGAGCAACAACTTGGTTTGGCACATTACCTTGAACATATGGTATTGATGGGTTCTAAATGCTATCCTGAGCCAAGTGCTATATCAGAGTTTTTGCAAAAACATGGTGGTAGTCATAATGCTAGCACAGCTTCTTATTATACCGCTTACTACTTAGAAGTGGAAAATGGTGCGTTGAAAGCAGCCACTGATCGCCTGGCAAGTGCTTTAGCCGAACCATTACTTGATCCTAAAAATGCGGATCGAGAACGAAATGCTGTAAATGCAGAACTAACAATGGCACGAACCAGCGATGAAATGTGGTTATCGCAAGTTCGTTCTGAAACACTTAATCCTGCGCATCCTAATTTACGTTTTGCTGGCGGAAATCTAGAGACATTAAGTGATAAACCGGGTAGTCGTTTACAGACTAAACTCGAAAATTTTTTCGTTATTATTCGGCTAATCTGATGAAAGGTATTTTGTATGGTAATGAATCACTTAGTCAATTAGCTAAAATAACGGCTGAAACTTTCGGTCGTATTCCGAATCGAAAAGTTAGTGTTCCGGCCATAACTGTACCTGCGATAACTAATAAAGAAAAAGGAATAATAATTCATTATGTGCCAGCTCAACCTAAAAAAGTTTTGCAACTTGAATTTGGGATTGCAAATAATTTAACTAAATTTCGTAGTAAGACAGATGAATATATTAATTATTTAATAGGAAATCGAAGTCATAATAATCTTGCTGATTGGTTGTTAAATGATGGACTTGCTGAAGAGATTAATGTTGAAGTTGCACCTAATATCGATCGTAATAATGGTATTTTTTCGATAAATGTTTCATTAACGGATAAGGGATTGGAAAATAGAGACAAGATTATTGCGGCAATATTTTCCTATATCGATTTGTTAAAAAAAGGTATTAAGAATAGTTATTTTGATGAGATAGCAAAGGTACTAAATCTTTCATTTCAGTATGATTCGATTGTGCGTGATATGTTTTATATTCAGCAACTATCTAATCAAATGTTGAATGTGCCAATTGCCCATGTGCTTTATTCTAATTACGTTGCTGATCGCTTTGATCCTAAAGCAATAAGCGCTCGTTTAATAGAATTAACTCCACCTAATGCCAGAATTTGGTTTATCGGTCCGAATGAGCCACATCATAAAAAAGAAGCCTATTTTGTCAATGCTCTCTATCAGGTTAATAAAATTAACCCGCAACAATATAAACGATGGGACGAGCTAAAAAAACAATGCATTTTTCGTTACCTGAATTGAACCCTTATATTGCCAATGATATTTCTTTAATTAACAGTCGCCATTATTATCAGCATCCTGAATTGGTATATAAGCAAGGCAATGTGAGAGTAGTTTATATGCCAAGCCAATATCTTGCTGATGAACCTAAAGGGGGCATCGCTTTAGATTTACATAATGAGCAGAGTAATAAAACGGCAAAATCTCATGTTAGTGCAGCGTTACTAGGATACTTGGCCTCTTTAAAACTGTCACAATTAAGTTACCAAGCTTCAGTGGCTGGCATGGAGCTTATTGTATCTTCAAATTTAGGTCTGCAATTGCAAACCAGTGGTTATACTTAACATTTACCTGAGTTAATGACAAAAGTGGTTAAAGAATATCTTGCCTTTACAATCTCAACAGAAGAAGTTGCTCAAGCAAAATCATGGCGTAGAGAACAGCTTGAAGTTGCTAGTAATCTTACAGCCTTTCAGTTGGCAATACAGCCAATACAATGTTTAGAAAAAGTACCTTATTTTGAGCAGGATCAGCGCCTACAAGTACTAGAAACAATAACTGCAAACGATATTCTAAAATACCGACAAGATGCTATTGAAAATTCAGCCTTACAAGCGATTGTATTTGGTAATCTAACACTAAAGCAAGGGATCGATATTATTAAGTCCATATATCAGTTATTAAATAATAAAGGTAAAAAGTGGTGGAGAGGGGATATCGTTGACATTGATAAACAACATAAAGTAAAATTTAAACATCAAGCAAATAGTACAGATAATGCACTAGCTGAAGTTTTTATTCCGACCGGATATGATCTTTATAAAGGGTTTGTATTATCCAATATTTTGCATCCTTGGTTTTTTGAACAACTTAGGACACAAGAACAGTTAAGTTACGCTGTTTTTGCCTTTAGTGCTAGTCTTGGTGAGCAATGGGGATTCGGTTTTTTATTGCAGAGCAATAATAAAACTCCTGTGTATTTGAATACTCGTTATCAAAATTTTTATCAATTAGCGTTTAAAAAATTAAATGCGATCCCAAAGAAAGAATTTGAGCAATACAGAAAGGTATTATTGACTGAGTTGGAACAACCTCCACAAACTTTTTATGAAGAGATAGATCGTTTTTTATCTGATCTTACGCGGAATAATTTTGCTTTTGATAATAGAAAAAAAGTAATTAACACATTGAAAACGGTTACACAGCAAGATTTATTAACATCTTATCGTAATGTGGTTTTGCAACAGAAAGGTTTGGCTTTTGTTTCACAAATTATAGCTAAAGGTGTTAATAAGGATAGTTATGCCCAATTGAAAGATTGGATAACTTATCCAACGGTATATGAATTACAAAAGATTTTGTCAATTGAGGAAGATGCAAAGTGAGCAATAGGCGAATGCGAGCTTACCAGTTGGATCCTTATCACTTACCTCTTTATGGTCAGCGACTGATAGAAGCTTCAGCTGGAACAGGAAAAACCTATACCATAGCTTTACTCTATTTGCGATTGTTATTAGGTATTGGACAAAAAAATGCTTTTTTTCGCCCCTTAAGTGTTGAAGAGATTTTAGTGGTCACTTTTACTGAAGCGGCCACAGATGAGCTACGAGAACGTATCCGCCATAATATTCATCAGATGAGAATAGCTTGTATTAGAGACGGTATTGGTTTTGCAGAAGAACCAATATACCGAACCTTGCTATCTTCTATTTCAGATAAAGGTGCAGCCGCGCAATGGTTACTAGCTGCTGAACGTCAAATGGATGAAGCGGCGATTTATACCATCCATGGTTTCTGTCAACGTATGTTAGTGCATAATGCTTTTGAGTCCGGCATGTTATTTGAGCAATTGATAATAAAAGATGAACATATTTTACAGAAGCAGGCTTGTGCTGATTTTTGGCGGTGTAACTGCTATCCATTGGATTATTCTATTGCAAAAGTTATTGTAGACGAATGGAGTGATCCTGAGGCACTTTTAGCCGAAATTAAGCCTTATTTACAAGGAGATATTCCTACCTTTATTAACCAACCAATTGAAACACAGTCAATAAAGCAGCGTCATGAGACACTAATTAGCAGTATAAAAATAGTAAAAGACCTATGGCTTTTAAATGTGGGTGGTATCTTTGATTTGATTACTGATTCAGGTGTTAATAAACGTATCTATAGTCGACGTAATTTACCTAGTTGGTTAGAAACGGTCACTAAATGGGCACAGTCAGCAACAGTAGATTATAAAATACCTAAAGAATTAGTCCGTTTTTCCCAATCTGAGTTTGTAGATAAAACCCAACAGGGTAATGTCGCTGAACATGAGGTTTTTCTGGCTATTGATAATCTCTTTCATCAATCGCTTACATTACGTGATCTTATTATTTCAAAAGCGATTATTGACGTTCGACAAGCAATTGTTAAAGAGAAAAGACGCCGGGGAGAGATAGGTTTTGATGATTTATTAAGTTATTTAGATCAAGCATTACATACAGAAGGTGGCGAACGCTTAGCTAGCGTGATCCGTAATCGTTACCCAGTAGTCATGGTCGATGAGTTTCAAGACACCGATCCGCAACAATATCGAATTTTTCAACGTGTTTATCACGGACATAATGATTGTGGCCTGTTATTTATTGGAGATCCTAAGCAGGCTATTTACGCTTTTCGTGGTGCGGATATTTTTACCTATATTAAAGCTAAACAGCAGATTGAATCGCATTATACTCTCGATACTAACTGGCGTTCTTCATCAAGTATGGTTGCAGCCATCAATCAATTATTTAGTCGTGCGAAAAACCCGTTTTTATTTGAACAAATACCGTTTAGTACGGTTAATTCAGCCTCTTCTAAGCAGTATTTAGGATTTATGCATAAAAGAGAAAAGTTAGCAGCATTAAATTTTTGTTTTCTCGATAGCGAAAGTGTTTCAACATTGGATTATCAACAAACGATGGCCTATCAGTGCGCTAGTCAGATTTGTGACTGGCTTATAGAAGCAGAGAATAGAACCACATGGCTATATCGAGATAATATAAAGCAGCAGGTAGCTGCTGCGGATATTACGGTGTTAGTCCGAAGTCGTCGTGAAGCAGTAATGATACGTGAAGCATTGAGTAAATTTAATATTTCATCAGTTTTTCTTTCTAATCAGGAGAGTGTTTTTGCTTCTGGTGAAGCGCGCGATCTATTATGGATATTACAAGCAGTACTCTCACCTGAAAAAGAGCGTACTCTGCGTTGTGCATTAGCTACGCGTTTAATCGGCTTAAGTGCACAAGATATTGAACAATTAAATCAGGATGAAAATCAGTGGGAAATACGGGTTGAAGAGTTTGCCAATTATTTATTGATTTGGCAGCGACATGGTATTTTGCCTACCTTACAGGCTATCATGATTAACCATCGAATTGCAGAAAATCTACTAATGGATAATATAGATGGTGAAAGGCGTTTGATGGATGTAATGCATTTGAGCGAATTATTGCAAGAAGCTGAATTACAACTTGATGGTGAGCATGCTTTAGTTCGTTGGTTAGCACAACAGATTGACCAACCTGATCCTTTATTAGAAAGTCAGCAAATACGCTTAGAAAGCGATAAGCACTTGGTTCATATCAGTACGATCCATAAATCTAAAGGTTTAGAATATCCGATTGTCTGGTTACCTTTTGCTTGTTACTTCTCGCAACAAAAGTTAGCAACTTTTCATGATCGTAACAATTTTCAAACCTGCCTTGATCTGACACAACATGAAGAGAGTATTAGACTAGCTAATGAAGAACGTTTAGCCGAAGATTTGCGCTTGTTATATGTTGCACTGACGCGCTCGATTTATCATTGTAGTGTTGGTGTTGCACCTTTGATAAAAGGACGCACTAGTGGGATCAACGGCGACACTGATTTACATCATAGCGCATTAGGTTATTTGCTGCAAAACGGACAACCAGGCAATGCGACTTTTTTACGTACTACTTTAGCATCATTAGCTAGTGAAAACATTAGTATTACCCCGGTCAGCGATACTAACGTATCTCCTTGGTATCCAAGAGAAGATAAGCCTGTGAAATTATTGGCTCGAAATTTTACAGGCCAGATCCAAAATACCTGGCAGGTTACTAGCTATTCAGGATTAACATATCATGATATTTATTCATTAGCTGATAGAGTTACTGCCAGTGATGTTAATATCGAGATTGCCATACAAGCTTTGGTACCTAAAATGGATACCGATGCACAAGGTGACAGTTTCTTGGCTCGAGAAGAAATAGCAGAAAGGAATGTGCACACCTTTCCTAAAGGGGCTACAGCAGGAACTTTTTTGCATTCCCTATTGGAATTACTGCCATTTAATCAACATCCGGAAGAAGCTTGGTTAGTTGAAAAATTAGAGCAAGATGGTTTTTCCGCTGATTGGGCGCCTATGCTTAAAATGTGGTTAGTGAATATTTTTACTACTCCTTTATTTGAAAATAGTTTCAGCCTGTCAGAGATCAGGCCTGACTATCAATTAAATGAAATGCAATTTTATCTGCCAATAGAAAAATTATTACAGCCATCAGCATTAGACAACTTATCCCATCAATATGATGCTCTATCACAACGTTGCCCTCCACTCAGTTTTGAGCCAGTAACCGGTGTCTTAAGAGGTTATATTGATTTAGTTTTTTGTTGGCAAGACAAATTTTATCTTGTTGATTATAAGTCAAATTGGTTAGGGGAAAATAGTTTTGCTTATAGCCAAGAGGCAATACAATGCTCCATGATTGAGCATAGATATGACTTACAGTATCAGCTTTATACATTAGCTATACATCGTTATTTACGAAATTGTTTACCAAATTATGATTATCAGAAGCATCTTGGTGGAGTTATATACCTTTTTTTGCGCGGGGTTGATGTGAAAAATCCTGGTTATGGTATTTATCATACGATTCCTACTTATGCGTTTATTAATAGCCTGGATCAGCTATTTAGTACAACTAATCAAGGTGAGGAATGATGATAACTCTACTAAAGCGCGCTGCTGAGCTTAATTTATTTAGTTCTTTAGACATACAGCTGGCTATTCGGCTAGAAGAAGAAAACCCGTTGTTGATATTGATATTTGCATTATTAAGCGCGGAAACCAGAGCGGGTCATGTTTGCTTATTTATCGATAAGCTTCAACCAGACTATTTATTTGAAGGTAGACAGCCTGAAATGGCTTTTACCCTCTGGGAAATGGCAGGGTCACCTGATAGTAGCAGGATTTATACTGAGCTTAAACAGAGTCATGCTGTTTGTGAGGCACCGCAATTAGCAGCAAAGCCATTAGTGTTATCAGATAACAAACTCTATTTTCAGCGAATGTGGGCCGATGAAGGATTAGTGGCTGACTTTTTTGGTTGTTATTTGTTAGAAACTGTTGATGAACAGCGATTATCGACTATTTTAAATAGTTTTTTTGCGCCCTCAAAAACGCAAGATTGGCAAAAAATAGCTATCGCCGTTGCCGTAACCAGCCGGATTGCAGTTATTTCTGGTGGGCCAGGTACAGGTAAAACGACCACAGTAGCTCGTTTATTAGTCACCTTAATCAAATTAAGCGATGAAAAATTAATCATCCAGTTAGCAGCACCAACCGGAAAAGCTGCTGCCAAATTAACAGAATCGTTAAATAATGCATTATTAAAACTAAATTTATCTGCAGCTGAATATGAGGTTATGCCAGAACAAGCGCAGACTGTTCATCGGTTATTAGGAGCTCAACCAAATAGCCAGTTAATGCGTTATCATAAAGACAATCCATTATTGTTAGATGTTTTAATTATTGATGAAGCATCGATGATCGATCTGCCTATGATGGCCAGATTAATTGAGGCTTTGCCCAATCATGCACGTGTTATTTTATTAGGTGACAAAGATCAATTAGCTTCTGTTGAAGCGGGCACTGTACTTGGTGATCTCTGTCGTTTTTCGGAATGGGGATATAGTAGTGAAAGAGCTGCCCAACTGACTAAAATTACAGGTTGTGACTTATCTGACTTTAGATCGGATAATGGAGCAGAAGTTAAAGATAGTATTTGTTTATTACGCAAGAGCTATCGCTTTGACGCACAATCGGGAATTGGTCGACTTGCTACTGCAATTAACCAAGGTAATATTAGACATGTTCAGCAGTTATTAGACCAGCAAGGAGCGGATATCGCTTTTCATTCTATTGATAGCTCAGCTAAATATGGCAAATTATTTTCTGATGCAGCCGATTGTTACCGTCGTTATCTGGATATGATTAAAGCAGGTCACGATCATAAAGAGATTCTAAGTATTTTTAATCGTTATCGGTTATTAGCAGCTTTAAGGGAAGGGACATACGGAGTTATAGGGTTAAATGATAAGTTAGAACAGCTTTTGTATCGTCAGGGAAGTATTCGACGGCCAGCTCATCGGTGGAATAAAAACTATGAAGGTCGCCCAATAATGATCACCCAAAATGATCGTTCTCTTGGATTATTTAATGGTGATATTGGTATCATGTTACGCGATGGACAACACGGTTTAAAAGCATTTTTTCAGTTACCTAATGGGGTGATCAAAAAAATACAACCCAGTTGTTTACCTCAGCATGAAACCGCTTTTGTCATGACAGTACATAAATCTCAAGGGTCAGAATTTGAACATGTCACTTTGGTTTTACCCCCAGTTTTTACTCCTCTTATTAGTAAAGAGCTTATCTATACTGCGATTACCAGGGCCAGGAATCAGCTGACGATTTATGCAGATCGTCAGGTTTTTGCTAAAGCGATAGTGACTCCGACGGAACGGCGTAGTGGTTTGACTGAGCGATTACTAGCAATGAAAGTTAAACCTATTTAATAAGCTACTTTGTTTTATATTATTACTAGCTAATACCAAGGAGATAAATGCAAATAATAAATTTTTTAATTATAATGAGTGGGATCGATGTATTACTAAATAGCTTTAGTTTGCGTATTAATTAATTGCCAGTAAGTTTGTCAATTATTTTAATTATTATTCCTATTCTTATGTTAATTCTTTTTTGGAAGTAAAAATGATCGTGATTTGTAATGCTAGATAAAATATTTGAGACTTATTATCATTCGATGAGGAAACAAATATAATAATGTTACATTTAGTCAATCAAGCATCACAAATTGGCAATTATTTGTCACTGGCAATCAATCAACCGGGAGCGGGAGCTTCTGCGCCAACAGGTGAGCATACAGAAAATAAACTTAGCGCTCAATTTATTAAAATAGGAAATTCTAATATTGAGCTGAAGGCCGTAGAAGAAAAGGAAAATAATTTATTTAACGGTATTAGAAATAATAAGTATCTTAAAACTATCACTAATATTCCAGAATTAACTACCCAGAATGAAAGATTTTGTTTAGCCGGTTTAGTATAACGGTAGTTTATAATTACTCTGGAGGAATAACAGCGATCACCAATGTAAAAGCTAAAGCGAGTAATATTTGTGATAACTATCTTCGAAATAAACAACTAAAATTGACGGAAGATCATGCTATTGTAAACTGAGGTAGAGGTTTAGTAGCTAGCCTTTTACCTTCAACTGGGGTAGATAATACCATGTATGCTCAGACATTAAATATTGAGGAACGAATTACACAGAACGATTATGATAGTATAATGGTTAAGCAACTTGCAAGTTTGTGGACTGTTCGTGATCTTCTAATGGTGCGTGGAGCGCAAAATAATTAATAAGCTGTTATTTTATTATCAGATCTTCTCTTATTGAAAGAGAGAAGATCCAATATTTTTTGCTTAATAGTTGTTAAAAAGATAGTGCATTTAAATAATGCATTATTTTATTACAATTGAATTTATAAATTATATTATTAATTGGTTTTATCGTGCCCAATTAACATTGAGTATTAAAATTTTTGAACATCGTTGATAATTATAAAGAGCTTGCTTTTTTATAGATAACATATCAATTTGCACCGGGAAAAATCCTCTTTCTTGAAACCAATGAGTGTTGTGGGTTGTTAATACAAAAAGTTTTTCTAGTTTTGGTTTTTTGGCTTGTAGAATAATATGTTCGAGTAGTATTTCTCCTCTTGATAAATTTTGATAATCAGGATGTACCGCCAGGCAAGCCATCTCTCCAGACTTCTCTTCTAAATAGGTATGGAGTGCTGCTCAGGCAATAATCATTTTTTCTCGCTCGATAATTGTAAGTTTATCAATTTCCATTTCTAATTGTTCACGGGAGCGGCGAACTAATATTCCTTATTGCCCCAACGGTTGAATTAATTCTAAAATTTCTCGGATATCATTGAGATTAGCTCGACTAATTTGTTCACAATTTTCCATCATAATTTGGATACCAATACCTTCGTGAGAAAAAAGTTCTTGCAATAAAGCGCCATTCTCTTGGTAGCTATTAAGTGGCTACGGTGAACACCCTCCCGGTATCTTTAGTGGCGCTACGCAAAAAAGACAGTACATCAGAAGGGCCATTCTGCTGTTTTTCTAGTTTATCAATAGTTTTTCATCTTCATTAGTTGACAGTTCAGATAATATATTGCCATTTTTATCACTAATGCTTTGTGAAGAACAAAATCCAATTAATTTATCTGCTTTAAGTTTGATCGCTAATTGGGTTGCGATGGTTTCTATGGTTAAGTTAAAACTTTCTTCAGTTACCGAACAGCAATGGGACCAATTAATACAATTGAACTGTTCTCTAATTGATGATTGATAGACACTTCATCGATACATCGAATGCTGCCGCTATGACAATAATCAACACTATCATAAATTCCTAAGGGTTGCACAATAATAAAATTATCACTGATGACATTAATATGTGCACCTTGCAATGGGTCATTATTGAGATTCATTAATAATAGAGTGGTGATATCCAATTGTAATGCCCATGATATTTGTTTAGCTAGTTCAAGGGAATTGGCGTCAGTGACGCGAATATTTTTATGGTCAACTACAGGACATTGATGATTTTTTAGCTTTTTATCAATTTGAAGACGTATACTATATACAGCAACTAGGCGAATACCAAGTCTGTGTAATAAACCAATGTCGCTAATAATATTAGCAAAATTTTTATCTGCGATGGCGTCACTATTTAATGTAATAACGAAGGTTTTATTGCGAGGTATATTGATATAGGGAACAGAGTGGCGAAATCCATTAACTAAATCAGTAGTGTGTCCTTTCATATGTTCCTCATATGAATGATTATTCTTAATAAAAGTATTTTTATGATTTTTGACACAAAATAGCAAGAAAAAATGCATGAAAAATCATCATTATTGTTTCAGAATATATAGGTGGCTAATTATTTTTAAAGTTCAATTTATGCATGATAGCTCATCAATGATTAGTTAAAGTTTTCTATAGTTATTTTTTCGTTGTTGATAGTATTGAACGGTTGTAATTATTTAATGTGTTAAGTAGGTTTTTCGATGGATCATTCAAAACAGGGTTTTTCACGACGACGTCTTCTACAAGGAGCCGCCGCTACTATGCTGTTAAATATTAGCTCATTGGGGCTAGCGGCATCTTCAAGTATAGTTGCTATTCGTATTTGGCCGGCATCTAGCTATACTCGAGTAACTTTAGAATCAAATGTTGCTTTAAAATATCGTCAGTTTGCTTTGTCTGCTCCTGATCGGATTGTGGTAGATTTAGAAAATGTCCAATTAAATAGTGTCTTACAAGATGTTGGCAAGCAAATCACTTCACGTGATCCTTATCTAAAATTAGTCAGAGTAGGGCAATTTGATCAAAAAACAGTGCGATTAGTTTTTGAAGTAAAGATACATGTTGAGCCGCAAATGTTTGCGATTAATCCAGTTGCTGGTTTTAAACATCGCCTGGTTGTTGATTTTTATCCCGCTTTAGGCGTTCACACTGATGATGATCCGTTATTAGCACTATTGGAAGATTATAATAAAGGTAAATTGGACAATACGTTACCAGTTAAAGCGAAAAAACCAGGCAAAGCAGGTAGAGATAGGCCGATTATTATTATGATCGATCCAGGTCATGGTGGAGAAGATCCTGGCGCGATAGGAAAATATAAAACCCGTGAAAAAGACATCGTTTTACAAATTGCCCGGCGATTAAAAATATTAATTAATCGTGAGCCTAAGATGAAAGTATGTATGACTCGTAATGAAGATGTATTTATTCCTTTAAAAGTGCGAGTTGCGAAAGCACGTAAAATGCAGGTTGATTTATTTGTCTCTATTCATGCTGATGCTTTTACTAATCGTAAAACGAGAGGTTCATCTGTATTTGCATTATCGACAAAAGGGGCAACCAGCAATACTGCACGTTATTTAGCTCAAACACAAAATGAGGCAGATCTTATTGGTGGTGTCAGAAAAAGTGGTGATAAATATCTTGATCATACCATGTTTGATTTAGTTCAAACGGCGACCATTAATGATAGCTTGAAATTTGGTTCAGAAGTTCTTAAACGGATGGGTAACGTTAACAAGTTACATAGGAACATTGTTGATCAAGCTGGTTTTGCCGTCTTAAAGGCACCAGATATTCCGTCCATTCTTGTTGAAACTGCTTTTATTAGTAATATTGAAGAGGAACGAAAATTAAAGACGGCGAAATTCCAACAGCAGATGGCGGAATCTATTTTTCGCGGCATTAAAGCTTATTTTGAAAATGGCGGCAAACTTGCTCTGCGTTAGCAGAGTTAATTAAATAAACAATAGTGCTTAAGGAAACTTATTTAATATTAACTGAAAAATAAGTTGGTTGCGGGGACCGGATTTGAACCGACGACCTTCGGGTTATGAGCCCGACGAGCTACCAAGCTGCTCCACCCCGCGTCAGAGATGATGAATTTTTTTATAATATTGGTTGCGGGAGCCGGATTTGAACCGACGACCTTCGGGTTATGAGCCCGATGAGCTACTAAGCTGCTCTATCCCGTGTCCGATAGCGGGTCACTATACTCAGGATCATATCTGATGCAAGTTTTTTTCTTAAATATGGCTATATTTTTTCATATCTTGTACATAAAAGAGACTTAATGATTATTTTTTGTTCTTTTGTGGTAATCATGCATAACTTTTATTGATATTTCTTTTCGCCAAAATTAGATTGGTAAATAGAAGTTCAATACAATCACCAACAATAAATAAATTATTACTTTAAATTGATAAAATATTTTATTAGAAATTATCTTGCAGAGATGATAAGTGTTTATGTTACAGATAAAATGAACTGGTAGTTATTGGATAATCAGTTAGTATGCCATGTAAGTTGCGATTAAGTATATAAAAAATCTGTTTTTGTTATCACGATAGATATTATCAGTGCTTAGAATAAAATAATAAATGAGTTTTTTGTTATTGTTGTTGTTCACACTATTTTTTATTAATTGAGGTTAGACATGTAGTTATCCCTTTCAGAAGCTTGGATGCAGCGCTTCGTTGGTATTGGCCGTCTTTATGGTCAACAAGCATTAATGCTTGTTGCTCATTCACACGTCTGTGTTGTTGGCATAGGTGGCGTAGGTTCATGGGCAACAGAAGCTTGCAAGAACCGGTATCGGTACTATTACTTTAATTGATATGGATGATGTTTGTGTAAAGAATATTAATCGGCAATTACATGCACTAAGTGAAACAATTGGGCAATCAAAAGTTGAAGTGATGAGAGAACGTATTTTACAAATTAACCCTGAATGTCAGGTTAATATTATTGATGATTTTGTCACAATCGATAATTTTGCTGAGGTGATATCTCTTCAATTTGATTATGTGATCGATGCTATTGATAGCATCCTGCCTAAAGCAGCTTTGTTAGCTTATTGTCGTCGCTATAAAATACCGATTTGACCACCGGAGGGGCTGGTGGACAAATTTATCCGACCCAGATCCAAGTCAAAGACTTAGCAAAAACCATTCATGATCCCTTAGCTGCCAAATTACGTGGAAGATTAAAAAGTGATTTTAAAATAGTCAAAAATAGTAAAGGAAAATATTGACTGTGTTTTCTCGACAGAACAGCTAGTTTACCCACAAAGTGATGGAACAGTTTGCATGGCTAAAAGTACCACTGAAGGAGCCAAACGTATGGATTGTGCCGCTGACTTTGGTGCGGCAACCATGGTAACAGTTAGTTTTGGTTTTATCGCTGTTTCTCATATATTAAAAAATTGCAGCGTAAAATGATGCATAACGACACAGTGTGAGATGATTTGTTAGTCATAGTTTGCTAGCAAATCTCATTTTGCGCAATTTTTTGGCAGGCTGTCATCGGAGATTGAATGCCATTTACTCTTGAGATACTAAGTTGTTGCATGAGTCTCATATTGTTTAAAAATATCTATCAAGTCAAGCGATAAAATTTGAGGGGCAGTTTTTCCTTCGATAGAACAAAGTAGAATGGCAAGTAAACCTTTCACTATCCTGCCCTCACTATCAGCATAAAAATGAAGCGAGTGATCAATATCTTGCTGATAACCCAGCCCAGCTAAACTCGATTTTTGCAGCCATTCACTTCTATATCTGGCGTTTTATATTCCGGGGGGGGTAAGGTAGGGAATTGACGAGCTAATTGGATAAGCAGCCGATATTTATTTTCCGATTGATCAGTCTTAGTGAAGGATTTAATCAGGTCGGTTAGTGTGATCTGCTGGCCTAAAGGATGGTAAAAGAAATGGGCTGTTTTACCTATCATGAAAAACCTATTTATTAATTTTCTCGCAAAAGTGATATTGCGAAATCTACTGCGGGAATGAATTTGTCAGTATCGTCCTGACTATTATAAGGCATGAAGGAGGTACGTAAACAGCCTTAATTCCTAAAGCATTCATTAGAGGTTATGCACAATGCTGAACACTATGGAGAGCAATATTTTGCTCCGCTAACAGTGTAGCTAGATCACTGTGATGAATATCGTCATAGTTGAATACGAGTAAAGCGGCGTTAGAATGGCGATAATTTGTAAAGCCTGGCAATTTGGTTAGCTGACTTTTAGTATAATCGGTTAAGGCAATAGCGTAATTTTCGGTTTCAGTCCAATTTATTGTTTTCATCCAGTCTAAGACAGCGTTAAATGCTAAGACTCTGGCAATATTTGGTGTGCTCGCTTTAAATCGATGCGGAATTGTTTCCGGTGTAAAATGGGAAAAATAAGCTTTGGTTAACATTTTGTCACCGCCTTGCCAGGGAGCGATCTCTTCTAAAGTGCATTTATTCCATAGCAAATCCCTAATCCAGTTGGACCATAGAGTTTATGGGCTGAAAAGACATAAAAATCAATGCCTAAAGCTTGTAAGTAATACCACGGTGTACGATGCTTTGGGCACCATCAACCACGACGATAATATTATGTTGATGTGCTAGGGTAGTGATTGCTTGGATATCCGTTTGTTCACCGGTAACATTTGACTAATCACAATTACTCGGGTTTTTGTGGTGATCAGAGTTGACAGATGTTCAATAGACAGTTGTTTTGTCGCTTGTAAGGGCCATTTAACCATTTTAGCACCAGTCTGTTCTGCGACGATTAACCACGGGAGCAAATTGGCATGGTGTTCAATCTCACTAACGATAATTTCATCATTAGGCTGAAGGCGAGAGCGAAAATAACCTTAGGTAATAAAGTTAATCGATTCAGTGCTACCTTTTGTCCAAATAAATTTCCTCAGCTTGATTAGCATTAATTAATTTCGCTACCTTTCTTTGAGTCTGTTCATAAGTATAAGTTGTTGTTTGTGCCGTAGGGTGTTGGGCACGATGGACTGAGGCATTAATATGTTGATAGTAATCAACTGTTGCTGCAATCATATAGCTGAGCTTAAGGGTCGTTGCCGTGCTATCTAGAAAAATAGTTTCATCTTGGATAGCAGGAAAATATTGGCGAAATTGTGTTACGGAAAATGTTGTTGTCATGAAAAACCACAGCTATTTAAGTATTTGGCATCTATGCTCGGTAATTATTACAACTTTACTTTGTTATCAATGATCTTTATAGCAAGGTTTGTTATATTCATTTCAATTAAAATAATAGTACTAGTCTTAATTAATTATATTGGTTTTATTAGTGTCATAATTATATCGTCCGGTTTCATTTGTCGGTGAAAAAAATTTATTTAGCGCAAGTAAAAAAACGCCACAATTAAAGGCGGCGCGTTAAAATTACTATGGACAGACAAGGTAAATGTATAGGAGTAAAATAGTAGTATTGACTAGTTAATCTGGAAAACCAGGCAATTTGCAAATACAACATCACAGCCACAAAGCCAAGAAATTTACATAAATTAACAGGTTAACTATTCATTCAGCTCTAGGAAACAAGCTTACTATAGATATATACTGGTTTATCTACAATGGACAATTTATAATGCTTCAGATTATAAAAACTAATGGATATATAAGGATGAGTAAGAAACGATCATGTCAAAACGTATGCCTCCTCTTAATGCATTAAGGGTGTTTGATGCTGCAGCACGTCATTTGAGTTTTACTAAAGCGGCTGAGGAGCTTTTTGTTACCCAGGCTGCCATAAGTCATCAAATAAAAGGTTTGGAAGATTTCTTAGGTTTGAAATTATTTCGTCGGCGTAATCGTTCATTATTACTAACTGAAGAAGGGCAAAGTTATTATTTAGATATTGGTAATATTTTTTCTTCGCTACGTGAAGCTACTCGAAAATTACAGGCACTGAGTACCAAAGGAGCATTAACCGTCAGTTTATTACCGAGTTTTGCTATTCAATGGTTAGTGCCACGTCTATCGAGTTTTAATTATGCTTATCCTGACATTAATGTGCGTATTCAGGCCGTCGATCATGAGGGTGATAAGATGGCCGATGATGTTGATGTAGCAATTTTTTATGGTTATGGTAATTGGCCAGATCTAAGAACAGATCGTTTGTATGCTGAATATTTAATACCAGTTTGTGCGCCTACCTTGTTAGCTGGGCGTTATCCCTTAAAAGAACCAAAAGATTTGGTTCATTATACATTGCTGCATGATTCTTCACGACACGATTGGCAGGCATATGTACGGCAATTATCATTACAAGACATTATTAATGTAGAGCAAGGACCTATTTTCAGTCATAGTGCTATGGTTATCCAGGCTGCAATTCATGGTCAAGGTATTGCATTGATTAATAATATTATGACTAAAAATGAACTTGATACGGGCCGTTTAGTCTGTCCATTTAATGATTTTTTAGTCAGTAAAAAAGCCTTCTATTTAGTTTGTCATTATAATCAGGTGGAGTTAGGTAAGATTGCTGCGTTTCGTCAATGGATCCTCGAAAAAGCAGCAAGCGAGCAACAAAAATGGGGCTTTTTACCCATGAGTAGTAAATTATATGACAAGTAAGATAATTGTTTTAAAAAGAAAAAGGATATTAACGTGAATACTCGTTTAATGTTGATATTTGCAGGAATTAGTGGATTTTTTTGTGTTGCGTTTGGTGCAATTGGTTCATACTTATTATCACCACTGCTGAGCCAAGATCAAGTAGAATGGATTCATATTGGGATACGTTATCAAGCAATGCACACCTTAGTACTGATGATATTAAGTTCAATCCTATTACGTAAGGTCATTTTATGGTTTTACTGGGGAGGTATTTTCTTCAGTATAGGTATTTTATTATTCAGTGGCAGTCTCTACTGTATGGCCCTATTACAAGTAAAATATTTTGCGTATTTGACACCAATAGGCGGTTTTTGCTTTCTAATTGGCTGGATATTAATAGTTATTGGCTCAACTCGACTTAGGAATCCAACAATACGTCATGAATAAAAATATTATTTTGTATTGTCGTTCAGGATTTGAAAAAGAGTGTGCAGCAGAAATTACAGATAGGGCTATGCAGATCGGCGTTTATGGCTATGCTAAAGTAAAAGACCATAGTGGTTATGTTTTGTTTGAATGCTATCAGGCTACCGATGCAGACCGTTTAGCTAAAGAGATCCCTTTTGGTAAATTAATATTTGCTCGTTAACTGGTGGTTGTCAGTAAATTATTAAAAGATTTGCCGACTAATGATCGCGTGTCGCCTATCGTTGTGCTATTGCAAGATGCAGTTGAACGAGAAGGTGAGTTACGAGTTGAAGTGCCTGATACCAATGAAAGTAAAGAGCTACTAAAATTTTGCGTAACTTTACCGTGCCTTTACGTCATGAGCTTCGGCAACAAAAGATATTATTGAAAGAAAACCATCAGCGTCCGGTGATCCATGTTTTTTATTGCGGCTGGGGGTTGTTATGTGGGTTATTCTTATCCCAATAACAATTCACTTTTCTTTATGGGCATTCCGCGGTTAAAATTGCCAACTAATGCACCAAGTCGATCAACACTAAAACTGGAAGAAGCATTTCATCTCTTTATTCCTTAATGATGAATGGGATGAGCGTTTAGCGTCTGGTATGACGGCAGTTGATCTAGGTGCTTGCCCAGGTGGATGGACATATCAATTAGTGAAACGCAGGATGATGGTCGATACTGTTGATAATGGATCAATGGCAGGAAATTTAATGGAAACAGGTCAGGTGCGGCATCATCGAATTGATGGTTTTAAGTTTACCCCGCTAACTAAGAATATTAGTTGGTTGGTTTGCGATTTGGTTGAAAAACCAGCAAAAGTTGCTGCGTTGGTAACTAACTAATTGATAAAAGGATGGTGCCGAGAAGCTATTTTTAATTTAAAGTTACCGATGAAAAAACGTTATCAAGAAGTTTCCCATATTTTGAGCAAAATATCGCAGATACTAAAAGAAAATGGTATTAACACTCAAATCCAAGCAAAGCAACTCTACCATGATCGTGAAGAGATAACGGTACATGTAAGACGAATTTGGTTAGCTTCTATACTAGGGCGTGACTAATGTTGATATTAACAATAAAATTTTTATTTTTTATTGGGTTATGGCATAAATCTGAGTTGTTGTAAATTTCCATTTAACTGTAGATCGGTTTTCAATGAAGCAACCTGGCGGCTAATAAAAGCTATTTCTTGGGCTGGTTCAATACGTTTGCGTCATTTGTCAGGTAACGAATTGATATTAGCAAAAATGGCTTCTAAGCTAGGATATTGCTGAAGTAGGGTTGCTGCAGTTTTAGGGCTAATGCCTGCTATGCCAGGAATTTTACTGCTATTTATGTCAGTTAATCCCCAATAATTCTTCAGTTGTTCAAGTTTAACACCAAATTCTTTGTTTACGAACGATAAATCAAGCCAGCACTTTTGAAAATAATCACGGATATAAATCGATGATGAAAGTAACTGACAATAACCTTTATCTGTCGAAATGATGGTGACACGGATATTCGGCGTTAGCCACTTTAATCGCTAATGTTGCTGCCAGATCGTCTGCTTCATTTTCAACGGCATACCAACAAGCCAGCCCCTCGGTCTTAAACACGATTTCAAGGTTTTTTAGTTCGTGATCAAAATCATCTGGCATCGCTTGTCTGCCAGCTTTGTATTGTGGTAAAAGTTGTTGCCGCAGTATGGTTAATCAATTGGAGAAGCGTAAAAACGCAAGCTTGTTGGTAAGGACTTCCTTGAACGGTATGAATACGTCTGATTAAATTTAAAGCATCGACAATAAGTAAGTGGATCATAATCTTTTGTGCATAGTTTAGCGTTGTTAGTTATTTAATTATTTCATAGCAGGGTATATAGGCTGAACTGCTGGGCAATTTCATTCGATGTTGATTAACAAACCCACGTAATAATATATCCATATGAGCCATAATCTTAGCATCACCATGAAGTTTATATTGTCCATGCTTTTCAATTTCTTTCATGCCCACTGCTTTAACATTACCGGCAACAATACCCGAAAAAGCTCGGCGTAAATTGGCGGCCAATTTTTCCGGCTTTTCCGGTTCATAAAATAGGTTAAGTTTTGCCATATTGCTGTGGGTTGGAGAAAAGGGAGTTTGCAGTTCTGGATTAACTTTTATTGACCAATTAAAGCTATAAGCATCACCAGTATTGAGACGATTTTCTTTTACCTGTGGCATTTGTTTTTTCATTTCCTGAGCCACTGCTTCGGGATCATCGATGATAATTTGATAATAATTATAGGCTTGTTCACCAAGGGTATGCTTAATGAAATCATCGAGGGTATCAAAATAAGCTTGGCTTTCTTTAGGGCCAGTTAGAATTAATGGTAGGGTCTGATTATTATTGGCAGGATCCATTAAAATAGCTAATAAATAGAGTAGTTCTTCGCTAGTGCCTGCACCGCCTGGAAAGATAATGATCCCATGGGCAATACGTATAAATGCTTCAAGGCGTTTTTCAATATCTGGCATGATAACCAGTTCATTAACCAGTGGGTTAGGTGGTTCAGCAGCTATAATGGAAGGTTCGGTTAAACCAAGAAAACGGCTGTTTTTATAACGCTGCTGGGCATGGCCTACTGCCGCTCCTTTCATCGGCGCTTCCATTGCTCCCGGGCCACAGCCGGTACAGATATTTAATTCACGTGAGCCTAATTCATGCCCAACTTTACGGGCATAAAGATATTCAATTTCGTTTATTGAATGGCCTCCCCAGCAAACAATGGTATTGGGATCTTCATCGAGATGCAGTACTCGGGCATTACGCAGAATGGTAAAAATAATGTTAGTGATATTAATGCTATTATGTAGGTTTAATGCCAGCAGTTTTTCTGCTGATATAATCTGTGCATGAACAAAAAGAATATCTCTTAACACAGAAAATAAGTTTGCTTGTAGTGAACGAATAATTTTGCCATCAACAAAAGCTTTTTCTGGCGGGTTAATTAATTCAAGTTTGACACCACGTTCACGTTGTAAGATATTGATATCAAAATTTGGATATTTGGCAATTAATTCTTTACTATTATCTGTCTGACTGCCTGAGTTAAGCACAGCTAAAGAGCAGTTTCTAAATAGTTGATAAAGATCACTATTCGCTGTACGTTTGAGAATGCTGACTTCAACTTGTGATAGTAGATCCATTGAGCCAAGTGGGCTTACATGCGTTATCAATTTAGCCTCCTCACTGCCGAGCCAATCGCATCATTGTTGGCTGGAAATTCTCATTGCTACGCCAAGGGTTGATGTCTAGCCCACCACGACGGGTATAGCGGGCGTAAACGCTTAGCCTGTCGGGTTGGCATAACTGAAGAATATCAGTGAAAATACGCTCAACACATTGTTCATGAAATTCATTATGGTGTCTGAATGAGACTAAATAACGAAGTAGTTTTTCTCTGTTAATTTTAGCGCCGCAATAATGAATTTGTATTGAGCCCCAGTCTGGTTGCTGAGTGATTAAGCAATTAGATTTTAATAGATTGCTAACTAATGTTTCTTCAACTTTTATACCCTCGGTTGCATTTTTAAGATAATAACGATTAAACTCATAATTAGTAATGTCTATCTCTTGATCATCAATACATTCACCAGACAGATTATTAATAGTTTGATTGGCGAAAATGGTTGGTGGTTGTATTTTTACTGTGACTTCCCCTGCTGAACATGCAGTCAGATCCTGCATGAGCCGTTTTTCAACTTCTTGCCAGCTAATAAATTGTGTCTGGTTGAAACTATTTAGATAAAGTTTAAAACTTTTAGATTCAATTAGATTTATACTATTAGCATTAATAGTAACATGACCGATAGCCACTTGAGGAAGTCCTCGACAGTTTAACCATGAAAGCTCATAGAGAGTCCAAATATCTGCACCATGAAAAGGCAGTTTATCTGATAATAATCCTAAAGATTGCCGATTTAAGCTACGTGGAACAGCTTGTAGTAGATGCGGCGCATAAGTATCTTGATATTTAGTTTTTTTACCGAGCGTAAGATGTTGTAGCTCACCATTATCTTGATAAAGTGACATAGAGTTCCTTCATGAAATAGAAAAATAAGCAAAGTAGTTGTTAGTTTAATCGATATATTAGAATAAATTTGTTGTTTAATGTATAGCTTAACAACAATTTGCCGAGATAGATAATAAAGGTTGTGTGGCCACCCATGTTGCCTTGTCGTGGAACAATTCCGTCAACGTGGCAAAATCGTTGCTAATTGCGTGTTGTTTACCATTCTTCAACAGGGTGATCGAACTGAAGAAAAATTAACTTTAGCGTGTGATCCAATTCATTTAACTTTCTCCTTATAAAGTGGGAACCAGCGTAGGTTCCCATACATTCCTCTGGGCACAGGCTTAGCTTGCGGGTATCGAACTTGTGCATATGTTAGGAAGGAGGCAGCGTCAACCTATGAAAAAGGATAATTTATTCCAGATAGCATAGTCTTATCTTTTAGTTAGCTAAAAATTCAGCAACCTGTCCTTTGCTAATTGATCGGCGCTCCTGCAACAAGCCCCTTAAATAGGCTGTGATAACCATCTTTCACCATATATTGTTTTTAATTATCAGTACTTAGCCTTATATAGTATAAGTGTTAATATTGTAAAATAATTTTTCATTTAATTAATTTTCAACAAATACAACACGATGGGATCAAATGACTATTCAAGCTTGGGTGATTCATACCCTACAGATATACGATCTGCTAACCCGCTAATCTCCTGCGGTGAAATGGAAACTAAAAATGCGCTTTACTCTGAATGGCAAAGCTGGGTTGAAAATGCTAGCCCAGAAGAGAGTGAAAATAGGTAGTTAGCTATGACTAGAATGTGGTGTTGTTTTGAAAGTGGGGTATAATTTAATTTTCCATTTTCTAAAATGAATGAAAAATCGGAACAGGAAATAGATAAAGTACTATTGCAGATGGAGAGAAGATAAATGGTCTAGATAGCGTTGACCAATGTGATGACAGAAGTACTAATGATATAGGTACTTACGCAAATTGCATCGATATAACAAAAGCTGAAGTTAAAAAATACATTATTTTTTAAAAAACCTAACTAGCACTAATGATACGGTAACAGCTGAAGTCAGGTCCATAATAAGCAGGATTGCCAAAACGACAGGCGAAGCTGTTGGCGGTGCTTTAGGTAGTAGTGCAGGTGCAGAAGCAGGGGTTATATCGCTGCCAGCAGTGCCTGCAATCGCTGCTGAAGGGGGATTTATTGGTAGCATGGCAGCAGGCACTGTGGTAGAGAAAGTGTTGGGGAATCAATTTCAAGAAATGCATATCTCTACCAACAAAATGTTATCTGAATTGGAAAGTGCAGATAAAAATCTTGTATTAAGACAAACATTACCAAAAATATAAAGGTAAAAGGAGGAAATCTAGCTTTTTCTAGGATAGCAACGCGGATCGAAAGAAAAACAGGCATAAAATTGCCGCTTCAAGGAATATTTTACCACTATCCATGAAATAAAGCAATGTCGAGGAATTAGTTACGCCAAAAAGGTAGATCACGTTATCGAGACGATTCAGCAACGTCTATTGGAAGAAAATCATGCTAGGATAGTTTCCTATTTTAAAGCATTATAGGTACTTTTGTAGGAAAAAAACTATTAAGATGGAAAAATCCATTAGGATTATTGGGAGATATTTCGTTAGAACACCTTTCTAAGGATAGGGAATACATCATGAGCGAGATAAAAAGTATAAAGAATCTTTTGGCAGATGATCGTATATATACTCCCGAAGAAGCTACCCCTTTGTTGCTATTTTCTGATGATGAAGAACCATCGATGGAATGTTAGTAGTACTCAAAACAGAGAAAGGTTGTGTTGCATTAATGCAACACAACCAAAGGAACTCACACAGTGCTATATTAATTAGCTCAGTCCTATACAATACAAAATGGAAAGTTATATTCCGCTGAAATAAGTGTAGCAAATTAATTTTCACTCTAATATTCACCAATTTTATACTATTAGTTTCTGATGGGCGGGTAAAATTTTAATAGATGCATGCCAACACTTTTTTATTGTTACTTTAGATTCTGAATTTGAAATTAGTTCCGCAGCTAATATTACTGACCAAGTTATATAGAAATATTTTAGCCAACAAACTCATACCGTTTTAGCTGGTAACTTGATTGAATTTTTTAAAACAACTCACTGCTATATAAAACAACTCACTGCTATAATTGAATAGTAAAGGTATTAAGATATTTACTTATTTTTTGTGAGATATAACTTACAAATTATGTAAGTTATATATGCTGTTATTGCTTTTTAAACTATGAAGCGAGATGAAATATTTTTTATTTCAGTAAGATAAAAAAATATTCTGTAATTATCGGAAAAAAATGATTAAAAACTATCTTTTCTATTCTTGTGTTCCTCAGATAAATTCAACATTCTTATGCCAGCTGATAAGTTAGCATTTATCAAACGCAGGATAAATCTAAACGGCAAGTATATGTATTCTGTCTGAATTTTATAAAACGATATAAACCCAGTGATTGTTACTAACAATAAGTGATAAATGTTAGTTTATTTTTTAACATTTAATAATCAAATGTTTAATAACATAGAGGAATAAGAAAAGTAGTGTTAGGGATAACGAATGATAAGCATGACTGCTTACAAATAACTACCTCATAAATAATAGGAAGATCTATTCAGCAGGATGCATAAATATTCTATTTAATAGCGTTACACATTATATAATCAGTCGATTTTCTAGACTGGTTTTTTTATGGCTTAAATAGGCTAGAAAAAGATTATCTTAACGATGCTATTATTGGTAATAATATGAGAATATAAGTTAGAGATGTTCTTTATAAGAATAAGTCTATTCTATTAATTATAATTTACGATTGATTGAATATTTTATTTAGATTTACTATTGAATAATAAAGTTAATATCATGCTCTGCTTTTAGTTGGATGATTAATAATGTAATAATTTATTTGTGATAATAGTGTAGAAAATGAATATCAATTTTATCATTGTAGAAAAACTGTGTCTCATTAAAGCAGAGCTGAAAAACCTTAATTTTTGGAGTAATACTCCGCCACCAGCTGAAGTTTTTGCTAGTCATTTGCCTTTTGCTGTTGATACCATAGAGGCATATGAATGGTTGCAATGGGTACTATTACTAAGGCTATATGCTATTATTGAACAACAAATTGATTTTCCAAAAGTATTTTCTATTACTCCCTATTTCGAAGAGATCTATAAAGCAGAACAGGAAGGTCAGTATTACCAATTATTGGAATATTTACGTACTTTAGATGCAATTTTTTCACAGGGTAACTCAACGGATGCTTGAAGTGATTTATCGAGATTAGCATTTAATTGCTATAAACAAGCCAGCTGGGTGGCTTGTACATTGTAGTTAGCTTGATCGACATGAAACACGTTTTGTCATGCAAACACTACGTGACCAAATTGGTCAATATATTTTTCCGGTGCATCGTTTGGATAAATCAACTTCAGGTGTATTATTGATGGCGCTTTCCAGTGAGTTTGCCTGCCTTTTAGCACAGCAATTTGAACATCATGCCATGGAAAAAAAGTATCATGCGATTGTGCGAGGCTATGTTAACGACGCTGATATTATCGATTATGTGTTGACGGCAGAAAAAGATAAGATTGCTGATAAATACGCCAGCAAAACAAGTCAACCTCAATCGAGCATTACTCATTATATGCCACTGGTTAAGGTTGAATGTCCGCTACAAATTGGTCGTTATCCTATTTCACGTTTCTCCCTTTTAGCACTGACTCCAAAAACTGGCCGGAAGAGCCAATTACGACGTCATATGGCACATATTCGTCATCCAATAATTGGTGATACCAGCCATGGAGATTTGCGTCAAAATCAAGACGTTTCCTATCATTTTGCTACTAATCGTTTAATGTTACATGCAAGTTATTTATCTTTTAAACATCCAATGACAGGCGATAAATTGCAGTTGATAGCAAAGTGGGATTATGCTTGGATGCATTTGTTAACACAGTTTAATTGGTTAGGTATTGTAACTGAACTTAAGCGTCAGCGGTTATCTATAATATAAATTTAATTTTTAACCCTTATTCCAATTTATTTACTTGAAATATAAATTTCGCCTAAAAGCAAATTAATATAACCATACATAAGCTAACAGTTGGTTATTTCAGGGAAGTTTTGCTAAATCTGCTTCAATTTCAGCAACTTTACTTATGACTACAGATTCTAAATGGCACAAATCATTTAATATCTTACTTTTTAAATCGTGTTTGGCTTGATCATATTGACATACTTGATTTAACTCTTCGATAACAGCCTGCAGGTGGAGATTAATTTCGTTTATTTCTTTGAAATTATTGTCAACGTTAATCAGCTTTCGTTGCAGTGGATATTTGAATTTTACGCTTTTAGCATAATGTTCATCTTTATCTTTACGAAAATAGATCTTTAGAATGTCATGGTTGGCTTCTTGGCGAAGGGTGTAGTGATCGATATCTTCAGGTTGAGTAATACCTAAACTTTTTAAGTTATCGTACATATTAATTCCCGATGGAATAGGTTATTTCACCATTGTTACAGATTAGCATAATAATTAAGAATAAGCGGATACATAATCGATAATCCGCTATGATAAACCTTAGTCGATGGTTCTTAGTAACTCATTAATGCCAACTTTTTTTCTGGTTTTCTCATCAACTTTTTTTACTATAACCGCGCAATATAGGCTATAGTTGCCATTTTTGGTTGGTAGGTTTCCTGCGACGACGACTGAACCAGCAGGAATTCGGCCATAATGTATTTGATTTGTTTCCCTATCATAGATTTTGGTGCTTTGGCCAATATAAACTCCCATTGAGATGACAGAGCCTTCTTCAACAATGACCCCTTCGACAATTTCAGAACGAGCACCAATAAAACAGTTATCTTCAATAACGGTTGGATTAGCTTGTAAAGGTTCTAAAACACCACCAATGCCAACGCCACCGGATAAGTGAACGTTTTTACCAATCTGAGCACAAGAGCCAACCGTTGCCCAGGTATCGATCATAGAGCCTTCGTCAATGTAAGCACCAATATTAATATAAGATGGCATTAAAACAGTATTGCGGGCGATAAACGCGCCTTTTCGGGCAGTGGCCGGTGGCACAACCCGAAAACCTTCTTGTTGAAAACGAGCATAATCATAGTCAGCAAATTTCATTGCTATTTTGTCATAATAGCGACTTTCTGTACCTTCGATTAGTTGGTTGTTATTGATGCGAAATGAGAGTAGCACAGCTTTTTTAAGCCATTGATGAGTTACCCATTGTCCATCTATCTTGTCAGCGACTCTTAACTGGCCTTTATCAAGTTGAGTGATCACTTGATTGATAGCATTACTTAATTGAGAATCTGTGGTCGCGGGGGTGATTTTTGCGCGGTGTTCAAAAGCATTTTCAATAATGGTCTTAAGTTGCTTCATAAAATTACTCATCCTCTATGCTGTGATTATTTATCATGTTTACTTTTTTCTTCATCGTGGAAGCCAGTGCTTGTGTCAATCTTTCTGCCAGTTTTTGCTGTATATTTTGATTGAGCACTTGGTTGTTTTGATCAGTAAGTACAAACAAATCCTCTACTCTTTCTCCAATCGTAGTGATCCTGGCTCCGTGTAAAGACACTGCCATTTCGGTAAATATATTACCAATTTGTGCCAATAATTCGGGTTTATCACGGGTAATAAGCTCCATATAAGTCCGCCTAGCATTGTGGTTGGGCAGAAAATGAACTTTAGTTGGTACATTAAAATGGCGAAATTTATGATGGGCGTTACGTGTTTTCAGTGTATTGCTATCTGAGGACTTAATAACCTTTAATAAAGCTTGGCGAATATTTTCATAGTGATCGTGAGCAAGCGGTTGCCCGTTGAGATCTAAAACAATAAAGGTATTCATCGTCATATTATCTTTGTTAGTAAGGATTTGTGCGCAGTGAATATTAAGGTTGCGCCTATCAAGTTCTCTGGCAATTGCAGCAAATAGTGATGGGCAATCGGGCCACCAGATAAATATTTCTGTATCACCATGAACCGTCCCTGTGCTAATCAGTATCAAAGGTTGTTTTAAGTGGTGTTTTAATAAGGCACTAGTGTGCCAGGCAAGTTGCTGTGGATTATGGCGTAAAAAGTAATCAGTGTGGCAGCGTGACCATAATTTTTTTAGATCAGCGGCATGAATATTTTTTTCACCTAGCTGTGTTAACACTTGCAAGCGATTGTGTTGGACACGTTGGCGTAAAGTTGGTATTGCTTGTGTACCCTGATTTAATTGATTTTTAGTTAATAAATAGAGTTCTTTTAGTAGACTTTGTTTCCAGCTATTCCATAAGATATTATTGGTTGCGCAGATATCGGCAACGGTGAGGCACAAAAGATAATCTAGACGGTTTATGGTTTTTACTTCACTAGCAAATTTTTCAATAACAACCGGATGTTGAATATCACGCCGTTGGGCTGTTACTGACATCAGAAGGTGTCGACACACTAGCCAGGCAACTAAAGATGAATCATGTTCGAATAGGTCATGGGCTAGGACAAATTTTTCTGCCTCTTTCGCCTCTAGTTCAGAGTGATCTCCTTGTCTACCTTTAGTGATATCATGGAACATAGCGGCCAGACGTAAAATTTCAGGTTGAGCAAGCTTAGTATAAATGGCAACACATAACGGATGTTGCTTATCATTTTTTTGATCAGCAAATTGATCAATTTTTTGTAACACGTGTACAGTGTGCTCATCGACAGTATAAGTATGGAAAAGATCAAATTGCATTTGTCCAACAATATCTTGCCAAAGTGGGATACAAGCACTAAGTACATCATGTAAGTGCATCAGAACAATGGCACCTTTTACCGCTCTAGGTCTAGGATGGCGTAGAATAGTGATAAAATTTTCACGAGCAATCGAAATTTCGTATAGAGGTTTAGCTAGTTTTTGACAGGCAAAACGCAATTGACATAGTGTTGTGGAATATATTCCTTGAATATTAACATGCTCCACCATTTGATAAAATAGCCGCAATATGGCAGCCAGATCACGATGGAAAAGGGTACTATCAATTAGATCGATAAGCTCCCCTCTTAGTTGAAATTCATAATCAAGTTTAAGTGGTTCTACCAGGTTTTTTTCACTAAAAATGGCTTCATCAAACAGTTGTAGCAGCATGTTATTGAGTTCTCGAATACGCCGAGTCACGTGATAGTAGTCTTTCATCATTTGCTCAACTGGCTGATTGTTTTCACCTTTATAACCTAGTAGCTGGGTAACATTTAACTGATGTTCAAATAGTAGGCGATTATCATAACGTTTTATCGTTAAATGCAGGGCAAAGCGCATACGAAGCAAAAAATTTAGACATATTTTTAACTCGCGATATTCGGCTGGCGTTAGAAAGCCGAACTTAACTGTTTGTTCAATAGTAGTTGCACCAAAATGGCGCCGTGCAAGCCATAACAATATATCAATATCATGTAAACCGCCGGGACTACTTTTGATATATGGTTCAAGGTTGTAGCTGGTATGATAACGTTGATGGCCTTGGTGTTGTTCACTACATTTAGCTGCAAAGAATTGCTCATATGGCCAAAAATTCTGGCTAAATATCGCTTGTTGTAATGTGAGAAATAGAGCTCGATCGCCACAAATTAGCCTTGATTCAAATAGATTAGTGGTGATAGAGAGATCTGACTGTCCTGCTTGTAAGCACTGTTCTAGTGTACGAACACTATGGCCAACTTGATAACCTAAATCCCATAATAGAGTAATAAATTGACCGATGGTTGCGGTGATAGTAGTAGCTAAAGGATGGTGGCTTAAAATTAATAAGTCTATATCTGAAAGAGGATGTAATTCTTGTCGACCATAACTACCTACAGCAATTAATGATAATTGGTGAATATCACCAAAACGATTAATTTGCCACAGACACTGTAACAATTTATCCAGATATTTGCTACGAGCGGCAATAAGTTCAGTAGTGCTAACCCCTGCTTTGAAAGATTGTTCTGACCATTTTTGAAAGAGTTCTATCTGTTGTTTTAATAAAGGTAAAGTAAAATCCTCTTGAGATAATTTATCAAGAGCAAAGATGGTGGGGACAGGCTGATTACTTTTTATCATGGTATCATAACCGAAATTGCTGGGGAGGGGATCTGATTATGAGATCACTAATAAATGACATTAATAAACAATAAAAAGAGATAAAGCAATATCATTAATCTACAAGCCCCCCAAATTATGGAGGCCAATCAGAAAATTATTTATTCACTAATATAGCCGAAATAAATGGTTCTTCTTCTTTGCGTAACGTTAAAATTTCACACCCATTGTCGGTGACAGCTAAGGTATGTTCATATTGTGCCGACCAACCTCGATCTTTTGTTTTTACTGTCCAGCCATCTTTCATTGTTCTAATACGATGATCACCGGTATTTACCATTGGCTCGATAGTAAAAGTCATGCCTTTTTGTAGTATTACACCACCGTCATCAGCATCGTAATGTAATACTTGAGGTTCTTCATGAAAAACTTGACCGATGCCATGTCCACAATATTCACGTACAACAGAAAAATGATGTTGCTCAACGAATTGCTGAATTGCCTGGCCTATTGCCTGCAAACGAATACTTGGTTTCACCATTTTTAGGGCCAGATAGAGGCTTTCTTGAGTTACTTTACATAACCGCTCGCCTCGAATAGTTGGTTTACCGACAATGAACATTTTGGAAGTGTCGCCATGGAAGCCATTTTTAATGACTGTGACATCAATATTAATGATATCACCTTCTTTTAAGATTTTTTCGTCACTAGGAATACCGTGACAAATAACATCATTAACGGATGTACAGATAGATTTAGGAAAGCCATGATAATTTAAACAGGCAGGGATAGCTTGTTGTTTTTTGACAATATGTAAGTGACAGATGCGATCAAGTTCGCCGGTGGAAACCCCCGGTTTTATATAAGGTTCAATAACTTCTAACACTTCTGCTGCCAAGTGCCCGGCAATACGCATTTTCTGAATATCTTCTTCTGTTTTAATTGAGATAGCCATTAATTCTGCCTATTTATGCTGATTTAAGTGAGTAAATAACCCACTTATCAGAGTATTATGTTAATAAAATATAAACACTGAATGTTGAAGGTTATGTTAGCAGTGAAGCGCAGTTATGCCAACTAATGACTTAACATATCAATTTTCTCAAAAATATGAAAATAACTTAACTGAAAGAGAATGTTTAGTTGTTTCAAATTGAGCTATAGTCAATATTATGTAAAAATATTATAAAAATTATAATGTTAGCAAAATAATTCAGTAAACTATTTTATGCTTAATTTTATTTAGCCATGAATATTATTTATTGTTGCAGCCATCGCTGTCTATTTTGCTTGATATTTTTATTCAGCCAAATGATTTGAATGCAGAAAAATATAACTATAGGTGGTGTCTTACGTTATTTTATGGTATAAAGCGCGCCGGCATTATGTGTATTTCAATATAGATAAATGCGGATTAGCTCTAACATAAACTTAATTGTGTTATAACACACACAGATCGGCACATTTTCCGGGGTGCTCTTATTGTGGGAGAAACCTACAGCTAATGAGTCGGTGAATGGGATCTGTGGAGGCATAACCCCAATTTACTAAATTATAGAGGTTCAAATGGCAACTGTTTCCATGCGTGATATGCTTCAAGCGGGCGTTCACTTTGGTCACCAGACTCGTTACTGGAATCCAAAGATGAAAATTTACATCTTTGGTGCGCGCAACAAAGTGCATATCATTAATTTGGAGAAAACTGTTCCAATGTTCAACGAAGCATTAGCTGAGTTGACTAAAATTGCTTCACACAAAGGTAAAATTCTGTTTGTTGGCACTAAGCGTGCAGCAAGCGAATCTATAAAAGAAGCGGCTAATAGTTGTGATCAGTATTTTGTTAACTACCGCTGGTTAGGTGGTATGCTGACTAACTGGAAAACCGTTCGTCAGTCTATTAAACGCTTAAAAGATTTAGAAGCACAATCTCAGGATGGTACTTTTGATAAATTGACCAAAAAAGAAGCGTTGATGCGTACCCGTGAGCTTAACAAGCTAGAAAATAGTCTGGGTGGTATTAAAGAAATGGGTGGTTTGCCTGACGCTTTATTTGTTGTTGATGCGGAACATGAGCATATTGCGATTAAAGAAGCAAACAATTTAGGTATCCCTGTGTTTGCTATTGTTGATACTAATTCTGATCCAGATGGTGTTGATTATATTATCCCTGGTAATGATGATGCGATCCGTGCAATTAAACTGTATCTAACTGCTGTTGCTAAAGCTGTTCATGAAGGTCGTTCTCAAGATCAGGCGATTAAACCAGAAGAAAAATTGTTAGAGACTGAATAATAAGGCCAGTTCTTCGTTAAGCATGGAAGAGCCCTTATGGACCAGGTATTACAACATATTATATTGGTTATAGGGGCCTAATTGGCTCCTTTTTACTTATCAGAATGAGAATTGTCTGCATGGGATGGGTTTCCCATCAGATAGATTGAGGAATAAATCACATGTCTGAAATTACCGCTACTTTGGTAAAAGAACTGCGTGAACGTACTGGTGCAGGTATGATGGAGTGTAAAAAAGCATTGGTTGAAGCTAATGGTGATATCGAATTAGCTATTGATAATATGCGTAAATCAGGTCAAGCAAAAGCGGCTAAAAAAGCCGGTCGTGTGGCTGCCGAAGGAGTAATAATGGCGGAAGTTTCTGCCGATGGCAAATTTGGGGCATTGCTTGAATTGAATTGTGAAACGGATTTTGTGGCTAAGGATGCGAGTTTTCTAGCATTCGGTAACGAAGTATTGAAATCCGTGGTAGCTGATAAATTGTCAGATATTGATGAATTAAAGGCCAAATTTGAAGAGCAACGTACAGCAATCGTTGCCAAGATTGGTGAAAATATTAATATTCGCCGAGTTAAGATCCTTAAAGGTGAAAGAGTAGGCTGCTATTTGCATGGTGTTCGCATTGGGGTTCTTGTCTCTGCTGAAGGTGCTGATGCTGAGCTGATTAAACATATTGCTATGCATATCGCGGCGAGCAAACCCGAATATATTACGCCAGCAGATGTTCCGGTAGATGTTGTTGCCCATGAGCATCAAATTCAATTAGATATCGCAATGCAGTCTGGTAAGCCTCGTGAAATTGCAGAAAAAATGGTCACTGGCCGCATGAACAAATTTACCAGAGAGATCTCTTTAAATGGTCAACAATTTGTGATGGATCCAAGCAAAACAGTTGGTGCACTGTTGAAAGAGAAAAATGCAAAAGTCACTAACTTTATCCGTTTTGAAGTTGGTGAAGGTATCGAAAAAGTAGAAACTGATTTTGCGGCTGAAGTTGCAGCAATGAGTAAATAGTGATATCAGATGATAAATAGAGCCGCCAATGGGCGGTTCTACTTTATCCAATATTTATAATTTTTTTATCTGCTGGTAATACAACATCAATGATGATTTATGTGTAAATTTGCCACTAAATTATTTAATTAAGTATATGCTTAATTCAAAAGATTTTGGTTGATATTTAGACTAAATTATATCTTTACTCTAGAAATAAAGAAAAGTAACTAATCCAGTATTTTATATTAAGACTTTGAACTGAGAATTTTAAACCTTCAATAATTTATCTGTTCAGGACACGAAACACCATGGCAACTAATGCAAAACCCGTATATCAGCGTATCTTGCTTAAGCTTAGTGGCGAAGCTCTACAGGGTTCAGAAGGTTTTGGTATTGATGCGAGCGTTTTAGATCGCATGGCCCAAGAAATTAAGGAACTGGTAGAGTTATCGATACAGGTTGGTGTCGTTATTGGTGGCGGCAACCTATTTCGTGGCGCAGGGCTAGCGGAAGCAGGAATGAATCGTGTGGTTGGCGATCATATGGGAATGTTAGCGACGGTAATGAATGGGTTAGCCATGCGTGATGCGTTACATCGTGCATATGTTAATGCCAGACTAATGTCAGCGATACCATTAAATGGGGTGTGTGACAATTATAGTTGGGCTGAGGCTATCAGTCTGCTTCTTAATGGCAGAGTTGTTATTTTCTCGGCAGGAACTGGCAATCCTTTTTTTACAACGGATTCAGCTGCTTGTTTACGAGGTATAGAAATTGAGGCTGATGTTGTTTTAAAAGCAACCAAAGTTGATGGTGTCTATTCAGCCGACCCATCGAAGAGTGTAGATGCGGTTTTTTATAATAAGTTAACTTATCAGGAAGTATTAGAACACGAATTAAAAGTTATGGATTTGGCGGCATTTACTCTGGCTCGTGATCATAATTTACCAATCCGCGTTTTCAACATGAATAAACCTGGATCGTTACGTCGCATCGTAATGGGTGAAAATGAAGGTACGTTAATTTCGCGTGATTAATCTCTTGAGAGACACGGATGATTTTTGGCGGTATGATATTGTTAGCATCGTTAAAATAATTGAATTGGGTCATCGTTTATGGCCTAAATATTTATAACCAGTTGCTAAGGGTTTAGATGTGATTAATGAAATCAAAAAAGATGCTCAAGAATGTATGGAAAAAAGCGTTGAGGCATTGAAAAGTCAAATTAGCAAAGTTCGCACTGGCCGTGCATCACCAAGTTTATTGGATGGTATCATGGTTGAATATTATGGCACCGCAACACCATTACGTCAGTTAGCTAATATTATAGCTGAGGATTCACGTACACTGGCGATTACTGTATTTGATCGTACGTTAGGGCCAGCAGTTGAAAAAGCCATTATGGCATCAGATTTGGGCCTTAATCCTTCTTCCGCAGGAACCATAATACGAGTGCCTTTACCACCGTTGACGGAAGAACGGCGTAAGGATTTGATTAAAGTTGTTCGTAATGATGCTGAGCAGGGACGGGTCTCTGTCCGTAATGCACGGCGTGAGGCGAATGATAAAATTAAGGCTTTACTAAAAAATAAACAAATTAGTGAAGATGATGAACGTCGTGCACAGGATGAGATCCAAAAATTAACAGATAATTTTATTAAGAAAGTCGATGAAGCATTAGAACAAAAAGAAAACGAATTAATGGAATTTTAAACGTTTTTTATAATAAAGCCATATGCCATGTATTCAAATAAGTATGGCTTTATTATATCTCTAAATTTATTGCTCCATTTTATGTTATGCTACATGGCTGAGCTGGACATAATCCTTTTTAATTAAATAGTAGAGCATACATATCACAATGATACGTCTGACAATTTTAGGCTCGACGGGTTCAATTGGTAAAACGACACTATCAGTAGTCCAACAAAATCCAGGAAAATTTGAGATTATTGCATTAGTTGCACATAAAAATGTGGCGATTATGGTTCAGCAATGCTTAGAATTCCAGCCAAGATATGCTGCTATGTCAGACGAAAAATCGGCCAATAACTTAAGAAGTATACTAAATAAACAAGGATGTAAAACTGAAGTTTTATCAGGCCATAAGGGAATTTGTGAGCTAGCGGCACTTGATAATGTTGATCAAGTTATGTCAGCTATTACTGGAATTGCTGGTTTAGTACCAACGCTCGCTGCCATCCGTCAAGGTAAGAGAATTTTACTGGCGAATAAAGAATCACTGATTACCAGTGGTCAACTATTCTTTAACACTGTTAAAAAATATGGTGCTCAGGTACTTCCTATTGATAGCGAACATAATGCGATATTTCAAAGTTTACCGACTGAAATTCAGCGTAATTTAGGTTTTGCTAATCTTCAACAGCAGGGAATAACGCGGATAGTCTTAACTGGTTCGGGTGGCCCGTTCCGTGAAATCCCTCTCACTTATCTTGACAATATGACGCCTGATGAGGCTTGTAATCACCCTAATTGGTCTATGGGACGTAAGATTTCGGTTGATTCGGCAACTATGATGAATAAAGGGCTTGAATATATTGAGGCGCGATATTTTTTTAATGCTTCCGCTGAGGAAATTGAAGTTATTGTACACCCACAATCCGTTATTCATTCAATGGTGCGTTATCAGGATGGTAGCGTAATCGCACAATTAGGAACGCCAGATATGAGAACACCAATTTCTTATAGTATGGCTTATCCTAATCGTATTCCTTCAGGTGCAGCGGCGCTTGATTTTAAGCAATTATCTTCGTTAACCTTTATTGCCCCAGATTATCAACGTTATCCCTGTTTGAAATTGGCGATTGATGCTTGCCAGCACGGACAAGCAGCAACAACAATTTTAAATGCTGCTAATGAAGTTTCAGTCACTGCATTTTTGGCCGGAAAGCTTCGATTTACTGATATTGCGAAAGTTAATTTGGATACAGTTGAAAGGCTAAGTTTAGCCGAACCTGAAGACATTGATGCAGTTTTAGAGATTGATTGTGAAGCGCGTCAAATGGCAATTAATTATATTGAAACATTAGCAATATCCTATTAATAAATGATCTTAGCCGCATAAAATGTTTCTGTATATTTATCTCATGTTAAATTTTTATAAAATTATAATAGGTTATAGGTATTAAAAATGAACATAGGGATCACTATTAACTTATTAGTAAATATGAAAATTTTTTGCCCAAGCTTAAGTATTTCTGTTTTTATTATCCATAATTATTAAGCGCAATAGTTGTGTTAGCTTATAGTAAGGAACTCTTTTAGCATGAAACTTATGTATGATGATGATAGCTCACAACATCGACTACCGAAGCATGTTGCTATTATTATGGATGGTAATGGACGTTGGGCGAAACAACATGGAAAGTTAAGAATTAAAGGGCATCGAGCAGGTACCGTGGCGGTGCAAAAAGCGGTTAAATTTGCAGTTAAAAATCATATTCAGTCTTTAACGCTTTATGCGTTTAGCAGTGAAAATTGGAATCGACCAGAAACTGAGGTTAGTGCGCTGATGGAGCTTTTTACTTGGTTTTTGGATGATGAGGTTAAAAACTTAAATACCCATAATGTTAAATTAACTATTATTGGCGATATAAGTCGATTTAAGCCTAAATTACAAAACCGTATTAAACATGCGATTAGCTTAACAGAGAATAATACCGGACTACAGCTCAATATTGCCGCTAATTATGGTGGTCGTTGGGATATTACCCATGGAATGCGGCTTATTGCTGAAAAAATTAAAGCGGGTTCATTATTACCAGAAAATATTAATGAATATATGGTAAATGAATTTATTAGCTTACATGATCAACCAACCGTTGATTTAGTTATTAGAACTGGGAGAGAATACCGTATTAGTAATTTTCTTTTATGGCAGATTGCTTATGCTGAATTTTATTTCACCGATGTACTCTGGCCAGATTTTGATGAGGAGACTTTCAAGAGTGCAATTTTGGCTTTTAATCAGCGTGAACGACGTTTTGGTAATACTGAGCCTGATGATATTCATGAAGAATAGGGGATTGTTTTGCTAAACTTAAATTCTCGTATCATTACAGCTATCATACTTATTCCATTAGTTATCGCTGCACTTTTTTTCTTGCCTCCTAACCTATTTGGTTATGTTATCATTGCTATTTCCACGTTAGCTGCTTGGGAATGGAGCCAATTTATTGGCTGGACAAAGCAGATTAAACGAATTATTTGTGCGGTTTTATTTGGTATTAGTTTATTGGGATTACAATTTTCATTACCGGATCTCACCCAATTAACAACAGAGCCTTTGATTATTTATATTTTATCGGCTGGATTAGTTTGGTGGTTAGTTGCGATAATATTGGTTGTGACTTTTCCTACTTCTGCTCGATTCTGGTCTCGATCGGCACTATTAAAAATTTTGTTTGGTACTTTAACTATTTTGCCTTTTTACTGTGGCATGCTGGTGTTAAAAAGTGTCGATTATCATATTGATAATTTTATCGGTGCTTGGTGGGTGCTTTATGTTATGCTATTAGTTTGGAGTGCAGATACTGGCGCTTATTTTTTTGGTCATTTATTTGGTAAACACAAACTGGCAGCGAAGGTTTCTCCTGGTAAAACCTTTGAAGGTTTGTTCGGCGGTATGCTGACGGCAGGAATTGTTACCTGGTTGTTTAGTTTATCTGTTCCTATTTTAGTGATCCCCAAGTATTTACTACTTTGTTCTGTTATTGTTGTGATTATCTCTGTCTTTGGTGATTTAACGGAAAGTATGTTTAAACGTCAGTTTGGGATCAAAGATAGTAGTAATTTAATTCCAGGTCATGGTGGCGTGTTAGATAGAATCGATAGTTTGACCGCAGCTATACCGGTTTTTGCAGGATTGACATTGTTATTTTTTAGTTTTTAAGGTATATCATGGGATTTCTTTGGAGTTTAGCTGCATTTGTTATTGCATTAGGTGTGCTAATTATCGTACATGAATTTGGTCATTTTTGGGTAGCTAGGCGTTGTGGTATTTATGTTGAGCGTTTCTCTATTGGTTTTGGGAAAGCCTTGTGGCGTAAAGTAGATCGTCATGGTACAGAATTTGTTATTGCCTTAATCCCCTTAGGTGGCTACGTTAAAATGCTAGATGAGCGAGTAGCTCCTGTAGCACCAGAGCGGCGCTATTTTGCTTTTAACAATAAAACAGTGGGTCAACGTGCAGCAGTGGTTAGTGCCGGGCCATTAGCTAATTTTTTATTGGCAATATTTGCTTATTGGTTAGTTTTCATTATTGGTATACCTTCTGTACGTCCTATTATTGAGGATATTCAGCCAAATTCGCTAGCTGAACAAGCAAATATTTCGCCAGGTATGGAACTAAAATCAATAGATGGTATCGAAACCCCTGACTGGAATGCTGTTCGTCTCGCCTTAATTAGTAAAATTGTTGATGAGGAATTAACCGTGCAGGTTTTACCGCCCGGCTATTCAGCACCTATAAAAAAAGTGCTTGATTTAAGGCAATGGCATTTTGATCCGGAAACCCAAGATCCTATTTTATCTCTAGGGATCATGCCTGTTAGTGCAAGACAAGATCCCGTTGTGCGTAATATTCAACCTGGTTCAGCAGCGGCATTATCTGGTTTGCAAGTAGGTGACAGGATTGTAAAAGTGGGTGAGCAAATCTTAGATATTTGGCATCCATTTACCTATTTTGTTAGGCAAAGTCCAAACATTCCATTGTTATTGACTATTGAAAGACAGGGTGAACAGCAGCAATTAACTTTAACACCAGAAGTAAAAACAATAGCCAAAGGGCAGCAAATTGGATTTGCAGGGCTTGAACTATCAGTGATACCACTTGCAGATGAATATAAAATCACTCAGCAATATAGTCCGTTTTATGCGCTGTACCAGGCAACGGATAAAACTTGGCAGTTGATGAAATTAACAGTAAACATGATAGGTAAATTGGTTACTGGTGATATTAAACTCAATAGTCTTAGCGGACCTGTTTCTATTGCAAAAGGGGCAGGTATTTCCGCTGAGTCTGGGTTAGTGTATTATCTGATGTTTATTGCATTAATTAGTATCAATTTAGGGATCATTAACCTGTTTCCTTTGCCTGTATTAGATGGTGGGCACTTACTTTTCTTGATAATCGAAAAGATTAAAGGAGAGCCAGTGTCTGAGCGTGTACAAGACTTCAGCTATCGTATTGGTGCTATTGCATTGATATTATTAATGGGGCTTGCACTTTTCAATGATTTCTCTCGTCTGTAAGAGAGAGACTAGTTAGGAATACTCATAACAACAATGGCGATGAAAAAGTTGCTCATAGCATCGCTGCTATTTGGCAGCGCCACTGCATACGGTTCAGACGGGTTTGTAGTACAAGATATTCATTTTGAAGGTCTTCAGCGCGTCGCCGTTGGTGCAGCACTATTGAATATGCCGGTTCGGGTAGGAGATACGATTAATAATGATGATATAGGTCGTACTATTCGAGCTCTATTTTCAACTGGTAATTTCGAAGATGTTAGAGTTTTGCGTGATGGAAATACGCTGATTGTTCAAGTAAAAGAGCGGCCAACCATTGCAAGCATTACATTTTCTGGTAATAAATCGGTTAAAGATGATCTGCTAAAGAAAAATCTTGAATCTTCAAATATTCGTGTTGGTGAAGCCCTTGATCGAACCAAGCTGGCTAATATTGAAAAGGGACTTGAAGATTTTTATTACAGTGTCGGTAAGTATAATGCGACGGTTAAAGCTGTTGTTACACCTTTGCCCCGTAATCGCGTTGATTTAAAATTGATCTTTTCTGAAGGGGCTTCAGCTAAGATCCAACAGATTAATATCGTCGGCAATAAAGTATTTACTACCGGTGAATTGGTAAGCCGTTTTCAATTACGGGATGATGTGCCTTGGTGGAATTTTATTGCGGACCAAAAATATCAGAAACAAAAACTCCTCGGTGATTTGGAAACACTGCGTAGTTTTTACCTTGACCGTGGTTATGCAAAATTTAATATCGACTCCACCAATGTAAGTCTAACGCCTGATAAAAAAAGTATTTATGTGACCATTAATGTGACGGAGGGCGATAAATATACCATAGCGGGTGTTGAATTAAATGGTGAAACAGCTGGTCATCATGATAAAATTAATGAATTAATGACCATCAAACCTGATTCGCTTTATAATGGTACTGAAGTAACTAATATGGAGAACAAAATTAAGGATTTCCTTGGTCGTTATGGTTATGCTTACCCACGTGTTATTACTCAACCTGAAATCAATGATGAAAATAAAACAGTTAAACTACATGTTAATGTTGATGCAGGTAACCGTTTCTATGTTCGTCAAATCCATTTTGTCGGCAATGATATTACTAAAGATTCTGTTTTACGGCGTGAGATGCGTCAGATGGAAGGCGCATGGTTAGGTAATGATTTGGTCAACTTGGGTAAAGAGCGATTAAATCGTACCGGTTTTTTTGAAACTGTTGATGTAGAAACGCAACGGGTACCAGGTACTCCGGATCAAGTTGATGTTGTCTATAAAGTCAAAGAACGCAATACTGGTTCGATGAACTTTGGTATCGGCTTCGGAACCGAAAGTGGTGTCAGTTTTCAGGTCGGTGTTCAGCAAGAAAACTGGCTTGGTACTGGTAATGCCGTTGGTATTAGTGCTAGTAAGAATGACTATTCGGCCTATGCCGAGTTATCCTTAACAGATTCTTACTTTACGGTTAATGGTGTTAGCTTAGGTGGGCGAATATTCTATAATGATTTTAGTGCTAAGGATGCCGATCTTTCACGCTATAATAATAAAACTTATGGTGTTGATAGTACCTTAGGTTTTCCTTTTAATGAAAATAATGCGTTTCGAATTGGGGCAGGCTTTGTTCATAACTCCTTATCTGATATGAAACCTCAAGTTGGTATGTGGCGCTATTTGCAAAGTATAGGTGAAAATCTCAATTTTGATGACAAAGTGCGCTATAATTCTAATGATTTTAACCTTAATTTGGGTTGGACTTATAATAACTTGGATCGTGGTTTCTTCCCGACCACAGGGAATAAAACCTCGATAAATAGTAAAATCACCATTCCAGGTTCTAATAATCAATACTATAAGATTCGGTTTGATACATCACAATATTATCCCATTGACGAGGATAAAAAATGGGTACTATTAGGTCGAGCACAGCTTGGTTATGGTAATGGTTTTGGTGGTAAGGAATTACCGTTTTATGAAAACTTTTATGCTGGTGGTGTCGGTACGGTACGTGGTTTCCGTTCCAACAATATCGGCCCTAAAGCGGTTTATCTTGAAAAAGATAAAGATGGGGTAAAACCAAAACCGGGTAGTCCATCAACGGATGCTGTTGGTGGAAATGCCATGGTAACAGGGTCATTAGAGTTAATTACCCCAACACCGTTTTTTGATGAAAAGTATGCTAATTCGATCAGAACCTCTTTCTTTATTGATGCGGGTACTGTATGGGATTCGAATTGGAGTAATACACCCGCAAGCTGGAGAGCAGGTATGCCTAATTATGGTAAGGCATCCAATATTCGAGTTTCGACAGGGATTGCATTACAATGGATATCACCGCTTGGTCCACTAGTCTTTTCTTATGCCAAGCCAATAAAAGATTATGAAGGTGACAAATCTGAAGAGTTTCAGTTTAATATCGGTAAGACATGGTAAAACGTCAATTCAATTCATCAATTCTCTCATGATTAGATCATAAGAGGTAAGGAGTTAAATGTGAAAAAATTGTTGTGTGCAGCAGGCTTAGGTTTAATTTTATCCGTATCTGCCAATGCTTACGTAGAGAAAGTTGCCGTTATTAACGTCGGTGAAATTTTTCAGAATATAGTGACTAGTAAAGCGGTATCTAAGCAACTTGAAAAGGAGTTCAAAGGACGGGCGAATGAGTTGCAAAATATGGAAAAAGATTTACAGGCTCAGGTGGAGAAGTTACAAAAAAGTGTTGCCAAACCTAATGAAAAAGATCTGAAAGCGTTTGAAGCTAAACGAACCGATTTTCTTAAAAAAGCACAACAATTTGAACAAGATAACCAACACCGTCAGCAAGAAGAGCGCAATAAAATATTGCAAACCATAAAGACTACAACCAAAGCTGTTGCTGAGAAAGAGAGTTACGACGTGGTAGTTGACGTAAATGCGGTTCTCTATGCGAAAGATAGTGCTAACCTGAAAAATATTACCGATTTGGTTATAAAGAAGGTTAAATGATAGATGGTTTCTATTCGATTAGCTGATTTAGCTCAGAAATTGGATGCGCAGTTACATGGTGATGGTAATATTATCATTACAGGTATTGCGCCTATGCATTTAGCGAAGGAAGGGCAAATTACCTTTTTATCGGATAGCCGATACCTTACGCAATTAGCAGAATGTAAAGCTACCGCTGTGGTATTAAAGCAGAAGGAGCTACCAGCTAGTAAAATAACAGCATTAGTGGTTAAAGATCCTTATCTTGCTTATGCTCGATTAGCCCAGATTTTGGATACCACGCCTAAACCTGCACATAATATCCATCCTTCTGCTGTTATTGCCGAAGATGTTCAGCTTGGCGAAGACGTTGCAATTGGTGCTAATGCCGTTATCGAGTCAGGAGCGACATTAGGTAATCAGGTTATTATTGGTGCAGGTTGTTTTATTGGTAAAAATGCCAAGATCGGTCAGTCTACTTGTTTATGGGCAAATGTTTCTATTTATCATAATATTGAGATAGGCGAACATTGTTTGATTCAATCAGGAACAGTCATTGGCTCAGATGGTTTTGGTTATGCAAATGAGAAGGGCCAATGGGTTAAAATACCTCAATTGGGCACAGTTATTATTGGTAATAATGTCGAAATTGGTGCTTGTACTACGATTGATCGAGGCGCGCTTGAAAATACAATTATTGGTAATGGTGTTATCATTGATAACCAGTGCCAAATTGCTCACAATGTGATTATTGGTGATCATACAGCCATTGCTGGTGGAGTTATTATGGCTGGTAGTCTAAAAATAGGCCAATATTGTATGATTGGTGGTGCTAGTGTGATTAATGGACATATGGAAATTTGTGATAAAGTTACTGTGACCGGAATGGGAATGGTAATGCGTCCAATTAATGAACCGGGGATTTACTCTTCAGGTATCCCTTTACAGCCTAATAAGGTGTGGCGAAAAACAGCGGCTTTAGTCATGAATATTAATGAAATGGCTAAGCGGCTAAAGACATTGGAACGTAAGATATTTAGCAAAGATAACTAAATATAGCTGTGAAGATTTGTTAATTTCGGCCTGCAGAATAACCTCATTTAGGGTTAAAGCAGGCCGTATTATTCATATATAATTTTTAAATTTAAATAAGAAGAGTCTTTTCTATGAGTGATAAATATACTCTGGATATAGAAGAAATTTTGGGTTTGTTACCCCATCGTTATCCTTTTTTGCTAGTTGATCGTGTATTGGATTTTGAAGAGGGTAAGTATTTGCGCGCGCTAAAAAACGTCTCTTTTAATGAACCTTTTTTTCAAGGTCATTTTCCTAGTAAACCAATATTTCCGGGTGTTTTAATTCTTGAAGCAATGGCTCAAGCTGCCGGTATTTTAGCCTTCAAGAGTGTTGGAAAATTGGCACCAGGTGAACTTTATTATTTTGCAGGCATTGATGAGGCAAGATTTAAACAACCAGTACAACCTGGCGACCAGATGATTTTTGAGGTAACGTTTATTAAAACTAAGCGTGGCTTGACACGTTTTGAAGGTGTGGCGAAAGTGGATGAAAAAGTTGTTTGCGAAGCGACAATGATGTGTGCTCGCAATCAGGAAACAAAAAATGAAGGCTGATATGATTAATAAAACAGCGATTATTAATCCCACTTCGATTATTGAAGAGGGTGCGATTATCGGTGCGAATGTCCATATAGGCCCGTTTTGCTATATTGGTTCCCAGGTTAAAATTGGTGCAGAAACAGCATTAAAATCCCATGTGGTTATAAATGGCAATACCACAATTGGCTGTAATAACCAGATATTTCAGTTTGTCACTATAGGGGAAATCAATCAGGATCTAAAATATCAAGGAGAACCAACTCGGGTTGAGATTGGTGATCGCAATCGCATTAGGGAGAGCTGTACTATTCATCGTGGCACCCTACAAGGTGGAGGTTTAACAAAAATAGGAAATGATAACCTATTGATGGTAAATACTCATATCGCCCATGATTGTTTGTTAGGTAATTTTTGTATTATTGCTAATAATGGTACTCTTGGCGGACATGTTAAGCTGGATGATTATGCCATTATTGGTGGTATGAGTGCGGTACATCAATTTTGCCAAATTGGCGCCCATGTTATGGTTGGCGGTTGTTCCGGTGTTGCACAAGATATTCCGCCTTATGTTATTGCGCAAGGTAATCATGCGACTCCTTATGGTGTGAACATTGAAGGTTTAAAACGTCGTGGTTTTGATAAAGAATCGCTACATGCAATTAGGAATGCCTATAAGATCCTTTACCGTTGTGGTAAATCACTAGATGAAGCTAGAAAAGAATTGGTGGTACTAGGCAAAGATAATCAATATGTAAAAATACTGAGTGATTTTTTGGAGAATTCAGTGCAATCTAACCGTGGGATTATTCGTTAACAAGCAACCTAATATAGGAGAAATCTTTGCCGAATAGTCTTCATGTTGCAATTCAACAACGACCTTTGACTATTGGTCTCGTTGCGGGAGAAACATCAGGCGACATAATTGGCGCAGGTCTTATTCGTGCGTTAAAGCAGCAGGTACCTAATGTGTGTTTTGTCGGTGTTGCCGGTCCATTAATGCAAGCAGAAGGTTGTGAAGCGTGGCATGAAATGGAAGAACTTGCTGTTATGGGGATTGTTGAAGTTCTGACTCGACTACCGCGATTATTAAGAATTCGTGCTGAGCTAACTAAACGTTTTGCCAAATTGCGACCTGATGTATTTGTTGGTATAGATGCGCCTGACTTTAATATTACTCTTGAAGGGAAATTAAAGCAAAAAGGCATAAAAACTATTCATTATGTAAGCCCTTCTGTTTGGGCATGGCGACAGGAGCGTGTTTTCAAGATAGGCAAGGCAACAGATTTAGTGCTTGCTTTTTTACCTTTTGAAAAAAGATTTTATGATCGCTATGACATTCCTTGTCGTTTTATCGGGCATACCATGGCGGATATTATACCGCTACAGCCTGATAAACAGGCTGCCAGAGCACAACTAAATATAACCTATGATGCTAAATGTTTGGCTATTTTGCCTGGTAGTCGTTGGGCTGAAGTTGAAATGTTGAGTGCGGATTTTTTGTGTGCTGCTCAAATTTTGATAAAAGACTTTCCGCAATTACAAATCTTAGTTCCTATCGTTAATCAACAACGTCGCCAGCAATTTGAAGCTATTTATCGAGAGATTTCTCCATCCTTACCATTAAAAATTTTAGATGGTCAAGCACGGATTGCTATGATTGCAGCAGATGTTACTTTATTAGCTTCTGGGACTGCTTCATTAGAATGCATGCTAGCAAAATGTCCGATGGTAGTAGGATATCGAATGAAGCTGATGACCTATTGGTTAGCTAAGCGCCTGGTTAAAACTCCTTTTATTTCGTTGCCTAATTTATTGGCGGGCGAAGAGTTGGTTAAAGAATTTATTCAACAGGATTGTCAACCTGAGCAATTGGCTGCATCACTTAAGTCTCTACTGATTGATGAACATAGGGTTAAGTACCTAACACAGATCTTTTTGCAACTACATAAAAGTATCTGTTGTAACGCTGATCAACAAGCGGCAGAAGCTGTCTTGGAGTTAAGTAAAAATGAATAATTTTATTTATCCTAATGCTAAATATATTGCTGGTGTTGATGAAGTCGGCCGTGGTCCTTTGGTTGGGGCAGTGGTGACTGCCGCTGTAATTTTAGATCCAAAACAACCAATAATAGGTTTGGCGGATTCAAAAAAATTATCGCAAAAGCGGCGTGAGGCACTCTACATTGAAATTCAGAACAAGGTGTTATGTTGGAGTATAGGGCGTGCGGAACCTGAAGAGATAGATAAAATTAATATATTACAGGCAACTTTCTTAGCCATGCGTAGGGCAGTTGCTGCACTTACTATTATGCCCGATATTGTTTTGGTGGATGGCAATAGAAGCCCGTTCTTTCCTGTGCCTTCTCAGGCGATTGTTAAAGGTGATAGTTTAGTGCCAGAAATTAGTGCCGCGTCAATATTAGCAAAAGTGACCCGTGATAGGGAAATGCGAGAGTTAGATAACCTTTATCCAGAATATGGTTTTGCTCAACATAAAGGTTACCCAACGGCATTTCATTTAGAGAAACTTGTGCAGCATGGTGCAACACAGTTTCATCGAAAAAGTTTTGCGCCTGTGCGCCGAGTACTAGCTTTGAAAGAGTGTAGCTAAGAAAATGGCCGAACCACGTTTTATACACTTGCGTGTCCACAGTGATTATTCGATTATCGATGGGTTAGTAAAAATTAACCCATTGGTTAACAGAGTGGCAGAATTAGGTATGCCTGCATTGGCACTAACTGATTTTACCAATCTTTATAGTTTAATAAAATTTTATGGTGCGGCACATGCCGCCGGTATTAAGCCGATTATTGGTGCTGATTTTTATGTTGAAAGTGAATTACTAGGTGATGAAGTTGCCCAGTTAACGATACTGGCCAAAGACAATAAAGGTTACCATAATCTAACATTGCTTATTTCAGCCGCCTATCAAAAAGGTTATGGAACAATAGGGCCAACAATCAAACGAGAATGGTTAGTAACACATAAAGAAGGACTATTACTCCTCTCTGGCGGCTGTCTGGGAGATGTGGGTAAATTTCTGTTACGTGGAAATCAGCAACTGGTTGAACAATGTTTGGATTTTTATCAAACTCATTTTCCTGATAACTATTATTTAGAACTTGTTAGAACCGGGCGGCCTGATGAAGAGAGTTATTTACATGCCGCTGTACAATTGGCAACACAAAAAGGTGTACCAGTTGTTGCCACGAATAATGTCCGCTTTATTAATAGCGATGATTTTGCTGCGCACGAAATACGTGTGGCGATCCATGATGGTTTTACACTAGCTGATCCGAAAAGACCTAAAAATTATAGTCCTCGGCAATATCTACGTAGTGAACAGGAAATGGTTGAACTATTTGCGGACATTCCTGAAGCACTTGAAAATAGTGTCGAAATTGCTAAGCGCTGTAATGTTATGATCCGTTTAGGCGAATATTTTCTGCCACAATTCCCTACTGGTGATATGAAAACGGAAGATTTTCTTATCAAATGCGCTACAGCTGGCCTTGAAGAACGTTTACAATTTCTTTATCCCGATGAGAAGGAAAGAGCTGAACGACGGCCCGAATACGATGAGCGTTTAGATACTGAGTTACGAGTGATTAATCAGATGGGATTTCCTGGTTATTTCCTTATCGTAATGGAATTTATTCAATGGTCAAAAGATAATGGTATCCCCGTTGGCCCTGGACGAGGCTCAGGCGCTGGCTCATTAGTGGCTTATGCATTAAAAATTACTGACTTGGATCCGCTTGAATTTGATCTGCTATTTGAACGTTTTCTTAATCCTGAACGTATTTCTATGCCTGACTTTGATGTTGATTTTTGTATGGAAAAGCGAGATCAGGTTATTGAGCATGTTGCACAAATGTATGGTCGTGAAGCCGTCTCACAAATTATTACTTTTGGTACCATGGCAGCAAAAGCTGTTATTAGGGATGTTGGCCGAGTTCTTGGTCACCCGTATGGATTTGTTGATCGTATCTCGAAATTAGTGCCTTCTGATCCTGGCATGACCCTTGAAAAAGCCTTTGTTGTAGAGCCACAACTGCAAGAAATTTATGATGCTGATGAGGAAGTCAAGGCATTGATAGATATGGCGCGTAAACTTGAAGGCGTAACGCGCAATGCAGGTAAACATGCTGGTGGTGTGGTTATTGCGCCGACCAAAATAACGGATTTCTCCCCACTTTATTGTGATCCTGAGGGACAAAACCCACTTACCCAATTTGATAAAAATGATGTTGAATACGCCGGTCTGGTTAAATTTGATTTTCTTGGTCTCAGAACACTGACAATCATTAGCTGGGCGTTAGATATGATTAATGAGCGTCGAGCAAAACAAAATTTAGCACCCATAGATATAGCAACTATTCCATTAGATGATCAAAAATGCTTTGATCTGTTGCAACGGGCAGAAACGACCGCGGTATTCCAACTAGAATCGCGTGGTATGAAAGATTTGATTAAGCGATTACGTCCGGACTGCTTTGAAGATATGATCGCTTTAGTTGCACTGTTTCGCCCTGGCCCATTACAATCAGGCATGGTGGATAATTTTATTGATCGTAAACATGGCCGAGAAGCCATCTCTTATCCAGATGTTGAATGGCAGCATGAATCATTGCAACCGGTTTTAGAACCTACCTACGGTATAATTCTATATCAAGAACAAGTTATGCAAATTGCGCAGGTGCTTGCTGGTTACACGCTAGGTGGTGCTGATATGCTCCGGCGGGCCATGGGCAAGAAAAAACCGGAAGAGATGGCAGAACAACGTTCAGTTTTTGAAACGGGTGCTGTTAAAAATGGTATTGATGGTGAGCTAGCAATGAAAATCTTTGACCTGGTAGAAAAATTTGCCGGTTACGGATTTAATAAATCACATTCTGCTGCTTATGCATTAGTTTCTTACCAGACTCTTTGGTTAAAAACACACTATCCGGCTGAATTTATGGCAGCAGTTATGACTGCGGATATGGATAATACCGAGAAAGTAGTTGGTTTGGTTGATGAGTGCTGGCGCATAGGGTTAAAAGTATTACCACCTGATATCAATAGTGGATTATATCATTTCCATGTCAACGACAAAGGTGAAATTGTTTATGGAATTGGTGCAATTAAAGGTGTTGGTGAAGCTCCAATCGAAGCTATTATTGAATCTCGTCAAAAAGGCGGTTATTTTAAAGAAATTTTTGATCTTTGTGCACGGGTCGATACTAAAAAACTTAATCGTCGAGTGATGGAAAAATTGATTATGTCCGGTGCTTTTGATCATTTAGGTCCGCACCGGGCAGCGTTAATGTCTTCATTAGAAGATGCATTGAAAGCGGCAGATCAGCATGCTAAAGCTGAGGCTATTGGACAAACAGATATGTTTGGCGTATTGGCTGAAGTGCCTGAGCAGGTTGCGCAATCTTATGCCAGTGTAGCTAAATGGCCAGAACATCTTATATTAGAAGGCGAACGTGAAACGTTAGGTCTTTATTTAACTGGTCATCCTATTACAGCTTATTTGCCTGAGATTGAACGTTATACTAGTGGATTAAGGTTAAAAGATGTGAATCCAACTCCACGTGGACAACCGTTAACGGTAGTTGGTTTAGCGCTGATAGCTAAAGTAGTAACAACTAAACGTGGAAACAGAATAGGTATATGTACTTTAGATGATCGCTCAGGACGCTTGGATATAATGTTATTTTCGGATGTGTTAGAAAAGTATCAGCATTTGCTAGAGAAAGATAAAATATTAATTGCCACGGGTCAGGTCAGCTTTGATGATTTCAATGGTGGTAATAAAATGTCTGTTCGTGAATTGATGGATCTTGGCGAAGCTCGGGAAAAATATGCCCGGGGTATTGCTATCTCATTGACAGACAGACAAATTGATGACCAATTATTAAACCGTCTTCGTAGCACATTGGAACCTTATCGCTCAGGAACAATACCGGTTCATCTTTATTATCAGAAGAAAGACGCCCGCGCTAAATTAAAATTAGGTGTCACTTGGCGGGTAACTCCTACAGATAAACTTCTGACTGAGCTGCGAACTCTGCTAGGTAATCAGCAGGTAGAATTAGAATTTGACTAAATAGGAATATTATGAGCCTTAATTTTCTGGATTTTGAACAGCCGATTGCTGAGTTGGAAGCAAAAATAGACGCGTTAACGGCAGTAAATCGTCAGGATACCAAGCTAGATATTGACCTAGATGAAGAGATCGCTAGACTTCGCGAAAAGAGTTTAGAGTTAACAGGTAAAATTTTTTCTGACTTAGGAGCTTGGCAAATTGCACAACTTGCCCGTCACCCCATGCGACCTTATACTCTGGATTATATTCAACGTATATTCACCCATTTCCAGGAGTTAGCGGGTGATCGTGCTTATGCTGATGATAAAGCAATTGTTGGTGGGTTAGCTCGTCTAGATGGGCGTCCAGTGATGGTCATTGGCCATCAGAAAGGGCGAGAAACAAAAGAAAAAATCCGCCGCAATTTTGGTATGCCAACACCGGAAGGATACCGTAAGGCTTTACGGTTAATGGAAATTGCTGGGCGTTTTAAGTTACCTATTATTACCTTTATCGATACTCCGGGAGCTTACCCTGGTGTTGGCGCGGAAGAACGTGGTCAGTCTGAAGCGATAGCCCGTAATTTACGTGAAATGTCCCGGCTTTCTGTACCGATTATTTGTACCGTAATCGGTGAGGGTGGCTCTGGTGGCGCATTAGCAATTGGAGTAGGTGATAAAGTCAATATGTTACAGTACAGTACTTATTCAGTCATTTCACCCGAAGGTTGTGCTTCTATTCTTTGGAAAAGTGCCGATAAAGCACCATTAGCAGCTGAAGCGATGGGGATAACTGCTTTACGTTTAAAATCACTTAATCTTATTGACAACATTGTTGAAGAGCCGCTGGGTGGCGCTCATCGTAATTATGAGAAAATTGCTCATAATCTTAAGCAGCGTATTTTAAATGATTTGAGTGATATAGATTTATTTAGTCCTGAAGAGCTGAGAAACCGTCGTTATCAACGTTTGATGGAATGTGGTTATTGCTAGTTTTGTTGTAGGATGAGTAAAAATGGAAATAACTATAATGGTTATTTCCATTTTTTTAGCGTTTGCAAATCTGCTATTAGCAGATATTGCAGTTAAAAAGCTTATATTTCTTGTTGTTTTTTTATTAAATTTTATTTAATACAATAAATTATGTTAATACTAGTAGTATAATAAGTGAAAAATAGAGCAAATAATTAATTATATTATAGGTAGTAAAAACAATTATGAAAATTGATGAGGTTGTGTTACTGAGCCAAATTATTAAAACCATCGGTTCTATGCGCCGGATATTGGTAGGATTCAGTGGTGGACTCGATTCAACGGTTTTATTGCATGCCTTAGTGACAATACGACAAACCACAGTGTCAAATCTCAACATCCGAGCGGTTTATATTCATCACGGCCTAAGTGATAAAGCTGATGATTGGGCCATCCATTGCCAGAAAGTTTGTTTAAACTGGCAGGTAGAATTTTATTCACGGCAGGTTGAGGTTGTCCCTGCTAAAAAAGGCATAGAAGCAGCGGCTCGTGATGCTCGATATCAAGCATTTCGTGAAATATTATTACCAGAAGAAATTATTGTTACTGCACAACATTTAGATGATCAAGCTGAAACTTTCTTATTAGCACTAAAACGAGGAAGTGGGCCTGCTGGTTTATCTGCAATGCCAATTTCTATTCCATTTGCTAATACTTATTTAATTAGACCCCTATTATCTTTTAGCCGTCAGCAATTGGCTGGTTATGCTCAAAAAAACGCTCTTTCCTGGATCGATGATGAAAGTAACCAGGATGACCGCTATGATCGTAATTTCTTACGATTAAATATTATGCCACATTTTAATCAGCGCTGGCCGCATTTTTCACAAGCCGTTGCCAGAAGTGCCAGTTTATGTGCAGAACAAGAAGCCTTATTAAATGAGCTGCTACAAGATTGTTTATTGCAGTTGGTAACTGAAGAAGGAGCATTACAGCTTGATGTTTTAGCGGATTACTATGAAATGAAGCGTAACGCAATATTACGCCGTTGGTTCAGTTTACATAGAATTTTGATGCCGTCACGTGCTCAATTAAAACAGATTTGGCAGGAAGTGATCTGCGCGCGACCAGATGCAGAGCCGAAATTTATCTTAGCTAGCAATGTTATTCGTCGTTTTAAGCAACAGCTTTGGCTTTTGCCACAATTTAAAGATATTACTAAAATTTGTTTAGCTTGGCAGTTACCTTCTGCCATTGAATTGCCAGATAACTTAGGTACCTTAATAGTTTCTGATAATGGTAGTGGTTTTCGTGCACCATTAGCAGATGAGAAGGTTACGGTTCGATTTGGATTAAAAGGCAATATTAAAATTATTGGTCGGCAGCACTCTAGACGGAGTAAAAAGCTTTGGCAGGAATTAGGTATTGCGCCTTGGTTAAGAGAGAGAACGCCTTTGATTTATTATAATGATGAGCTTATTGCTGCGATCGGCGTGTTTGTTACAGAATCTGGCAGATGTATTGATGGGCAGCCTGAACTGAAAGTAAAATGGATAACGAATAAAAAACCTCACTTTACTAGTAAGGCTAATGATTGAGGTTGTTTAATCATAGCTTTTTTCATGATCTAGAATGATCAATGACTATGAGCCCAATTTCAGGGTGACTAAAACTAACAATATGATCTAACCGTAATTACTTTTTTCGCCAGAAACATCCACAATCAGATATTCAACATGTTTTTTAATAGTAGATCAATAACTTGACTTTCTATGATCTCGCCATTATACAGTTTTATGGTTAACTAGAGGCTATGTTGGTAAGCGAGTTCTAAATGATCATAGTCATCACAGTTAATTGGTTTGTATTCAGTATCTTTAGACATAATCCCTCATCACTATTGTTAAGTGGCGGTTATCAGCCGCCTTCGATTATTTGTAATTATAAACATTACCGCTTAAAGCACATAATAGTAGCGCACTTTTTTCAACATCAGAAAGAAAAAGTCAGCATGATTTTTGCTAATATTTACTGTACATAATGGAAATTAATAAATGAGTTTTAAATATTGTTGAATTAGGTAAAATGTGATGGCGAAAATAACCGAATGTTATTGAAATAGATCTATTTTATAGATGGATTTGGAGCAAACTATGAATCAAAAGGTGTTGAAAATATTATTTACTATTGGTGGTATGATACTGGCCGGTTGCCAAGATAAATTGCCACAGTTTGGCAGCCAAACAGTGGATAAAGTTTATACTGGAGTAGTTCCTTATGCGGATTGTTCAGGTATTGAAACCACCGTTCTTTTCAAGCCAGATGGTACATTTATTGAACAATTGACCTATTTGGGCAAGCAAGAATAAAAAAATACTTTTTATGCTACAGGAAACTGGACTAAAAAAGGCAGCAAATTCCTTTTGATTGATATTGATGACCAAAAAACCTATTTTCAACCTAGTGCTGATGGTAAAAATAGAGTATTTAGATCAGGAAGGAAATAAAATAGAAAGTAATTTAAATATACCTTGGAACAAGTAAAGCCTGAGAAAAAGAGTGGAGAATATAGCTATGTCGCTGATAAGGTTTTATTTAAAGCGTGTAAAAGTGGTCGTATTTACAGTGTAAGTGGTATCGATTTGGAAAAGGTATATAGCGCAACGGATGTAGAAGCAGGTAAACCCGTTTATGTCGAAATTGAGGGTTATTATACCATTCGTCCTTCAATTGAAGACAGAATGTTTGATGCAACACTAATCCAAACCGGCGCTATTAAATTTGATAAATTATGTGCTTGTCAGCCCGACTAAATTATCAGACATATAAAATGCCCACCTGTTGTTAGCTGGGCATTTAGACAACAATAACTATGATGGTAATTAGCTAAGTTTGGTTTTCAAAAAATCAACTATCTCGACAAGGTCAATGAATTCCTTATTAATATTACGCCGGTGCTTATATTCAACCTTGTTGTCATCCAAATTACGATCACTGAACACGATGGTATGAGGTACGCCGATAAGCTCCATATCAGCAAACATCACACCGGGTCGTTCTTTGCGATCATCAAAAATGACATCAATACCATTTGCACACAAATCCAGGTAGAGTTTTTCAGCAGTTTGTTTAACACGATAGGATTTATGCATATTTATCGGTAAGATAGCAACTTGAAAAGGAGCAATTGCATCAGGCCAAACAATTCCTCTATCATCATGGCCTTGCTCGATTGCTGCCGCCACAATCCGGCTAACACCGATACCATAGCATCCCATAGTTACTGTTTGATTATGACCATCTTCATTTTGGACGGTGGCCTTCATTGCTTCCGAGTATTTTTTGCCCAGTTGAAAAATGTGGCCTACTTCAATTCCACGTTTAATTTGTAGTATTCCTTTACCGTCAGGACTAGGATCACCTTCGACGACATTTCGTAGATCATAAATATCGGGTAACGGGAGATCCCGTTGCCAATTGATACCAAAATAGTGTTTATGATCAATATTGGCTCCAGCACTAAAATCACTCATTACGGCAACACTGTGATCGATAATTACCGGTATTGGTAAATTGACCGGACCCAATGAACCTGGACTAGCCTTAAGTTTGGCACGTATTTCTTCTTCTGTTGCAAATCTCAACGGGCTCTCGACCAACGGATGTTTTTCCGCTTTGATTTCATTTAATTCGTGATCGCCACGGATCAATAAAGCAACAAGTTGATGGCCGCTTTCTTTAGCTGCACTAACAATTAAGGTTTTAACTGTTTTCTCGATGGGTAAATTATGTTGCTCAACTAACTCAGCAATAGTTTTTGCATTAGGCGTGTCGACAAGACGTATATCTTCAGTTGGCGCAGCACGTTGCGTGACACAGATCGTTTCTGCCATTTCAATATTAGCGGCATAATCCGATACGCTAGAAAAAACGATTTTATCTTCACCACTATCAGCTAATACTTGAAATTCATGCGAAGCATTACCGCCAATAGAGCCAGTATCGGCTTGAACTACTCTAAAATTGAGGCCTATACGGGTGAATATTGCACTATACGTTACATACATTGTATTGTAAGTTTGTTGCAACGAGTCTTGATTGACATGAAAAGAATAAGCGTCTTTCATAATAAATTCGCGGGAGCGCATGACACCAAAGCGCGGTCTTACTTCATCGCGAAATTTTGTTTGGATCTGATAAAGGTTCAATGGAAGCTGCTTATAAGAAGTAACTTCGTTACGAATAAGATCAGTAATAACTTCTTCATGAGTAGGGCCCAATACAAAAGAGCGCTTCCCACGGTCAACTAAACGAAGTAATTCTGGACCATATTGTTCCCAGCGTCCACTTTCTTGCCAAAGATTAGCTGGTTGAACTATAGGCATAGAAATCTCGATTGCGCCAGCACGGTTCATTTCTTCACGAATAATATTTTCAACTTTACGTAGTACACGGACACCGGTTGGTAACCAGTCATATAGCCCTGAAGCAAGTTTACGGATCATACCTGCGCGGAGCATCAACTTATGACTGATAACTTCAGTGTCGGCGGGAGTCTCTTTTAAAGTAGAGAGAAGATATTGGCTTGTACGCATTATTAGCTTCCATCAACAACGAATCATTTCCAGTTGGTATTAACCAACTATTAAGACAAAATTTACTTCTAGTCTACCAGCGATTTGCTAATGTCAAAAGAGATAACTTATTTTTTAGTGTATCAAGCGAGAGAATGACAGCAATATTAGCTATAATCTGCCATCGAACATTAAAATCAAGCAGGTGTACAGCGTAGATTTTTTCGTCAGCAACTCTTGTTTTATAAGCCGGACGTGGATCTTGCGCTAAGACCTGACTAATAAAACGCTCAAGAAAGGAATAGTGGGCTTGTTGCTTAATAAGCGTTTTTTGAGCAATAGCTGAAAAAACAACTTTCATTTTACTATCAGGCGAATCTTGGGCAAATCCAGCAATGGCTTTTGATAAAGATGCAGCAAATGGCAGGTAGGGTTTTATATCAATTACAGTGGTACCATCGACTAGATCTAAACTGCCTAAAGCTAGACCTGCTTCATTAGCACTAATAATCAATTTTTTCAGTTCAATTAATGGCATACCGATAGAATTGGGACGAAAGGGTGAACAAGTGGCGAATACTCCCATTTTAGTATTACCACCTAAGCAAGGAGGACGTACCAGTGGGCGCCAACCTGCTTGCATGGTTTGATGAAAAATGAAGATCAGCCAAATATGGCTAAATTGTTCCAATCCACGTAGTGCATCAGGATGGTTATAAGACGGGAATAGGCGCAGATAACTATGTCCGTTTTCAATTAAGCCCGGCTGTTTAGGAATGGCAAATTTTTCTTTATAAGGTGATTCTATTACCCCAATCGGGTTAAATTGAAAATTATTCATTTTATAATACTCAAAGCAGAACCTTCACAAATAGCAACTTGATAACATTCTGGCGAACTAATTATTTCACAACGATGAAGTAACACTACATCAGCGGCCATAGAAGAAGCTTTTTTCAGCATGTTTTTTTTCGCTGTGGGAATACTTACTGTTGGATCTTGTCGATTAGGTTGGCATGAAATACCGGAAACAATACCCCGATCTTTAAATGATTTACCAAGTAATTCTTCTGTTTTATTAATAAGTTTTACCGTAGATCCCTTTGGTGGTGATATTTTACTGATGACATTTTTTGGTGTTTTTGGCGTTGTTAATTTATCTTTTTGATTATTTTCAGTAGGGGAATGTAAACTACAACCTGATATCCAGAGTATAAGAAAACAGAGTAATAGGCGCATATAAATTCCTTATTAAATGAATCAAATAGAACTAAATATTAGTTTTAGCCATGATAATAAAATAAGCGGATATAATCCGCCTGTTTCATTTTGTCATATCATTCTTTGTGATATCGCAATCACCAACCCGGGATAGCCCCACCGTCAAAAATTTTATTAGCTGCTGCGGTAACTTTTAGCGATTGATATGCTTTAACAAATTTTTTCACATTTTCATTATCTTTGTTATCTTCACGACTCACAATTAAATTTACATAAGGTGAATTTTTGTCTTCAATAAACAATCCATCTTTTGCCGGTGTTAATTTAGGTTCGGCGCTACTAGCCCAGGTTGTATTGATAATAGCAAGTACAATTTTTGGATCATCTAGACTGCGGGGTAATTGAGGTGCTTCAAGTTCAATAAAGTTCAACTTTTTAGGATTTTCAGTAATATCTAATACCGTTGGCTGTAAGCCGACACTTTCATTCACTTTAATTAGGCCCTGTTTTTGTAACAACAATAGTGAACGACCTAAATTAGTAGGATCATTGGGTAGAGCGATTTGAGCACCATCTGGCAACTGTGTAATGGATTTGATTTTCTTCGAATAAGCAGCAATTGGATAAACAAATGTGTTGCCAACTGCTACTAATTTATAATTACGATCTTTAATTTGTTGTTCTAAATAAGGTTTGTGTTGAAATACATTAAGATCAATGTCACCTTTGTCCAACGACTCATTTGGTAGTACAAAATCATTAAAGGTAACTAATTCAACATCAAGATGATATTTTTCTTTGGCTACTTTTTGTGCAACTTCAGCCACTGTTAACTCTTTTCCCATAATAACGCCGACTCTGATGTGATTAGGTTTTTCTGTTTTTTCTCCACAGCCACTAAAAATTAATATATTTAATAGTGTTGCAACAGCTATGCTAGTTTTTATTTTGATAGACATAATTACCTCTTTAGGACTAACTAGTATTAAATTTTAGTGTTTTTGAATAATACTTTTATCTGCGTGTTTTTTTCATTATTTGTTCGCCAACAAATTGAATAGCGAAAACTAAGATAATTAGTAAAGCAAGTACAGTATTCATAACAGTTGGATTATAGGTATAATAGCCATATTGCATAGCAATCTGTCCTAATCCACCAGAACCCACAGCACCACCCATGGCAGAGTAACCGACTAACATAATTAAAGTAATTGTTGCTGCATTGACTAAACCGGGAAAAGATTCAGGTAACAAGATCTTACTAATGATCTGTAATGGTGTTGCGCCCATAGAACAAGCAACCTCAATTAAACCATTTGGGATCTCTAATAGCGTATTTTCAACCATACGGGCAATAAAAGGTGCTGCTCCGATAGTTAGCGGAACGATAGCGGCCAGAATACCGATTGATGTACCGACGATCAATTTAGTTAATGGAATAATCCAAACCAGTAAAATAATAAATGGGATGGAACGAAACACATTAACTATTGCAGACACTATTCGGTAAAGGGCCAAGTTTTCCATAACTTGGCCAGGGCGTGTTGCATAAAGTAATATCCCAATCGGCAGTCCCAATAAAAACCCTAGAAATCCTGAGACAAATGTCATAATAAGCGTATCTAGTGTGCCATTTAGTAGCAGTATTAACATTTTCTCAGACATAGCCTAAGACCTCCACTTTTACATGGTGTTCTTCTAAAAACGTAATTGAGTTTTTAACATATTCTCCAATACCATAAAGCTCAGCAAGCATGAAACCAAATTTAACACCACCGGCATAATCAATTTGTGAGCTTAGTATATTGATGTCGATATTAAATTTTTTCACAGCCATTGAAATTAATGGTACGTCAACTGACTTACCGGTAAATTCTAATTTCAATAACGGTGATAAATTTGGCGCGGGAGTCATCTGTAAACGCGCTCTATAATCTTCAGGGATATCTAATACTAATGTTGATTGAACAAAATTTTGCGCAATCAGTGTCTTAGGATGAGAAAATATTTCACTGACACTATCTTGTTCGATTAATTGTCCATCACTGATAATCGCGACTTGATCACAAATACGTTTTACAACCTCCATCTCGTGAGTAATTAGTAAGATGGTTAAACCTAAACGTCGATTAATGTCTTTTAATAACTGAAGAATAGAATGGGTTGTCACGGGATCTAATGCACTTGTCGCTTCATCACATAATAATACCTTAGGCGAATTGGCTACAGCGCGCGCTATAGCAACACGTTGTTTTTGTCCTCCGGACAGGCTGGCAGGATAAGCATCTTTTTTATTTACTAAACCGACCAGTTTTAATAACTCGGTCACTCGTTGATGAATTTTGGCTTTTGGTGTGTTACTCAGCTCCAGAGGTAAAGCAATATTATCGAAAATATTTCGTGAAGAAAGTAAATTGAAATGCTGGAAAATCATGCCGATAGTACGGCGTGTGAAAATTAATTCTTTCTCAGAAATATGTGTCAACTTCTGTCCATCAATTAATACTTCACCTGAAGTTGGGCGCTCAAGCATATTAACACAACGAATTAGGGTGCTTTTACCTGCACCGGATGCGCCGATAACACCGTAAATTTGGCCTTGAGGAACATGCAAGTTAATATTGGTTAATACCTGAATTGTCTGTGTTCCTTGGTGAAAAATTTTATTAATGTTAGAAAGTCTTATCATTGTGATCTACAAATAATAGAAATAGATTGGTGAAAAAATTCAACCATATTTAGTATAGATGTTAGGGTGTCTAGACGTCTAAGTCAACAAAAAATGTAACTATTAAACTTGTTCTTATTTAAGTGCTTTTCATACAATGAACAAGATTAAATTTAATGGAGTAATATAGTGAGTCAAAGTATTCCGGCAATTTTCCTCGATCGTGATGGTACAATTAACCGTGATCATGGTTATGTTTACGAGATAGATAATTTTCAGTTTATCGATGGCGTTATTGAAGCAATGTTTAAATTAAAAAAAATGGGTTATGCTTTGATTCTTGTTACTAATCAATCTGGTATTGCAAGAGGATTGTTTACAGAATCACAATTTCTTGAATTAACAGAATGGATGGATTGGTCTCTTATTGATCGTGGTGTTGAGCTTGATGGTATTTATTATTGTCCTCATCATCCCGATGCTATTGAACAAAAATATAAAGAAATATGTAATTGCCGTAAACCAAAGGCTGGTATGCTATTGGATGCTCAAAAACAACTCAACATTGATATGCAAGCTTCTTATATGGTGGGCGATACGCTTTCTGATATGCAAGCTAGTAAAGAGGCCCATATTGGAACTAATGTATTAGTTACCACAGGAAAACCTCTCACTGACGATATTAAAAAGTATGCTGATTGGATTATAAATAGTCTGGCAGATTTACCTAATAAAATAAAAAATCGTCAATAAAAATGAGAGCATTGTTCATAAATAAAACGAAACTATCTTTTTTAAAAAAATACTTGTGCAAAGATAAAATCAATCTATAATGCCAACCCTTAACACAATTTAGTCATTAATTAATGACTATTTGCCTAGCAATTAAGGTGAAAAGCGTAGCGTACGCCACCTCGCGGCAATGACCGCACGCTCTTTAACAATTAATCAGACAATCTGTGTGGGCACTCGCAAGACATCATCAAAATATTTGATTTTAAAGTCTTGAAGAGTGAAAAAACAGTTAATTCATAACGAATAGCAGTCAGGAATTCTTTGAGCATCAAACTTTTAATTGAAGAGTTTGATCATGGCTCAGATTGAACGCTGGCGGCAGGCCTAACACATGCAAGTCGAGCGGCAGCGGGAGGAAGCTTGCTTCCTGGCCGGCGAGCGGCGGACGGGTGAGTAAGGTATGGGGATCTGGCCGAAGGCGGGGGATAACCACTGGAAACGGTGGCTAATACCGCATAATCTCTAAGGAGCAAAGTGGGGGACCATTAGGCCTCACACCTTCGGATGAACCCATATGAGATTAGCTAGTAGGTGGGGTAAGGGCTCACCTAGGCGACGATCTCTAGCTGGTCTGAGAGGATGATCAGCCACACTGGGACTGAGACACGGCCCAGACTCCTACGGGAGGCAGCAGTGGGGAATATTGCACAATGGGCGCAAGCCTGATGCAGCCATGCCGCGTGTATGAAAAAGGCCTTCGGGTTGTAAAGTACTTTCAGTCGTGAGGAAGGTGTTAAGGTTAATAGCCTTAGCAATTGACGTTAGCGACAGAAGAAGCACCGGCTAACTCCGTGCCAGCAGCCGCGGTAATACGGAGGGTGCGAGCGTTAATCGGAATTACTGGGCGTAAAGGGCACGCAGGCGGTTAATTAAGTTGGATGTGAAATCCCCGGGCTTAACCTGGGAATGGCATTCAAGACTGGTTAGCTAGAGTCTTGTAGAGGGGGGTAGAATTCCATGTGTAGCGGTGAAATGCGTAGAGATGTGGAGGAATACCGGTGGCGAAGGCGGCTCCCTGGACAAAGACTGACGCTCATGTGCGAAAGCGTGGGGAGCAAACAGGATTAGATACCCTGGTAGTCCATGCTGTAAACGATGTCGATTTGGAGGTTGCGGTTTTGAGCTGTGGCTTCCGGAGCAAACGCGTTAAATCGACCGCCTGGGAAGTACGGCCGCAAGGTTAAAACTCAAATGAATTGACGGGGGCCCGCACAAGCGGTGGAGCATGTGGTTTAATTCGATGCAACGCGAAGAACCTTACCTACTCTTGACATCCAGGGAAGTAAGCAGAGATGCTTATGTGCCTTCGGGAACTCTGAGACAGGTGCTGCATGGCTGTCGTCAGCTCGTGTTGTGAAATGTTGGGTTAAGTCCCGCAACGAGCGCAACCCTTATCCTTTGTTGCCAGCGAGTCGAGTCGGGAACTCAAAGGAGACTACCGGTGATAAACCGGAGGAAGGTGGGGATGACGTCAAGTCATCATGGCCCTTACGAGTAGGGCTACACACGTGCTACAATGGCGTATACAGAGAGAGGCGAGCCAGCGATGGGAAGCGGATCTCAGAAAGTACGTCGAAGTCCGGATTGGAGTCTGCAACTCGGCTCCATGAAGTCGGAATCGCTAGTAATCGCGGATCAGCATGCCGCGGTGAATACGTTCCCGGGCCTTGTACACACCGCCCGTCACACCATGGGAGTGGGTTGCAAAAGAAGTAGGTAGCTTAACCTTCGGGATGGCGCTTACCACTTTGTGATTCATGACTGGGGTGAAGTCGTAACAAGGTAACCGTAGGGGAACCTGCGGTTGGATCACCTCCTTACCAAAAGAGATGGAATGTGAGTGTTCACACAGATTGTCTGAT
>DAYVGO010000011.1:0-62818 GCA_045399315.1 Arsenophonus sp.
CATACTGGTTCGACCCCATGTTTTTCAATCAGGTTATCGAGAAGCGGCATCATTTTTTCCATTGGTGGTCGAGCTTCGCCTGAGTAAAATAAGCCGATGCTTTGCGTAGAATATCGTTCCTTCGTCGTAACTCACGGTTTTCACGCTCCAATTCTTTTATCCTCTTGACTGACTATTTAGTCTCCAAGATTTCCGGGGTGGTTCAGTTAGCACCTAGCAGGGCTTTATCTATGTGACTTTTATCATAGATGTCTTCATCAATATGATTGTGGGCTGGTCAGTCTCTTCAACAATGAAAACTTCCCTGCTACTTAATGCCTTAAAGCAGGCTTTATGGTCAAGACGGCCGTCAGGTACCATACACCATAGTGATAAAGGGTCACAATACGTGTCGTTAACGTATACGCAACATCTTAAAGACACGGCGCTTTTGGCCTCAACAGGCAGTACTGGTGACTGTTATGATAACGCGTTTGTAGAAATCATAACCGGGCTATATAAAGCAGAGGTAATCCATAGAAAGACCTGGAAGAATAGGCAAGAAGTTGAGTTAGCAACACTGGACTGGGGGGATTGGTTCAACAAACACAGATTGCTTAATAGCTAAATTAATAATAACCAAAGAGCTAAGTCAGCATAACTAACATTATTGAGCGGCAGGAAAATCACCTGCTGCTTAGCTTAAAATCACATCATAAAAATTTTTGCTTGCGACTATTAATCATATGACGTAATAAAACATAGATACAACCAAAAATTAACCCTGCAATTCCAGCAAGTACAACCACATACACTCGATTAGGCGCTAGTTTAGTAATGGGTAACGTTGGCTTTTGCATGTATTTCACTGGGCGGAACCAAAGATCTTTGGTATCTAATGCTTTCAACTGTTGAATATATTGTTGGATATTTAATAATTCAGTGTTGTATAACGACTGATCATTATCCTTTTCAAGGATGGTTAATTTTTTAGCTAATGCTTCCGAACCTAATGCAATAGGGTAGTCTGGATCATCTTGGATGACGGTATGACTAGTTGCAATTGGTCTTTTTACACCGACAGATTCCGCTATTGCTAACGAATTCTTCAAGCGCTTAATAGCAACCCGATTAACATTTTTTAAAGTCGACAACTCGATAGCATATTTACCTTCGGCATAAACAATTTGTTGAACTATCTTGTCATATAACTCTGTCTTAATTTCCTGACGTACATTAGATGCAACATAACGCAGATAACCAGATAACAAATCCTGCGCATCTTGGGCTGTTACTGCCACAAACCCTACTCTGGCTTCTATCGGCAGCTCTCGCATATTAATATTACCATTTGCATTTTTACCAAAAGTAATTTTATTACCAGTAATATTACTTATAATATCATATAAAAACCGCTGTTCGCTCTCTGGCGAAAATAGCCGTTTAGATTCGATCATCCGTTGAAAATAGTCAGTACTTTTTAGAAAATTTTCTTGTAAAATCGGCGAGCGATAAGCATCAAGAAATGTTGTATAAACTTTCGCAGCATCAATATCGGTTTCAACATTCAGTACTTTTAACTGACTGAGAAATTCATTTAACATTAATATTTCTTGAGCGATAGGTTGCACAATCGTGGCTTCACTTTTCCATTTTTGTGGTAAAAACAATGACCAACAGAATATAGCAACGGCAAAAATAGCGACAAAAATAGCAATTAACAACTTGGATTTATATAGAACAGAAAAAAGCTCAAATAAATCAATCTCATCATCTTGTTTAATTCTAGCTGAATAAAAAGATGGATCCATATTGGTATTTGTATCTAATAATGGTTTATTCGTCATAAATTATGGCTTCTAATAGTTACATTGTTAGCAATTTCCTATATATTTAGCTATTTTAAGCTTCCACTTCCCTAAACTTAATATCTAAAACTCCTCTCAGCTTAGAAAAGTATAGTCATAATGCTTTGCATCAATAACTCCAGTAAAATATATGTCATATACTTAGCGAGCAAAATCGCTCAATTCATAAATACTATCGCAAGGATGAACAAATCTTTATAAAAATCTAATACAACATTAATTTTCTATTCTAAGAAATTAAATAATAAAAACTATTTATAATGGTTTAAATATCATAAAAAAGCTCTTTTATTATTTTATACAATAATAATAATTCATATTACTAGTTTAAATATATAATCTTACAATTATTAGATAAAATTGATGATTACAAACAATTACTTACAGTAATAAAGATTTAAGCTCTGAACACTATTACCACGAATAAAAATAATTTTATCACTAATATTAATTCTATTTTTTATACAAAATAAAATACCTTATAATTACTCTAATTTTAAATAATTAGATACAACATACTTGTTTAGTTAATTTTACTAAAATAAATTTTATGTAAATAATTTAAGATTGATAAACGGTGCTATAGCCTATCTCTGACTAATTGAGCCAGTAACATAATGTGGTTATCTGAAGCATTAAGTGCAGGTATGTAATGATACTTTTCACCACCAGCCGCACAAAACAATTTTTTATTCTGTACCGCAATCTCCTCCAGGGTCTCCAGACAATCCACTGAAAAACCAGGACAAAGCAGTTGAACATGTTTAATGCTACTCTTCGCCAAGTTTTTTAAGGTAATGTCTGTATAAGGTGTAAGCCAAGGCTCGCGACCAAAACGTGATTGATAAGTCATTGTGATTTTATCAGCAGGAAAATTAAGTAATCTACTGAGTAAACGTGTTGTCAATTGGCATTCCTGCGGATAAATATCACCTGTTTCGGCATAACGTTTAGGAATACCATGATAAGAAAGTAGTAATCGCTCCGGTTCACCATATCGTTCAAAACTGCTTTCAACCGAGGTTTTTAATGCATTAATATAAGCAGGATGATCGGCATAGCTACGAATAAAACGAAGTTCGGGTATGGTTCGATATTTTTTTAATGCCCGACTAATAGCATCAAAAACTGCCGCTGTGGTTGAACAAGAGTATTGCGGATAGAGCGGCAATACAATAATATTTTCCACCTGTTGAATTAACAGTTTCTCGATTGCACCAGCCAAAGAAGGCAAGCCATAACTCATGCCTAATTCTACAGGAATAGCCGGCAGTTGTTTTACTAGTGCAGCTTGTTGTTGCAAACTATAACTTAGCAATGGTGAACCTGTTTCGGTCCAAATTGATCGATATAATTTAGCTACTTTAGGCGAACGCAATGGTAAGATCACTAAATGTAATAACGGTTTCCAAATCATCCTGGAAATATCAATAACTCTAACATCACTAAGAAATTCAGCCAAAAAACGTTTAACCGCCTCCGGTGTTGGTGCTTCAGGCGTTCCTAAGTTGACTAATAAAACACCATGCTTCTTAATGCTCATGCCAATTGGCGCCATTTTATTTATTGCTAACTATCTATAACCATATCATAACTTAACAAATATTTTTATTGCCACTCAATTGCCTACAAATAAAAAAATAGGCGTCCAATATGGACGCCTATTTTATCAACTAACAACTAACCTAAAATATTAGCCAACTCTTCACTAACTTCAGTCACCTTACGTGTACCATCCAATTTAAAGTACTTAGTATGACCTGCAGTAGCTTCTTGACGATAATAAGCAATCAACGGCTCAGTTAACTGATGGTATTCAATTAATCGCTTGCGTACAGTTTCTTCTTGATCATCCTTACGAATGGTTAATTCTTCACCGGTAACATCATCTCTATTTGCTATTTTAGGTGGATTAAATTTAATATGGTAAACACGACCCGAAGGCGTATGAACGTGCCGCCCAACAATGCGTTCAACAATAATTTTATCAGGGACATCAAATTCTAAGACATAATCCACAGCAATACCTGCATTTTTCATTGCATCTGCTTGTGGGATAGTACGAGGAAAGCCATCCAGTAAGAAGCCATTTCGACAATCATCCTGGGCTATACGCTCCTTAACTAAAGCAATAACTAATTCATCAGTAACAAGCTTACCATTGTCCATTAATTCTTTCGCTTTTAGAACCAACTCTGTACCTGCCTTTACTGCAGCACGTAACATATCACCAGTAGAAATTTGTGGAATACCATACTTTTCCATGATGAATTGTGCCTGAGTCCCCTTACCTGCGCCTGGTGCGCCGAGCAGAACGATACGCATTGCGTAAACCCCTTACTATTTTATTTTTATAATTTGAAAGAAAAAGTTATTTTATCATTAGGCGTACATATAACTCAAGAAAACAGATAACATTTGAAGAATCAAATTATTTTCGTTAAAAAAACAAACCACGTTTAAAATAACTAAAACGTGGTTTGTCGATCAACCTAACTAATTAGATAACTTTTAGCCTAAAAGTAATTTATTAATACGACGAATAAATTGATTTGGATTTTCCAAGCTACCTTGCTCAACAAACAACGCCTGATCTAACAATACTTCTATCAACTCAGGAAATAATCTATCATCAGTTAACTCAGTCGCTTTTTTGACTAATGGATGCGCAGGATTAAGTTCAAAATTATATTTTACTTCTGGTGCTGATTGACCCACTGCCGCAAAAAGTTTTGCCATCTGAGTACTCATATCGTTAGCATTGGTCGTCACAATTGCCGGTGTATCTGTTAAACGATGAGTTAACTTCACTTCCTTCACTCGCTCGCCTAATAATTTTTTCACTCGCTCAACGAAAGGCTCCAGCTTTTTATCTGCTTCTTCCTGTTCTTTTTTATCTTCATCTGCCAGCTTTTCCAATGACTCATCTGTCTTACTAACTGACTGAAAAGACTTACCTGCAAATTCAGGCAAATAATAGTTCATCATCCATTCATCAATACGATCAGATAATAATAAAACCTCAATTCCTTTTTTACGGAATAGTTCTAAATGTGGGCTATTTTTCGCCGCAGTATAACTGTCGGCAGTAATGTAGTAAATCTTTTCCTGCCCTTCAATCATTCGACTAATATAATCTTCTAAAGAAACATTCTGTAAACTACTACCGTTATGGGTTGATGCAAAGCGTAATAATTTAGTAATAGTTTCTTTATTTGTCGTATCTTCCGCAGGACCTTCTTTAAGTACTAGTCCAAACTCCTGCCAGAATTGTTGATACTGTTCAGGTTCATTTTTGGCTAATTTTTCCAACATTTGCAATGCACGTTTTGTTAATGTACCACGCAAACTACGAGTAACATCACTATCTTGCAAAATTTCTCGTGAAACATTTAACGGTAAGTCATTTGAATCAACTAATCCACGCACAAAACGTAGGTAGTTTGGCATAAATTGTTCAGCTTCATCCATGATAAAAACACGATGAACATACAGCTTTAAGCCATGTTTATTGTCACGATTCAATAAATCAAAAGGGGCTTTAGTCGGTATATAAAGTAAGCTAGTATATTCTTGCTTACCCTCTACCCGATTATGACTCCATATTAAAGGATCCACATAATCATGGGAAACATACTTATAAAATTCTTTATATTCCTCAGCAGTAATATCATTTTTGTTACGTGTCCATAGTGCTTGGGCTTTGTTGATTTTTTCCCAAGTGACAGTATCGTCTTCTTCATTCTTAGCTTCAATTTCTACTGGCAAGGCAATATGATCTGAATACTTACTGATAACTGAACGTAAACGCCAATTATCTAAAAATTCCGTTTGCTCTTCACGTAAATGTAAGATAATTTCAGTACCACGCTCTGCTTTTTCAATATCTGCAACCGTATATTCACCCTCACCCTGAGATTGCCAGAAAACACCTTTATCAGCGGTAACACCAGCTGCTCGAGTACGCACGGTGACTTGATCAGCAACAATAAACGCTGAATAGAAACCAACACCAAATTGACCGATTAATGGGCTATCTTTCGCTTGTTCGTTGCCCAAGGACTGTAAAAACGCCTTAGTACCTGATTTAGCAATAGTACCTAAATTATCAATAACCTCTTCGCGAGTCATGCCAATACCATTATCACTAATCGTTAAAGTCTTTTTATTTTTATCAACAGCAATTCTAACCCTTAAGTCACCATCGTTTTCATAAAGATCTGATTGTGAAAGTGCTTTAAAACGTAGTTTATCAGCTGCATCAGATGCGTTTGAAATCAGCTCGCGTAGAAAGATTTCTTTATTGGAATAAAGAGAATGGATCATCAGTTGCAATAACTGTTTTACTTCAGATTGAAATCCCCGAGTTTCTTGTCCTTTCATGCTCATTAAATAGCCTCAATTTTGGAATAATTTTATTGGGTTAAATGGTTATGCAACTCAGATGGGGATATAAATGAAAATTTCAAGTTTTTAGCGATGAAAAGACTAGATGTTAGCCAATATTATTAACTTTTTCATAAAATATAAGCAGAGTTTTTTTAACCTCTGCATATGTTTATTTATGTTACATTTACACTATCAATAATGTATTTTCTGACGACCGATTATCGAATGTGATAAAGTTGTTCCGTCAACCATTTCCAGCTCACCCCCAACAGGAATACCATGGGCAATACGACTGGCCATCACCTCATATTGAGCACATATGCCAGCAATATAGTTAGCTGTTACTTCCCCTTCAATCGTTAGATTAGTTGCCAGAATCACTTCCGATATTGTCTCGGTCGCTAGTTTACTCGCTAAGCTATCAAGACCAATATCCTTAGGTCCAATACCATCTAAAGGTGACAAATGCCCCATCAAAACAAAATAACGTCCGGCAAACTGTCCTGTTTGTTCAATAGCGTAAATATCCGCCGGGCTTTCAACAACACAAATTTGACCAGTCTGTTGACGCCTGGGATTAGTGCAAATAGGACAATGATCTTTTTCAGTAAATGTTCGACAGCCCTGACAATGACCGATCTCGGACATTGCACATGTTAACGCCTGAGCCAACTGCATCCCACCACTACGATCACGTTGCAGAAGATGAAAAACCATACGTTGAGCTGATTTTGGTCCCACACCAGGCAAACAACGTAGAGCTTCCATCAAAGATTCTAGAAGAGGGCTCGTTTGCATCAAAATGGCATCTTAAAGCCTGGAGGTAATTGCATCCCATTAGATACATTCGCCATTTTTTCTTTTTGTGCTTCTTCTATACGACGAACGGCATCATTAAAAGCAGCAGCAATAAGATCTTCTACCATTTCTTTATCATCACCGATTAAACTAGGATCAATTTCAATCCGACGGCAATTATGAGCGCCATTAATGGTGACTTTAACCAGGCTGGCACCAGATTCACCGGTAACCTCCATGTTAGCAATCTCTTCTTGTACCTTCTGCATTTTTTCTTGCATTTGCTGAGCCTGTTTCATCAGGTTACCCAGCCCACCTTTACCAAACATAATTTTCTCTCTTTCTGATCTGTTACAAAGGTATAATTTAACATTGCAACATTATACTTAAAGATATGTATCAGCTACACAGGCCGAATACTTTCTTCATCTAACTGCGCATCAAACAGCGTGCGTAAAGTCTGAATCGTTTTATCCACAATAATAGATTGGCGAGCCTGAGCTAGCTTCTCTTCATAAATTACCTGCCGCCATTCCAAAGGTGTCTTGACGGCTGGATTATCATCTTCAATTATAACCAGTTTTATTGGCTTGCCATATAACTCACTTAAGGCTTTTATTAAAGCTTTATGAGCTGGCTCAGTATACAAATGCCGTTGTGTTGAGCGCAAATGTAAACAAATTTCCGTTTCATTTAATTGCTCCTTATATGCATTTAACACGAGTTGTTCTATTAATTTTGGCACTTTTAACTGAGAAATTTCCGCTGACCAAGTATCTCTCTCTCGAGCCTCAAGCGCAATTTTATTGGCAAGTTCAGGTGTTCTTTCATATTCCAGTGTTTGTTTAATATTACCAGGCGTTGTTACTCGCTCTATTTTTTGCTCAGAAATATTTTGCGGGTGCCATTGATAAGATTTATCTTGTGATTCATCTTGTCGATTTTTATTATTTTTTTCAATTTTCTTCCGCTGATTTAAAGCAGAACGCTGATGCTGTGCAGAAACAGTCGCTAACCTTTCTAGCGCAGACATCGTCGATATAGTTTTCGTCTTCGACGATGCTATGTCAGGCTTTTTTACCGCTGTTTTCTGTTGCTCTCTTTTTAACGACGCTTTTGCTTTCAGCAATTGCAATGTAGGAGTGTTAATTAATTCTCCTTCGGATGAACTGGTCATTTTCTCAATGACTTTTTTTTTATCTTTTATATCAGAGGAGATATCAGCATGATTAGCGATATCATTGCCGATGGCGCCTGATTCAGTTCTACTTGGTGATGACAGCAAGGGAACTTCAGTATCATTAACCCATTTAGGATGAAATGCTAAAGCACGTAACAATGTCATCTCAACCCCCATTCGCCTTTCGGGTGCGTAGGGAAGTTCTTTACGTCCGATTAATAAGGTTTGATAATAGAACTGTAAATCCGTCGGCGTAATCAAACGTGCAAGTAAGCGTAAACGATCTTCTATTGGTGATGCCGTATCTTGCATATCGGCAGACAACAGTTGGATCATCGCAATGCGATGCAGTAATGATAATATTTCAATCAATACGCTTTCCCAATCACTACCCTGTAAAGCAACATCTTCTACTAAAGCCATCATTTTTTGACCATCGGCATGAACAATCGCTTCAATGATCGCTAGTGGTTGTTCATCATCCAATATTCCTAACATTTGGCTGACTGAATCTGCCGATACTTGTCCTTGCCCCATAGCAATAGCTTGATCGGTCAAACTTAGTGCATCACGTAAACTCCCTTCCGCCGCTCTTGCAATTAATTGGCGAGCACGATTATCACTAGATATTTGCTCAGCCGCTAAAATACGTTCAAGTTGGTTACTAATTTGAGCAATATCCAGTGTTCTTAAGTGGAATTGAAGGCAACGAGATAAAACCGTTATCGGTAATTTCTGTGGTTCTGTTGTTGCTAATAAGAACTTTACATGTTCTGGTGGTTCCTCTAAGGTCTTTAATAATGCATTGAAGCTATGACGAGAAAGCATATGAACTTCGTCAATCAAATATACTTTAAATCGGCCACGCGCCGGCGCATACTGGACATTATCCAGCAGATCGCGAGTATCCTCAACTTTAGTGCGTGAAGCGGCATCAATTTCGATTAAATCAACAAATCGTCCATGTGCTATCTCAAAACAATTAGCACACTTACCACAAGGATTTTGGGTTATCCCGACTTCACAGTTTAGCCCTTTAGCAAACAGACGCGCAATGGTCGTTTTTCCTACACCACGCGTGCCAGAAAATAAATAAGCATGATGGAGCCGCTGCTGTTGTAAACCATTTGCCAGCGCGGTCAAAACATGTTGTTGCCCAACAACATCGGTAAATGTTTGTGGGCGCCATTTACGAGCAAGTACCTGGTAGCTCATGATTCCTATTGAAGTTAAGTATATATTTGGTTACGCCAACTTAGCTTTCTTCGCGTTGTCAGCACATACGCTCATAAATTTTGCTAATTAATGCCCTGGAAATTCAACCAAATTAAAACAATTGACTCTTTTTTTTTTAAACGTTCGATGCCACCTAAATCCGGCAAACAGATAATAAATGCGGCTTCATTAACTTTCCCACCTAACCGCCGGATCAAGCACACTGTTGCCTCAATCGTACCACCTGTTGCCAATAAATCATCAATAACTAATACATTATCTTTAGCTGAAATACTATCTTTATGGATCTCTAGGGCATCCGTACCATATTCTAGCTCATAATCTTGCTTTATAGTGGCTCGAGGTAATTTTCCCTCTTTGCGTACCGGCACAAATCCTACTCCTAAACACAAAGCAACAGGCGCGCCAAATAAAAATCCTCTCGCTTCAGTGCCAACAATTTTAGTGATACCTTGATTTTTATAATGTTCAACCAGTAGATCAATAGTAGCTTGATAAGCCGCAGGATTATCCAATAACGTTGTAATGTCACGAAATAACACGCCTGGTATCGGATAATCAGGAATTGTTTGAATACTGTCTTTTATAAATTGTATTTTTTTCATCAGCCATCATAATTATCGTCATAAATAAAATAACAAACTCTACAATCTATGAAAAATACGATAAAAATGCAATAACTAGCTCACAAATATGGACGTTTTGCTAGTAACAAGTCAAATCGCAATCACACATTTTATTATTATGGACTAATATATAAAAACACAAAAGTTACTAAACTCGTTTGAGGAGCAAATTGAAACATTAGCCGCACAAATAAAGCCTATTGCACAATCTACTTCTATAACACCACGTTTTGATCAACAATTATTTCATCGAAAAAACCATCAATTAAGTGACTATTTATTTGAAATTAAGCACTATTTTAATCAATTAAAAAATGAGGCTATCACTTCAAGTTCAGAACAAGTTACTTTTTTGACAGAAAAAATTGTTGCCCAAATTAGTGCTATAACTCGAAAATCTGCGATCCAAACTTTAAAATTAACTTAGCCAAAAAGAACAGACTGTCGATCTCTATGGACATTTGGTTCAACATCAAGATTATGAACAACACTTAGTCGCAATGATAAATGATCGAGAGTAACAATTAGATAAACAACAGTCATATGTTGCTTGCTAGAAGCTGCAACAAGAAATAGCTGCCTTAACAGGAAGACTAGCGAGATGCCGTCAAGCACTTTCACGTATTGAAAAAGCAATTGAACGCTATGAAAATCAAAGCAGCGAATAAAAATATTTAATTAATAAAAATAATATAGGTAATATTTAATGAATTTAGATAATGTTCCATTGGAAATCCAAATCGCCATTGATTTGATTTATCTTCTAGAGATTAATCAAATAGAACCTGGTACAGCACTCAAGGCTCTTGATATTGTTAAAAAAGATTATGAGAATAAAAAAGCAATGTTATTACTTGCCAATACAACTCAAAAAAGTTAGCAAAAAATAATTCAAATATTATTCTGCAATATTATCGCGATTGTTTCTTATTCCGAGGCTTCGATTGATTTTCATAGTCAAGAGTACGCTCGATTTCTTGTACAGAATTACCTTTGCTGTTGTGAAGATGAATTTCTAACTGGTTAAAAGCAATATCGATATTTTGTTCTCGACATAAGCGATCAATCGTTCGATTAACCTCATCTGTTGCTATGCTTCTATCCGCTATCTATCGAACATAAAAACACAATTCATAATTGAGCGTACTGTCACCAAAATCAGTAAAAAATACTGAAAGAGCAGGATCCGACATGATCTTATTATTACTTTGTATTGCCTGTAACAAAGTCGCTTTGACTTTATCCAGATCAGAACCATAAGCAGCGCCAAGTTTGATAATAATGCGCATAATAGTATCCGATAACAACCAATTTATTAAACGTTCAGTAACGAAGGCCTTATTCGGAATAATCATTTCTTTGCGATCAAAATCCGTTATGGTTGTCGTTCGAATACGAATTTTCCTTACTGTTCCTGAGAAATTTCCAATTGTAACAGTATCACCAATTCTAACCGGCCATTCAAACAAAATAATAATACCCGAGACAAAGTTGACAAAAATTTCTTGTAAACCAAAACCCAGACCAAATGTTAATGCTGCCACTAACCATTGCAACTTATTCCAGGTAACACCTAACATCGCTAAATGGACATTGGTGGTTCGGTGATCGGTTCGTTTTCTTGTTCTTCTCGCGTCATATTATGTCGACGTTCTAATGCCCTTTTATAGGCAAGTTTGCGAGCTGCAATCGATAATCCACGGATACAGGTATGATAAATAATATACCAAAACAGCAATAAATAGAGGCTATCAATTCAACGACTGGAAAGTCTAAGGGTAGTGTAATAATAACCTACCATCATTAAACCAATTAGCACCAATGGAGAAAAAGCTAGTATGGTAATAACGATAGTGCGAGTTAAATGGCTGCCTTTTAGTTGCCAAATCCTACGATAAAAAGGCAAAGTAAATAGAAAAACTAAAAATAGAAATATTAATACAATAAATTGTCCAATTACATCATCAGCTAATCACAAAAGATACATGACACCATAACTTGACCAATAAATAAAACAATCAAAGGTAACATCAAATTCAGCAAACGCTGACTTATACATGTGGTATCTTTTTTGCAATTAAAAAATGATTTTCCGCTATACTATCAGGTTTAAGAATATAAATACACCATCTAAATAAAATCCAGAACAATACAAACTGCAGGGAAATGTCCAAACAAAATCACCATGCAGATTGCCGATTTTTAAAAACCAATAACCAACCACAAATATAATAAAAGCGCCAAGAAACGTCATCATTAAAGCTACTGGTGTATGTAATTGGTTATCTTTTTTAAATACCCTTACTTCCGCATTGATTTCTTTTAAACGCCGTTTAAATTTTTTATTCATCCAAAGAAAGAATAAACAATCCAATAAAAGTGGAATCGTGACCACTGATGAGTTGATAAACCCTTTGTATAAACTAATTAATGGTAATTTAAAATTAAAAGTCGCAATTTCTGCTTAGCTGCTTCTGCTTCATATATCACTTTGTATTAACTCAATATAGGTTGCCGTATAATCCCGTTGCTTCTGAAGCATATCCTGTAATTAAGTATTTGCTTGTAACGCATGCTGCTGGAAATTTATTTTGCTGCTGCAAATAAAATTGTTCCACTTGTAATAATACTTGTAAAAAAGGCCGAATATTTTTACTGGATGAGAAATCATTATTTAGTTGGTTATGAATATCTTGTAGACGTCGAGCATTTTCTAACATAATATTCATTGCCCGCTCTAGCTGGGTTTGTAATGCAACTAAGTTACTATTAATGTTGGCCAGATTTTCCTGCTGATTTTGCAATATTTCTAATTTATTTTTTAACTGTGCTTCTAATTGTACTAAAGTTAAACGCTGGGATTCAGTTTTAGTCCACTGACTTTGTTGTTATTCTCGCTTAACTTTAGCTAAATTATCAAGTGTAGATCGTGCTTCTCTCGGTGCTTTCATGACTTTATAATTTTTTTCCTTGTCTTAATTAATATATCTAAAAAGTTAAAACTTTATTGGCCGCTAGGGTCCATTGAGCTAAATCAACCAAAGTGCCGATGGTAATCCCCTCTATACAGGGGTAATTGGCTAATACCGTGTGCATCACTACATGTCTTACATAATTTTATTTCCACCTGCTGGGCAAGCAAGATCTCTAACATCTTTTTTAAATTATAACCTTCCACTGGCTTTTGATTAATAAGACCTGCAACAACTGCATCAGACATTAAGAAAATTTTCATTTCAGTTTTAGATGTCTGTTCCTTAACTACTATCACCAAGCGTAGCTTATTAAAAAGATTTTCATCTCCAATAAGCGGCACCATTAGCAATAATTAAAAAGATGCTGGCTTCTTGCATCAAATCCTCCCTAATTATATAATAAAACATTTAAACTGTTTCTTATTGAATGGGCTGTACTTCATTATACTAACCATAGTACCCACATAACGAATCGCATTTAGACCTGTTATAGTCGCACGGATCACAATTGCTGCACACTGAACATCAATGTTTACAGGCAGCTGCTTTTTCTCCACACAGGCAGTTAAAAGATTTACTAAGCGCTGATAGTTAATCATATAAATCTTACGGTGTAATTCAGCAAACTGTGCCATTTAATTCACACTTGTGAAAAAAATCTCGGTTAGCGCCTTGTTTTTAGTATTGTCAAAAAAGGTAAATAAAATATAATAATTTTCTCAATACAAAAAATAGATCATTAGGGTATTTTAACTGATACTTTTTCTGAGTTTCAGCTATTTGATCATCAGTAAATTTACAAGCTTCGGAGAAAAGATCGACTTTATTTTTAAAATGCCAATAAATTGCGCCACGAGTTACACCGGCAACCTCTGCTATATTATTAGGCAAAAGAGGTAGCCGAAACATCATACTCGGAAGATGTTCTAATTACTGCATCAATTATTTATTGGCGAGTGATTTTCGCTTGCTGTTTAGTTTTTCGTGTCATTTAAACTTACTTTCTTCTTATTGAAGTAAATTTACATACATTCATGTATGTTTTTACCATAACTAAGAGAACTTATAACATAATCATTCACCAAGTTTCAGATTTGAAATTGATATTTGAATATTGAGGTTTATTTTATGCGAAAAAACAGAGGGATTCTACCTCTGGTAATATTACTACTCTCAAGCTGTTTGATCCTTTCAGCATGTGGCGATAATTCCCAGCAAGGTAATATTGCACCTCCACCACCTGATGTGGGTGTAGTAACATTAGAAGTAAAGCCATTGATAATAACAACTGAACTGCCTGGCCGTACTAGTGCTTACCGTATTGCCGAAGTACGACCTCAAGTAAGTGGTATTATATTAAAAAGAAATTATAAAGAAGGTAGTGATGTTGAAGCCGGTATTTCTTTATATCAAATTGATCCTGCAACCTACAAAGCGAACTACGACAGTGCAAAAGCCAATTTAGCCAAAGCAAAAGCCAATGCAGAAATTACTTGTTTAACCGTTAGCCGTTATAAGCCACTATTAGGAACAAATTATATCAGTAAACAAGAATATGATACAGCAAACGCTAATTATGCTCAGGCGCTAGCCTCCCTTAAGGCTGCTGAGGCGGCAGTGGAAACCACACGTATCAATCTTGAATATACCAAAGTAACCGCACCTATTTCCGGTCGCACCGGCAAGTCGAACGTGACAGAGGGAGCATTGGTGTCAACAGGGCAAGCTATTGTGTTGACAACTATTCAACAGTTAGACCCTATTTATGTTGACGTTACACAATCCAGTGACGATTATTTGCGTTTAAAAAATGAGATTGCAAGCGGCAACTTGGCTAAAGAATCACAGCAAGCACTAGTTAGTCTAAAAATGAATAACGGTGATATTTATACAGAAAAAGGAGTGCTTCAATTTTCCGATGTAACTGTCGATGAAAGTACTGGCTCTATTACAATGCGAGCTATTTTTCCAAATCCAGACAATAAACTCCTTCCTGGTATGTTTGTTCGTACCATTTTGGAAGAAGGTGTGAAAAAAAATGCCATCTTAGTACCACAGCAAAGTGTAAATCGGACTCCCCATGGTGAAGCTCAGGTAATGATTGTTAATGCTAATAATGAAGTTGAAATCCGGACTGTAATTACTGCCCAAGCAATTGGTAACCAATGGCTGATAACGAAAGGACTAAGTGCAGGAGAACGTGTCATTGTCATTGGACTACAAAAAATCAAGCCAGGCATGAAAGTGATAGCAAAAGAGACATCTTTAAATATAAATACTAGCCAAAAATAAATTTTCTCCTGAAAAATCATAAAGTAAGGAGTCGATAATTAATGCCTCAGTTTTTTATAGAACGGCCAATATTTGCGTGGGTAATAGCCATTATTACCATGCTTGCTGGTCTATTGGCAATCATTAAATTACCGGTGGCACAATATCCAACCATTGCACCACCATCTATGTCGATTGTAGCAACCTATCCTGGAGCTGACGCCACAACAATACAAAATACCGTTACTCAAGTTATTGAACAAAACATGAATGGTATTGATAATTTGGTTTATATGTCCTCAACTAGTGATGCCACGGGTAACATGTCTCTAACGCTTACTTTTGAAGCGGGGACAGATCCTGATATTGCACAAGTACAAGTACAAAATAAGTTACAATTGGCCATACCATTACTGCCACAAGAAGTACAGCAACAAGGCATCCATGTTAATAAATCTACCGGTTCTTTCTTGATGGTGGTCGCTTTTATTTCCAAAGATAGCTCGATGAATCAAGTAGATATTGCTGATTATGTTAACTCACACATTAAAGATCCTATTAGTCGGGTAAAAGGTGTAGGTGAAACGCAATTATTTGGCACCCAGTACGCTATGCGTATCTGGTTAGATCCAGATAAACTGGTAAAATACAACATGGCCACTCAGGATGTTATCAATGCAATAAAAACCCAAAACAATCAAGTTGCCGCTGGCCAGCTAGGTGGAACTCCATCTATCCCTGGGCAACGACTCAATGTTTCGATTATTGCCCAAACACGGCTAAATAGTGCTGAACAGTTTGCCAACATTCTGTTACGAGTTAATCCTGATGGTTCCCAAGTTCGCTTAAAAGATATTGCTATGGTTGAACTAGGTGCTGAGAATTATAGTATTCTGGCAAAATATAACGGTATGCAGTCAGCTGGTATTGGTATCAAATTGGCTACCAGCGCTAATGCCTTAGATACTGCCAAAGCAGTACGTGCTACGTTAGTTGAAATGGAACCTTTTTTCCCTAATGGATTAGAGATTGTTTACCCTTATGACACCACACTTTTTGTAAAAATCTCAATTAACGAAGTGGTGAAAACGTTGATCGAAGCTATCATGCTGGTGGTCGTGGTTATGTACTTATTTCTGCAAAACCTACGCGCAACATTGATCCCAACGATCGCAGTTCCTGTTGTTTTGCTAGGTACCTTTGCTATTTTATCTGCAATGGGGTATTCAATTAACACACTGACCATGTTCGCAATGGTGCTCGCTATCGGACTATTAGTAGATGATGCGATTGTCGTTGTAGAAAACGTTGAGCGTGTTATGCAAGAAGAAGGATTATCGCCAAAAGAAGCAACTAAAAAGTCGATGGGACAAATCCAAGGAACACTTGTAGGTATAGCCTTAGTGTTATCGGCAGTATTTATACCTATGGCTTTCTTCGGTGGCTCAACTGGCGCAATCTATCGTCAGTTCTCGGTGACAATTGTCACATCAATGGTGCTCTCCATTCTGGTCGCACTGATTCTAACGCCGGCTCTTTGTGCCACAATATTAAAGCCTATCCCTAAAGGTAGTCATGGTAAACAAACCGGCTGCTTCGGCTGGTTTAACTATACGTTTGAAAAAAGTGCGCATCATTATACCAATAGCATTGGCCATATGCTTAGAGGAACAGGTCGTTATCTAGTGATTTATATTATATTAGTTGCAGGTATGGCATTTCTATTCCTAAAATTACCCTCTTCGTTTCTTCCCGAAGAAGATCAAGGGGTATTACTGACGATGGTTCAGTTACCACCAGGTTCAACACAAGAACAAACCGTCGCTGTGCTTAATGATATTGACCAATATTATCGCACTAAAGAAAAAACAAATGTTAAATCTGTCTTTACCGTAAATGGCTTTAGCTTCGCAGGACAAGGACAAAACATGGGACTTGCTTTCGTCGTACTACAAGATTGGAAAGAACGCTATAGTGCTGAAAGTCATGTTTCTCAAATTATCAATCGTGCCAATATTGCCTTTTCAAAAATACAAGAAGCTATCATCTTCTCTTTCAATATCCCGGCCATTCCCGAGCTAGGTACTGCTAGTGGTTTTAATTATGAACTGGTTGATCAAGGTAATTTAGGTCATGAAAAATTAATGGCAGCCCGCAATCAACTACTTGGACTTATCGCTCAGCACTCTGATGTCTTACAAAATGTTCGCCCTAACGGACAAAATGATACTTCCCAGTATCGTTTTTACATTGTTCAACAAAAAGCAGAAGCGTTAGGTGTATCTATCAATGATATTAATGCAACCATAAGCACTATGTTTAGTAGCACCTATGTAAATGATTTTATTGATCGTGGGCGCGTTAAGAAAGTTTATGTACAAGCCAATGCCCCATTTCGGATGTTACCTACTGATATTGAAACCCTTTACGTCCGCAATAACCAAGGAAAAATGGTACCTTTCTCAGAGTTAATTGACCATAGTAAAGATCCATGGCTATATGGTTCACCACACTTAGAACGCTATAATGGTTTACCTGCAATGGAAATCCAAGGTTCTGCAGCTCCAGGTAAAAGTACTGGTGATGCTATGCTATTAATGGAACAACTTACTGAAAAATTACCTGAGGGCATTGGTTATGAATGGACTGGTATGTCTTACCAAGAGCGTCTTTCAGGTAACCAAGCTCCCGCTTTATACGTTATTTCACTTATTGTAGTCTTTCTCTGTTTAGCTGCTTTATATGAAAGTTGGTCAATTCCTTTTTCTGTTATGTTAGTTGTGCCATTAGGTGTTATTGGTGCCTTAACGTTCACCATGCTTCGAGGATTAGAAAATAATATTTACTTCAAGGTAGGCTTATTAACAACTATTGGTCTTTCTGCCAAAAATGCCATTTTAATTGTCGAGTTTGCTAAAGATTTAATGGAAAAAGAAGGAAAAGGGTTGATTGAAGCAACAATGAATGCTGTTAGAATACGTTTACGACCCATTTTGATGACATCATTAGCATTTATGCTTGGCGTTTTACCGCTGGTTATTAGTAATGGTGCTGGTTCAGGTGCACAAAACTCAGTTGGTACAGGAGTGCTCGGAGGAATAATTGCCGCAACAACATTAGCAATTTATTTTGTTCCAGTATTTTTTGTCGTTATACGTCGACGTTTCACAAATAAATATTAGATTAGCTAGACAATTAGTAATGTTTCTATCAAAAGGCCAGAATATCTGGCCTTTTAAGTAAAAATATTTTTAATAAATGAAAAATAACTCTAAGTATATGATATATCGATAAAAATTATTTTTAATAAAAAATAAATAATTGAAAAATAACGTGTAAATACTGTAAGTTTTTGTATATCTTTGATATTTTTAACTAGACTAGTTCCACGATTAACAAGATATAACAAAAAACTTTATACAGAGATAGTGACTCATGTGATAATGGTGCTATATTAATATCCAGTAGGTTTTTTGCTTTATTTTTGTTATACTTACACAAGTATAAATTTTATAAAATTATCTACATTCTTCTGATTGTTTATTAACAACTATTTATAATTTTGGTAACAATCATAATTAATAGTATTTTGATTTTACAAAAAATAAAACAATATATTAATTCAATGGTAATTTCTTCATCTTTAGCGGTATTATGCAATACAAATGAGTAATAACCCGTAATCTTTGGTTTAAAGGGAGGTGATTACGGATGAGTACTCACCAATGAGTTATGACATCTTAGTGCTAAAGTATTTATGTGATACTCTACATCATGAAGCGATATTAACTTCACATAAGACAAAGACCCATTGGAAAAATGAACTTGGTTCCGACCAAGATGTTAAATTTAATGTATTAATTGATCATATCACAGATTTTATTGGTCAATTTAAATTAAAATATCCAAATAATGTAAACCTTTTTATTTTCATTGACGAATATTTGGATGAAACATATAAGCTATTTGGTAAACCAGTAATGAGCCTAACAGATATTTCTGACTGGCGAAAAATGAATGAGCATTTGGCTGAAATATTAACAAATGATATAAGATATTCATTAAGTAACACTTGACGCAACAGCCAATAACATTCATATTTTATACATCTATAATTTAAAGAAAGGAAATTATGACTAAAATTGACTATCTGATGCGCTTAAGAAAATGTACAACTATTGAAACATTGGAACGCATAATCGAAAAAAACAAATATGAATTATCTGAAGACGAACTAGAGTTATTTTATTCAGCTGCAGACCATAGGTTAGCAGAGCTCACCATGAATAAACTATATGACAAAATTCCTTCATCAGTTTGGAAATATGTTCGTTAATAAGTTTTTTCTTTATCAGATAGGATATGGTTATAATTTTAGCCGATAGTCCTTATCGGCTTTATTAATAACTATATAACTTCAAATATACATTCATAGCACAGATAATTATATCGTGATGTTGCTTATATTATTAGATTAAACAATGAACCATACTATATTTAAGTTTAATCAAAAAATAACCCTATAATTATCCTCTCTCAATCATCACTTTTTTTATTAATTATGAACATACTTAGTCAACAAGTATTCAAGAAAAATAATTAAGAAAATACTAATTATCTTTTAATTAATAATTCAATTATATTGTTAATTAAAATTCATAATCTTACATAATCTTATTTTTCTATAAAAACTAAATCCAAAATCGGCAGTCAGATTAAAATTAACATTCATTAAATAAATCACAATTTTCACAATATAAGAAATTAATCAGATTGAATTAAATTGATTAATTTCAACATAAAAATAATCTTATTTATCTAAATTAAATTTGTCTGCAAAAAATATAACTATCTAAGAAGTAATAAACTGGCGGAGTCCTGTCAGCGACATCCCGGCACATACACCCCTTGCTATGGCTGCTTCTTTCCAGACCTGACCAAGTTAACAAGTTAGCATTGCAGGAAAACTAACAGGACTCCATTGAATAGCTCATATGAATAATAGATACAGACATTATCCGCTATTCATATGCAAATAGCAAGAAAACAGAAATTAAGTGTTGTTTTCTTATTCAAATAAGAAGTATTAAACATATAATTAGTTAAATAAAATGAAAATCATAAAAAAATAGATTGATACTAGCCTTATTTATAACAAAACATGTGACTAAGATAAATATGATAGTTACCCAACTATTTTTATGTTATGAAAAAACTCTCACTATGAAATGTAAAAATAGATTAATAAAAAATTTATTAATCTGTAAAAATTATTGTTTGATTTTACCTGTAAAAAACAAACAGAAAAAAGATTAGTAAATAACGTCAAAACGCTCTCTGGTACTGCTATGTAATAAATCACCAATCTGTTGCAGTTGATACATCTGAGCATAACGTCCATTATGTTTCAATAATTGATTATGATTTCCTTGCTCAACAATTTCACCACGGTGTAAGACAAAAATTTTATCTGCCTCGATAATAGTAGAAAGTCAATGGGCAATAACGATTAATGTTGTCTGCCGTCGAATTAATTGTAGTGCTTTTTGGATCGCTCGTTCAATGCCCGAATCGATATTTGCTGTTGCTTCATCTAAGATCAAAAATTTCGGCGTTTGCACTAAAGCTCGCACTATTGCCAGTAACTGCTTTTGCCCTGCAGATAGCATATTGCCTTGCTCACCTAACAGCGTATTTAAGCCGTTAGGTAATTTATATACCAGATCAGAAAGCTGAACGATGTCCAATATTTCTCTTCCTAAGGTGATATTATCCAACAAGATCGTGCTAAAATAACCGGATCTTGTTGCACTATAATAATACAATTACGTAACACTTGTGGGAAAGAGAGGTTAGCGGACGTCCATCAAGTAATATTTGCCCTTTTTGCTATTGATAGTATCCCATTAATAAGTTAGCAATAGTGCTTTTCCCACTACCTATATGCCCTACTAATGCGACAAACTCATTACCCTTTATCTGCAGGTTAATATCACACAATATATATTTTCATCACGATAAGCAAAAGAAAGCTCTTTCATATCCACACGACCTGACAATAATGGTAACTGCTGCTGACCATAACATTGTTGTGGGTTACCTATCAATTCAAAAATTCTTTCTTCTGAAACGACAGCTTGTTGTAATAAAGATTGCTGTGAGGTCAACTTAATTAATGGTTCATTTAAGCGTCTAAGATAATTAATAAACGCATACAATACATCAATACCAATAACTCCTATTCCTTTAAATCCAAATAATAAAATTAATCCATAAGGCATTAATGCAGAAAATAAATTTAATAATGGGCGTAAAAGAAGACTATCTAACTTTAATGCCTGCATACGTGTGATATAGTGTTCGCGATTCACGGCTAACATTTTCTCACCAAATCGGACACGTTGCCTTAATTACTGAATAACAGTCACACCATTAATAACTTCATTAAAACCATCATTAATATTAGCGAGGTAAGTACGTACTCGGTGAACAATTAGAGTACTTAACCGTTGATAGAAGGCCATGACTAAAAATACTAAAGGAAAAATTAAGCTAGCAACGATTGCCATTCACCACTCTAAAAAAACATCGCTACTAACATGGTAATAATTAATGCTAAACTACGAAATATTGTCGGAATAACAGTGACAAATCGATCCTTAACCACTTCGGTATTATTTGTCACTCGGGAAATAAGTTATCCTACCAGTTGATTATTAAACATATTTAATGGCTGTCTAATAGCTGCTTGATTGAATAAAATTGTTTGATAATAGTGTAAAATGGCGGCAATAATTTGCGACAAAAAAATCATTATCAATATAATTGTGCCTATTAACAGTATATTACCTTTTGCTAATATATTATCAATAAAATAACTTACCAAAAGAGGCCCGCAAATTTCTGCCCTGCTGCTATCCAAGACATTAAAACCACAATACTAATCATTTTACGGAATGAATTTCCGTAAATTAATAAACGTCTTAAAGATGGCCATAAGCGACAAGGCTTATTCATGTTCTTTATCCAATGAGGCTTCAATTTGCTGATAGCAATATATATCTCAATACCAACCAGGTTTTATAATTAATTGCTGATGAGTACCTTGACATAAAATTGCACCTTGCTGCAATACCAATATTTGATCTAAGTCTACTAACACTGATAATCGATGAGCACTAATGATGATAGTATGACAACCCCACCACTGACGTAAATTCTTTAAAATCCTATTTTCTGTCTGTCCATCTACATCAGACAAAGCATCGTCCAAAATCAAAATTTCAGTATTTAATAACAGTGCTCTTGCGATTGAAATACGTTTTTTTGTCCGCCAGAAAACATAATGCCACGTTAACCAACTTGTGTGTTATAACCACCAGATAAAAGTAAAATATCTTCATGCACTTCAGCTAACTTTGCCGCTTCTTCTATTTCTGTTTGGCTAGCATGGGGTTTACCTAAAGCAATATTACCCTCAATAGTATCTGAAAATAGAAAAGGTATCTGATTCACAACAGCTAATCTGGCCCGTCATTCTGCCTACTTAATGTTAGTCAGACCAATATATTGAAACAAAATTTCACCATCATTAACATCAAAATGACGTTACAGTAAGGATAATAAAGTTGATTTCCCTGCCGCCGTTGGACCGCAAATGCCAATTAATTGCCCGGGCTATATATTAAAAACAATATTATTTAAAGAAGATGTGGTAGCACTGGGATAAATAAATTGCCAAACATTGACGCTCAATTAACCAGCTTATTGCCGTAAAGATTACTTTCCATTAATAATTATTGGCCGTTCTTCAAATAAAATACAAATTCTGTATAGGCAGCGCTTTCACGTTCAACAATATTAAACGTCCAAGCAAGTGCTAACATGGGCTATATCATCAGCCCTAAATACATAACAAAACTGGTTAAATCACCCAGTGTCATTTTATTATGCAAAACCATTCAACTTCCACCGGCTACTGCCAAAAAATTTGCCATGCCAATCGCAATATAGATAGTCGGGTCAAATTTCGTATTAACCTCAGCACCATCCATATTTTTGCGTCCGGCCTCCAATGCCGCCACCTCAAACTGATGGGATTGATGCTCTTCAAGAACAAATACTTTAATCATACGAATGCTAGTCAAACTTTCCTGAGCGTGATTATTGAGAGCTGAAAATGCGCCTTGAGGAGATTTAAAGCGGGTATACAATTGCTCACCATATTGCTTAATAATTATTGCCATAATTGGCATGAGTAATAGTGAAAACAGCGTCAGCTGCCAACTGATTTCTATGCTCATGACAATCAACACAGCACATCCCATAACTAAAGAATCTACTAATGTCAGAACGCCTTCTTCTCCCCTGGCAAAGACAACTCGATCAACATCATTTTTATACGTGTGATAAGATCGCCTATTCGATGTCGTAAATAAAACTCTTGTGTCTGATGACTGAATTGTCGATAAAACTTCTGCCATAACTGTATGGCTAATTTATAAAAAGCACCAAATAACCATAACCACCAAACATAACGAAATCCATAAATAATAAATGCAATAAGTATCATCACGCTTATCCAACCAATAAACTGATTAATATTCATGGTTTGCTTACTAATGCCATCAATAATAGAACCAACCAGCCGTGGCGAAACAAGTTGTAACAATGCAATGAAAATTAATAACACGATAACACCCAAATAACGACGCCACTCAGTTAAAAAATATCAACTTAGTTGAGAAAATAATCTCACATTTTTTATCGTGATATTGAAAATTACCGTAAAAATATAATAAGTTACAGTTCAATAAATTAATCAGATATAAACAAATTGTTATATATTTTATTCTCTCAATCAAATAAAATAGATCAATTAATTAGCTATATTGTTGAATATATGTTTATAAAAGCTATTGCAATTTACCTAATCTGATATTGTTTTTCCAAAATATTTTTAACAAGCACATTTTGTCAACTTTATACGCAAAGTAATATCATGATATGTTCAACAAATCCTATCATCTTTTACTCAATAGTTTTATGAAATTAATATAGCACTTTTGATAAATAGCTTTAATAAAATCAGCCATGTTTTATAATTTAAATGAATAATATAACAAAATACATATATCTTCCCAATTAGCGCTATCTAAATTAGGCCAAACTCGGTAACATAACTTATCATCAGAAATTACCAAATTTTTTACCTGTACATTATAAATGGAAAGTATTAAACATGACAAAACGAGCAGTTATTGTATTTAGTGGCGGACAAGATTCCACTACTTGTCTTATACAAGCAATAAAACAATATAATGAAGTTCATTGTATCACTTTCAATTATGCTCAACGGCATAGTGCTGAAATTGTTGCTGCTCGACAGATATGCCAGTATTTTAACATCACAGCACATAAAATACTGGATGTCAGATTATTAAATGAACTCGCTATCAGTAGTTTAACTCGTGACAACATTCCAATACCTTCCTATGAAAAAGGTATTGAAAGTAAATTACCTAATACTTTCGTACCAGGCCGTAATATTCTATTTCTCACACTTGCCGCTATTTATGCTTACCAAGTTCAAGCTGAAGTAGTTATAACCGGTGTTTGTGAAACTGACTTTTCCGGTTACCCTGATTGCAGGGACGAATTTGTTAAAACACTCAATAAAGCTATTTGCTTAGGTATAGCTAAACCTATTCGCTTTAAAACTCCACTTATGTGGTTAAATAAAGCTGAGACTTGGGCGCTAGCCGATTATTACCACTCATTAGAATTTGTACAAAACAAAACGCTTACTTGTTATAACGGTATTACAGGTGATGGTTGTAAACAATGTGCTGCCTGCCATCTGCGGGCCGAAGGATTAAAATATTATCTTAAACATCGACAAGTTATTATGTCCTCTTTAAAACAAAAAATGCACCTTAAATAATTTAAAATGGAAATTATACAACAGTATTTTAACAAGATCCTAATTTACAGCAAATTCTATTACACTAGTCAATACTAAATATAATTTATTAGATTTAGTATCTTTGGCTTAAGTATCTTTTACATTAAAACATACAAGTGTTATTAATGAGGAACTGAGATTTATAATTACCTCTCAGTTCCTATTATCTATTAATAAGTTAAATTTTCACGATTCTTTTCAATAAAACCCAAACCAATGCCTGGTACACCCTGAAGGTGTTCAATTGACTTGAAATCACCAAATTTCTTGCGATGTTGTACAATCAACTGCGCTTTTTTCAATCCGACCCCAGTTAATTTTTCCGCCAACTCTTCTTCAGAAGCAATATTGATATTAACTTTTCCTTCAATTAATTGCCATTTAATCATTTTATTCATAACTGATTCTGATGCAGCTTTCTGCTGAACATTTGCTATTTTCATCTGTTCAGATTGAGCAAATGTCGTTTGAGAAAAAGCTATAGCAAGAATCATGATAGTAATTGTATACATTAGTTTCTTTTTTATCATTAATAACACCCTATAATCTCCTCATTAATTAGTAAAATTAATACTTATTTACCGTAATCGGCAATTATGTTTCCCTTGATGTATAGGCTTAATGGCTTTTTTCTAAAAAATTCTGTGATAATTGCTTAATGAAAAAAACAGACTTTCTAAGCAATAAACAAGATACGATAATAAAAAACATTACGAGCCTAAAATGATAAAAGAACAAAAGGCTGCGCAAGCACAGCCTCTCTTTATGTAATTGAATAAAATTATGTAGAAGCCGATCGCAAGTTACTCGATTCGTCCTAAATCTATTTTAGCCTTGTCACGTAAATTCAACATTAGTGATTCCATCATTATATTGCCAAGTATTGCTTTATAACGTTGTGAAAAGGCTTTCAATTCATCATCCGTCGGTTGCCCTGGAGTAACCTTTATCAATTGAACAATAACTAAATTATCTTTGGCATCTTTAGTGCTGAGATAAGTTGATCTATTTTCTTTAGGTACTGGCATATCAAAAATTTGCTCAGCCAATGGATCATTTTGCCCAAAACGCTTAATAATCTTAGCCTCACCGAATGTAATACCTAGTTTCGCCAAAGTGGTCTCGCCTTCACCATCTTTTAATGCAGTGAGCAACTTATTACCATCAGCTTCCATCTCTTTAGTTGCCTTACTAAGTTTAACTAATTCAGCGACTGATTTTTTCACTTCATCAAATGATTGTGTTGCCTCGGGTTTATATTTTTCAACTCGAATAATGAAAGCCCGATCACCATCGACATTAATAACATCTGAGTTAATACCTGTCGGCCCATTTTTATCTAATAAGTTACCGTTAAAAATAGAATCAGCTACCTTAGCAAATCTTATCTCCGCCGGAAGATTATTACGACTAAACCACCCTGTGGTTACCGCTTTAATACCAGTAACTTTCTCAACCGAAGATAAAGATTCATTATTATCCATTGCCGCACGACTGGCAGTTTGTTGTAATGAATAAAATGTATTAATCGCTTTTTCATTTTTTAGGGTATTGGCAATCTCCGTTTTCACTGACTGAAAAGGTTTTACTACTTCAGGTTTAATATCATCAAGCCGAAATATAATATAATGCGTTGCCGATTTTATTACATTTGAAAACAACCCTTTCTTAGTCAGATTAGCAGCAATAATTTCACTTGGTGTAGAAGTGGCCTCCATCCAACCAATAGCTCCATGGTTTGCTGCACTAAATTTATCTGTCGATTTTTCGGCAACCAATTGATTAAAATCAGCCCCTGCAGCCAACGCCTTAGCAACTGAATCTGCTTCTCTTTCTGTTGCCAATTGGATCATACTGTAATGTTTTTGCTCAGGCTGGGTAAAATTAGTTATATTTTGTTCATAATAATTTTTTAGCTCTTCATCTTTAACTATCACATTTTCACGTTGAGAAGCCGCATCTAATTTAATATAACTAACCTGTACCTGTTCAGGCGAAATAAAACTTTTCTGATGTGCGTTATAGTAGTCTTGTAATTCTTTATCTGTTACCGTTTGTTTGGATTGATAATTAGCTAGAGATAAGGTTGCGGTTTTTACTTCCCTTTGCTGTAAAAGCAACTTAGCATAAGCCTTAACTTCTTCCGGTAAAACAAATTCATCTGTCAGATATATTTTACTGAGTTGGCGATTAATCAAGTTTTGCCGGATCTCTTGCGCAAGATCATCAGCATTAACATTATGCTGTGATAAAATAGCCCGATATTTTTCGCTATTAAAATGCCCGTCGATCTGAAATATCGGCATGTTATAGATTTCCTGCTTAATTTGATTATCACTAGTACTTAAGCCCAATTGATTAGAATACTGATTAAGCAAAGTAACTTCAATTAAGCGATCTAGTGTTTGTCGACGCAACGTCTGGATCCCTTGTTCACTACTAGCAATTTTAGCAAATTGATCACCCAGTCGTTGTTGTAATGCTTGCTTTTCTTGCTGAAAAGCTTGCTGTAGTTGTGCTTGACTAATTGTTGTACCATTAACTTTCGCAGTGTAATTACTTGAACCACTAACTAGATAACTACCAACGCCCGTCAGCACAAAAGATAAGATAATAATCACAAATACTATTTTTAGCGCAGGACTATTCGCCGCCATGCGTAGGTTGTCCATCATAAAGAGGTTTCTCTCCATTTAATAAAAGAAAATAAACGCATAATACTCTATTTTAGCCTAAAAGAAAAAAGTGCATCATTTTTATGATGCACTCGCTTCTAACTTTAAAACCAATTGATTCAGTTTTAGTTTATCCGTTAACAGTATGCCGCAATCCTTATTTTTTCTTTTGGTCGTTAACAGTATCTTTTAATCCTTGGCTAGCTTTAAATGACGGTACCTTTGCAGCTGCTATCTTGATCACCTTTCCTGTCTTAGGATTACGTCCATTACGTGCCGCACGCTGTTTAACTTCAAAAGTGCCAAAGCCTATTAACTGAACTTTATCCCCTTTTTTGAGCGCATGAGATACAATTTTGAGAAATGCACTTAAAACGCTCTCAGTTACCGATTTAGCTGCCTTTGACTCTTTTGAAATTTTATCTACTAGTTCTTTCTTATTCACGCTTATCATCCCCATTTTATTAATTATGGATTAAACAAACATATTGCTAACGGTTCACAAATAGATGACACCGTCATATCAATACTACAAAAGTATGGCAAGAAAACATATTACAGCCAAATAATTATAGATTTGTTTACTTAAATTATTAGTAGATAAAAAACTGATAAACCATTTAAGATTTACCAGCTTTAACTTTATAAAAATTTTTAAGCAGAATCAATGCATTAAGAACATTTCTTAGCCACTACTTCCATACCAAAGGGCGGATTTTGTAATGTGATGGAAAAAACCTCTTCTATGGTCTTTACCGGGTAAATTGTTAAATCTGCAATAACATTTTGTGGTATTTCTTCCAAATCACGACGATTTTCATCCGGGATTAGCACAATTTTTATGCCACCACGGTGAGCAGCTAACAATTTTTCTTTTAAACCACCAATAGGTAATACCAATCCTCGTAACGTTATCTCACCTGTCATCGCCACATCCGCTCGGACAGGATTACCGGTCAAACAAGAGACTAATGCGGTACACATGGCGATTCCTGCGCTAGGCCCATCTTTTGGTGTCGCTCCCTCAGGTACATGCACATGAATATCCCGTTTTTCATAGAAATCGGCATTGATACCTAGCTTTTCTGCTCGCGCGCGAACTGTGGTTAACGCTGTTTGAATCGATTCTTGCATGACCTCACCTAATGATCCGGTATAAATGAGTTTACCTTTACCTGGCACACAAGCCGTTTCAATTGTCAATAAATCGCCACCAACTTCTGTCCAAGCCAAACCAGTCACTTGACCAATACGATTTTCGGTATCTGCACGACCATAATCAACTTTACGCACACCAAGATAATCTTTTAAATTATGTTCATTAATAACAATGTGCTTTAATGATTTATCCATCAATATCGCTTTTACTGCTTTACGGCATAGTTTTGAAATTTCACGCTCTAAACCACGAACACCAGCCTCACGGGTATAATAACGAATAATGCCAATAATTGCGCTATCGTCGATTGTAAGTTCACCTTTTTTCAGGGCATTTCGTTGAACTTGCTTCGGTAACAGATGTTTTTTCGCAATATTGAGTTTTTCATCTTCGGTATAACCAGAAAGACGAATCACTTCCATACGATCCAATAAAGGTGCTGGAATGTTCATCGAGTTTGAAGTAGCGACGAACATAACATCAGAAAGATCATAATCAACTTCTAAATAGTGATCATTAAAGGCAACATTCTGTTCTGGATCAAGTACTTCAAGTAAAGCAGAAGCCGGATCACCGCGCATATCCGAAGACATCTTGTCAATTTCATCTAACAAAAATAAGGGGTTCTTAACACCCACTTTTGCCATTTTTTGAATTAGTTTTCCCGGCATAGAGCCAATATAAGTTCGTCGATGTCCTCGAATCTCTGCCTCATCACGGACACCGCCGAGTGCCATACGAATATATTTACGCCCCGTCGCTTTGGCAATCGATTGACCCAATGATGTTTTACCAACACCAGGAGGCCCCACCAAACATAAAATAAGCCCTTTAATTTTACTCACGCGACTCTGCACCGCTAAATATTCAAGAATCCGTTCCTTAACTCGTTCTAAACCATAATGATCACTATCCAGTGTCTCCTGCGCTTTTACCAAATCTTTTTTAACTTTACTGCGGGTATTCCATGGGACTTGCACCATCCAATCAATATAGCTACGCAAAACTGTTGCTTCAGCCGACATGGGTGACATCATTTTCAACTTTTGCAACTCTGCTTCCGCTTTTTGCCGTGCTTCCTTTGGCATCTTGACTTCTTCGATTTTGCGTTTGAACATTTCATACTCATCAGGTGCATCTTCCATCTCACCTAATTCTTTCTGAATTGCTTTCATCTGCTCATTCAAATAGTATTCGCGCTGACTTTTCTCCATCTGCTTTTTGACGCGATTACGAATACGTTTTTCAACCTGTAGTAGATCAATTTCAGATTCCATCATCGCCATTAAATATTCAACCCGCTCTACCACATCAGCCATTTCTAACACCCGCTGTTTATCGACTAATTTTAACGGCATATGGGAGGCTATCGTATCGGCTAACTTGTCCGATTGTTCAATAGAATGTAATGATGTCAATACTTCAGGCGGGATCTTTTTATTTAGTTTAATGTAGCCTTCAAATTGATTAATAGTTGTCCGGTTTAAAACTTCTTGTTCTTTTTCATCGACAGTCGGGAAACGAAAATACTCAGCCTGTGCAATGAAATATTCTCCATTATCAGTCAGCGTTGTGATTTTTGCACGACGCAAGCCTTCAACTAATACTTTAACAGTACCATCTGGTAGTTTTAGCATCTGCAAAACAGAAGCAACTGTCCCTACAGAAAAAAGATCATTTACACCTGGCTCGTCAGTAGACGCTTCTTTTTGAGCCACCAACATGACCTGTTTATTATGATCCATTGCAGCTTCAAGACAGTGAATCGATTTCTCACGGCCAACAAACAATGGGATCACCATATGTGGATAAACCACGACATCACGCAGAGGCAATACAGGAATTTCAATGCGTTCGGAACGCTCAAGATTCATAAGGTTCTCTCTTCGTTTAGCTTATGCCAATTTTAGGGTTTCCTTAAAAGTTTTGAGAAACCTCAGTTCAAATATAAGGTTATATGGGGACAAGATTTCGACATTCAATAGCCTGATTTGGTATTAAACACAAAATGAGGGAAGACCCCTCATTTTGCATTACACAATTCAACCAAGAAAAGCATTAAGATTTATTTTTCACCTGATGCTTGTATATCAGGCTGACTATAAATCACTAAAGGTTCTGATTGGCCTGAAACCACCATTTCATCAATCACTACCTTCTCAACATGTTCCATTGACGGTAAATCATACATAGTTTCAAGTAAAGCACCTTCCACAATCGAACGTAAACCACGTGCTCCTGTTTTCCTCAACATGGCTTTTTTAGCAATTGCTTTCAATGCTTCTTCACGAAATTCCAGATTAACGCCTTCAAGTTCAAAAAGTGCTTGATATTGTTTAGTCAACGCATTTTTAGGCTCTTGCAGAATCTGAATTAATGCTTCTTCACTTAATTCACCTAAAGTAGCAACAACAGGTAAACGACCAATAAACTCAGGAATTAAACCAAACTTAATTAAATCTTCCGGTTCCACTTGAGAAAGTAACTCACCTTCAGTCGCCCGCTCAGATTCGCTTTTCACTTCAGCTGAAAAACCAATACCCGAACATATATTTAACCGTTGTCCAATCACTTTATCAAGACCCGCAAATGCTCCACCACAAATAAATAGAATCTTAGAAGTATCAACTTGCAAAAATTCTTGTTGTGGATGTTTACGACCTCCCTGAGGCGGTACTGCAGCAATTGTACCTTCAATAAGCTTAAGTAAAGCTTGCTGCACCCCTTCCCCTGAAACATCTCGCGTAATTGACGGGTTGTCAGACTTACGGGATATTTTATCAATTTCGTCAATATAAACGATACCACGCTGTGCTTTCTCTATATCATAATCACATTTTTGTAGAAGTTTCTGAATAATATTTTCAACATCTTCGCCAACATAACCCGCTTCTGTTAATGTTGTCGCATCAGCCATAGTAAATGGTACATCCAAGTATCGAGCTAAAGTTTCAGCTAATAGTGTCTTACCACTGCCTGTCGGCCCAATAAGCAAAACATTACTTTTACCTAGCTCTACTCCTTCACCATTCATCCCTTCGTTAGAAACACTGCGCAGTCGTTTATAATGGTTATAAACGGCTACTGCCAATACTTTCTTGGCATTTTCCTGACCAATGACATAATCATCAAGATGATGACGAATTTCATGGGGAGTCGGTAGTGTGCTACGCTCACGATGTGGTGCGATCTCTTTAACTTCTTCACGAATAATATCGTCACAGAGTTCAACACACTCATCACAGATATAAACTGACGGACCAGCAATTAACTTACGAACTTCATGCTGGCTTTTTCCGCAGAAGGAGCAGTACAGCAACTTGCCTGAACTCTCTTTGCGTTTATCTGTCATTCAGATAACCTCACTTTTTCAACCATCACCCTAATTTTAACAAAAAAGGTAACAGAAAATGTTACTAATTAATCATATATATAACTATATCAGGCATGCCATACATTTATGTAAATTAATTACGATTAGTATAAATTTTATCTACTAAACCATAACTAACTGCTTCCTCTGCAGATAAAAAACGATCCCGTTCAGTATCGTTCTCAATCTCTTTTATCTTTTTGCCCGTATGTTCAGCCATTAATTCATTCATACGCGATTTTATTTTTAAAATCTCTTTAGCATGAATTTCGATATCAGTCGCTTGCCCTTGAAAACCGCCTAAAGGTTGGTGGATCATGACACGTGAGTTGGGCAAACAATAACGTTTTCCTTTAGCACCAGCCGTGAGCAAAAAAGCGCCCATCGAACATGCCTGCCCCATACAAATTGTACTAATGTCAGGTTTAATAAATTGCATAGTGTCATAAATTGACATACCTGCCGTAATGACTCCACCCGGTGAATTAATATAAAGATGGATGTCTTTATCAGGGTTTTCAGCTTCTAAAAAAAGCATTTGAGCAACCACTAAATTTGCCATGTAATCTTCGACCTGACCAGTTAAAAAAATGATTCTTTCTTTAAGTAGGCGCGAATAAATATCATAAGAACGTTCACCACGTGAAGTCTGTTCGATCACCATTGGCACCAATGCCATATGCGGCGCAAATTGCTCTTGATTGTTATGATATGACATTTCCATCTCCTAATTAAACGCTTTATGGTGCCCAATCTATCTAATTCTACTTGAGATAAATAAGAATGACTATAATTACAAACTTACCTATTGCTCATAAAAAGAAACTTCCTTAGTGAAGAAAGCTATAAAAGAATATAGAAAATTATTTGGGGTTATTCTTTTCTCTTTTCAAGAAAAAAGAAAAGTTTTTTAACAATAAAAAACCCGCTGCCAATAAGTGCGGGTTTTCTCAAAACCAGATAATAATATTTTACTATTTAGAAATTACCGCATCTGAGCCTGATTCATTAACTCTTGGAATTGAGTTTCTTTATCGGTTACTTCCGCTTTTTCTAATAGTATTTCAATCGCTTGTTCTTCGAGCGCCAAATTACGAACACTATCCATAAGCTCTTTATTTTTACTGTAATATTTGATCACTTCAGCAGGATCTTCATATGCCGAAGCCATCTCTTCAATCAGTGACTGCACACGAGCATCATCGGTAATTAAAGCGTTTTTATTGATAACTTCACCTAATAATAAACCAACAATTACCCGATGTTTAGCTTGCTCTTCAAATATTTCACGCGGTAATTCCAACGCTTGTTTTTCATTGCCACCAAAGCGTTGTGCCGCTTGTCGACGAAGGACATCTATTTCACTGTCAACGACCACAGTAGGCACATCAATTTTGTTTTCTTTGACTAAACCATCAAGTACTTGAGTCTTAATTCGGTTACGAACAGCAGTTTTCAGCTCACGCTCCATATTTTTACGCACTTCTGCGCGTAAGCTCGCCATTGAGCCATCAGCGATACCGAACTGCTTGATAAATTCTTCTGTCAATTCTGGTAATTTACGTTGTTCCACTTTCTTCAAAGTGATAGCAAACTTGGCCACTTTACCTTTTAAATTTTCTGCATGATAATCTGCGGGGAAATTAACATCGATGGTAAATTCTTCACCTTCCTGATGCCCCATAATACCATCCTCAAAACCTGGTATCATACGACCTTCGCACATTACCAAGACAAAGTCGTTCGCATTACCACCTTCAAATTCTCCACCATCAATTGTTCCTTTAAAATCGATAGTTACTCGCGAATTAGCGCCAACACTTGCTTTAGTCTCTTGCCAAGTTGCTTGTTGCTTACGTAATGTTTCCAACATAGTGTCAACATCTTCATCTCTTACAGCAACGATTGGTTTTTCAACCTTAATATTTTCTAAACCTTTCAACTCAATTTCTGGATAGACTTCAAATTCAACTGCATAAGTAAAATCTTCTCCGGTTTTAAACTGTTCAGGTTGATATTTTGGTGCTCCAGCTGGATTAATTTTTTGTTCTATAATAGCGTTGACAAAATTGCGTTGCATTAAATTGCTCAGGACATCCTGTAATACAGAAGTACCATAACGCTGTTTAACGATATTCATCGGCACTTTGCCTTTACGAAAACCATCAATCCGAACTTTTTTTGAAACATTAATTAATTCACTATTTACCGCTTTTTCAATATTGGCATTAGGAACGGTAATTGTTACACGACGCCCCAGACCTTGAGTTGTTTCAACAGAAACTTGCATCTTGTTACCTCAAAAGAATCTTAGTACTCGGTCAACTTCACAGTGGATGTTAGCATAGCAAGAGCTTGCTGTGACAACACTCTCCCCCTCAAAAACCGGGTTTACCCTCTATTATTTATTAAGGCTCCCTGATATTTAGAAGTGTCCCGAAATCTTACAGAAAATTAGACGCAACATTATACAGATGCATAGAGGTTGAGTCGAGAAAAGGTGAATAATAAATAGAAGGTGCTCTAAGTATTTGCTTTTGTAATAAAATTGGGATAGTTAATTCACTATAAGCCAAAATCCTACAATATTTATATAGGGTAACGTTGTTAAATGTAATCTGATTAACCTGCTTAATGCTCAATTTATTAGCTTCGATTAATCTGATTTCTACCACGACAAACTGGCGAAGAAAGCACTTTATGCTGGCGTTGTGTCCACTCTGCTGGTGTATAGGTTGCAATGCCAATACATGGACACAATTAGATAATTCGTCTACTAATATTTAATAAATAGCACGATGACGAACAACCATGGTTTGTGAAGCAAATTTTTCCATAACTAAAATAACTTTAAAGTGACTTTCAACACCTAGCGGAACATTATGTTGATCACTTCCACCTAATACCAGCAAATACTCTAGCGAAAAAGCCTGTTTGAGTTTTTCTTCAATTTGCTTACATATAGTTTAGTTAGCATGTTAATAGACTCTTTCAATTTGATTTACTAAATAAGCATTTTTTGCCAGCAAAAAATTATTAATCTTATTTTTATTACTACTGACTGCCAGTTACCAATATCAGTTAGGAACATGATTAGATTTTACTAAATTATGCTTAACCTATAATCCAGGTAATTTTTTAGTCAGTTTCTTCACCAAATACCGATAATTTTCTGGCATACTAACATTAAAATACCAAGGTATGATAGCAATTAAATCAAGTAATACAAAATAGGTTGAAAATTATGTTAAAAAACATCTTTTGGCTGATCATTTCCCTTTTCATCACATTAATTTTAGCGGGATGTGTAGCCCTAAGTAATACGATTTCTATCGATCCAGAAATTACACTGCCACCTCAAGATCCGACTATCAGAGCAGTTTCCATTAACATTACAAGCATCGATAAACGTAGCTCACCAGCACTTGCCGAAATTAATCGTAACTCGTCGCTAGTCATATTAAAACCCTCTCGCGATTTACGTTATCTAATACAAGAAGCATTAGAAAAACAGATGATCACCAGAGGTTATAGTGTTAGCACACAAGCAAATATTAATTTGCAAATTATTTTAAATAAACTGTATGCCGATGTACAAGAAGGGAGCTTACGTCATAATATTACTGTCGATGTTGCAATTAGTGTTGTAGCGATGGCATCTAATGGTTCAACTAATACGCATACCTATACACGTAGCTATAACGAACAAGGACCTCTTGCTGTTAGCAATGAGAAGATTTCTAATGCTATCAATAAAACTTTAACCGATATTATTGCTGATATGGCTAATGATCACGAAACAAGCCAGTTTATTAAACAAAACACCCACTAAATTATTGCGAAAGATAATTACTGGGTTGCCAAAAATAGACCTGTTAACGCTAGCAAAGCAATAGGACGACGATGAAAAAAAACTACCTGGCGTTTTTACTCAACAACGTTCTCGGGTGCTACTTTTGTTAGATTTTGTTTCAGGGTTGCCACTGGCACTTACCGCCAGTACCTTACAAGCCTGGCTAACAGTCGAAGATATTGATATTAAAACGATCGGGTTTTTTTCCTTAGTCGAACAAGCTTATGTATTAAAGTTTCTTCAGTCACCACTGATGGATCACTATACCTTACCTTGGTTAAGAAGGCGCTGTGGTTGATTATTGGCCACACAGATTTTACTGATTATCAGTATTACAGCAATGGGATTTATGAATCCAAAAGAACATCTTTGGTAGTTAGCAGCACTTGCGGTGCTTGTAGTTTTCTGCTCCGCATCGCAAGATATTGTTTTTGATTCTTATAAAACAGATTTATTGTCCGCCAAAAAATGAGGAGCTGGTGCTGCCATATCCGTTTTAGAATATCGTATCAGTATGTTGGTTTTTGGCAGATTAGCTTCATGGTTAGTCGATCATTTTCTTACCTGGCAACAGTTCTATCCATTTATGGCCAGCTTAATGATAGTTGGTGTCTACGCTACATTATCGGCTAAAGAACCATTAATAAAATCCTCATCACCAACAACATCTTATGAAGCTATCTATTAACCTTTCGTAGAATTTTTTAGTCGTAACAATGCCTGGATCACCTTGTTGTTAATCATTTTTTATAAAATGGATGATGCATTTGTCATGGTGCTTAGTACTAATTTTCTTTTACATAAACTGGGTTTTTCTCTCACTGAAGTCGGAACTCATTAATAAAACTTTTGGGCTATTTGCCAACATACTTGGCGCTTTTATGACAGTTATGTTATGCAAAAAATGTCCTTATTTAAAGCGTTACTCATTTTTGCTATTTTATAAGCTATTTCTAATTTCGATTATTAGTTGCTGGCAGTGATCCCGGCCAATATTTATACCACCAGCACCGTCATCTTTATTGAAAATATCTTCTCAGGCATGAGAATGGCTGCTTTTGTTGCGTTACTTATGGACCCTTTGTAATTATTCGCTTTTGGCAACTCAATTTGCCTTACTATCTGTGCTATCTGTGCTATCTGTGCTATCTGCTATTGGACGAGTTTATGTGGGACCAATTGCCAGTACTTTAGTGAGCCACTATAACTGTCTAGTGTTTTATCTTATCTCTATCGTTATTTCGCTGCCGAGTATTTTTTTATTATTAATATGCAAACAATCTTTATTATATATTCAATAAACTGGTCAATTCATGCGCCATAGCTATTTTAAGCAAACGTATAAATTAGCTATTTATTGTCTTGTTATCTCATTGATTATATTTATCTTTTGGATAATAATAACAATTATCTGTTATTTTTCTGCCAGCAAAATTTATCTATTTACCCAACATATTGAGCTATGGCTAAAAATGTTAATTTATAAAGAGAAACTGATTAATTTAAGTATAATAATTGGTACTGTGGGTTTTATTTTAGGGGGATCCTGGATTATCTAGCCGTACGTAAAACAGAAATACTAAAACAATGCAACAATACTAATTAGAATATATTAAAAATACAAATACTTAGATTTCTAATATTTATATATGTTATTTACTATTGACTGCCACAAAATAATCATTAATCCAGAGTGATCTTTATCACTGTATGAACAAGATCGGATTTCTATTTAGTCAAACAGACTCTATCATCTCGCAACTTTCACTTTTGCACTTCATGCTATTAAAAAGCGTTCAAATTTATTTAATATTTTAAAATGAAGTTAATAAAATTTATGAGAAAAAATTTTTTATCAGCAACAATACTGACATCACTAGCACCGTTCACAATGGCTAGTAGCAGCATAAAAAACCCTATTAGTTATCGAAATGGTTTTGCTAATATCAGCCTAAATTATTTTGACTGGTCACAACGTGCTGAAAATAGATCAGCCCACACTACCCATAAAAAAGATTTTGCTTATCTTGAGTTGGAAGGGAGCACTAACTTTAATTGGGGTGAACTGTATGGTTTTTTCGATGTTGAAAATCCATTTCATCAACGTAAAACTGAGCCAGGAAGAAACCAGCGCTATGTAGTTAAAACCACTGGCCCATTTGCAACCTTATCTGCAGGAATTCAATATCGCTACGCCGATAACAAACTTGGCGATGGTTTTTATCACGATGGCATCATTTATAACATCAAATATAACTTTTAAATCTATCAACTAAATGATATCAACCGGTTAAAATAAATTTTATTTTTTACCCATGCTAAATAATAATTAATCAACAAGGTTAGCTGTTGTTTAGCATAAATATTAATTTTTAAGCAAAAGAAACCACCACTATTCTGCTTTGTCTACTCCTCTTTATTAAAAAACAATTTCACCGAACCTAACAACATTGTTAACCCAAAAATATTCATTCAATCTGTTCTAAAATAAATATAATCTTACATGTGATCACATTAACAGAAAGTAATAACAATTATGTTTGTATGCCTTACAATTATTTACACTAATATAACCTTACCGTAAGATGGCTACACTGAACAAAACGACAATAACCATCTTTGTCATTTGGGGTCGCTAAATGAGACTTATAAAATATAAAGGAAATATTGGAGTCATTTCACTGCTTTCTATTGTTTTTCTACTAACTGGTTGCAATATGGTATTGATGGATCCCAAGGGCGCCATTGGTATTGAACAAAAAAAACTGATACTGACCGCGCTGGGTTTAATGCTGATTGTTGTCATACCGGTAATTTTTATGGCTATTATCTTTGCCAGAAAATATCGAGCAACCAACCAGCAATCAACCTACCGGCCAAATTGGGCACACTCAAATAAAATTGAGTTAGTTTGTTGGATCGTTCCTATCATCATCATCATTATCCTTGCTGTTATCACCTGGAAAACCACGCATCAACTGGATCCTTATAAGCCTTTGGAAAGTGACAAAAAACCTATTACTATTCAGGTCATTTCTACCGATTGGAAATGGATATTTGTTTATCCAGAAAAAAATATCGCTACCGTTAATGAAATCGCTATCCCTGTAGGTGTACCGATTAACTTTAAAGTCACCGCCGAATCAGTAATGAACTCCTTTTTTATCCCTGCACTTGGTGGCCAAATTTATGCTATGGCCGGTATGCAAACTAAACTTCACTTAATTGCTAATGAACCTGGCACCTATAAAGGCTTCTCTTCCAGCTATAGCGGCCATGGTTTCTCAAATATGAAATTTAATGTAATTGCTACATCTAATATGGCCGACTTTGATAAATGGGTACAAAAAGTAAAAGCATCCAACAAAACGCTAGATAGCATGGCTGCATTTAAAGAATTGGCTAAACCTAGTCACAATGTGCCGGTTATCTATTTTTCAAGCGTAAAACCAAATCTCTATGAAGATCTAATATTAAAATTCGGCCATGAACATCATATCAATCATGCTGACAAAACCAGCCATGAAATGGCTGGAAATCAATTAATGCATATGAACCATTCTACTCATGTCGATGCTAAGGAATAAACGGTATGTTTGGTAAATTATCGCTCGATGCAATCCCTTTTCACGAGCCAATTATTGTTGTAACTGTGATCTGTATTTTATTAGCTGGTATAGCTATTTTAGGCGTTATCACCTATTTTGGTAAATGGAAATGGCTTTGGCGTGAATGGCTAACTAGTGTTGATCATAAAAAGATTGGCATTATGTATATTATCGTTGCCATGGTGATGCTATTGCGCGGTTTCGCAGACGCAATAATGATGCGAGGTCAACAAGCATTAGCATCTGCAGGTGAAGCTGGATTTTTACCACCTCATCATTATGATCAAATTTTTACCGCTCACGGTGTGATCATGATATTTTTCATGGCAACACCTTTAGTGGTTGGCTTAATGAATTTAGTAGTTCCATTGCAAATCGGTGCGCGCGATGTGGCCTTTCCATTTTTAAATTCTCTTAGCTTTTGGTTATTTGTCGTTGGCGTTATCCTGATTAATCTGTCCTTAGGTATCGGTGAATTTGCTCAGACCGGCTGGCTGGCTTATCCCCCATTATCAGGTAAGGAATACAATCCCGGTGTCGGGGTAGATTATTGGATATGGAGCCTGCAAATATCAGGAATCGGCACTACACTAACCGGAATAAACTTTTTTGCTACCATTTTACGCATGCGTGCACCTGGCATGTCAATGATGAAAATGCCTGTTTTTACCTGGACCTCGCTTTGTACTAACGTGCTAATTATCGCTGCATTCCCTATCCTAACAGTTACCATTGCTCTACTCACATTAGACCGATATTTAGGCACCCATTTCTTCACCAATGATATGGGCGGCAATATGATGATGTATATTAATTTGGTCTGGGCTTGGGGACATCCTGAAGTTTACATATTAGCGCTACCTGTTTTTGGTGTATTTTCTGAAATTACAGCCACTTTCTGCAAGAAACGTTTATTTGGCTATACCTCTCTGGTCTGGGCAACGATTGTTATTACCGTAATGTCATTTGTCGTCTGGTTACATCACTTTTTTACCATGGGAAGCGGTGCAAACGTCAATGCATTCTTTGGTATAGCTACCATGATTATTGCTATTCCAACTGGAGTAAAAATATTTAATTGGCTATTTACTATGTACCATGGCCGGATCGAATTAAAAACACCAATGCTCTGGACTATTGGTTTTATTATTACCTTTTCAATTGGTGGTATGACCGGCGTACTACTGGCTGTTCCAGGTGCTAATTTTGTGCTACATAATAGCTTATTTCTGATCGCCCATTTCCATAATGTTATTATTGGTGGTGTTGTCTTTGGTTGTTTTGCCGGTATGACATACTGGTTCCCGAAAGCATCTGGTTTTACATTAAATGAAAAATGGGGAGTTTGGGCTTTCTGGTTTTGGATCACCGGTTTCTTCATTGCCTTTATGCCGCTTTATATTCTGGGCTTCATGGGTATGACTCGTCGTCTGAGCCAAGATATTGATCCACAATATCATCCGATGCTGATGGTCGCTTCGCTTGGTGCCGCTCTTATTGCCATCGGCATCATTTGCCAAGTTATGCAAATAGTAATAAGTATTCGCGATCGCCACAAAAATCGTGATTTAACCGGTGATCCATGGGGTGGTCGTACACTAGAATGGTCAATAGCGTCTCCAGCACCTTTTTATAACTTTGCTATAGAGCCACATATTGATACACGTGATGCTTGGTGGGATCTGAAAGAAAAAGGTGTTGCTTATAAACAACCAACTAAATATGAACCCATTTATATGCCACAAAATACTTCTGCCGGGATAATTGTCTCAGCGTTTTGTTTAATTTTCGGTTTTGCCATGGTATGGCATATTTGGTGGCTAGCGATTGTTGGCTTCGCTGGTATTATCTCAACCTGGATTGGTAAAAGCTTTGATGACAATGTTGATTATTATGTCCCTGTGAAAGAAATTAAAAATATTGAAGACCAGCATTACGATGAACTGAAAAAAGCAGGTATCCATCATGTCAAATAATTCAATAGCTAACCCCAATATTGCCCATGAAAATCATGGGCATCATGATATAGGTGCAACAAAAATATTTGGTTTTTGGATCTATCTAATGAGCGATTTGATCCTGTTTGCTTGCCTGTTTGCGACCTATGTTGTTTTGGTTAATAGTACTGTGGGCGGCCCGATAGGGAAGAATATTTTTAATCTCAATTTTGTATTGGTCGAAACATTCCTACTATTATTCAGTAGCATCATTTATGGATTTGCTATGCTTGCCATGTATAAGCAAAAAATAAATCTGGTTAAGTTATGGCTATTTATTACTTTTTTACTCGGTTTAGGTTTTGTTATCATGGAATTTTATGAATTCCATGAACTAATTTCTAAGGGTTATGGACCTGATCGCAGCGCTTTCCTATCAGCTTTCTTTACACTAGTTAGCACACATGGTATCCATGTCAGCTTTGGTTTAGGCTGGATCATTATCATGATAATCCATGTTTCACGTCATGGCCTGACTACCGTTAATCAGACTCGTTTGAGCTGCTTAAGTCTTTTTTGGCATTTCTTAGATGTTGTTTGGATCTGTGTATTTACCGTTGTTTATCTCTTGGGGGCACTTGCATGAGTTACTCAAATACACCACCCTCTGGTGCTAGCCACGGCAGTATGAAGACCTATTTAATTGGCTTTATACTCTCTATTATTTTAACGGTTGTTCCCTTCTGGATGGTAATGAATAGTACTGCATCCCATGACAGCATTCTGTGGACCGTTGCTGGTGCGGCTATTGCCCAGATTCTAGTACATCTTGTCTGTTTCTTGCATATGAACACCTCCTCAGATGATCGTTGGAATCTTGTTGCCTTCTTATTCACCATGCTAATTATTGGCATTGTAGTTATTGGCTCTCTGTGGATAATGTATAACCTGAACATCAATATGATGCTCGATTAAAGAGCTGTGGATAAGATGAAGCAATATCTACAAGTGACTAAACCAGGAATTATTTTTGGTAATTTAATTTCGGTTATTGGTGGCTTTCTTCTCGCGGCTAAAAGTGTAATAGACTACCCTCTATTCATTGCCACACTACTGGGCGTATCTCTGGTCGTCGCTTCTGGTTGTGTTTTTAACAACTATATTGACCGAGATATCGACCGAATGATGGAGAGAACTAAAAATCGACCTTTAGTTAAAGGACTTATTGAGCCGAAAATTTGTCTAATCTACGCTACCGTACTGGGTATTGCTGGCATAACTTTACTATATATTGCTACCAATGTCTTAGTGATACTGCTTGCCGTTATCGGTTTTGTCATTTATGTCGGTGTTTACAGCCTCTATATGAAACGCAAATCGGTTTACAGCACCCTGATAGGTAGCCTATCCGGTGCTGCGCCACCAGTTATTGGTTACTGTGCGGTGTCTGCTCATTTTGATATTGGAGCATTGATTCTGCTATTGATCTTTAGCTTATGGCAAATGCCACACTCTTATGCAATTGCTATTTTTCGCTTCAAAGATTATCAAACCGCCCATATTCCAGTGCTACCAGTAATTAAAGGCATTTCGGTCGCCAAAACTCATATCTTTTTATATATCCTTGCTTTTATGGTAGCAACTATCATGCTCGCTATTAGCGGCTATACAGGCTACCAATACCTTATCGTTACCGCCGCGGTTAGTTTATGGTGGCTTGGTATGGCAATTTCTGGCTTTAAAAATCACAATGATGATCGCCTATGGGCACGAAAACTGTTTATGTTTTCTATCGTTGTCATTACCTCTCTCAGTGTTATGATATCTATTGATCCAACCGCTACCGTTGAACAAACTTTTGTCTACCTCAAATAATAATTTTATCTTAAATAGTGGCAGTTAACTGCCACTACCTTCGCAACTAAAATCAGCAAAATGCTAACCTACAAACCACGTTTTTATTTATATCTTGCTAATACTTTATCGACAAAAATATTAACTAATCGATTAAACCATTTTACAATGCCCACTGGTGAAGTTTCTGAGATAAACCATGAATGATAGTAAAATGACGCCGAAAGAATTAAAGACAACTTGGGGGTTAGGTGCAGTATTCACATTACGCATGTTGGGCATGTTCATGGTATTACCAATACTAACCAGCTATGGACAACAACTGAAAGATGCCAGTGAATTTTTACTTGGTTTAGCTATTGGAATTTATGGTATCAGTCAAGCTATCTTTCAAATTCCATTTGGTTTAATGTCCGACCGATTTAGCCGTAAGCGATTGATTATTAGCGGATTGCTTATCTTTATCGCTGGCAGTGTAATTGCTGCACTGACGGATTCCATTTGGGGAATTATTATTGGTCGCGCTTTACAAGGCTCAGGCGCTATCTCCGCTGCGATTATGGCGCTACTATCAGATCTCACTAGTGAACAGAATAGAACAAAAGCCATGGCTTTTATGGGGATAAGCTTTGGTATTACTTTTGCCATTGCGATTATTCTCGGTCCGATTATTACTCATGCTATCGGCTTACATGGCCTTTTTTGGGCAATAAGCTTATTCGCCTTAGGCGGGATATTGATAACCCGTTTTGCCGTGCCAGACAGTCACTATCCTATCGTTAATCGCGAAACGAATTTCATCAAAAATAGTGTAAAAAGAATAATAAATAACCGCCAATTGCTTAAACTTAATTTTGGTATTTTTTGCTTACATAGCCTGCTGATGGCAAATTTTGTCGCTTTACCATTAGTAACCATTGATTCAGGCTTACCAGCTAACCAACATTGGAAAATATATTTAGGAACGTTATTGGTAGCTTTCGTCACTGTTCTACCTTTTGTTATCTATGCTGAAAAGCGGCGCCGAATGAAACAAGTTTTCCTAATATGTATTAGTATATTATTTATATCTGAATTAACATTCTGCTTTTCCAATAAACAATTCTGGTTAATAGTCATCGGTCTCCAGCTCTTTTTCATTGCTTTTAATGTCATGGAAGCTTTATTGCCTTCACTGATTAGTAAAGAAGCACCTGCTGGCTATAAAGGAACGGCTATGGGTCTCTATTCAACCAGCCAGTTTCTAGGTGTGGCTTTAGGTGGCATCGTAGGTGGTTGGCTCTTTCAATTACATGGTGCCTCCTTGGTCTTTATGGCCGGACTGGTTGTTTGTGCCTGTTGGTTTGTTATTAATTTAAATATGCGCCAACCTGCTTACACCAGTAGTATACGTTTAATTCTACCCCAACAAATCAAAGATTTTAACTTGCTCCAAAACCAATTAATGAATGAACCAGGCGTGAACGAAGTAATGTTAGATACAAAAGCACTTAGCGCTTACATTAAAATAAATAAAAAAATTATCAGCCGGCAACAACTGGAAACTATCATTAAGAACCAATAGTGTACTGCCTGCCGTAGGATACAGCAGGCCTGATAAAATCAGTCACGAAAATTAGTAAATTGAAAAGGTTGACCAAGTTCAGCCTGCTTCACTAGCGTGATAACGGATTGTAAATCATTACGTGATTTACCGGTTACTCGCACTTGTTCTCCCTGAATTTGCGTCTGAACCTTCAATTTACTATCTTTGATTATTTTAATGATCTTTTTTGCCATTGCTGTATCAATACCTTGCAGTAAGGAAGCCTCAAGGCTATAAGTTTTCCCGCTATGAACAATATTGTCAGGTATATTTAAGACTGCACCATCAATGCCACGCTTAGCTAATTTCTCGCGTAAAATATCGACCAACTGACTTACTTGAAAATCAGAAACACTCGTTACTTTAATCAATTCATTCTTTTCATTTAATTCAAAACTGGCCTCAACATTGCGAAAATCCCAACGACTCGCTAATTCACGTTGTGCATTTTCAACGGCATTACAAACTTCATGCATATCAACTTCAGAAACTATATCAAATGATGGCATATTTCATGAACTCCTAATTCTCCATAAAATAGCATAATACTACTTTTTATTATCAGCAAAAGCTCTATACTTTATGTTGAATAGTTGAACAAAAAGCATAATCGATTCAGTAAGATAGAAAATAATAGCAATAATGATCGTTAGCATTTAAACCATTGGCAAGTTAAGGTTAACAACATTATAAACAATTATTTATCAATTAATTGAGCAGAGAGAAAAACAAATGTCACCAACAGTTCTCGTTTGCCTGGCGCATGGTAGCGAAGAAATAGAAGCCGTAACAGCGATTGATCTGTTAACTAGGGCCTGCATCCAAGTAATAACTGCCAGTACCTCAGATAATGACGAACTGATATTAACCTGCTCACGGGGAGTAAAAATTGTTGCTGACACCCAATTAGTCAAGGTTATTGAACAAGATTTTGCTGCCATAGTATTACCTGGTGGATTGAAAGGAGCAGAAGCATTTCGCGATAATCCGCTCATTATTGAAAAAATTCGCCTGGTACATAATATGGGCAAAATCATCGCCGCTATCTGTGCTGTACCAACAATCGTATTAGAACACCATAACTTATTTACTATTGGCAATATGACGGGTTACCCCGCTTTACAAAATAAAATTGCCAGCTAAAAATACGTTGATTCTCGTGTCTACTATGACGAACGAGTAAAATTACTCACCAGCCAAGGGCCTGCTACAACTATTGATTTTTCACTTAAACTTATCGAGCTACTCGTTGGCAAAGAAAAGGCAGCGGAGGTTGCTTGACAACTTGTTCTGCCGCCCGGGATTTACAACTATGCCAGCTAATGTGAGGTGCTGGTAAATTGCTCAAATTAATTTAGAACATGAACCTATACTAATAGTAAAAAAAGTTAACCAGTTAGATTAAGGTCGATACACTTTTACGTTTTTAAAACCTTGTTCATGTAAATAAAGTGCCTGTAAGCGGCTCATAATGCTGCGCTCACAATAGAGCAAATATGTTTTTTCTTGTGACAACTCCCCAAATTGGCTATTCAACTTATAAAATGGCAGTAACTTTACTTTAACCCCTTCAAGCTGGAATGGACGTGCTTCCTGTTCATCAGGGGAACGAATATCCAGAATTATATCATCATCGGAAAATGTAGTGACTATTTCTACTGCCGGTGTTTCTTCTTGGCTATCATTCATTAACTGACAAATATCAACATTTTGTGCTGTACTAATAACATGATTAAGAAGAGCAAAATCAAAATTAGTTTCTTGATCTTCAATTTTTTCTTTTACTGCTTTCACGGTTGGTTTTTTCGAGATCACACCACAAAATTCTGGCATAGTACGAGCAAAATCTTCCGTCCCTATCTCACGAGCAATTTTAATAATACTTTCTTTATCATGTGAAATTAAAGGCCGTAAAATCAAGGTATCTGTAGCATTATCAATTAAACGTAGATTAGTTAATGTCTGGCTGGAAACTTGCCCTAATGCTTCTCCAGTTACTAATGCTTGAACACCATAACGTTCCGCTATTTTAGCTGCCGCACGCACCATCATCCTTTTCAGTACCACCCCCATCTGGCCATCATCAATTTTTTCAAGAAGTTCGGTTACAATCGGGGCAAAATCTATCATCACAAAACGTACTTTATGTGAACGACCAAAACGATACCAAAGATGGTAAGCAACCTGTTTCACACCAAGCTCATGGCTGGCACCACCGAGATTAAAAAAGCAGTAATGGACTCGGCAACCACGCCGCATTAGCATGTAGCTAGACACCCCTGAATCAAATCCACCCGAAATCAGTGATAAAACATCTTCTTGCGTCCCAATAGGAAAACCACCGATCCCTTGAATACGGGATTTAACCAGAATCACTTTATCGTTTTCAATTTCAAGATTCAGAGTGATATCAGGCTGATTGAGTTTTACCTTTGCTGATGAAACATGTTGATTTAAACCACCACCAACATAACGTTCTACTTCCATTGAAGTAAAGTCATGCTTACCCCGACGCTTAACTCGCACACAAAAAGTTTTATTAGTTAACCATTCGGCATAAGTTACATAAGCTAACTCAAAAATATGATGGAGATCACGGAATTGATATTCTTCAACTAACAAAATATGATGAATACCAGGAATTTTTGTTAAGGCATCACAAATTTCATCATGGTATGTGTTTTTTTTGGTGCGAACTTCGATATTATCCCAATGGCGAATAACGACAATTTCCGCATCTAATACCTTCAATATATTAAGAATATTGCTAGCCAGTATCTTAATAAAACGCAAGCGCACTGATTGGCTTTTGATGGTAATTTCAGGAAATAGTTTAATAATAAACTTCATAATTTTTATATAAAACTGGATTTTTATTTTTGCTAATAAGCGCATATTATGCATATTTATTAGCAGGACGTTTGATTTTCAGGCAAGAAGTATATCACTATATTGTGCTACGATGCTAAAAATTAAAAAGAATAAATTGTATGCATAAATGTAGTAAAATAAACCGTCTTGCGGGCATATTCACCTGATATTAAGGTAAGTAAAACGATTATGGCTAAAAAGAAAATTTCTGATATACAAGAGCCGCTATCTTTTGAAACTACGCTGACAGCGTTAGAGCAGATCGTCACACGTTTAGAGTCAGGTGAACTTCCGCTTGAAAAAGCATTAAGTGAATTTGAGCATGGGATCCAATTAGCCAGACAAGGCCAAAAAGCGTTGCAACAAGCAGAACAACGGGTCCAAATTTTGTTACAAGATGATGATAATGCTCCACTAGATAACTTTACTCCGGAAGATAAATAAATGATGTCTGAAATAGTGACACTTTCTTTTGCGGATCAACTCCAATGGGTACAAGATCGTGTCAATAAAACTCTATTAAACCAATTTCAGCGCCTTCCGTTTAACCAAAGTCAACTTGTCGCAGCAATGAAATATGGCACATTATTTGGTGGAAAACGGTTAAGACCTTTTTTAGTTTATGCTGTAGGTAATATGTTAAATGTTTCAGTGGAAAACCTGGACGTGCCTGCTGCTGCTATTGAATGTATTCATGCTTATTCATTAATTCACGATGATTTACCCGCCATGGATAATGACGATCTTCGTCGTGGTCAACCAACATGCCATATTTCCTTTGGTGAAGCGCATGCAATTTTAGCGGGTGATGCCTTGCAAACACTTGCCTTTGATATCTTATCTCGCTCTGTAATGCCAGATGTTAGTGATAATGATCGCCTGGCAATGATAGCCGAACTCGCTACTGCTACTGGCGCAACAGGCATGTGTGGAGGCCAAGCACTAGATATGGAATCAGAGGGTCAACAAATTGATATTGCAACCCTAGAAACTATTCATCATCAAAAAACGGGGGCGCTAATTCGTGCTGCCATCCGAATTAGTGTATTTGCGGCTGGCAGTCAAGGCTACCAATTACTACCCTTACTGGATAATTATGCCAATGCTATTGGTCTGGTATTCCAAGTCCATGACGACATTCTTGATGTGACCGGTAATACGCATATTTTAGGTAAAAGCCAAGGTGCTGATGAACAACATAAAAAAAGTACCTACCCATCATTAATTGGTCTTGAACAAGCACAGAAAAAAGCGATCAATTTGTATAAACAAGCACTGAATGCGCTTTATATGTTAGAACAACAATATGGACTTAATACGGAAACACTACAAAACTTAACATACTTTATTATCGAGCGAAAAAATTAATTTCTTGGTTTTAAAATAGAACATTTCACAGGTAATAAAAATTCAAAATAACCTTTTGGCGCCCTACTATAGCGTCATTTTTATAAACAAAAAACAATTACTTAATGGGCAGACATGAGTATTGATATCACTTCCTATCCAACTTTAACATTGATAGAAACGCCGGAAGAATTACGACTTTTACCAAAAGAAAGCCTCCCCAAATTATGTGAGGAATTGCGACAATTTTTATTAAATAGTGTTAGCCGTTCCAGTGGACATCTTGCTTCTGGACTAGGCGCTATTGAACTCACTGTTGCTTTACACTATGTCTATAAAACCCCGTTTGATAATCTTATTTGGGATGTCGGCCACCAGGCATATCCGCATAAGATATTAACTGGCCGCCGCGATCAAATTGGTACCATACGTCAAAAAAATGGCTTACATCCTTTCCCATGGCGAGCAGAGAGTGAATATGACATTCTGAGTGTTGGTCATTCCTCTACTTCTATTAGTGCGGGACTTGGCATGGCGGTAGCAGCGGAATATGAAAATAAAGATCGCAAAACTGTTTGTGTAATTGGTGATGGAGCAATTACTGCAGGTATGGCGTTTGAAGCAATGAACCATGCTGGCGACATTCACAAAGATATGCTGGTGATCCTCAATGATAATGAAATGTCAATTTCAGAAAACGTTGGTGCATTAAATAATCATTTAGCACAACTCTTATCGGGTAATCTTTATACAAGCTTACGTGAAGGGGGAAAAAAGGTATTTTCCAATATTCCTTCAATTAAAGAATTATTAAAGAAAACCGAAGAACATCTTAAAGGCATGGTGATCCCTAGTACTATGTTTGAAGAATTGGGATTTAACTACATTGGCCCCATCGATGGCCATGATGTACTCACATTAGTACAAACCTTAAAAAATATGCGTGAGTTAAAAGGCCCCCAGTTTTTACATATTATGACTAAAAAAGGCAAAGGTTATGAACCAGCCGAAAAAGATCCTATCAGCTGGCATGCCGTACCAAGATTTGATCCAACAACTTTTAGCCTACCAAAGAACAGTGATAAGCAATTAACTTTTTCACAGATTTTTGGCGATTGGTTATGTCAAGAGGCAGCCGCTGATCCTAAACTGATGGCGATCACGCCAGCCATGCGTGAAGGCTCAGGTATGGTTAAGTTTTCTAAATCCTATCCTAAACAATATTTTGACGTTGCTATTGCGGAACAACACGCCGTTACTTTTGCTGCCGGACTTGCTATTGGCGGCTATAAACCTGTGGTTGCTATTTATTCTACTTTTTTACAACGCGCGTATGATCAAGTGATCCATGATGTCGCTATTCAAAGGTTGCCTATCCTGTTCGCTATTGATCGAGCTGGCATAGTTGGTGCCGATGGACAAACTCATCAAGGTGCTTTCGATCTATCATTTTTACGTTGTTTACCAGATATGATTATTATGTCGCCAAGTGATGAAAATGAATGCCGACAAATGCTACACACTGGTTATCACTATCAGGATGGTCCTGTCACGGTTCGTTATCCAAGAGGAACAGGTTCTGGTGCCACACTACAACCTTTATCAAAAATCCCAATCGGTAAAGGAATAATTCGCCGTCAAGGAAAAAAAATTGCCATTCTCAACTTTGGTACATTACTTACCGAAGCCATGCAAGCAGCAGAATTACTCGATGCCACGGTGGTCGACATGCGGTTTGTAAAACCGCTCGACGAAACATTAATACTGGAAATAGCCCAAACACATAACTTATTAGTAACATTAGAAGAAAATGCAATTATGGGAGGAGCCGGTAGCGGCGTTAATGAGTTCTTAATAAAAACCCATCATATTATGCCTATCATTAACCTTGGCTTACCTGATCACTATATTGCCCAAGGAAACCAAGCAGAAATTCAGGCTGAATTAGGACTTAATGCGGAAGGAATTGTCAAATCAATTAATAACTATTACAGCAAATAAATTAATAAATATTCCGAAAATCAAAAGCAGTTGTTTAACGATCGCTTTTGATTTTTAGTATCTAAGCGGCACTATAACACGGCTAACCAGTTGGCAAGTACTAGCAAGATAACAATAGCAAAAATAGCCGCAATGATGTCATCTAGCATTATACCTAACCCTCCACCTATTTGCCGATCAAACCAACCAATAGGCCAAAGTTTTAACATGTCAAAAAAACGGAAAAGCACAAATGCTATCAATACCCATTGCCAATTAACTATAGGTATCACCATTAGGGTCAACCACATACCAATAAACTCATCCCAAACAATACTGCCATGGTCGTGAGCTTGTATATCATCGGATGTCCGTTGACAAATAACAATACCAACGCCAAAACCCAATAAAATAATAAACCAACATAACCAAGCAGGTAATAGACAATACATTAGTAACCAAAACGGGATAGCGGCTAATGATCCCATGGTTCCCGGAATGATAGGTGATAAACCACTACCAAACCCAGTTGCCAATAGATGCCAAGGATTTGACAGCCTTAAACGAGATTTTGCATCAGTCATAACAAGCTTCCTCGACAAAATGATCAAACCCAGTTAAATTAGGTGAAACCTCTTTGTCAGCATAAAAATAGCGAACACCTTCTGATTCTGAGGTGATCTGACCGATACAATGAAAATTTGCACCGGTATGTGCAAGTGCTGACTCTAATGCACCACGATTGATCTCAGGCACTGTAAAGCAAAGTTCATAATCTTCGCCACCACTTAACGCCCAAGTCAGCGCCTGTTCTGGCGACACTTGTCTGCGCAATGCATCTGATAATGGTAAAAAATCTAGTTTAACTTTAGCTCCACGACCACTGATTTTTAAAATATGCCCAAGATCAGCGATTAAACCATCAGAAATATCTATCGTTGAAGAAGCGAGATGACGTAGAGCTTGTCCTTGCAAAATACGGGGCTGAGGTCTTAAATGACGCTGCATCAACCAATGACGATCTTTTACATCTTCAATGACCAGTTGTGATTGTAAAATCGCCAAGCCAGCTGCACTATCTCCCAATGTGCCGGTGACATAAATCCAATCACCATTACAGGCGCCAGCCCGGGTTAACGATTTTCCTGTCGGAATCAACCCATGTGCTGTATAGGTTAAACTCATTGGGCCTCGCGTTGTATCACCACCAATAAGCTGCATTTTATAGTAATCAAGCTGTTCAAACAGACTAGTACTAAATCTTTCCAGCCAATCTTCATTGATTTGTGGCAATGTCAACGCAAGAGAAACCCAAGCCGGATCTGCTCCCATAGCAGCTAAGTCACTTAAATTAACCGCTAAAGATTTATAAGCTAAATCTTCCGGCGAAATACTATCAAGGAAATGGATACCCGCAACTAGGGTATCTGTCGTAACCGCTAATTGCTGTTTTTCAGGTATTGTTATCAATGCACAATCATCACCAATACCGATATTAACGTCATGTCGATTTTGCTGTTGACGATTAAAATAACGCACAATGATATCAAATTCGCCACAAACCATAATAAAATTCCAATATACCATGCTCAGATTGCTACAAGGCCATCACTCAACCTTATAATCAAAAAGAACATCAGATTATTCGAAAAGCCTGAACACCATTACTTCTTACGCACTGTAGGAACAACTTTATCAAGTGCTCCATTGATAAATTTGTGACTTTCCTCTGCGCCAAAAATTTTTGCTAATTCAATCGCTTCATTAATAGCAACTTTATAAGGTACATCATCACGGTAACAGAGTTCAAACATTGCTAAACGTAAAACAGCTTTCTCTACCTGACCAAGCTCGCCAAGTTGGCGAGAAATATGAGGAGCCATCTTTTCATCCAATTCCGACACATTAGTTGAAACGCCCATCAGTAACTCACAAAAGTAAGTCACATCAACATCTGACATATCCTGTTCAGATAAAAACTCCCCTTCAACATCAGCAATACTATTACCTGATAATTGCCACGAATAAATCGCCTGAACAGCACACTCACGTGCCCGATGACGAGCAGCAGGTTTCACAAAATTCCCCTTAAATTAAACAGTTAGCCTTTAATGGCCTGAATTACATTAACCATTTCCAGTGCAGCTAATGCAGCATCAGCACCTTTGTTTCCCGCTTTGGTACCTGCGCGTTCAATCGCTTGCTCTATATCATCGGTAGTTAAAACCCCGAATGCAACAGGAATATTACTAGCCATTACGACATTAGAAAGTCCAGAACTGCATTCACCGGCGACATATTCAAAATGTTGAGTTGCACCACGTATTACACTAGCAAGGGCAACTACCGCATCATACTTTTTGGTTTCTACTAACGTTTTAATCGCCAAAGGCAGCTCATAAGCGCCAGGCACCCAAACTATCGTAATATTTTCAGTCGCAACTTGACCAACACGCTCGAGTGTATCAACTGCTCCTTCAAGCAAGCTATTGTTGATAAAATGATTAAAACGTGCAATAGCTATTGCTATACGAGCTTTGGGTGCTGCTACAGTACCTTTTATTACGTTCATAGCGTTCCTTAAATACCAATTATTCTTTACAGAAACGTCGATTTTATCATATTCTTTTATATACTGTGTTTCTGAATTTATTTAACTTTATAGTAGCCTTTAAAAATCCTAAATTAAATCAATTAAATATTATACCACTTTAACTATTCTGTCACATTGTACCAAGCTAATTAGCTAGCAAAATATACCGTTATAATGGGCGAAGGGTTAGACGTAAATCAGAACCAATAACTTCAATATTAATAAATTCAAAGGCAGGGGCATCTTTCAATTTTCGTAATTCTGAAATATTAATTAATCCTCTCGCTGTTGCTCCTAAGATTTTAGGTGCAATATAAACAATCAATTCATCGACTAAACCTAATGTCAACAAAGCTCCAGCAAGAGTTGGCCCACTTTCAACCCAAATTGAATTAATATTACGTTTAGCTAGCTGCATCATCAACAAAACTAAATCGATTCCTTTTTCGTAGGTTGGAATTACCATTTGTTCAACATGACCACACCAATCTTGTGATAGCGGATTAGGACGGATAAGCCAACATTCTCCAGCCAGCTTGGTTACTATATGTTCTGGTTTTACTTGATTATTACTATCGAGAACAATTCTTATCGGCTGTCGAAGATGATCTTTAGAATAAATATTTTGTAATTCAGGCGTAAAATCTGTCCAACGAACATTTAAGGCAGGATCATCAGCTAAAACAGTGGCACTGGTAGTCAAAATTGCACTCGCCTGGGCTCTAAAACTTTGCACATCTTGCCGAGCTGCTGGCGATGTAATCCATTTACTTTCACCTGATGCAAGCGCTGTCCGTCCATCAAGTGAGGCGGCTAACTTTAGTTGAACATAAGGGAAACCAGTTCGCATCCTTTTTAAAAAGCCTCGATTTAACTTCTCAGCTTCATCCATTAGTAAGCCATGAACTACTTCAACACCAGCTTGTTGTAATTTAAGTAAGCCACGTCCTGCAACCTGTGGATTTGGATCTTGCATAGCAACAACAACCCGACGAATACCTGCATTAATTAATGCATCAGCACAAGGTGGCGTTTTGCCATAATGACTACACGGCTCTAATGTAACATAAGCAGTTGCTCCTTTAGCCTTTTCACCAGCCATTTGCAAAGCATAAATCTCCGCATGTGCTTCCCCTGCTTTACAATGAAAACCTTCACCAACGACTTTACCATCACGAACAATCACACATCCCACATTCGGATTAGGTGAAGTAGTAAATCTTCCTTGCTGTGCCAGTGACAACGCACAAGTCATAAATTGCTTATCAAACTCAGTCATTTTTACTACTAGTCCTGTAACTTAGCAATTTCTTCGCCAAATTCACGAATATCTTCAAAACTGCGATATACCGAAGCAAAGCGTATATATGCAACTTTATCCAGCTTTTTCAGCTCATCCATAACAATTGTCCCGATCATCTTCGCCGGAATTTCTCGCTCTCCTGTTGCGCGTAGCTGCGATTTTATATTGTTGATTGTTGTTTCCACATCATCAGAACTTACAGGGCGTTTTTCTAACGCTTTTTGCATACCTCGTCTAAGTTTGTGTTCATCAAATGACTCACGGACATCATCGCTTTTTACCACCCTAGGCATGACTAATTCAGCCATTTCAAAAGTAGTAAAACGCTCATGACATTCAAGACATTGTCGACGACGACGAACCTGCGAACCATCGCCGACCAGACGTGAATCAATCACTTTGGTATCTACAGCGGTGCAAAATGGACAATGCATAAAATTTCCTGATTTTGTGGTCCGATTTTCCAGTTTAACGCAGACATCAATGAAAAACACCCTGCCAGCTCAATCTAACAGGGTGTGAATTAACAAAATCCGCCTTTAAGGCAGGAGAGAATGTTGATCCGCTCCCTCTTTTTCCACTTTTGGCAGGATCAAATGTTCTCGTTTCATTCCCATCTTTAATGCTAAAGCAGAAGCAACATAAATTGAAGAAACGGTACCAATTGTCACACCAATTAACATAACTAGTGAGAAACCTTTAAGTATTGAGCCACCAAAGAGATATAGCATCAATACAACTAATAAAGAAGTCTCCGAAGTAATAAGTGTTCGACTCAATGTTTGCGTCAATGAAACATTAACTATTTCGTAAGAAGTACCACGACGAATCTTGCGGAAATTTTCACGAATGCGATCAGAGACCACAATGCTGTCATTTAAAGAATAGCCAATAACCGACATCAATGAAGCAACAATAGTCATATCAACTTCAATCTGAAAAAGCGACACGATGCCTAATGTAATGACCACATCATGCGCCAATGATATTACAACACCAGCTGCCAGCCGCCATTCAAAACGAAAGCCAACGTAAATCAAAATACAAATCAAAGCAGCTAACAGTGCCATTGCTCCGGTTTGCGCTAGTTCAGTTCCTACACTTGGCCCAACAAACTCAATGCGCTTAACTGTTGCTTGATCATCAACATTTTTGTTAATCACCGAAATAATAGACTTACCAATCTCTTGACCTGCTACCCCTTCACTAGGGGGTAACCGGATCATAATATCTCTGCTACTACCAAAATTCTGAACCAGTGGCTCCTGATGACCATTATTAGCTAAGCTGGCTCTAATTTTATCGAGATCAGCTGGTTGACTGAGATTAATTTCAATAACCGTCCCACCAGTAAAATCTAATCCCCAGTTAAAACCTTTTAATGAAATAACCGTCACTGAAAGAATAAACAAAGCAATTGAGATACCAAAAGCCAAATAATCCCAACGCATAAAATCAATAACTCTACGGCCATGATTTAACTGTTCTATGGTGTAATCTTGCGCCACAACCACGCTCCTTAAATCGACAGCTTTTTAATACGTTTACCACCATACAATAAGTTCACGATAGCACGCGTTCCTACAATTGCAGTAAACATGGAGGTAGCAATACCAATCCCTGTGGTAATGGCAAAGCCCTTAATGGAACCCGTGCCGACCGCATATAAAATCGTTGCTGTAATCACCGTTGTCAAATTGGCATCTAAGATACTGGAAAATGCCCCCTTATAACCTTCATGTATCGCTTGCTGTACAGAACGACGATTCTTTAACTCTTCTTTAATACGTTCATTAATCAATACATTCGCATCAACAGCAACAGCAAGCGTCAAAACAATACCGGCAATTCCTGGCATGGTTAATGTAGCACCTGGTAATAGTGACATAACACCCACGATAAGGATCAAATTGGCTAATAAGGCAGAACTGGCAATAAAACCAAACTTACGATAATAAATTACCATAAATAGAACAGAAGCTAGCAAACCTGCTAATGATGCTTTCATTCCTTGCTCAATATTCTGTAATCCTAATGTTGGTCCAATGGTTCGTTCCTCAATAATCTGTATCGGTGCAATCAATGCGCCAGCCCGTAACAATAAAGATAATTGGCGTGCTTCCGTTGGATTACTGATACCGGTAATGCGAAATTTATTACCAAAACGAGCTGAAATTCTGGCTATGTTAATGACTTTCTCATCTTTTACCAAAATGGCCCGACCATTGGCATCTTTTCGTCCACTATCTTTGTATTCAACAAATAAAGTTGCCATCAGTTTATCCTGATTATCACGCGTAAAATCAGACATGATAGAACCACCGACACTATCCAGACCAATGCTTACCTGTGGGTTGCCGACTTCATCTAATTCAGATGTCGAATCAGTAATATGATCTCCCGTCAAAATGACTCGTTTATAGAGCACAACTGGCTCACCATCTCGGGTATATTTTATTTCTGAATCGCCAGGAATATGACCACGTTGAATAGCAATACCGTCTACACCTGCATTAACTAAACGAAATTCTAACGTTGCAGTAGCCCCAAGAATTTCTTTTGCTCGCGCTGTATCCTGAATACCAGGTAATTCAACAACAATTCGATCAGCACCTTGACGCTGTACTAATGGTTCAGTGACACCTAATTGGTTAACACGGTTGCGAATAATATTAATATTTTGTGATACTGCGTAATAACGTGCTTCACGCATCCGTTCATCAGTCATTACTGCTGTTAATGTATTATTTTTGCTAGCGGTAAAAACCAAATCACGATAACGTGGGGTCAAATAAGATTCCGCTTGTGAGCGCCCACTATCATCACGGAAACGTATTTCAATGCCGTAATTATTAACTTTACGTATAGTTGAATATAGGAACCCTTTTTCACGTAAATCATTACACAGGCCATCCATATTTTGTTCCTGCAATTTGCCCAATGTCGTTTCCATATCCACCTCCATTAAGAAGTGAACGCCACCACGCAGATCTAAGCCTAATTTCATCGGCTCACCACCCAATGCCCTTAACCAATGAGGGGTAGCAGGTGCTAGATTTAACGCAACAACATATTGCTCTCCTAAACCCGAAACTAAGATTTCGCGAGCATGAAGTTGGACATCTGGATTATTAAAACGAGCAAGAATTACACCATTTTCTAGTGTAATGGATTTACTTTCGATTTTCTCTTTCTTTAAAATATTGCGAACCTGATCCAAAGTCTGTTCATTGGCACCGGTTCCCCGCACGCCAGTGATCTGAACAGCCGGATCTTCTCCATAAAGATTGGGAAGCGCATACAGCAGACCGATGAGCAATACAGTGATCAGCATTAAATACTTCCACAAAGGATAACGATTTAGCACGGCAATTCCCTTCGGGAAAAACAGAAATTAGATAGACTTCATTGTACCCTTTGGTAGTACAGCAGCAACAAAATCACGTTTAATGGTTACTTCATTGGTATCATTCAATGCGACAACAAAATAACCCATTTCAGATACTTTGGTAACACGGCCAATTAATCCACCGGTTGTTAATACCTCATCACCTTTAGAAATAGAATCCATTAATTTTTTGTGCTCTTTAGCCCGCTTCTGTTGTGGTCGTAAGATTATAAAATAAAAAATCAATCCAAAAACAACCAGCATAATGATCAAAGAATATGGGTTTCCTTGCGCCTGACCACCTGCTGAAGCAACTGCTTCAGAAATAAACAAACTCATCAAAATTTCCTCATTGTGATTAAGACACTCTTTCTAACTCAAAAAATTAATCAAAACCAACAAATCCTACACTGATTTGATTCAATTAGCACGACTGAAATTATACTCTACTTTGCTGAAAGTGATTTATTGATTCGGTGATAAAACTCTACCGCAAAAACTTCAAATTCACCTTTCTCAATCGCTTGGCGAATTTCAGCCATTAGCCGTTGATAATAACGCAAATTGTGTAAAGTATTAAGCCTAGCTCCAAGAATTTCATTACATCGATCAAGATGATGTAAATAAGCACGACTATAGTTAGAGCAAGTATAGCAGTCACAATGCGCATCGAGCGGCGAAGTATCCGATTTATATTTAGCGTTGCGAATTTTAATTACGCCTTCGGTTACGAATAGATGACCATTGCGTGCATTGCGGGTTGGCATCACACAATCAAACATATCAATACCGTGTCGAACCCCTTCAATAAGATCCTCCGGTTTACCAACCCCCATTAAATAACGCGGTTTATTCGCTGGCATCTGTGGGCAGACATGCGCTAAAATACGATGTATATCCTCTTTTGGTTCACCCACAGCTAAGCCGCCAACAGCGTAACCATCAAAACCAATATCGACCAAGCCCTTTACTGATATATCACGTAAATCTTGGTAAATACTGCCCTGAATAATGCCAAAAAGAGCATTTTTATTAGCTAGTTCATCAAATCGTTGACGACTACGTTTTGCCCATCGAAGAGACATCTCCATCGATTTTTTAGCGTAATCCCAGTCCGCTGGATAAAGCGTACATTCATCAAAAATCATGACAATGTCCGAACCAAGATCGTACTGGATTTCCATCGATTTTTCCGGACTAAGGAAAATCCTTTCACCATTGATTGGATGGTGAAAATAGACACCTTCTTCTTTAATTTTACGCATGGCACCCAGACTAAAAACCTGAAACCCACCAGAATCAGTCAAAATCGGCCCTTGCCATTGCATAAAATCATACAGATCACCATGTAATTTTATTATCTCCTGTCCAGGGCGCAACCATAAATGAAATGTATTACCTAATAGGATTTGTGCCCCAGTTTGTTTAACTTCTTCTGGCGTCAGGCCCTTAACTGTGCCATAAGTGCCAACCGGCATAAAAGCAGGCGTTTCTACAGTACCACGTTCAAAAATCAAACGACCACGACGAGCTTGCCCATCTTGGCTTTGTAATTCATATTTCACTTTGCCTCTCCAGCATCGGAAAAATAGTCCGATGTGTTACAAAAAATAGAATATCTTAAACATTAATGAAGCCCATGTATACGCCAGCCAAGCATTTTATACATTTACTTATTTTTATTCTTTTCCGTGTCACAAATTTGACACATACCTACACATTACCCTGTTCACCGTAAGGCACCGTTCTTCAAAGCGGGGATATAAGGCGAACAGGGTAAAGATAAATTATGAAGAAATTCTTGTTGCCGAGATGGAAGCAACAACAAGCGAAAGGGTATGAATAATAATTAGTTGTATGTAGGACTCGAACCTGCGACCGATGGATTAAGAGTCCACTGTTCTACCAACTGAGCTAATAACCCACAATACACGTTACAATGCAGGTATCAAAAAGGCTTTAACCACTAGAGAAAGAATACCTAAAATACCCGCGCCTAACATCCAGCACATTAACTTTTACTCAGCACGAATGCCTGACGTCTCAAGTTGCAGATCTTTGCGGGTTATTTCCATATCTTTACGAACATTGGTTATTTCAACCGATAAGTTTTTGCGGACATCAGCAATATTGTGGTTTACCTCAACAATATCAGCTTTGGTCACTACATCAGCAACCTCATGAGATTTACGTACGACAAGCAAGATAGCCCTAGCTTGTTCCCTAAAAATATCAGCGTCTTCTAATTCTTCTGATGCTTGTAGTGCATCAAATACAACTTGACCCATAGGGAATCCTCCTGTGTTTAGTTAAGTATAACCTAACAATAACCATTGACGAAAGAAGAAATCATACGCTATAGTTTCTATCAGGTGCTCAACATACCTCTAACAGCGGATACCGCTCCCGAAAGTAATGCGGTTTCTTACGTCCATAGATAGATTGTTATGGTTGGGTAGCGAACAGTATATACAACACCCTATCGGGAAAAACTGTTGGCCGTCTGTTAGCGGTGTTGAAGTACCCAACCACCCTCTAAATAAGGGTAATTTTAACAATTTAACAGGATGTAAATCATGAACCCTAAAATTACTGTAGATAATCTTACTGTTATTACTTACAATAACCTCCCTGTAATCACTATCGAATTGCTAGCTCAGCTTTACAAAACAGAGGTCAAACATATCTAAAATAACTATCTTCGAAATACTGATAGACTTATTGTTGGTAAACATTTATTCAAACTTGAAAACTATGAATTAAAAGATTTTAAGAACAGACCATCTTTAAGAGGGTTAGTTGCTAAAAACACCCGTAGACTTATCCTTTGGAGAACGAGACGCTGCTAGACACGCCAAAATGCTTGAAACAGATAAAGCATGGGATGTATTCAAACAACTAGAAGATTGTTACTTTAATTTAGAAAAAGTTAGTAATCCAAAATATCAACCAGAAACCCACAAAAAATTTAACAGGAAAGATACCCAAAACCTCGCCCGTATCATTGCATTGATGACCCAAAACTTTCGTTTTAGAGACACATGGAATAATGCTATCTGGTATGTATTGAGAGAAGTCACAGGTATTTCCTCACCTTATCCTATGGAAGTCAGACTAGTCCCTTCTATCGCTTCTGAATGTGAGAGTATCTGGCATGTGACAGAATATTTACAAGATGCGATAAACGAGGCAGAAGAAACAGCAATAAAGCGAATAATTCGCAAACGTGAGAATGCTAACAAAGTTATCGCTGAGATAAATACTGTGCTATCTCAGGCTACACAGGATAATCAGCTGATACTAAACGACACACTCTCAGGCTGACATAAAGCGGAATTGCCCCACTTTAGCCAGCACTGCTAATATCATGCTCCTTCGATGGAACTATTTGGGTTTTTTAGGCCAATTTATATTAGGAACAGCTAAGGTATCGATACAATTAAGCAGTACTCAATATTTCTTCCATTCTGTGAGTTGTTGCTTCTCTTCTTCAGTCGCTATGTCCAAATCAACCACATCTTGCAAGGGTGTAATAACGTCAGTTGCACCTTGGATTATCCATCTTTTTTCATCCTCAACATCTGCTATTAATTCTGTCTTTGGTCTGGATGGAATATCCCCTAAAATTGGATCACCCTTTTCATTCATCCCTAACATTTTACCGGCGAGTGCTGTGGTAAGTGCAAATTCATGATAAACGCTGTATGGAACAGGTTTGGCTTCATAGTCCTAACTATCAGACTGGATATAGTCTTCTTTCATCGACTCAGGCAACCAGGTGATTTCTTTTGCACTGAAATAATGAGTCTCTTCGTTTGCTGAATTCATTATTGCCATCCTATTGCTGTACAGTATGTACTATTGATACCTGAGGCACTACTACCCGAATTTTCAATATACACTTGAATCTGGTTCTCGGGTACAACAGTCGGATCGGTATCTATTTCACCAATATAGATTTTACCATTTGAGCACGCCTGAAACTTTCGTCTCAGCGTAAATAAGT
>DAYVGO010000046.1:0-24818 GCA_045399315.1 Arsenophonus sp.
TACGCTACGCTTTTCACCTGTAAAGTCAAGTAGTTATTTCTACTTTTCCGTTGTACTAAGTTGCTAAAATCCACTACTGCTGATTCGTTCTACACTGACTCAGTGGGGGCGCATTATAGAGCGCCTAAAAATTTACTCAACTATTTTTTTGTATTTTTTATTTATATGAATATATTTTCATCACTATGAATTAAAATTCTACAAAATTAGCTCTCTTCATATAGTATCCATTCAAATTTGTGTCTTTAAAATAATTCAAAAAAATAAGCCATTATATTATCTTATTAACACCTAAATTAACTTCAATTAATTAACAAAATATTTAATAATATAAAATACAAATTCATCTATCACTATTTGACAACTAATTCAAATAATCTACTTAGGATGAACAGAACAATGGCTTCTAATATAAGGCATTACATGCACTTAACACCCGTTATTGGAAATAATGTATATATCGATCTAACAGCTGTTGTAATTGGTGATGTGCGTATTTCTGATAATGTTAGCATTTGGCCGCTATCTGTCATACGTGGTGATGTCAATTATATTTCTATTGGTGCAAGAACTAATATTCAAGATAGTTCCGTACTTCATGTTACCCATAAGAATAAAATTAGTCCTCAAGGATATCCTCTCATAATTGGAAAAGACGTTACCATTGGGCATAAAGTAATGTTACATGGATGCATGATTGGCAACCGTGTTTTGGTTGGTATGGGCTCAATTATTTTAGATGGTGCAAAAGTTGAAGATTATGTCATTATAGGTGCAGGTAGTTTAGTCACTCAAGGTAAAAAACTAGAAAGTGGTTACCTATATATTGGCAGTCCTGTAAAACAGATCAGAAAATTATCTTCCGAAGAATTAGATGGCTTAGTTCAATCTGCTGCTAATTATAAAAATTGGAAAAATAATTACTTATAAATTTATTACAAAATGATAGCCTCGTTTTTTATCTTATATCGCTATCACTTTTGTCAGAAAAATATACCAATATAATTTATGTTAGAGTTTTTCTTTTAATCTCTGTAATGCAGATGAAATATCAGGTAATTTACCGTGCCACAGTTTACAAGCAAAAGCCGCCTGACCGACTAGCATACCAATACCATCAGCATATTTTAATACACCATGTATTTTCGCTAAAGTCAAAAATGGTGTTTCATTTAACCGATAAAACATGTCATAACAAAAAACATTTTGATTAAATATACTAGGTGAAATAGCAGGAACTTGCTCGACAACACCAGAAGAAGTTGCATTGATAACTAAATTATACTCAGCAGAATCAATAGATTGCAACACTAACGAATTAATATCTCCTATAGCCGAAAATCGTTTTGTTAGTTCATTTGCTTTACTAAATGTTCGATTCGTAATCGTTATTCTACAACCATAATTTAAAAGGGGAGCTATAGCACCACGTGCTGCACCACCAGCACCTATTACTAATATATGCATTCCTTTTTCAATAAAACACAGACGCTCAAGATCTAAAATTAAACCGACTCCATCGGTATTATCACCTAATAATCTCTGCTCATCTAACCTCTTGATAGTATTAACAGAACCACAGATTTGAGCCTGTTCAGTTAATTCATCAACTTTTTGGTAGGCTAGCTCTTTAAAAGGTAACGTAATATTTGCTCCCTTTCCTCCTCGACAAAAAAAATCATTTAATGTTTCTTCAAATTTATTTACAGGAACTAATACTTTCCCATAAGCATATTCAATACCTGTTTGTTCAGCAAAAAATTTATGAATAAGTGGCGATTTACTATGTTCTACTGGGTTTCCAAATACCGCAAATTCTTCCATCATATTAACCTTTTCGATACAAACGACCTGTTAGTATATCTCGGATTTCAGATGGATTTTTATATCCGCCAACGGAACCAGCTAAAATGGATACTTGACCATCAAACTGGGCAATAACTTCTTCTTTTGTTCTGCAAGGTGATAATCGATGTAAATTAGCACTGGTAGAAATTAATGGTTTACCATATAAAAAACAAAGTCTTTTAATTAACTCAAAATTTGTAATACGAACCGCAAGTGAGTCAAATTTTCCTGTCAACCATTTCGGTATGCTTTTTCTAGCAGGTACTACCCAGGTTATAGGTACAGATCCTGTTGAAAACATCATTTCTTTTTGTGAGTTAGTTAATTTATTTTCATCAATATAAGGTGTTAACTGTTCATAGTCTCCAGCTATTAAAATTAACCCTTTTTCCCATGAACGTTGTTTTAAAAATAACAACTGACGGACTGCTTTCTCATTATCAGGATCACAGCCTAAGCCAAAAACAGCTTCTGTTGGATAAGCTATAATTTTTCCTTTATTTAACGCGCCAATAATATTCAGAAATGAAGGGGATATTTCATCAAGCATCTCAATTTATTCCATGTATTTCTATTATTGCGGTTTATTACATAATTTATTTGCACAAACTATTTTCATATCTTGTGAAACCTTTTTTTCTATTAATAATGGATAATGACAAAAACAACATATTCTAGAAACGGACTTAGAGTTAATAACAAATTGACATTTAGGATAACAGTTACAAGCATAAAATATTTTGCCAAGACGTGATGTCCTTTGTAGTAATTCACCATCTTGGCAATGTGGACAAACAACTAACGTTTTATCGGGTTTATCAATTAATTCAGTATGTTCACATTTAGGATAATGGCTACAACCAATAAACATACCGAAACGACCTTGCTTTAATATCAAATTGTGCCCACATTTTGGACAAAAATAACCTACTAATTCTTTAATTATTTGGCTGTCTGATGATTGTTTTAGCGGCTTAACATACTTACATTTAGGATAATTAGAGCAAGCGACAAAAAGCCCATATCCTCCATTTCGAATAATAAGTTCACTATGACATCTTGGACAATGCTTCTTATCTTCATCTTTTATTTTTGTCAAAAAAATTCGCTTCTGCATTCTCATCTCACTTTAATCACTCAACTCTAATGTATCCACCAGACACAACGACAACTTTACCCATCAATTGAAATTCCAGTAATCGAGATGCAGATATCTCAATAACTGATAAGCCACTTCTTTGAGCAATTAAATCGATAAGCATTGGCTCATAATTAATATAACGCAAAATATTATTGATAGAATTATCGTTCGATAGATTATCAGATAGGGTTTTTATTTTCCGGTAACCATTGTAGACCACTGTTTAAATATTCAATAACATCTCTTGAGGTGAAAAAGCTAAATAAGCACCCTGTCAAATTAACCAGTGATTACCTTCGTATGAGGAATTACCTAACACACCAGGTAAAGCAAAAATATCTTTACCTTGTTCCAATGCACTTCCAATGCACATTTAGCTGTAATTAATGAACCACTCTTCAATCCAGCTTCAATCACAATTACTACTTTACTTAAACCACTAATTATACAATTCCGACGAGGAAAATTCTTAACTAAAGGGGGAGTATCTAGTAAATATTCTATACTAATGCTCCTTGTTCCTTAATTTTATCTGCTAAACCAGTATGTTGCATCGGATATAATTTATTTAAACCACTACCTAGTGTTGCAACAGTAATCCCATTATACATTAATGCTACTTCATGGCTAATCCCGTCAATACCTATTGCTAAACTACTAGTAATTGTAAATTTATGAATCACAAGTTCCTTATAAATATCTGTGCCCATTTCTCACCATAGAAATCATTATAACGACTAACTACTATGGCAATCTGAATGGAAGAAAGTGCTTTCTCTTTACCAGTAACAAAGAGTATAATGGGTGGTGAATATATTTGTTTTAATAAATACGGATAATTGATATCGAATAACGTAACGAGTTTATGTTCGCTTATTTCAAGCCATTTCATTGCAATACAAATAGCTTTTGAATTTGCATGAGTAAATTGTATACACTGATGTGATGATAACCCACAAGCCCGAAGAGAGACCGTTTTAACATTATTTACTGGTATAAGTTTCTCTACAATTGCAGCAGCCTTAACAGCTGAAAGATGAGAAACCATTCTCATACGTAGCCATATTTCCATTGAATCCATATACTTTCCAGACAGTATTGGCAATAAATGTATTTCATTTATAACCAATATTGTCAATCGTACTGAGAAATGTCTAGAATAAGTATTAAATAACTTTCACTTTTTGGATATAGCTTTAAACATTTATGTCAGTATTAAATATATTGCATTACCCAGATGAACGTCTTCGCAAAATTGCAGAGCCGGTAAAAAAAGTTGATGTAGAAATACAGCGTATCGTGAATGATATGTTTGAAACGATGTATGAAGAAGAAGGTATTGGATTAGCCGCAACGCAGGTTAATATTCATCAACGAATTATTGTTATTGATGTTTCAGAACCTCGTACAGAAAGATTGGTACTTATAAATCCCATTATCTTGGAAACATCTGGCGAAACGGGTATTGAAGAAGGCTGTCTTTCTGTGCCGGAGCAACGTGCATTTGTACCTCGTGCTAAGTGGGTCAAAATTAAAGCCTTAGATATCCATGGTAAAGAGTTTGAATTAGAAGCAGATGATTTACTTGCTATTTGTATTCAACATGAAATAGATCATCTAAATGGCAAATTATTTATTGATTATCTTTCTACATTAAAACGCCAACGTATTCGGCAAAAAATCGAAAAGCTTGAACGTCTAAAAGCAAAAACAACGAAATAATATTCGTCATATTTTATAACATAGGGATCCTTACGTGTCAGAATGTCTACGAATTATTTTTGCCGGCACCCCTGATTTTGCAGCACAACATTTAGCCGCATTACTTAGTTTCAAAGATAAGTACCAAATACTTGGAGTCTTGACACAACCTGATAAACCAGCTGGAAGGGGACGAAAACTGGCATCAAGCCCAGTAAAAATTCTAGCCCAAGAAGCCGCTATTCCTATCTTTCAGCCAACAACACTAAAAACAGTAAAAAGTCAGTGCTGGATTGAAAATCAACATGCCGATATTATGGTTGTTGTCGCATATGGTTTAATTTTACCTGAAATTGTATTAAAGATGTTACCATTGGGCTGCCTGAATGTGCATGGTTCACTCCTCCCTCGCTGGAGAGGAGCTGCGCCAATTCAACGCTCAATTTGGGCTGGTGATAAAGAAACAGGTATTACAATTATGCAAATGGACATTGGTTTGGATACAGGAGATATGCTCTATAAAATAAGCTGCCCCATTGAACCGAAAGATACCAGCGCAACCTTGTATCAAAAGCTAGCAAAACTTGGCCCCATAGCGCTCCAGCATACTCTTGATTTACTTACTTTAGGTCAAGCAAACCCAGAAAAGCAAAATGATACATTTGCTAATTATGCTGAAAAACTGAGTAAAGATGAAGCATTAATTGATTGGACGCTATCAGCCGTACAAATTGAACGGTGTGTCCGAGCATTTAATCCTTGGCCAGTAAGCTATTTTATTATCAAAGAGCAACATGTTAAAGTATGGCATGCCGAAGTCATTTCCCAAGAAATTAACTTATTGCCGGGAACAATTTTAAGTGCCGATAAAACAGGGATCAAAGTGGCAACCGCAGAAGGCATTTTAAATATCTTACAAATACAGCCAGCCGGTAAAAAAATAATGTTAGCTAGTGATTTTCTAAACTCTCGTCACGAATGGTTTATTCCTGGCAAGATAATCAATTCACCTTTGAAACAAAATTAAAATAACTTTCTTGCTAGCATTTATAATTAGTAGGTAATTATATTCAACATGAATAAAAAATATAACCTTAGAAGCATTTGTGCTCAAGTTATTGCCCAGGTTATTGATCAAAAACAATCGTTAAGTATTGTACTTCCAGAATGGCAAAAAAATATATCCAATAAAGATAAAGCACTTTTGCAAGAACTCAGTTTCGGTGTACTCAGAGTGTTACCTTTATTAGAATGGTTTATTCAACAATTAATAGCTAAGCCATTAAAAGGAAAACAACGAATTATTCATTATCTTATTATGGTTGGCATTTACCAACTTTGTTTCACACGTATTCCACCACATGCTGCATTAGCAGAAACTGTTGATGGTGCTATCGCATTGAAACACCCTCAATTAAAAGGCTTAATTAATGGTGTGTTGAGACAATTTCAACGGCAACAACAAACATTAAATAAAAAAGTCAATAATAACAAAAACAACTACTTACATCCTAAATGGTTACTAGAAAAAATTCAGCAAGCTTACCCTTTTCAATGGGAAGAGATCATTGACGCCAATAACCAAAAACCCCCTATGTGGCTTAGAGTAAATCAATTACATCATTCTACTCATGAGTATCTAGAGTTATTACAACAAGAGAGTATAAAAGCAAGTTTATGTGATCACAGCAACTTCGCTATCAAATTACAAAAACCTTGCGCAATTGACCAATTACCAGGATTTGCTCAAGGTTGGGTAACAATTCAAGATTTATCTGCCCAACGATGTGTTGAATTATTGGCACCTAAAAATGATGAATATATCCTTGATCTTTGCGCAGCTCCAGGTGGTAAGACAACTTATATACTTGAAATTGCACCAAAAGCTGAAGTTTTAGCAGTTGATATTGATGAACTACGAATAAAACGTATTCAAGAAAACCTTAATCGACTAAAATTACATGCAAGAGTTATTGTTGGTGATGGACGGAAACCACTGGAATGGATATCAGGTGCGAAATTTGATCGTATTTTGTTAGATGCACCTTGCTCTGCGACTGGTGTTATTCGTAGGCATCCCGATATAAAATGGTTAAGAAAACCTACAGATATCTCACAATTGGTTAAATTACAATATGAAATTCTTGAAGCTATCTGGCCTTACTTGAAAATCAATGGCACTCTAGTTTATGCGACTTGTTCTATTTTACCGGATGAAAATAAAGAACAGATACAGAAATTTCTTTTTCATCATTCTGAAGCATCTTTAAAAAACAATTTGGAATTGGGCCAGCAAATATTACCCACTCAAAATGGAGGAGACGGTTTCTTTTATGCTTCTCTGATAAAAAATTAATACGACTATTTTGAATAAAATCTCAATCTGATAGTGAGATAAAAATATAATGAAAATTATCATATTAGGTGCAGGGCAAGTTGGTGGAACGCTTGCAGAAAATTTAGTTGATGAAAATAACGATATCACTATCGTAGATACTAATACTGAACGTTTACGCCAGTTGCAAGATAAATTCGATCTAAGAGTTGTCAGTGGATATGGCTCATATCCTAGGATCTTAAGGGAAGCTGGAGCTGAAGATGCTGATATGCTAGTCGCTGTGACAAATTCAGATGAAACTAATATGATTGCGTGTCAAATCGCTTATTCTCTTTTTAATACGCCAAACAAAGTTGCTAGAATACGAGCATCTGAATATATTAAAGAAACTGAAAAACTTTTTACCCCTGATCACGTACCAATTGATTATCTTATTTCACCAGAGCAGCTTGTCATTGATTATATTTATAAATTAATCCAATATCCTGGTGCACTTCAAGTTGTTAATTTCGCAAATGGTAAAGTGAGTATTGTTGCAGCAAAAGCATATTATGGCGGTTCACTGGTAGGTAATTCCCTTTCGAATCTACGTGAACATTTGCCCCATATCGATACCCGAATTGCGGCAATTTTTCGTCAAGATAGACCTATCCGACCACAAGGTTCTACAATTATTGAAGCAGGCGATGAAATCTTCTTTGTTGTGGCCAATGAGCATATTCGTGCTGTTATGAGTAAATTACAGCGGCTGGAAAAACCATATAAGCGAATTATGATAGTTGGTGGTGGTAACGTTGGTGCAGGTTTAGCTAAACAGCTAGAAAAAGATTACAGTGTTAAATTAATAGAACGTGATCAAGAAAGAGCAACAGAATTAGCGGAATTATTACATGATACAATTGTGTTTTATGGTGATGCTTCAGATCAAGAACTACTAGCGGAAGAACATATTGAACAAACAGATGTTTTTATAGCTCTGACTAATGATGATGAAGCAAATATTATGTCTGCCATGCTTGCTAAAAAAATGGGCGCAAAGAAAGTAATGGTTCTTATTCAACGTTCTGCATATGTCGATCTGGTACAAGGCGGGGTAATAGATATCGCTATATCACCTCAACAAGCGACAATTTCTGCCTTATTAGGGCATGTTCGTAAAGCAGACATCATCAATGTTTCGTCCTTGCGTAAAGGTGTGGCAGAAGCGATCGAAGCGATCGCGCACGGTGACGAACATACATCCAAAGTGGTTGGTAGAAAAATTTCCGAAATAAAGCTTCCTCCGGGTACAATCATTGGTGCTATTGTTCGCAATGATGAAGTCATTATTGCTAATAGCTATCATATTATTGAACAAAACGATCATATTATTATGTTTATTACTGATAAAAAACACGTTCCTGAAGTAGAAAAGGTCTTCCAACCCAGCCCATTCTTTTTGTAAAAATTTTGATGGATCTATATAAATAGATATTATAATTTAAATATTCTTATAAAATTTCACGTTATATTTTAACCAATAGTGAGGATACTATGTACTTTTTGAAAGAATTCCGTGAACTTGCAATAAAAGGTAACGTTATTGATCTAGCTGTTGGTGTTATTATTGGGGCAGCATTTGGTAAAATTGTTTCCTCTCTTGTAGCAGATATTATTATGCCCCCACTTGGATTACTTATCGGTAGGATTGATTTTAAACAATTTCATTTTGTATTATGAGAAGCCCACGACAATGTACCAGCTATCATTATGAATTATGGTGTCTTTATTCAAAATGTTTTTGATTTTCTTATCATTGCCATAGCAGTTTTTATCGTGATAAAGCTTATAAATAAATTACGCCGCGAGAAAGAAGAAGCACCAGCAGTAGCAACTAAAGAAGTAACATTATTAACAGAAATTCGTGATTTGTTAAAAAAATAAAAATAATTAAAACTAGTGGGTTACCGATAATAAATTTTTAAATTGATCATCACTAACTCACCAGTTAGCCCTTTACTATGTTTCATTTTTTCTTTGATAACTACCTTTTCCTGTTTTATTTTTTTCAATCCGCTGTCTGAAGAGAGGATCATGTGGTATTGCTTCTATTGCATTATTCTTTATAACGCCCCGTTTATGCAGATAATTTGTCATTCCAAATCCTCTAATACCAATGATTCTTATTCTTAAATAAATAACAATAAAATTTTATTTTGCTAAAATAAGAATATTATTTAATGTTTACTCGTATCTTGTTCAATAATCTCTAAAATTGAACATCTAGTACTAACGTGCTTACTACCACACCAAGCATTTTTAATGAATCCCTCATTCTCTCCATCTCTATAATTTTAATTTTGATCTCTTGCAAGCAAGCATCGACAATATTTTTCGACTCCTGGTAAGTATGTTGAGCAGGATCAATGCAAATAGATAACAACTCTGCAATCGATTCCAGAGTAAAACCTAACTGCTTCGTATAACGAATAAAATGTAAACGTTGTAAATCTTTTTTGCTATAAAGACGATAACCACTTGCTGTGCGATCAGGCCGATCCATCAAACCTTATTTTTCATAGAAACGAATCGTGTCTGTAGTAACATCTGCTAACTTAGCTAATTTACCTATATAATACATAAATACCTCCTATATACTTATAAATATCATTCACTATGATAGCAAACTATGAAACAACAAAAAGTTAATTTTTGGATAATAAAAAACCGGGATATAATCCCGGTTTTTTATATAACTACAAACTTATTCTGCAGTAACTTCTGCTTGAGACTCAACAGTACGATCAACAAGCTCGATGTAAGCCATCGGCGCATTGTCACCTGCACGGAAGCCACACCTCATAATACGAGTATAACCACCTGCACGGCTCGCGAAACGCGGTCCAAGTTCATTAAATAATTTTGCCACGATCTCATTATCACGAGTACGGGCAAATGCCAGACGACGATTAGCTACACTGTCGGTCTTGGCAAGAGTAATCAGTGGCTCAACGACACGGCGTAACTCTTTCGCTTTTGGTAAAGTTGTCTTGATAATCTCATGACGAACTAAAGAACCAGCCATATTACGGAACATAGCTTGGCGATGGCTACTATTGCGGTTCAATTGACGACCACTCTTACGATGGCGCATGACCTTATCCTTCTCAGTAAAACCTTAACCTGTGATCTTATTCATCAGCAATACTTGCTGGAGGCCAATTTTCTAGACGCATGCCTAACGATAAACCTCTTGATGCCAAAACATCCTTAATTTCGGTAAGTGATTTTTTACCGAGATTAGGAGTTTTAAGCAACTCAACTTCAGTGCGCTGAACCAAATCACCGATGTAGTGGATAGCTTCTGCTTTTAAACAGTTAGCAGAGCGGACAGTCAATTCCAGATCGTCAACTGCACGCAGCAGAATCGGATCGAACTCTGGCTTCTCATCTTTAACTTCAACCTTAGCAACATCGCGTAAATCAACGAAAGCTTCGAGTTGTTCAGCTAGAATAGTTGCTGCTCGACGAATCGCCTCTTCCGGATCGATTGTGCCGTTAGTTTCCATCTCGATAACCAGCTTATCTAAATCAGTGCGTTGTTCTACACGTGTCGCTTCAACATTGTAGGCTATTCGCTCTACAGGGCTATAGCATGCGTCAACTAATAAACGACCAATTGGGCGCTCATCTTCTTCCAAATGAATACGGGCAGAAGCCGGCACATACCCACGACCACGCTGTACTTTAATACGCATATTAATAGCAGCGCTTTCATCAGTTAGATGGCAGATAACATGTTGTGGCTTAACGATTTCGATATCATCATTAATGGTGATATCGGCGGCAGTCACAGGGCCAATTCCAGATTTATTCAAGGTCAGAATAACTTTATCTTTACCGTGAACTTTTACCGCCAGCCCTTTCAGGTTAAGGAGAATCTCCAGGATATCTTCCTGCACGCCTTCTTTAGTGCTGTACTCATGCAGTACACCATCAATTTCAACCTCGGTCACAGCACAACCCGGCATAGACGAAAGCAAAATACGGCGTAGTGCGTTACCAAGAGTATGGCCAAAGCCACGTTCTAACGGTTCAAGGGTTACCTTGGCGTGCGTCGAACTAATTTGCTCGATATCAACCAGGCGCGGTTTAAGAAACTCTGTCACAGAACCCTGCATTGTGTCCTCTCTTTGGTACTAAGCTTTACTTAGAGTAAAGCTCGACGATCAGGTGTTCGTTAATATTAGCAGATAGATCAGCACGTTCAGGAATACGTTTGAACACACCCTCCATCTTAGCAACATCAACTTCCAGCCAACTTGGCTTCTCACGCTGTTCAGCAAGCTCTAAAGCAGCCTTAATACGAGACTGTTTTTTTGCTTTTTCACGAACGCTGATAACGTCATTCGGGGAAACCTGATAAGAAACAATATTAACTACTTGACCATTTACCATGATAGCTTTATGGCTAACCATCTGACGTGCTTCCGCACGTGTTGCGCCAAAGCCCAAACGATAAACGATATTATCTAAACGACCTTCAAGCAAATTCAACAGATTTTCACCTGTGTTGCCTTTCAATCGTGTTGCTTCTTTATAATAGTTACGGAATTGACGTTCTAGAACACCGTAAATACGACGAACTTTTTGTTTCTCACGTAACTGAACACCATAATCAGATAGACGCGGTTTACGTGCGCCATGCTGTCCTGGTGCTTGTTCTAATTTACACTTGGTGTCAATCGCACGAACGCCAGACTTAAGAAAAAGATCTGTACCCTCGCGACGGCTCAGCTTGAGCTTAGGACCCAAATATCTAGCCATTTTCTTTCTCCAACAATCCTAAAAACGTAACATACTTAAACACGACGTTTTTTCGGTGGACGACAACCGTTATGAGGGATCGGAGTCACATCAGTAATGTTAGTAATACGGAAACCAGCCGCATTTAACGCACGGATAGTTGACTCACGGCCAGGACCAGGTCCTTTAACCATAACTTCTAAGTTTTTGATTCCGTAATCTTTCACAGCTTCAGCACAACGTTCTGCTGCCACTTGAGCGGCAAACGGAGTAGACTTACGAGAACCACGAAAACCAGAACCACCTGCGGTTGCCCAACCCAATGCATTACCTTGACGATCAGTAATGGTAACAATTGTGTTGTTAAAAGAAGAATGGATATGAGCCACACCGTCTGAAACTTGCTTTCTTACACGCTTACGTGCACGAATAGGTGCTTTTGCCATTATTTAATACCCCGACTTATTTCTTGATCGGCTTACGCGGGCCCTTACGGGTACGCGCATTAGTCTTAGTACGCTGACCACGCACAGGAAGACCACGGCGGTGACGTAAACCACGATAGCAACCAAGATCCATCAGACGCTTGATGCTCAGGGTAACTTCACGACGCAAATCACCTTCAACAATGTATTTAGCAACTTCGTCACGTAATTTGTCGATTTGCTCTTCAGACAGCTCACTGATCTTAACATGCTCAGCAATACCACTTGCTGCACAGATTGACTGCGAGCGGGTTTTGCCAATGCCGTAAATCGACGTTAATGCAATTACGGTATGTTTATGATCAGGAATGTTAATGCCTGCTATACGGGCCACTATGCACTCCTAAAGTTAAATACTGCATAACTGTACTGAAAAGCCCGCTTTCAGGATACTCAAACAGTTACACATTTTCTTAGATAAAAAGTTTGGCTGGCTAATTTAGCCAGCTCAACCCAACTTTGCAAGAAAAAAATGCTTTTTCTTAACCTTGACGTTGTTTATGTCTTGGTTCAACACTGCAAATCACACGAACACTACCATTACGTTTAATGATTTTACAGTTACGGCATAATTTCTTGACGGAAGCACGAACTTTCATTTTTACTCTCCGTAACTTCTAAAGCAAATTAATTAAAAGGCAATTATTTGCCTTTAAGGTTTGCTTTTTTCAATGCAGACTCATATTGACTGGACATCATAAGAGTTTGCACTTGAGCCATAAAGTCCATAATAACGACGACGACAATAAGAAGTGAAGTACCACCAAAATAGAATGGAACTTTCATTGCGTCGCGCATGAACTCCGGGATTAAGCAAATAAAAGTAATGTATAACGCCCCTACTAATGTTAGGCGCGTCATTACTTTGTCAATATACTTGGCCGTTTGCTCTCCCGGACGAATTCCTGGTACAAATGCACCGGACTTCTTCAGGTTATCTGCTGTTTCTCTAGGATTAAAAACTAATGCCGTATAAAAGAAACAGAAGAAGATGATTGCAGATGCATAAAGTAACACATAAAGTGGTTGCCCTGGCTGCAAATACATTGAAATAGCTGTCAGCCAACCCCAACCGGTTCCATCACCGAACCAAGAAGCTATTGTACCTGGGAACAGTATAATACTGGAAGCAAAAATTGCAGGAATAACACCCGCCATATTTACTTTTAATGGTAAATGTGTGCTTTGTGCAGCATAAATGCGACGACCTTGTTGACGTTTAGCGTAGTTAACCACTATACGACGCTGACCACGCTCCATGAAAACAACAAAATAAGTCACAGCAAATACTAACACTACAATCAACAACAACAGAAGAAAGTGTAAATCGCCTTGCCGTGCTTGTTCAATGGTATGACCGATGGCCGGCGGGAGCCCCGCAACTATACCTGCAAAGATAATGATAGAGATACCGTTTCCGATGCCTCTTTCAGTAATTTGTTCGCCTAGCCACATCAGAAACATCGTTCCTGTCACTAAACTTACAACAGCCGTGAAATAAAACGGAAAACCAGGATTGATTACCAGCCTCTGCATTCCGGGCATATTGGGTAAACCTGTCGCAATACCAATAGATTGGAATATCGCTAATACCAAAGTACCATAACGCGTATATTGACTAATCTTACGGCGACCGGCTTCTCCTTCCTTCTTAATCTCTGCTAATCGTGGATTAACCACCGTCAATAATTGAACAATTATTGATGCCGAAATATATGGCATAATTCCCAATGCAAAGATAGAAGCACGACTAAGTGCACCACCAGAGAACATATTAAACATTTCAATGATGGTGCCTCTCTGCTGTTCAAGCAATTTGGCAAGCACAGTGGCATCAATACCAGGAATAGGAATAAAAGAACCAATACGGAAAACAATCAGCGCCCCAATAACAAACAAAAGCCTGCGTTTAAGTTCGCCAATGCCACCTTTAGCACTTTGAAAATCTAAACCTGGTTGCTTCACCATCTGTGACTTATTCCTCGATTTTACCGCCAGCGGCTTCAATTGCAGCACGTGCACCTTTTGTTACACGAAGACCACGCACCATTACTGGACGATTAACTTCACCAGAAAGAATAACTTTCGCATATTCTATTTGAATGCCAACTATATTAGCAGTTTTCAGCGTATTCAGATCAATGACATCGCCTTCAACTTTAGCAAATTCTGACAAACGAACTTCTGCAGTAATCATTGCCTTACGTGAAGTAAAACCAAATTTTGGTAAACGACGATATAAAGGCATCTGACCGCCTTCAAAACCACGACGTACACTACCGCCAGAACGAGACTTCTGACCTTTATGACCACGTCCGCCAGTTTTGCCTAAACCAGAACCAATACCGCGACCTACGCGCTTAGGTGTATGTTTAGCACCTTCAGCTGGAGACAGAGTATTTAAGCGCATCTGTTACTCCTCAACTTTAACCATGTAGGAAACCAAATTGATCATGCCGCGGATCGCTAGTGTATCTTCACGCTCAACAGTATGACCAATACGACATAGACCTAAACCAGTCAACGTTGCCTTATGTTTTGGCAAACGACCAATAGAACTGCGAACTTGTGTAATTTTAATAGTCTTAGCCATGGTCCATTACCCCAGAATTTCTTCGACAGATTTACCACGCTTAGCTGCGACCATTTCTGGAGACTTCATACTGTCTAAAGCATCCAGTGTTGCACGAACAACATTAATTGGGTTCGTAGAACCATAGGTTTTAGCCAGTACGTTATGAACGCCCGTTACTTCCAACACCGCACGCATTGCACCGCCTGCGATAATACCTGTACCTTCATAAGCTGGTTGCATAAACACACGAGAACCTGTGTGAGCACCTTTTACAGGATGATACAACGTACCATTATTGAGTGCGACGTTTTTCATATTGCGACGGGCTTTTTCCATCGCTTTCTGGATTGCTGCCGGAACTTCGCGTGCCTTACCATAGCCAAAACCAACACGACCGTTACCATCACCAACAACAGTTAGTGCAGTAAAACTAAAAATACGGCCACCTTTAACAGTTTTTGCTACACGATTTACCGCGATCAGCTTTTCCTGCAGTTCGCCAGCTTGTTTTTCGATGTGAGCCATCTTACACCTCTACCTTAGAACTGAAGGCCAGCTTCACGGGCAGCTTCTGCCAGTGCCTGGACTCGACCATGATATTGGAAACCAGAACGGTCAAAAGCTACCTCTTTGATACCCTTTTCCAGTGCGCGCTCAGCAATTAATTTGCCAACTACAGCTGCGGCTTCTTTGTTTCCTGTGTATTTTACTTGCTCATTGATAGTTTTTTCTATAGTAGAAGCAACCACCAAAGTTTCAGAACCGTTTGGTGTAATAACCTGCGCATAAATATGACGAGGGGTACGATGTACCACCAAACGAGTTGCACCCAGTTCATGGAATTTGCGGCGTGCGCGGGTCGCACGACGGATACGAGCTACTTTCTTATCCATAGTGTTACCTTACTTCTTCTTAGCCTCTTTAGTACGCACGATTTCATCGGCGTAACGAACACCTTTACCTTTATAAGGCTCAGGACAACGGTAAGCACGCAATTCTGCTGCAACTTGACCAATTTCTTGCTTATCTGCACCTTCCAACACAATTTCAGTTTGTGAAGGACATTTTACAGTAATACCTGCTGGCAGCACATGCTCAACCGGATGAGAGAAACCCAAAGACAAACTTACACTATTGCCTTTAATTGCTACACGATAACCGACACCAACCAGCTGAAGTTTCTTAATGAAACCTTCGGTCACACCAATAACCATTGCATTTAACAAAGAACGAGTAGTACCCGCTTGTGCCCATGCATCAGCAAAACCTTCGCGAGGTGCAAAAGCTAATTGATTATCAGCATGTTTGACTTCAACAGCTTTATGAATTGTACGAGTAAGCTCACCATTTTTACCTTTAATCGTTATAACCTGACCGTCAAGTTTCACTTCTACGCCGGCAGGAATGACGACAGGTGCTTTTGCCACACGAGACATTCTTTCCTCCCGAATTAAGCTACGTAGCAGAGTATTTCGCCACCCAAACCTGCTTGGCGAGCTGCACGATCAGTCATGACACCTTTAGAAGTAGAAATAATAGCAATGCCTAAACCAGCCATAACCTGTGGTAGCTCATCTTTTTTCTTATAGATGCGCAAACTTGGGCGGCTTACACGCTGAATGCTTTCTACAACAGCCTTACCTTGGAAATATTTTAATGTAATTTCCAATGTTGGCTTGATGTCACCTTCAACTTTATAATCTTCAATATAACCTTCTTCTTTAAGCACTGTAGCAATTGCCACTTTTAGCTTAGCGGAAGGCATGTTGACCACAGCTTTATTAGCGGCCTGACCGTTACGGATACGGGTTAGCATATCCGCTATGGGATCTTGCATGCTCATCTGTCTTTACTCCCGTGATTCAATCGGTGATAATTACCAGCTAGCCTTTTTAAGGCCCGGGATTTCACCGCGCATAGCGGATTCACGGACTTTAATACGGCTTAAACCAAATTTCCGCAAGAAACCGTGCGGACGCCCAGTTTGACGACAGCGGTTGTGTCGACGAGAAGGGCTGGAATCACGTGGCAGTGTTTGCAGCTTAAGAACAGCATTCCAACGATCTTCATCAGATGTATTCACATCGGAAATAATAGCTTTCAATTCTGTGCGTTTTGCAAAGAATTTTTCAGCTAATTTTGCACGCTTCACGTCACGTGCTTTCATTGATTGTTTAGCCATGAATACCCTGCCTTACTTACGGAACGGAAAGTTAAACACCATCAACAGTGCAAGACCTTCATCATCTGATTTTGCAGTAGTGGTGATAGTAATATCTAAACCACGTACCCGATCCACTTTATCATAATCAATTTCAGGGAAGATGATTTGTTCACGTACACCCATGCTGTAGTTACCGCGTCCATCAAATGATTTCATGGATAATCCACGGAAATCACGAATACGTGGTACAGCAATAAAAATCAGACGCTCAAAAAATTCCCACATACGTTCGCCACGCAGGGTCACTTTACAGCCAATTGGATAGCCCTGACGAATTTTGAAGCCTGCAACAGATTTGCGTGCTTTGGTGATAAATGGTTTTTGCCCTGTTATTGCCGCTAAATCAGCAGCTGCATTATCAAGCAGCTTTTTATCAGCAACAGCTTCACCAACACCCATGTTCAGGGTGATCTTCTCGATCCGAGGGACTTGCATGACAGAATTATAGCCAAATTGAGTCATCAATTTTTGGACTACCTCGTCTTTGTAGTAATCATGCAGTTTCGCCATCGTATACTCCAAAAATTACTTAATAGTTTCACTGTTAGATTTGAAGAAACGCACTTTTTTGTCATCTTCAATTCTAAAACCTACACGGTCAGCCTTGCCAGTTGTCACATTAAAGATTGCAACGTTAGAAACATCAATTGCTGCTTCTTTTTTGACGATGCCACCTGGTTGATTCAGAGCCGGAACGGGCTTCTGATGTTTCTTAACCAGATTAATCCCTTCAACAATGACTCTACCAGAAGAAAAAACCTGTTTTACTTTACCGCGCTTGCCTTTATCTTTACCAGCCAACACGATAACTTCGTCATCACGACGGATTTTCGCTGCCATTGTGCCCACTCCTTAGAGTACTTCTGGTGCCAGGGAGATAATTTTCATAAACTTCTCGGTACGAAGTTCACGAGTTACCGGCCCAAAAATACGCGTACCGATAACCTGCTCACTTGTATTGTTTAACAACACACAAGCATTGCCATCGAAGCGAATGACAGAACCGTCAAGGCGACGAACACCCTTCTTGGTGCGCACCACTACCGCTTTCAGGATATCACCTTTTTTTACTTTACCGCGTGGAATTGCTTCTTTAACAGTAATCTTAATGATATCACCTACATCTGCATAGCGACGGTGCGAGCCACCTAGAACCTTGATACACATTACGCGACGTGCGCCAGAGTTGTCGGCTACGTTCAGCATAGTCTGTTCTTGGATCATTTTAGTGCTCCGCTAAATGTCAACTACAATTAAGCCGCTTCTAATACAAATTGAAGAGGCAGTACAATTACCCATATAATATATAAGGGCGCAGTATTATAACACCACATCATCAATATGGACAGAAAAAATAAACGGCCCCTTTATTAAAAGCCGTTTATTCTATTATGAAATGGCTATCCTATTACAGAACAGCTTTTTCTACAACGCGAACAAGTGTCCATGACTTTGTTTTGGACAGTGGGCGGGTTTCACGGATTTCCACTAAATCACCGATACCACATTCATTGTTCTCGTCATGTACATGCAATTTGGTCGTACGACGGATAAACTTACCATACAGAGGATGTTTTACCATACGTTCAATAGCAACGACCATGGATTTCTCCATTTTATCGCTAGTTACACGACCTTGCAAGGTACGGATTTTATCGCTCATTACGCACCCGCCTTTTCAGTCAATAAAGTCTTAACGCGTGCAATATCACGACGTACTCGTTTCAACAGGTGAGACTGTTGCAGTTGACCACTTGCTGCCTGCATACTCAAGTTAAATTGTTCACGTAGCAGGTTAAGCAGTTCAGTATTCAACTCTTCAACGCTTTTCTCACGCAGCTCTTTTGCTTTCATTACATCACCGTCTTAGTTACAAAGGTGGTTTTGATAGGCAGTTTTGCTGCTGCCAACTTGAATGCTTCGCGAGCTAGCTCTTCTGGAACACCGTCCATTTCATAAAGAACTTTGCCAGGTTGGATCAAGGCAACCCAATACTCTACGTTACCTTTACCTTTCCCCATACGCACTTCAAGTGGCTTTTCAGTAATAGGTTTATCTGGGAACACACGAATCCAGATTTTACCCTGACGCTTAACTGCACGGGTCATGGCACGACGTGCCGCTTCAATCTGACGTGCAGTCAGACGTCCACGACCCACTGCCTTCAGACCGAAAGTGCCGAAGCTAACATCCGTACCTGCAGCTAGACCACGATTGCGGCCTTTATGCATTTTACGGAATTTGGTACGCTTTGGTTGTAACATCAGCGACTCTCCTTACTTGCGGCCTTTACGCTGCTGCTTTTTAGGTTGAACTGTAGGTTTCTCTACCTGTTCAACAGCAGCCATACCACCCAGGATCTCACCTTTGAAGATCCATACCTTAACACCGAGTACACCATAAGTGGTGTGCGCTTCTGCAGTGTTATAATCGATATCAGCACGTAAGGTGTGCAACGGCACACGGCCTTCACGATACCACTCAGTACGTGCAATTTCAGCGCCGCCTAAACGACCACTAACTTCCACTTTGATACCTTTTGCACCTAGACGCATAGCATTTTGTACCGCACGTTTCATAGCTCGACGAAACATAACACGACGTTCCAGCTGTGAAGCGATACTATCAGCAACTAATTTAGCGTCCAGTTCAGGCTTACGTACTTCAGCAATATTGATTTGCGCAGGCACACCAGCAATATCTGCTACTGTCTTACGCAGCTTCTCGACATCTTCACCTTTTTTACCGATAACGATACCAGGACGAGCAGTGTGAATAGTTACACGGATACTCTTCGCAGGACGTTCGATAACGATACGTGAAATAGATGCCTTTGCCAGTTCTTTATTCAGATACTGGCGTACTTTAAAATCGCTGTCTAGGTTGTCAGCGAATTCTTTTGTATTCGCATACCAAGTAGAGTTCCAAGGTTTGACAATACCCAGGCGAATACCATTAGGATGTACTTTCTGACCCATTGCTAGTCTCCAGAGTCTCAGCGATCGGACACAACCACAGTAATGTGGCTGATGCGCTTCAAAATACGATCTGCACGGCCTTTCGCGCGAGGCATGATGCGTTTCATAGTTGGACCTTCGTTAACGAAAATTTTCGTAACTTTTAAGTCATCAATATCAGCACCATCATTGTGCTCGGCGTTAGCAATAGCAGACTCAAGTACTTTCTTCACTAAACCAGCAGCTTTTTTGTTGGTATAGTTCAGAATTTCCAGAGCTTGCGACACTTTCTTACCGCGGATCAGATTAGCCACTAAACGAACCTTCTGAGCAGAAGAACGAGCGTGGCGATGTATAGCGATAGTTTCCATCTCTTCCTCCTACCTTAACGTTTCTTGGCCTTTTTATCGGCCGCATGGCCGCGATAAGTACGGGTCGGCGCGAATTCACCCAATTTATGACCAACCATTTCGTCGGTTACATAAACTGGAACATGCTGACGACCATTATGGATAGCGATGGTCAAACCGATCATGTTAGGAAAGATCGTTGAACGACGGGACCAAGTCTTGAGAGGCTTTTTGTCGCCGCTTTCCACCGCTTTCTCTACCTTCTTCAGCAAGTGCAGGTCAATAAAAGGACCTTTCTTGAGAGAACGTGGCATGGTTTATCCTCTAATTATTTTTTAGAACGGTGCCGTACGATATATTTATCAGTACGCTTATTACTACGGGTCTTCTTACCTTTGGTTTGTACACCCCAAGGTGTTACCGGGTGTTTACCAAAGTTACGACCTTCACCCCCACCATGTGGATGGTCTACTGGGTTCATCGCTGTACCACGAACGGTAGGGCGAATTCCACGCCAGCGGCTAGCACCAGCTTTACCCAGAACACGTAGCATATGCTCCGCATTACCAACTTCACCTAATGTCGCGCGGCAATCAGAAAGCACTTTACACATTTCACCAGAACGCAAACGGATAGTTACATAACTACCATCACGTGCAACGATTTGCACATAAGCACCCGCTGAACGAGCAAGCTGACCACCTTTACCTGGTTTAAGCTCAACATTATGAACTGTTGAACCGACAGGAATATTACGCATAGGTAAAGCATTACCTGTTTTAATTGCAGCATCTATACCAGACTGAATTTGGTCACCAGTTTTTATACCTTTTGGTGCCAAAATATAACGACGCTCTCCATCCTTATAGAGAACTAATGCAATATTCGCAGAGCGGTTTGGATCATATTCCAGACGCTCAACAGTAGCAGCAATACCATCTTTATTACGTTTAAAGTCGATTAGACGATAATGCTGTTTGTGACCACCACCAATATGACGCGTAGTAATACGGCCATCATTGTTACGTCCACCGGTCTTGTTGCTTTTTTCAAGCAACGGAGCATAAGGCTTACCCTTATGCAGCTCAGGGTTAACCACTTTAACTACGTGGCGACGGCCCGGAGACGTAGGTTTACATTTAACAACTGCCATTATTCTTTTCTCCTCCGACTTACTCTGCACCACCGATAAAGTCCAAATTTTGGCCTTCTTTCAGAGTGACGTAAGCTTTTTTCCAGTCGCTACGACGGCCAATTCGCTGACCGTGGCGTTTGATTTTGCCTTTAACTAGTAAAGTATTTACACCCTTGACTTCAACTTCGAACAGTTTTTGTACGGCAGCCTTAATCTCTGCTTTAGTCGCATCTCTAGTAACTTTAAGCACAATGGTATTACTTTTTTCCATCACTGTAGAAGCTTTTTCAGAGACATGCGGTGCACGCAGTACTTTTAGCAGACGTTCTTCACGGATCATGCTAGCATCTCCTCAATTTGCTTCACAGCATCAGCAGTCATAACTACTTTGTCGAAGGCAATTAGGCTAACCGGATCAATACCGATTGCATCACGAACATCAACTTTATATAAGTTACGGGCTGCTAAAAACAAGTTTTCATCAACCTCATTCGTAACGATCAACACATCATCCAGAGCCATTTCCTTTAATTTCTGCACAAGAAGCCTAGTTTTCGGTGCTTCCAGAGCAAATTTTTCGACAACAATCAGACGATCCTGACGTACCAATTCAGACAAGATACTTTTTAAAGCACCACGGTACATCTTTTTATTTACTTTTTGACTGTGGTCCTGTGGTTTCGCTGCGAAAGCAACACCACCAGAGCGCCAAATTGGGCTCTTAACTGAACCAGCACGTGCACGACCAGTGCCTTTCTGCCGCCATGGTTTTTTACCAGAACCGGAAACCTCAGCACGAGTTTTCTGAGCACGAGTACCTTGACGAGCACCAGCTGCATACGCAACAACTACTTGATGCACAAGCGCTTCATTGAAATCACGCCCGAAGGTAGTTTCGGAAACAGTCAGCACGCTTTGCGCGTCTTTCATTACCAATTCCATTCCTATCTCCTCGACGTTACGCCTTAACAGCTGGTTTTACGATCAGGTTGCTACCAGTCGCACCTGGCACAGCACCTTTGACCAACAGCAGATTACGCTCAGCGTCAACGCGTATTACATCCAGACTTTGAATAGTTACACGTTCATTACCCAATTGTCCTGCCATTTTCTTGCCTTTAAATACCTTAGCCGGTGTTTGGTTTTGACCAATAGAACCAGGAACACGGTGTGACAAGGAGTTACCATGAGTAGCATCTTGAGTGCGAAAATTCCAGCGTTTAACCGTACCAGCAAAACCCTTACCTTTGGAGGTACCAGTAACGTCGACTTTCTTGACATCCGCAAAAATTTCAACACTAATGCTTTGACCTACGGTAAATTCTTCGTTTTCACTCAAACGAAATTCACGCAGGATACTACCAGCTTCAACACCGGCTTTAGCAAAATGCCCTGCTTCAGGTTTTGTTACACGGTTTGCTTTTTTGCTACCGGTAGTAACCTGGATTGCATTATAACCATCAGTTTCCAGGCTCTTAACCTGAGTCACTCGGTTATTTTCGATTTCGATAACAGTTACAGGAATAGAAACACCATCTTCAGTGAAGATGCGTGTCATTCCTATTTTCTTCCCGACTAGACCAATCATTGTTTCAACCTCTCAATCGCGCAACGACCTGATTAACCCAGGCTGATCTGCACATCTACACCGGAAGCCAGATCCAGACGCATTAGAGCATCAACGGTTTTCTCAGTTGGCTCAACGATGTCAACCAGACGCTTGTGAGTACGAATTTCGTATTGATCACGCGCATCTTTATCAATATGCGGTGAAATCAGAACGGTAAAACGTTCTTTACGTGTAGGTAACGGGATCGGACCACGTACTTGAGCGCCAGTGCGCTTAGCAGTTTCTACGATTTCCGCAGTTGATTGATCAATTAAACGATGATCAAAGCTTTTCAGGCGGATACGGATTCTTTGGTTCTGCATGAGACCAGAGCTCCAACTATTTTATAAACGTAAAAGAATTACTCCTGGCACCCATTTCAATTTATAGGGGGGTGTAATCGTTCTCATAATAACCTCCAAATCGGAGGTATTGTTTTAACGCAGCTTTACTGCTTACTAGCCTTTATGACCAAACTCCTAAATTAAAGAGTCTCATATATTATACATAATTATCAAGATAAGAGCAAGCCGTAGATAAAAAATTGCATAAAATCTATTTATAAAAATCTTATGCGATAATATTTGTGAAAATCTTAATAGCTAGTGATGAACACAACTTAAATTATTTCTCTTCTTGAAGTTGAGATTGTAGGTAATTTTTTGTTCCTATAGCTGCTAGCAAAGCCAATTGTGTTTTAAGCCAATCAATATGTTTTTCTTCATCAGTAGTATTTCGATCATCAAATCACGACTAACATAATCACTAACCGAATCCACATAAGCAATTGCTAAACACAAGTCTTCCACTCCTTTGAGTTCAAGCTACAAATCAGATTTAAGTATTTCTTCAATATTCTCACCAATATTTAATTTACCTAAATCCTGCAAATTCGGTATACTTTCAAGAAAAAAGATCTTTTCTATATATTTATCAGCATGCTTCATCTCATCTTTGATTCTTGATACTCAATATCTTTAAAACGTAGTAAACCCCAATTTTTAAACATACGGGCATGTAAGAAATATTAATTGATTACCATAAGCACATTACCCAATAATTTATTTAAATGGGCGATCATTTTTTCATTGCCTTTCATATTTTATCATCCACTTCCAGTAGTTAAAGTGTAGACAGAAATTGTTAGTCGATCAGAATAGAAAAATATTTTTATTGAAAAAGTTGCGAGTAATTTATTGATTAAAGCCAGAAGGGGGATTTTATAACCATTAAATTTATTCTATTAATTTACTATGCTGCGTCAATCTCAATAACAGTAGAAAATGCATTTGTTCATTTTTAATCAGTTGACTTGCTTGATAAAGGCATTTTCCACAATTACTACCAATAGCAACACACTTCTTTAATCCACTAATAGAAGTAATGTGATTATCCTGAACTAAAGTTTTTATTGTTTTATCGCTAATTCGATTGCACAGACATACATACATTTTTTATACCAATAAATTAAAAATTTAGTCAGCCATTCTAAATGATAATAATTTTCATTTTAATGATAGTTTGAATTATAAACAGTCAAATTCAACCATTATCAAGCAATAATCTTAGCAACGACACCTGCACCTACCGTACGACCACCTTCTCGGATCGCAAAACGCAACCCTTCATCCATTGCGATTGGCGCTATCAATGTCACTTTCATATTGACA
>DAYVGO010000028.1:0-1201 GCA_045399315.1 Arsenophonus sp.
ATTCACTGTTAAGCGACTAACTTTTTACCGTCTAATTTATTGATAGTAAAGTAATTTTTATGATGGTGCCCAGAGCGGGACTTGAACCCGCACAGCCTTAAGGCCGAGGGATTTTAAATTCATTGTGATTTACTTATTTATCAAGTAGTTATGTTTACTTTTCGCTATATAACTCGTCTTCACACTGCCTAATAAAATTAGTTAATTATTACTAATATGGCGAAAAAATCAACGATAAAATTCTGTATTCATATCTTAAATATTTATTAATTCTATTTAACAAAAAACAGAATAAAAACCACCCTAACCATTCGTTTAACTACGGAGAAATAGTTATGTCTAAATTAGTCACAATTCAAAATACTCAATTACCTATTATTGATTACAAATCTCAGCGAGTGATTACTACTGATATGCTTGCTCAGGGATATGGGACTGATGCAAAAATAACCTCAAATAATTTTAATCATAATAAAGATCGCTTTGTAGAAGGAAAACATTATTTCAAAATAGAAGATGATGAGTTGAGGTCATTTATTAACCATTCATCATTAAGAGGATTGATTAGTAAACATATAAATATCTTGTATCTATGGACAGATCGCGGCGCTTCTCATCATGCAAAAATGCTTGAAACTAATCAGACCTGTAAATAGTTTGAAGCATTAGAGGATGACTATTTTAATCAGACTATCTTACAAAGAGAACCCCACAAAGACGCAGGCAACGGCTTATCTGAATTTCGTAAAGCAAAAGCGATAGAAATGCAGGCTAAAGCCATACAAATCAAATGGATAATTCAGAAAGGATATTTGAATGGGCAACTCATCTTTCCAATAACACAAGACAAGGCATAATGGCTGGATTAGTTAATCCTATTACGGGTAGTGAAATGATTCTTTTACCTGTCATCACTGAGAAGCATTAAACAGCAAAACAAATTGGCAAAATGTTTAATGTCTCAGCAAATAAAATAGGACGTATGGCTAATGATAACAACATGAAGGCTAAAGAGTATGGGGAAATGTATCTTGATAAATCACTCTATAGCAATAAACAGTTAGAATCTTTTCAATACAATGAGAAGGCAATCAGGAAATTTGAGGAAATCCTTGTTGCCGAGATGGAAGCAGCAACAAACGAAAGAGCTTAATGCATTAACCAAAGAATAGCCGTTAATGCTCCTATAGCAACAATTAAC
>DAYVGO010000027.1:0-43505 GCA_045399315.1 Arsenophonus sp.
TATTGATATTGATATTGATATTGATATTGATATTGATATTGATATTGATATTGATATTGATATTGATATTGATATTGATATTGATATTGATATTATTGAACAATTAGTATTAGTTAAATTAAGTTATCATTATAATAATAGTGAAGTAACTCAGAATGTTATCCTTAATGAATTGTCAATTAATAAAATATTAAATATTATCAATGAAGAATATCAAGATATATTTAACTCAAATAAAACTAATACCTTAATTAAATATGAACGAGATATTATTTCATATTATGAAATTAAACAGCTTCCTTTTCGGTTAGCTGAAATAAAAAATCAAAAAAATTTGCCTTATCTAATAAAAAGAACTAATGATTTTGTGTTTATCAATAATGCGCCCACTAATACTGAAAATATTCATTTAGTCTCTAGCAATCGGTTATTATCGGATCCAGCGTTAACTACACTACATACGATTATTATTCAAATTCAGGATGATGCTACAGTTGCCGATGCAATAGAAAAATTAAAAAATTAACATCTAGCTCAGACAACCATTGTTTATTACGATATTGTCAGTAAACAGTATCACGTAACGTATAATTCAAGCGAGTTGGGCAAACAAGGTAAGGTATGTTGGTTAATAGTTGCTTATGACTCATATTTTAATCACCTTTCGCCAGATGTTTTCGCCGCTAGCTTAAAAAAATTAAAGGAAAATGTATTTAACCATCATGAGCCGAAAAAAATTGTATTCATCGATTGTAAGCTAGTCGGTAAGAATATTATAGAAGATAGAGCGTTCCAACCTAGTCGTCTATTATGGTGTAACCAATTTAATTCGACAACATCAGCCTATACGAAAAATGTTTATATCTCTAATTCAGGTCATCGAGTTACAAAAGTAGGATTTTTAGAAAATATTACTCAAGATATTTCATTATATAAAAAAACACATCAATACCATAGATTATCAAATACTATTTATATCAATGGTCAAGATTATATTTTCTCAATATTAAATAATATAGAGCATAATAATGATTTAGTAAATTTTATGTTACTAGAAAATGAAAATTATTTAAAAATATTTTTCCGATAACAAAGGTGATTTAAATATCGATTTAATCAGGTTAGTCAGTTATGAAAATGCAGCGTATAAATTTTTCACAGCTTATCATGCTGAAGTTGTCAGTAATAATCTTATTTTTGATAGTCAAGTCTTGTTAAATAAATTTATTGTCTAAAAGATAAATGAAATTCTTATTTGGCGCAAGGTTAATGCAGATTTTATTGTAGAATATAATAGCCATTTACCTATAGGGGCCAAAAAAATATTATTTTAAGATTTACTGGCGATGATAAGGTTCGTCAGCAAGCTGAATTGATCACCATGCTAGATCCGAATAATACTTTAATTGTTCAAGTTGATACTAAGCGGAAAAAATATTTTGTAGAATCTGGCAAATTAGCTGATTTTCAAAAACTAGGTGAGCAACATTGGTTTCTATTAGGTTATATTTTGCCATCAGGTGATAAATTTAATGGTTTAAAACCTCAATTATTGTCAGAGTCTTTAATAACATAAAAAGGCCATTTGGCTCTTAATAAACCGCAACAAATCGCTATTTATTAGTGCTACAAAAATAGAACAAAATAGCAATTTCTATTATGCTGATTGGATCGTATCAAATTTAGCCAAACAGCTCTCTGATATGGGTATGATACTACTTTAACCTTTTTTACTCATCAGAAAGGCTTCTTAGTCAAGCAGAATTTATTAAATTCTCATGCCGGTTTTATTAGTTGCCGCTATGATGCCGTTACCAATCAAGTTTTATTAAATAATCTGCCTATTACTCAAGCTTTATTAATGAGCATTGCATTGAAAGAAATACCTATTGGGCAGGTTATAACCGAATATTCTTTTTATTTACAAAATTATTTTAATGATGCCAAGGTGCTATTGAAATAAGTAAACTTAAACATGCCATTTATGATCCGATTATCAGTAAAAAAATAAATCATTTTTTTAAAAAAATAATCATATTGCTGCTAATGGCATGGCTATTTGGCATAAAATCTTTAGCCAAAGATACTCAATTGCCACTATGGCAACAGGCAGCAGAATTATTTTCTTTACTGGATGCGATATATTGTGATCAAAGTATACTGCATCATTTAAGCGATCATTCCCGTTGTTTATTGAGACATTGTTTCCTTGTTGGTGCTAATGAAATCAATGAAGACGCAATATTGACCTTGCTGGCAAATTATTCGCAATATTTGCGTTTACAAGTGTCATTAGGTAATTTAATAGGGCACTCCTTCAAAAGTGGTTTGGCAGGATTATCGTTACAACTTGCATTAGAAAAAAGCGATTATTGGCATAAACGTTTATTGATCAATTTAGCGCAATTAAAGTAACAATTTAGCCACTGTGCAGATATTGATGGACAAATAAGAATGTTTAACGATGCTTTTTTTACTGAATGATAAAAATATTTCGGCTGCCAATCTTACAGCTGTACTAGGTATTATATATACCATTTCTCTCAATTCTAGAGATGATATTCATCGATTGATGGAGCATCATAGCAAAACATTAACAACGACGGATACATCCTCTGACTAGTGAAGAATTGCATTTTTTACAGCAACTTGAACATATGTTTAATAATATTAAACATAAACAGATAATCGGTAATCTATCACAATGGATCACCACACAATCACTGGAACAATGGTTACCAACGGCAAAAACTGGTCGCTATCAACTAAAAAGCGGGTAATTTAGTGTTTACTTTATTAATTACCTGGCAAGCTAGTGATTATCAATATATTTTGTTTGATGCTAACAGCGCTGAGCTAATACTAAGCGGCCAAAATAAGCAGAATATTATAACAGCACTATGTCAAGAGCTAACAGACTATTTAAGGGTAGAATTACCTAACAATTTATAATAGCTAATAAAATAACCAAAGCAGCAGAAATAGGTATAGAAAAAACCACAGTATGTCAACTTAAATTTGATATTTATCGCTTTAATCTTGAACATGATTTAAAAACTGAAATTAGTTCACTAATTGCACTATTGCCTGATAAATCTGGGGCTAGGGCACAGTCATGAACAGTACAAATAGACGCTATTAATATTCAATTGGCAACATTACAGCAAGCTATTGCCTATATTGATAACAAGCCAATTACTCCTCAATCAGCCATGTTGTTGTCTAATCAGCCAGACAAATTGACTTTTGATATATAGCAACTTAATGATTATTTGACCTTGGCGAATGGTTCACAAGAGAATGTAACACTGGTTAGTCTAATTAGAGAACAACTGAAGTACATAAATGTACAAAGTCGATTACTATCTAATGAACAAGTTTTGGCTTCATTATTTGCTCTGTTATTAGAAAGATTATCTGATATTAACCACACTACCGATATAGATAGGACTCTTTGGCCACGTTTTCAGTAAAATAGTGTCAAATTACCTCGTTATGCCCACATGATGAATAAAATCGGTTATGGTACACAGGCGATTATCCTATTCCAAGTGGTTAATTCTACCCAGATGATATTAGCAGAGCGACAGTCAGAACAGTTGAATGATGAGCAGAGAAGCGAAATTAATAAAAATATTATCATTGCCTGGAGTGCTGCTGGAGCCAATTTTAGTACTGATATTTTAAACCATTACTATTAAAAATGGCTTGTAAAGCCACCGGTTGTTATCGGGTAACGGAACATTTGCTGGGCGAGCGGTAATGTTTTTAAATGCCACTGCGGCAGGATTTGATGTTTATTATGTCTATGAGAATTTTAGTCAACTGGTGACAGAATAAGATGCTGATGTTCGCCAGGATCTGATAGTTAATGGCACTCTTTTATTGTTTGGCGCAGCTGTTGGAGTTGGCACCGTGTTAGCTCTTTTGGTTAGTTCATCGGCTGCGGGACCTATTAGTGTTGGTGCCGCATTAATGTTAGGCGGAATGACCTATAATGCAGTAACAACAGTCGCCGAATTAAGCAAACAATAATATTAACTTCTGGCGAAGAGTTTGAAACCGGTTTTCGCACGGCATTGGGGTTAGGATTAACTTATTCAGTACGAATTCATTACAAAAATATCAAATAGCAAATTCTTTCCAACAAGCGTTGTTTGAAAAAGAGCACAATCGATTTGAAGATATAATGAAACCAGCAGATTATAATTTATATTTTTATGTTGAAGAAACATAGCAGGCGGAAGAGTTGCCTTATTTTCATTTGATAGATAAACACACAAATGAGTATATTATTTACCAGGATATTGAAGATTTAATTATAGCAAAACATATCAATTTATTTTCAAATTCAGTTACAACTTTGTGGACAAATGATAATATCGATTTTGTGGTAGAACAAAATAAAGGCGTTTTTCTGAACAAGAGATAAATTTGATTTTACAACAGCTTGCTAATCACTATGATGTTGAACAGGTAAAAATAAAAGAATATATTCTCTCCATTTACTTAAGCTACTGATGAGATTATTTTATTGGCGGATGATCCTGATAACATGCTATTGAATTTTCAGCATGTTGCTATTGATAAAAATAGAATCTTTACCTTTAATAGCAAACAACCAAAAGTACTCTATTTTACCCAATTCAATAATAAATATGATCACAATTATGATCTTGTCGAAAACTATCTTGCAAAAACTTACTATAAAGAGAACATTTCCTTGGTAAGCTTTAATACAGCAAATGGTAATGATGTTATTATCGGATTAGATCAAGTTGCCAATCGGTTTGCAATTTATAATGGCAGGAAGATTTTTATTGGCGGTAATAAAAATGATATTTTTATTCTCAATAATAGCCAATTTAGAATTGATAAGATAAAAAATTTATATGGTAAATCGGGCGATGATTCAATTATTGTTAATACCTTGCCAATCCAGGCAGAATTAGGGCTTATTGAAGCCGACTTCTCCATTTATAATAAACATAATAACATCAGTTTCTGGGGGAGCTATATTGATTTACAGAATGGTATAGTTAAGTATTTACATCAACCTTTTATTAGTTTTGAATATACTCATAACGTCCTAAACAATTTTATTGCTAATAATACCTCTCATTCAATAGCGTTAATTGATAATTTTGAACATACTAGTGGGCCTGATAAAGGTCATAATATTATCATTGGTAATGAAAAAAACAATATTTTATCAGGCGGTAACGGGCATGCAATATTATATGATGGTGAGGGGAATAATGCGCTTTTATTAACTAAAGGTTATGCTAATGGTGGCAGTGGTATTGACTGATATGTTATCCAACGTTACAACTGGCCAGATCATATAAAGATCTTACCTGACTATCGCTTCTATAATCAATGGGATGCAGAACAGCAAATTTTTATTAACCCCAGCCAACAAAAGTAGCGATTTAAATTTAATGAAGTTGCGACAGGCTCTCTAGATGATGGTGTTGATGTATTTAAGTTATTTGGTGCATGCCCGTAATCACTATTTTCATTTTTAATTAGGCCGATTGACAGATATTGATCGTGAAAATAAAATCATTACATTCGCAGTGATACATGATAAAGAAGGCCAATTATTAGTTCCAGAACGACAATTAAATTTTGATATTTTAGTTATGGCGTTAGGTAGTGTTTCCAATGATTTTGGCCCAGTTGGTGTTAAAGAGCATTGTATTTTTCTGGATGATCCTCAATAAGTGCATCGCTTCCATGACAAATGTTAAATTTATTTCTTAGCTACTCGGTGCGACATAAGCCAGATGATAAGATTAATATCATGATTGTTGGTGGCGGAGCAACCGGAGTGGAGCTTTCAGCTGAACTCTATAATGACATAGAACAATTAACTAGTTATGGGTTTGAAAGGTTAGATAGAGACGTGCTCAATGTGACGTTGATTGAGGCCGGATAGCGTATCTTACCGACATTGCCTATGTGGAGCTCGACAGCTGCTCATCATGAATTAACTAAAAATACCAAAGCGGGAGAAAAAATTAACGCCGATCTTATGGTTTGGGCTGTGGGCATTAAAGCGCCTGATTTTATGCAACAGATTGGCGGCTTAGCTACCAATCAAATTAATCAATTAGTTGTCAAACCAACGCTGTAAACGACATTGGATAATTCTATATTTGCTATTGACGATTGTGCATCTTGCCTTAAGAAGGAGGGTGGGTTTGTGCCACCGCGAGCGCAAGCCGCTCATCAAATGGCAACTTTATGTTATAAAAATATCCTCACATTACTCGAACATAAAGAATTGAAAGAGTATTTCTATCAAGATCATGGTTCATGAGTGTCATTATCTTGTTTTAGTACAGTAGGTAATCTGATGGGAAATTTAATGCGTGGCAATATGATGATTGAAGGCCGGATTGCTCGGATAGTTTATATTTCACTTTATCGAATGCACCAGATTGCGTTACATGGTTATATTAAAACCGGAGTGATGATGTTAGTTGGTAGTATTAATCGTATAATTTGTCCTAGATTAAAATTACACTAATTATCTTAAAATAAGAAGTGATAAGTTGGTTTAAATTTGATGTGACTGAAAATCAGCCATTAATTGGCTAATAAAAGAGAGTCTATCCGCATAATTTACAAGTGGTTTAACAAATTTTAATTTGTTAGGACCATCAAGTCGATAAACATCTGGTGAGTTTTGTAATAACGCAATCAGAAAAGTTGCATTTACTTTATTTCGCTGACTAAATTCAATAAATCCACCTTTTGCATGGGATTCTATCCGTTTAATACCCAATGCCTGAGCATGTATGCGGATAGCAGTAGTTTGCAGTAACTGTTTGCCTGCATTGGGCAATTTTCCGAAACGATCGATAAGTTCAATTTTTAGCTCATCCAGCTCATTTTCTTGTTTGGCGCTGGCTATCCTTTTATAAAACGATAATCGGAGATTGACATCTGGAATATAATCTTCTGGCAGTAATACTGGCATTCTTAACTCAATTTCAGTTTGCTGGTGGGTTAGCTCTTCTAAGGAGGGTTCTTTTCCTTGTTTTAGAGCCTCGACGGCATTTTCTAGCAGTTCCATATAAAGAGTAAATCCGATGGTGGTCATTTGACCACTCTGTTCTTCACCAAGCAATTCTCCTGCCCCACGAATTTCCAAGTCATGGGTGGCCAATGCAAAGCCGGCACCAAGATCTTCTAGAGCTGTAATCGCTTCAAGGCGTTTTTGTGTGTCAACAGCCATGGTTTTAGGATGAGGTGTTAAAAGGTAAGCATAAGCTTGATGATAAGAACGCCCCACTCTGCCGCGCAATTGATACAATTGTGCTAAACCAAAATGATCAGCACGTTCAATAATGATGGTATTAGCATTAGGAATATCAATCCCGGTTTCAATAATGGTGGTGCAAATTAATACATTGAAACGTTGACGATGGAAATCGGTCATTACACGCTCCAGATCTCTTTCACGCATTTGTCCATGGCCGATAACAAAGCGTGCTTCAGGTACCAGAGAGGCTAAACGCTCTTTCACTTTGTCAATATATTTTACATCATTAAACAGATAGTAGACTTGCCCACCACGTAATATTTCACGCAAAATGGCTTCCCGCACAATTAATTCATCATATTGACGAACAAACGTTTTAACAGATAATCGCCGGGAAGGAGGAGTGGCGATAATAGACAGATCACGCATGCCACTCATTGCCATATTAAGTGTTCGAGGAATAGGTGTTGCTGTTAATGTTAGAATATCAACATTAGCACGCATTGATTTGATTAACTCTTTATGGCGAACACCAAAACGATGTTCTTCATCAATGATTAATAATCCTAGTGCTTTCCAGCGGATATCATTTTGCAGTAACTTATGGGTACCGATCAAGATATCCACTTTTCCGTCAGTAGTTGCGTTGATAATTTGTTGTTGCTCCTTGCTACTACGAAAGCGTGACAGCATTTCAATTCGTACTGGCCAATTAGTAAAACGGTCACGAAAATTATCAAAGTGTTGTTGGGCAAGCAGAGTAGTTGGTACTAATACTGCGACTTGTTGATTATTGGTGATTGCCAAAAAGGCTGCTCGCATGGCAACTTCGGTTTTACCAAATCCGACATCACCACAGACTAAACGATCCATGGCAATCGGTCGGCACATATCACTTAACACGGCATTAATCGCTTGTTCTTGATCAACAGTTGTTTCGAAGGGAAAGCCTTGACAAAAAAGTTGATATTGCATTTTATCATATTTGAAAGCAAAGCCAGACTTTATACTACGCTGCGCGTGAATATCTAACAGCTCTGCTGCAACATCACGAACTTTTTCGGCGGCTTTTTGTTTCGCTTTAGTCCAAACATCACCACCTAATTTATGTAAAGGGGCGCTTTCATCACTAGCACCACTATAACAACTAATTAAATTTAGTGATGAGACAGGAACATAAAGTTTATCATTACCAGCATAAGTCAGTATTAAGTACTCGGCTTGAATACCGCCTGTTTCTAAAGTGGTTAAGCCCTGATAGCGTCCAACACCATGTTCAAGGTGCGCAACTGGCTGTCCAGGTCGTAATTCTGCCAGATTGCGGATCAATAGGTCGGTATTAATGGTTTTATGTTGATCAGTATTACGTTGAATAACCCGTTCATCCAGCATGTCGCTTTCACAGATAAGAGCTATTTGTTGATCCGGATTAGTAAAACCCTGTTCAGCGGCACCAACAGTGATATAAAAACCTGGCTCATGAGCTTGATGCAGGGTTTTAATATTAATGGGGTTAATTTTTATCTGTGCCAGCAGCTCTTGCACTGTTTCACGTCGCCCGGCACTTTCTGCAGAAAAAACAATCCGACCAGCAAAGTCTTTGATGAAACGAGCTAATTTATCAAGCGGAGCTTTATTTTGCTGACTAATAGTTAAATCAGGTAAAACTAAATAGGGTAAGTTAGTGTTGCCGGCTTTTTGGGTGACTGGTTCAACTGAAATTTTGACCCGCGGCCATTTTTTGAGGGCTTGATTAAGCTGTTCGCTATTTAGCCAAAGGGTTTCCGGTAGAAGTAGTGGCCGCATGGGATCTACACGTCGGCTCTCATAGCGCTGATAAATATCAGCCCAAAATCTATCGGCAGCCGCTTGTAAATTTTGCGTGATCAGCAAAGTATTTGCGGGCAAGTAGTCAAATAGTGAAGATAATGACTGATTGAAAAAAAGCGGTTGCCAATATTCAATTCCGGCTGGTAGTATTTTTTTACTGATTTGTTGATAAATATGCTCCGGGTCGCGCTGCACTTCGAAATGTTGTCGCCATTGACTACGAAATAACTCAATGGCTTTATCATCTATTGGAAACTCATGCGCGGGAAGTAAATTTATTTGTTCAACTTCATTGACAGTAAGTTGACTATCAACATCAAAAGTTCTTAGGCTATTGATTTCATCATCGAAAAAGTCAATACGATAAGGGTAGTCACTGCCCATCGGGAATAGATCAAGTAAAGCTCCACGCGTAGCATATTCACCGTGCTCAAGTACTTGTTCAACATGTTGGTAACCGGCTTTATCAAGATTGTTACGCAATTTTTCCCGTGAAAGTTTTTCTCCCTTATGCATAACAAGTGCATTACTGGTTAAGAAATCAATAGGACAAACTTTTTGCATTAATGTATTAACAGGCAGAATTAATAAGCCTTTTGTCAAGTTTGGTAGCTGATAAAGATTGGCTAACCGCTCTGAGATAATTTCCTGGTGTGGTGAAAAACTATCGTAAGGTAGCGTTTCCCAATCGGAAAGCATTGTCACTGAGTTTTGCGAAAATTGTTGTATTTCATCACGTAATTTTAAGGCATTATGTGTATCTTGAGTGATCAATACAACAAGACCTGGATGGCGAGCAACAATATCAGCACACTCAACAGCGGCTGCCGCGCCAATTAGACACCCCAAATGGCGGGTATCGCCTTGCTGTTTGGGAAGTTGGTAATAATATTCTGCCGGCATAAGGATTAATTAATTCTCATTGATAGAAATTGTAATACTTGTTTTGTTGACACTAAAACAAACTAAAAATAGTCTAATCTGCTAAGTTATATATAAAAAATCGTAAAACTTTGGCTTAGGGTGGTTCCATTCAGTGACGCTACCCTTTATTATCGCCAAACACTTTGCTTTGGCAATAGAGGTACATCGGATTTCATGCTTCAGTCTGTTATCTTCTTCATTGGTCTACGTTATATGTGTGGACGAACGGGTGACCGATTTGGTCGGTTCGTATCAAATTTATCTACGATTGGCATCGCATTAGGTGTTATGGCATTAATTACCGTTACTTCTGTTATGAATGGTTTTGAACATTCATTGCAACAGAGTATCTTGGCTTATATGCCACAGGCTATTTTAACGACACCTAAAAGTAATCTCAATCCCAGCCAATATCCTGCAAAAAATTTAGCCTATATGCAAGGAATAGAGGGTATTAGCCCAATTGTGGAGAGTGAGGTCATTTTGCAAAGCCGGCAAAATGTTGGTGTTGCTATCATGATTGGTATTGATGACGCTTCAAGCGAGCCTTTGTTAAGCCATTTGCAAGACGTTGACCCTACAGTACTACCAGCCGGTAGTTACCATGTTATTCTAGGCATAAATTTGGCTGAACAACTGGGAGTAAAACGAGGTGATCAATTGCGATTAATTGTCCCTGGTGTCAGTCAACTTACCCCAATGGGCAGAATACCAAGTCAACGTTTATTTACGGTAGCCGGCGTTTTTGCTACCCAAGGTGAAGCCGATAATAGCGAGTTATTGGTTAATCAGCAGGATGCGGCAAGGTTATTGCGATATCCGATCGGCAATATTACTGGCTGGCGTCTTTACCTTAACGCCCCTTTAACCGTTGATAGTTTAAGTCAACAAGCGTTACCAGCAGGTATGCTATGGAAGGATTGGCGAGAACGAAAAGGTGAGTTTTTCCAGGCGGTTAAAATGGAAAAAAATATGATGGGTTTATTATTGAGTCTCATTATTGCGGTGGCGGCTTTTAATATCATCACTTCACTTTCATTATTAGTGATGGAAAAAAAGTCTGAAGTCGCAATTTTGCAGACCTTGGGTGTCAGACGTGGCCAAATTATGGCTATTTTTATGCTTCAGGGAGTAGGAGCGGGAATTATTGGTACAATAATTGGAACCTTATTAGGTCTATTTACTGCTAGCCAGCTTAATATAATAATGTCTATGTTAGGTTTATTGGCTAAAGGAATAGAGTTACCTATTGTGATTGATCCTGCCGGTATTCTGTTAATAGCTTTGTCTTCAGTTTTTATTTCATTATTGGCCACCCTTTATCCTGCCTGGCGTGCAGCCACCGTTCAACCTGCAGAGGCTTTACGTTATGAATAAATCTCCTCTACTAGTTTGCCAAAACCTCTGTAAATGCTATCAGGATGGCAAAATTTCGACTAACGTGCTTAAAAACATTTCCTTCTCTATCAATAAAAGCGAAATGATGGCAATTCTAGGTAGCTCAGGTTCTGGCAAAAGTACCTTGCTGCACTTATTGGGAGGATTAGATACACCGACCAGCGGTGATGTCATTTTTAATAATAACAAAATGAGCTCACTTTCTGCCAATGCTAGAGCAGAACTACGCAATCAAGAGTTGGGTTTTATTTATCAATTTCATCATCTATTACCGGATTTTACCGCTTTGGAAAATGTGATGATGCCATTATTAATTGGCGGAATAGCACGCGTGAAGGCGCAGCAGAAAGCCGATGAGATGTTAGCAGCAGTAGGATTATCGCATCGAGTTAATCATCGCTCTGCTGAATTATCGGGCGGTGAGCGTCAGCGGGTTGCGATTGCCCGGGCAATAGTTAATAAACCCGCTTTAGTATTGGCAGATGAACCGACAGGTAATTTAGACTTACACAATGCAGATGTCATTTTTGATTTATTATTGGAACTTAATCAACAAAAGGGGACAGCATTTTTAATTGTGACCCATGATTTGCGACTTGCTGGCCGCTTAACTTGTCAATTGGAAATGCGGGATGGTTATTTACAAGATGATCCAAGCTTAATAGGAGTGCAATAGTAATGGCGGAATTACCCCGTGCTTTAAAAATTACATTGCGCTTTAGTCGAGGTAAAAAAGGGGCAGGCTTGGTTTCATTGATATCGATTATCTCTACACTCGGTATTGTACTCGGTGTTGCAGTGTTAATTATTGGTTTAAGTGCGATGAATGGTTTTGAACGTGAATTAAAAAATCGCATACTTTCTGTTGTCCCTCATGGGCAAATTGCGGCGGTCAAACAGCCTTATTTAAATTGGCAAGCTGATTTAGCTAAGGTGCGACAAACTCCAGGGGTGGTTGGTGTATCTCCTTATATAAATTTTACCGGCTTACTTGAAAAAGGTACTACGTTAAAAGCGATCCAGGTAGCCGGTGTCGATTTATCATCCGAGCGATCAGTAAGTTCATTACCTGATTTTATGTTGCATGATGCATGGCAAAAATTAAAACCAGGCAATAACGAAATTATTTTAGGCCAAGGAGTTGCGCAAGCATTAAAGGTTTCGCCGGGTGATCACATCACCATCATGATCCCCAATCACGATGATAAATTACGAATCCAGCAACCTAATCGAATTAGTGTTACAGTTATTGGAGTATTCAGACTAAATGGTATGTTAGATCACCAATTGGCCATTGTGCCTTTGCAAGATGCACAGCAGTATTTAGCCTATGGTGATGGTATTACTGGTTTTCAGATCAGTGTGAGTGATGTTTTTGCCGCCAATAAAGTGGTTTATGATGCTGGCATCAATAGTGGTCATTATGTGACCATTAAAAGTTGGATAACAGATTATGGCTACATGTATAGTGATATTCAAATGGTGCGCGGTATAATGTATATCGCCATGATATTGGTAATTGGTGTTGCCTGTTTTAATATTGTTTCCACTTTGGTGATGGCGGTGAAGGATAAAAGCACAGATATTGCGGTATTAAGAACCCTTGGTGCTAAAGATAGTTTTATTCGTGCTATATTTTTATGGTATGGATTAATAACGGGAATGGCCGGTTGTGTTATTGGTATGCTGATCGGAATTTTTATATCACTAAATTTAACGACTATTATTAAATATATAGAATATATTGTTGGTCATCCTATTTTGTCGGGTGATGTTTATTTCATCAATTTTCTACCATCTGAGCTCCATATTAACGACGTATTTTATATCATGTTAACAACATTAATTTTAAGCTTACTGGCTAGTTGGTATCCAGCTAAACGGGCAACTAAAATAGATCCGGCACGAATTTTAAGTGGGCAATAGCAGCGGTAGTTTTTGTCTTTATGATCTAAAAGAGACTATGGTTTAATTGATTAAGGTGTTGCTTGGCATAAAAAAGTACTATTTAATGATGTGGTTTTACTGTCGGCTTAGAAAGTTACGTAAAAAGAGAAAATTACATCGACAAAGATTTTGTTGTTGCCTTTTTTACCGAGATAAGCAATTGATTTATAAAATGAAAAGAAAAAAAGTTGTCGTTTTAACCGGAGCCGGCATCTCAGCTGAGTCTGGAATTCGTACTTTCCGAGCAACAGATGGTTTATGGGAAGAGCACCGGATTGAAGATGTTGCTACCCCTGAAGGTTTTGTGAGAGATCCTAAATTAGTACAACGTTTTTATAATCAGCTGCGTTATCAATTACAGCAACCAAATATAAAACCTAATGCTGCACATTATGCATTAGCGAAGCTAGAACATATTTTAGGTAATAATTTTTTATTGGTAACACAAAATATCGATAACTTGCATGAAAAAGCCGGTAATGGACGTATTATTCATATGCATGGTGAATTACTAAAAGCTCACTGTTGTCAATCAGGTCAGGTTATTGAATGGAAAAGTGATTTAACCACCAATGATCGTTGTCATTGTTGTCAGTTTCCTCAACCTTTGCGTCCGCATATTGTCTGGTTTGGTGAAATGCCACTGGGTATGGAGGAGATTTATCAGGCTTTATCATCAGCAGATATTTTTATCACAATTGGTACTTCGGGCCATGTTTACCCGGCAGCCGGATTTGTGCATGAAGCTAAGCTTGCCGGCGCACATACGGTTGAATTGAATCTTGAGCCCAGTGAGGTTGAAAGTCAGTTTGATGAAAAACACTATGGTGCAGCCACAAAAATTGTTGAAAAATATGTTACTGATTTACTTGCTGAGCTCAAACTATGAATAAGTAACGGCTAGCTATTATCAATTATCAATAGGTGTCGCTAAAGCTAATTTGACACAATAATTGTCATTAATTCCTTCCGCATAATGTTATTATATTACAGCATATTGAGGGAGGAGAAATGGATAGGTTTTTAGAGCGTTTTGGGAATATATAACAGTTAATACTCAGTCAAAAAGTTACTCTAAATCTAAGCCAAGCAGCGCTGAGCATTGGTCAGGTAAAATTAGCCAAGTTACCAGTGGTGCAACTTACTGAGTTAGGCGTTTCTGCTATTGAGCTGTTAGAAACGGCTGTGTAATGGCCAAGCTAGCTGCTAATATCAAGTGATCTGTCCCTGCTATTGGTTTTATTTGTCATCTTGATACTTCACCCGATTTTATTGGTAAAAATGTTAAGCCACAACTCATTGAAAACTATCGTGGTGGTGATATCACATTAAGTATTAGTAATGCGGTATTATCGCCAGTGATGTTTTCCTATTTTGTATAAAATGATAGGTAAAACTTTATTACTACCGATGGTAAAACACTATTAGGGGCAGAGAATAAAGCTGGTATTGCTGAAATTATGACGGCTATCAGCCATCTAAAGCAGCAAAATATCCCACATGGCGACGTTTATATTGCATTTATCCCAGATGCTAAAATATGTCGTGGTGCTAATAGCATAGATCTGCAAAAATTTAAACCTCAGTGGGTTTATACCCTAGCTGGTGGTGGTATTGGTGGGCTTGAATATGAAAATTTTAATATGGCTAATGTGGGAATAAAAATTATCGGTAAAGGCACACTGTAGGAGAGCACGAATGGTAATATGATAAATGCCTTGACACTAGCTACCTGTATTCATAATCAGCTCCCAAGCCAAGAGATGGCAAAATATTCAATAATAGCTCAATGGTTTTATCATCTAAGTTGTATTAAAAATGCGGCATAAAAAACCTAAATGAATTATATTATTTGTAATTTTTATGATAAAATTTTAGATACACGTAAACAAGCACTGTTCTACATTGCCGAACAGGTGGGAAAAGGTTTACACCCTAATTGTTATATTGAATTGACGGTTGATAATATTTGTCACAACATGCGTAAGGTTGTTTACCAGTTTCCACAGGTAATTGAGATTGCTGAACAAGCAATGATTGATTGCAATATTAAGCCTCTTGTTCAACCTATTCGAGATATTACCGATGGGGCTTTGTTAGCCTATCGTGGTATACCGTGCCCAAATATTTTTACTGGCGGATGCAATTTTCATAGTAAATATGAACTTATCTCTTTAGAAGGTATACAGCAGGCGGTCGATGTCATTCTTCGTATTTTGGCATTAACCGCGCAAGATGTTATATCAGATACGGCAGAGAGAAACTAATAATTATTAACCTGCATAATAAAATTATCAGCATGCAAAATTAGGTATGCTTTATTATTTACAGGTTAAACAATTTTAGGCATTAAAATACCAATATCCATCATTGATTAATTTAGTGAGTAATTGCATAAAGTAATTGCCGTTCAACGCGTCACCTAACATTTCTTGATGAATTTCTTGCTTTGCAAAAAGTGTATTGATGGTTGTAGTATTTAGTTCTGGAGATATTAACTGTTCACCATTAACAAGGTATTGATCTGCAACACAGAGGCTACGTAAGCCATTCAATTTGTAAAGGGTATTTCCTTGGTTGAAAAGTTCGATAACTTGCTTAACGGAGTAGGGTGGATCGGACAGAGTGATGTCTAACTCGTGACGCGACTGTGAAATAAAAGTGCCAAACCAGTGATTAAATGTTTACGGCTGAGCAAGAAGTTGCTGTATTATATGGTGTATTTTTGTTAATTCAGTTGGCAAAATAATGGTAGGATTGTCGCATATAACTAAATCCGGATCACAATAGTGACAATTACCTAATTCATTAGCAGTAAGATAATCGGCAAAACTACTAAATAATTCACGGTTACTCGGTGATCTAAAACCTACGGAGTAATTAAGTGAAGTCTCAATTAAATAATCTTCATGGGGAAAACTTGGCGGAATATAAAGGATATCACCTGGCTTAAGTTGGTGATCAATAATAGCAGTGAAAGCTTCAACTTGGAGTAAATCCGGATGTGGGCAATGTTATTTTAGCGCAATTCTTTCACCCACTCGCCAATGACGGCGGCCACTGCCTTGAATAATAAAAACATCATATTGATCAATATGTGGGCCAACGCCACCAGCTGATACAGAATATGAAACCATTAAGTCATCAATTTGCCAATCAGATAAAACCCGGAAAGGCTCTAGCAGGGCAGTTTATGGGTAATGCCAATGGTTAACGGCTTGTACTAGCAGTGAACAGCCTGTTTTAGCTAATTTATCATAATTATCGAAAGGTCCGTGACTGATGTTCCAATTTCTGTCTTGGTAGCTAACTATTTGGTTATCCACTTTCTCTTCCATTGCTATTTCTGCCAAATCATCGGCCGAAAGAGAATCAATAAAATTAGTAAAACCTTGTTTAATTAATAACGGCCGTTTTTGCCAATAATTTTTGATAAAAGTTAGCCAATTGATATTAAGTTGATAGTCAATCATTTTATTCTGTATATTTAATTAGTTAGCTTGAAAATAACAACATGGCGTTGCTATTTAAGGACATTAGCTATCTGTCACGGCCGATTGCTGTCTAAACGTCACGATCACCAGTGCTCCACCTAACGGGCTATGAGTAATAGCAATATCTCCTTCATATTATTCAATAATTTCAGCAGCAATAGAAAGTCCTAAACCTTTTCCAGGTCGAAGAGTATCGATTCGTTGCCCACGTATAAAAATCAAATCACGTTTATTTTCAGCGACCCTGGGGCCATAATGATCCACGGTAATGGTTAACGAATTTTCATCGCTAATGGCACTGACTTCGACAAATTCAAGACAATATTTACAAGCATTTTCAATAATATTACCCATAATTTCCATAAAGTCTATCGGCTGGCCTAGCCAACAATAGTATGACTTTCGCGTAATTCAGCATCTGGATAGAATTGGCGTATCAGCGATTCTTTACTCACCACTTTACTGTTATTACACATTAAGGTCTCTAAGATTGTATATTCAAATGCCATTAGTTTGATATTTTTATCTCTAATCGTGAATTCCTCACGTGACATGTCAATAATAAAAGCGCTCAGTTGAAGTATTTGTGAAGCCAGGCCGCTATTACGCCGCATTAATGTTTGAATTCGCGCTAAGATCTCTTCAAGATGAAAAGGTTTTGTTACATAATCATCAGCACTACTATTTAAAGCCACCACTTTTTCTTGCCAACGTTCAGGGGCGGTTAATGTTAGAATAGGTAGTTTAATATTAGCTTGACGCCAGCGTTGGATCATGATTAATCCATCTTCACCAGGTAATCCTAAGTCAACAATCGCAATATCAGGATTACTTTCTTGTAAAAATAATCGGCTTCTTTAGCATCTGATGCTGCATCGACTTGGTAACAAGTCTCTTTTAACTGAACGGTTAGATGGTGACGCAAAAGCACATTATCTTCTATAATTAATATCCGCATAACAACCTCAATTGCTCAATAAATCTACTAGAAAAAGTAGTAATAAATCCTATGTTGGAAGGATAGCTGGATGACAGTAAGATATTACTGAAGGAAAAGAAAATAATATGTAGTTTTATTGGTTAATTAAACAAAAATTAGGGTGAGCAGGTTTAGTGCTCACCGGTTAAAGTTATTTTAAATCATCAACCATATTGATTGCGTAGCCGATATAGTTGGCTGGTGTCATGGTTTTTAGGCGATTTTTTTCTGTTTGTGGTAAATCTAGGCTATCAATGAATGCTTTGATGTCGTCTGCTGTATCGTGTTTACCGCGGGTGAGGGCTTTTAGTTTTTCATAGGGTTTTTCAATGCCATAGCGCCGCATAACAGTTTGAATAGCTTCAGCCAGCACTTCCCAATTAGCATCTAATTCAGTCAGTAAATTTTGCTCGTTGACCTCTAACTTACTTAAGCCTTTTAGTGTCGCTTGATAAGCGATTAGAGCATAGCCAATACCGCTACCTAGATTACGTAATACTGTTGAATCAGTCAGATCACGTTGCCAACGTGAAATAGGTAATTTATTAGCTAGATGATTTAATAGCGCGTTTGCCAGTCCAAGATTACCTTCGGAGTTTTCAAAATCAATAGGATTAACTTTATGCGGCATGGTTGATGAACCAATTTCACCGGGGACTGTTTTCTGTCTGAAATGATTAAGCGCAATATAACCCCAGATATCACGATCAAAATCGATCAGAATGGTATTAAAACGAGCAATACAATTAAAGAGTTCAGCAATATAGTCATGAGGTTCAATCTGGGTTGTGAAGGGATTCCATTCAATACCTAACGAAGAGACAAACTCTTTACTGAACTGATGCCAATTAATATGAGGATAAGCTGATAAATGAGCATTATAATTACCCACCGCACCATTGATTTTGCCTAAAATTTCGATTTGCGTGAGTTGTTGATATTGCCGCTCCATACGATAAGCAACATTGGTAAATTCTTTACCAAGGGTAGTCGGAGTAGCTGGTTGACCATGGGTTCTTGATAGTAATGGTAAAGCACGATAAACATGTGCCATCTCTTTTATATGGTTAATAATTTTTTGCCATTGAGGAAGAATAACTTCATCACGGGCGGTTTTTAGCATTAAGGCATAGGCAAGGTTATTAATATCTTCAGACGTACAGGCGAAATGAATAAATTCTGCCATTTTTTCTAGTTCAGGCATTGCTGCCATTTTTTCTTTTAAAAAATATTCAACCGCTTTTACGTCATGATTGGTTGTTTGTTCAATTTTTTTGATCTGGAGTGCATCATTTTCAGTGAAATTAGCCACAATTCGCTCAAGATATGCATTTACATCAGCGCTAAATGGTGGCACTTCTCTAATTTCAGAGCATGCTGCTAATTTTTGTAGCCAGCGTATCTCAACTTGTATACGAAATTTCAGTAAACCAAATTCACTGAAAATTGTACGTAAGATACTGACCTTATCACTATAACGACCATCAATTGGTGATACAGCAGTCAGTGACGATAATTCCATTGATAGTGACTCCCAAATTTATTAACAATGAGCAAGAATTTCTTTTGCTTGAGTGATTAAGTGTTGACGCGAGAACATTAATTGTAGGCGGTTTCCACCGATTTGTTGCCAGAGAACAGCGCTACGAATACCAGTAAAAAGTAGCGCACGTACTTTGGCTTGTATTAATCCATTTTGCAAGATATCAGGAGAACCCATTACCTGAATACGTGGGCCAAGAGGGCTGATAATATCGACATAAATACCGGCCAGCGCATTGAAAATACCACTAGACATAGGTTCAAAATAATTTTTTTGTTGTTGCAATAGTTCAATTCGGTGCTCAAGCTCATTACTTGCCGATGGATTTTTTCTTAGTCGGCGTTCTAGTCCAATTAGACTTAATAAATAACGGGTTAAATCTATGGTCAGCTTATTATTTGAGGCGGTAAGTATAGCCAGTAAGGTATTTAAACCAATACGAAGATTTGCTTCACTATTGCCATAAACATCTAATGTCGATACTGGATTAATATTTAGTGTGCTATTGATCATGATTTCTGTCGCATTATCGTCAATTTTACCTTCGTGAGCCATTTGCTGAACTAAACGACATGCTTGGCAGATGCCAGCAAATGCAAGTGTAATATCATAAAAGTTTTTGCTCACATTGACTCCTGAATACGTGTTTCAATAACACCACCACCTAAGCAAATTTCACCTTGATAAAAGACCGCAGATTGACCCGGTGTGACTGCTGCAATAGGGTAACTAAATTGAACGGCTATTTTGTTGTCATTAAGTTGGGTAATTGTGCAGGGAATATCTGGCTGACGATAGCGAGTTTTAACGGTACATTGATTGGTTTCTTTTAATGCTGGTGGATTGATCCAGTGAATTTGTTGGACGATAAGACCCGTAGATATCAAACGGGGGTGATTATGACCTTGAGCAACAATTAGAGTATTATTTTTAATGTCTTTATCAACAACGTACCAAGGACTATCGTTCGCTTCTTTTACACCACCAATCCCTAATCCCTTACGTTGACCTAGGGTATGATACATTAAGCCTGCATGTTCACCTAAGATTTTACCGTCAACCGTGATAATTGCACCAGGTTTAGATGGAAGGTAGTGGGCAAGGAAGTCGCGAAATTTACGTTCACCGATAAAACAGATCCCCGTTGAATCTTTCTTTTTAGCGGTAATTAATCCAATTTCTTCAGCAATGCGACGAACTGTTGATTTTTCAAGTTCACCAATTGGAAAAAGGCTTTGCGTCAGTTGAGTTTGATCCAAAGCATAAAGGAAATAACTCTGATCTTTGTTATTGTCCAGACCACGCAATAATTGCTGGTGGTCATTAACTGTTTTGCGTCGAACATAGTGGCCAGTGGCGATATAGTCAGCCGCTAAATCTTCGGCTGCAAATTCTAAAAATGCTTTAAATTTAATTTCCTTATTACACAGAATATCAGGATTTGGTGTGCGCCCAGCTTTATATTCAGCAAGAAAATGTTCAAAGACATTATCCCAATACTCAGCAGTAAAATTAACGGTATGAAGTTCTATGTCGAGTTTATCACAAACTAATTGAACATCGGCAAGATCGGCGGCGGCTGAGCAATACTCTTCATTATCATCTTCTTCCCAGTTTTTCATGAACAGACCGGCAACCTGATAACCTTGTTGCTTTAATAAGTAAGCGGATACGGATGAGTCAACACCACCGGACATACCGACGATGATTTTTTTCAGGTGATTATCTGACATGAATAAATCTCACTGCAGGTAAACATAAAACAAATATTTTAACATGCTGTGGCAAGTTGCACCATAGCAGCACAGGATTAATCTCTTTTAGAGGTATGGAATTGATAAGCTTCGATTAAAGTTAAGGGAAAAAATTTTTGCCCCGTGAAACAGCGTAAGCTTTCTGCCACTAAAGGTGAGCGAAGACAAGTGCTGGATAAAATTTCATCAGCAGTAAGCCATAAACATTGGTGGATATCATCATCCTGTGGAGCTGTGTCAGGTATCTCATCCAGTTCAATTAAAAAAAGAAAACGTAGAAAAGCATAGCCATCTGGAGCTGTCCATTGATGAATTTTGATTAATTGTTGCGGCTGAGCATTAAGCCCAGTTTCTTCATATAGTTCACGGCTAGCGGCAGCAAAAATAGTTTCGTCGGCTTTTAAATGTCCAGCCGGTTGATTCCAGACTAAATTATTATTAACAATTTCTTCTACAATTAAAAACTTACTTTTAACATGAACTAAATTAGCTACAGTAACATGAGGTTTAAACAAGCTCGATTTCCTTTCATTCACCAGGCTGTAAGCTATACTTAACTGAAAATTAGCAATGCTATAACGAATCAATCTTAAGGTTGGAAATCCTATATTGGCATTCATGCACCGTATTTGCCGATTGCGCCCTTCTGACAAGGTGATCTTTAGCCAACTTGTTGGAATATTTTTTCTTGTGCGTATAGCAGGACAACGAAGCCAAAGCTAGTCAAGTTCAGCTTCTGCGGATTTTATTATACCATCTTTTAATAGCAACCCCTGACAAAATTTTTGTAAAGTTGTTTGTGTCGGTATACCTTCAACTTGTACTAATAAATTTTTTTCGTTTTGTTGTTTGGTTGGGTCAGTTTCACTTGTAATTTGCCATCATTAGTTAGTATTAACAGCCCTTCGTTATCCCGATCTAAACGCCCTGCGGTATAGACATTAGTAATAGGAATGTAATTTTTTAATGTTGGTCGACCACTTTGGTCGGTAAACTGTGATAATACATCCAAGGGTTTATTAAATAGCAATATTCTGCCTGAATTAATCGTATATTTGGCAAAATTTGCGCTATTTTTTTCATTGTATTGTTTCAATTTGGTCTTTTTATAATGCAAATTTGTCATGGCCATGAGTATGAGTAATAAAAAATGAGATCCCTATTATACCTTAAATTAGGAGGCATTGGCGTAGAAAAATTATTCAAGTACCATGCAGTATGCTTACAATAAGTTAACAGGTATTGAGCTAAGATGATAAAAGGAGAGATTGATGGAAAGCAAAGTAGTTGTTCCTCAACAAGGTAAAAAAATTACCCTAGAAGCTGGTAAGCTTGACGTCCCCAATAATCCAATTATTCCTTATATTGAAGGTGATGGTATTGGTGTTGATATTACCCCAGTAATGTTGAAGGTAGTTGATGCAGCAGTGGAAAAAGCCTATAGCGGCGACAAAAAAATTTCTTGGATGGAAATTTATACTGGTGAAAAATCAACCCAAATATATGGTGAGGATGTTTGGTTACCCGCTGAAACTCTGAATTTGATCCAGGATTATCATGTTTCCATTAAAGGGCCCTTAACAACACCTGTAGGTGGTGGGATCCGTTCTTTAAATGTCGCTTTACGTCAACAGCTTGATCTCTATATTTGTTTACGTCCCGTGCGCTATTATCAAGGTACTCCTAGTCCGGTAAAACAACCGGGATTGACCGATATGGTTATTTTCCGTGAAAACTCTGAAGATATTTATGCCGGTATTGAATGGAAAGCGGGAAGCTCAGAGGCAGATAAAGTAATTAAATTTTTGCAAGATGAGATGGGAATCAACAAAATTCATTTCCCAACCCATTGTGGAATCGGTATTAAACTCTGTTCTGAAAAAGGAACTAAGCGGCTAGTTCGGGCAGCGATTGAATATGCTATCCAAAATGATCGTAAGTCGGTCACTTTAGTGCATAAAGGTAATATCATGAAATTCACTGAAGGTGCTTTTAAAGACTGGGGATACCAGCTAGCTCAAGAAGAATTCGGTGGTGCATTACTTGATGGTGGCCCATGGATGAAAATTCAGCATCCTAAGACAGGTAAGGATATTATTATCAAGGACGTTATTGCTGATGCATTTTTGCAGCAAATTTTATTGCGTCCAGCCGAATATGATGTTATTGTTTGCATGAATCTTAATGGCGATTATATTTCTGATGCGTTAGCGGCACAAGTTGGTGGGATTGGTATCTCCCCTGGCGCAAATATTGGTGATAGTTGCGCGCTATTTGAAGCAACACATGGCACGGCGCCAAAATACGCGGGTCAAGACAAAGTGAATCCAGGTTCTATTATTCTTTCCGCTGAGATGATGTTACGGTACATCGGCTGGAAAGAGGCGGCCAATTTAATCATTAAAGGTATGCAAGGAGCGATCTCCGCTAAAACCGTCACCTATGATTTTGAGCGTTTAATGCCAGGGGCTAAGCTTTTGAAATGCAGTGAATTTGGAGATGCAGTCATCAGTCATATGTAATTTAAGCTTGATTTAATTGATAACGGGAACTTAAGTGTTCCCGTTTAATTTATGAGCTATTTTTTTCTTCACCAAAACTTCACCAAAGCACCTCCCTAAAACCGAACAATTAAACAGAAATGATTTGCTATTAACTATTTGCCAATATTAGGTTTAATGCCAAAACTGGCAAATGCCACTAGACAGCCAGAAAAAACGAAAAATCTATGGCGGAGCATGGTATATGGATGAGACCCATATCAAGGTAAAAGGAAAATAACATTATCTTTATCGAGCCGTGGATGGTCATGGTGAAACCATCGACTTCATGTTAAGTAAACAACACAATTAAGAAATCCTCTTATCGTTTTTAAGAAAAGCGATGGACCAAAATACTTATCCGAGGGTGATTAATATCGATAGAAGCAAGGTAAACGAGGCAGCAATCAAATTATAACGGCAAAATAAACGTTGAAACCTTGGCTATTCTTTATGTGTTAATTAAAAAATATTTTCCTTAATCACTTGCTAAGGTTTGCTTTATAAAAAACATTATTTAAACTTTAGGGTTTTTATCTTAGTTAATACTTAATAAATAACAATATATTTGTACATTTATCGCTTTTCAGATCTAGATATTTTGCTGTCTTCAAATGTTTATCTGAAAATCTATATGTTTATTAATATGAATCGGTTAAAAGTATTAAAACAAGCTAATATAACAGTTGTTTTTAAATTTGAATTTTTAATTATCATTTGATTTTAATCTAGTTATTTTTTAGCACTATAATTATTTCTCACCTAAAATTAATATATTAAAATTTTTGGCTCTTTCGCATTAATGTTAACACTTTGATTTTTGGTAGGCTGTAAGCATTGTTATACAACTAGAGCGTAAAAGGCATCTACTGTACGGAGAGTTTGTCCATTGATAGGGATTTGCTGTTTATGGAGCATATGTAGTGTTTCTATTCCTTCCAGTAAAACCTTTGCTATACGGTAAGTTTAAAGCCCAGCATGGCTAGATTAGAGTTTTTTAATAAGGTGGTGATAACGAGTTCTGAACCAGCATTGGCGGTGTTATTGGCCATATTTAAACCATTATTAGCAGTATTTTTAACCACGTCTATAGTCGTTTTGGAAATAGCCTTATTCGAATCATATGATGCTTTTTACCGTTAACATCGGTGATAAGCAATGGTGTTAACCATCTTTGGCTACTACGACGATTTTCTCACAAGCATATATGGTAGGAGGACTAGTCATAGCATGGCAAATATTAACAGCTATATATTAAAGTAGATATGATAGTTAATGTCTTAAATAAGTTTTTCATGGTTATTAGTGGTTAAATAAAGCGGATTACTTAAATTTAATCATTTGATATTTCAATATTTTTATGAAATTGTTATCAGTTTATTTACTGGCTTTTTTAGGAGTTTTATAACATTTTTCATCATAACTCATTGTTAAAATGCTTAAAGTTTTTGTAATTTAAATAGTATCACAAGTATGCTAGCTAATAAAAATCACAGGTAATTTTATTTGCAACTAGTACTGTAACTTAGCAACATTACTACTTCTGGCACACTGATAATAATTAATTTAATATTGACAAGTGTGGAATATAATAAATATCACTTGTTTCAAATAATGAAATATTTTTTAAGATAATTGTTATTTATCAGAATGCGATAACATAACCATGACGTGTATACAATTTAAACGGAAGGTTATAATATGAAAATAAATGAAATATATCACCTTCAAGCGGGGGAAATATTAAATATACCTGTTATTCCAAAACGTCGAACTATTCGTATTCCTTTACTGTTAGCGATAGCACTTAACATGAGGTCACAGGCTGAGCAGAAACTAATATTTAATGGTAGTGAAGTTGCCAAAGTTAAAGCACAAGCTGGTGGTATTTTTTGTGATAGTTGGAGTGGGTTTATTAAAGCAAATAATTCCGCCTCAATACAACTCAATGATAAATCTTCTCATGGGGGCAATACACCAAAAGGTATCACTATATTTATAGGTGATATATAGTAAATTTTTTAATGCTGCTACATTAAATAAAATAATTTGGTCATTGTGATTTTAGTTAAAGCAAATAACGAATAACAATAACAATATAATGTTATGCAATATAAAATTTATGATCTCAAAATAGCATTTTATTAAAGCCTGTTAGAATTATAAAAAATTAACTACAGAAATTATACTATTATGTCTTGCCTAAAATTTACTTATAAACTCTAATGTAATAAAGTCACTTTTAATATAAATTTAGTAATGAATAAATTTTCAGTTATAGTAATTTAGTGAGTTATTTTAATGTATGTAATTGAAATGATAAAATTTTTAACTAGAATTTTTTATGGTTATTAGCAGATTATGATAAGAATAAATGTAATCCCGCCCAATGAATATGTGATCAACACTTGTTAGCTGAACATAGAGAATTAACGCAAATACCAAACTATATCGTTTAAAAAAAAGGAAATGATACATTATCAACGTTGTCATCTTATACTTAGGAAAGGAACATGTCATTTTTTTTAGAGACAAATTATTATTTTTGTATTTGTGATATACATCATTACATCAAGAGTGTCTTATATCGAGGGTTTTCTGTTACTTATAAATGGCCTGCTGAAGTACAAAACTATTTTCATTTATGGAAAAATTATGAAATAAATGAGCTAAATATTGAGATTAATAAGGAAAGGATAAATGAAAGAATGCCATTGGAACCTCGTTTCACACCTTATAAAAAGTAATTTCATTAGGAAAATTTATTGATTTTTGTTACAATATTTTTATAACAAAATTAGATTTCATAAATTAGGATCTTATCGGACATTTTTATATTTTTATTAGAAATAAAATAACATCCCTTTTTCAGATAATAATCTAACAAAGAGGCATATTACTCGGTGGATACTCTTCAGTATCCATTTAGTCATCCCATTTGGGGTTCATCATTGCGGCAAAATACCAGATGCGCAAATCAGGCCGAGAATTAACAAAAACATAATATTCTCCTTATTTTTGATTAATACATTTCGATAGAAATACCTCGCTAAAATGAAAGTTAAATGCCATTATATGGTTAGACAATTCTAGTCAAACAACTACAAGATAAAAAGTAGTATTGTGCATAAGCGATAAATTATTTGATTTTGTTAAGGTTTCATTTGATTTTTTTGCATTAATAATTAATTTTGGCAGCTAAAAAGAAGAGAATTCACGATTTGAGTAATTAACTAGATATTTTTGTTGATGAAATAAATGTTATTAGCAAAAATATAGTGATGTGACGTTGTTGCAGTTTTACTAATTCAGCTTATAACAAAAAATATCGATTACGCTTGTTAAAAATATTTCAAAAAATTACTTAAAAAGCAGCGATAGTTTTTAAATAATGTAAAATTTATTGCTAGTACTAGAATAATATTAGATACATATTGTATTAATAATATACTAAATAACTTATTAATAAAATTATGAATTTGTAATTACTTTCAATTAAATAAATTATTTTGATAATTTTACTTGGTTAAACTATTATAATAAAATTTTAATAAGTGAAATAAATAAAGGTTAATTTTATTGCTGTTAGATTGAAATATAAAAATGTTTTATAAAATATAATATTAAAAATAAATTTAACGAATAAGTTGCGAAAAACAAAATTTATGTTATAGTTAAATATTATATTTAGTTTAGCTAATGACTTAAGTTATATTAATAATTATAATTAATTAGTTGATTATTTTATGTGATTATTATTTAAATGGAATCTGGAATAAATAGTTTTTACATTGATAAAGCTAATATTAAATATATCGATTAATCTTTATAAAGACATGAAGATAATATGGTTATTGATGTTTATTATCGATATAACTTACTGGATACTGACATAATTTGCCATATACATTTAAACTCAGCAAACTGACAAATATCTATTTTACCTTTTGCTATTGTCGGAATGTAGCTAATCATAATTCCCACTTTTAAAATAAAAAGGTTACCTAAAGAGGATGTTTATGTTATATTTTAAGGGGTGTTACTGGTTAGTGTTGTTATTATTTTCGATAAGAGAGTAAAATCTATACAAATTTTAAAGGATCATTTTTAATAAAGGTTTAGTATTATTTATTAGTGTATTTGAATTTATTGGACAGTTTTTATTAATATAGATAAGGGGAAATGTTTTGACGGAACTAATAGACAACTTTAATAATATTCTCTGGAGTGGTGTATTAATCTATTTATTGCTTGGAGTCGGTATATATTTCACCTTAGGCACTGGTCTTATCCAATTCCGCCATTTTGGGCATATGTTTACAATACTGAAGAATAGTCATAAATCAGATCGTTCAGGTATATCTTCTTTTCAAGCTTTATGTACAAGTCTGGCAGCCAGAGTTGGCACGGGAAATCTTACGGGTGTTGCAATTGCATTAACCACAGGAGGCCCTGGGGCTATTTTTTGGATGTGGCTCGTTGCTTTAATTGGTATGGCTACTTCTTTTGCCGAGAGCACATTGGCACAGTTATATAAGACAAAAGATGATCAAGGAAATTATCGTGGTGGTCCTGCCTACTATATGGAAAAAGGGCTTAAAATGCGTTGGATGGGCGTACTTTTTTCTATTTTTCTTATCATCGCTTTTGGTTTGGTATTTAATGCAGTTCAAGCTAACTCAATTGCACAGGCAACGGCAGTCGCTTTTAATTTTAATCCTTTTTATGTAGGAATTGGGCTTGCAATAATTTGCGGCATTATTATTTTTGGCGGCCTACGTTCAATTGCTCGGGTGGCAGAACTGGTTGTTCCCATAATGGCAATAGCTTATTTGATATTAGCATGTTGGGTAATGAGCAATAATATTGAACGTTTGCCGGATGTTTTTCTACTGATTATTAAACATGCTTTTGGTTTACAAGAAGCTGTTGGTGGTGTGGTCGGTTATGGTGTTGCTCAAGCGATGACACAAGGAATACAGCGTGGTCTGTTTTCAAATGAAGCAGGGATGGGATCAGCGCCTAATGCTGCAGCTGCCGCTTCACCGTATCCACCTCATCCTGCATCGCAAGGATATGTGCAAATGTTGGGCGTTTTTATGGATACTTTAGTCATTTGTAGCGCAACAGCAATTATTATTATTTCGTCAGGTGCATTAGATAGCTCTGATGCCACTATTAGTGGAATCGAATTAACTCAACGAGCTCTTTCTTCAGCTGTTGGCGATTGGGGCGCAATTTTCATTGCAATAGCCATCTTTTTCTTTGCCTTTACTTCCATTATTGCAAATTATGCTTATGCAGAAAGTAATATGGTTTTTTTAGAAAATAATCATACGGCCGGATTGTATGTTCTTAGACTTGCTACTTTGGGAATGGTTATTTTTGGTTCATTGGCTGAAATGCCTTTAGTTTGGAAATTAGCTGATGTCTCTATGGGATTAATGGCGTTGATAAATCTTATTGCAATATTAATGCTTTCTGGCATCGCATTTAAACTTACCAAAGATTATAATCAACAACGAAAAGCGGGTAAATTACCTACCTTTGATATAGACGCTTATCCTAATATTAAAAAACAAGTGGAAGAGGGTATTTGGAAAAAGGACAATTTAAAGCAATGGAATGAACGAGAAGCTAATAGTTAGTGAATATGATAAAAACCTTTCTATAAGAAGGTTTTTATCGATATATTTATCCAACTCTTTATTTTATATTATTATTAATAAACAGTGTTTATTACAAAATAAAGACCAATGATATATCGTTATAATTTGATAAAATAAAAGAGAGTATTTTATTATAAGTTATTATTTATCAAACGCCGGATTATCCGGCGTAGTATTGTAATTGGCTTATATAATTTTAGCTAAACTAGTTTATCAAAATTAAAATCAAATATTTGATAAAATGCCATACCAGTGTCAGCAATAATCCATAACAATAGAACAGCGTGATGTCCTTTTTTTCTATCTACAGATAATTGAATGTCATGCTTGTATTTTACTGGTAAGTCGTATGACTAGAATGGGACATCAGGTGAAATATCTTCGAAAAAAGGTGTTAGTTCAAAATGCTCACGTGTTAAGCGTGTTGTCGTATCCCAGCTATCTTTTGTAATGTATGCTACATGACCTCGGGTTTTATGTTCTTATGTATATTCCCATGTAAAATGTTGCAAACCGTTTTTAGGCACCGGATGTTGAGGCCAGGGTATTTTTCTTTCGGCAATTAATTCATTATCTGTTGAGTTTAAATAAGCTCTTGCTCCGGTTCTGCCATCACTAACAATTAACCCATCTTTAGGTGGAGTGCTACTCTAGCTACATCTGATGGTTGACGAATACAAGGCCCTCTTTTTCTTTCTGGAAAAATTTTCCTACTTCTAATTCATTGGCTTCCCAACCTAATCCCCCCCCCCAGCCGTTTATTGAAGCATAGTGTCCACGCGAAGCAGGTGTGATAATTCTACCATGAGCAGGTTGAACACTATTTAATGTTTCTCTATTATTCTTTATCATATTATTAGACATAATGTCTCCTGACAATTATTGAATAATTAAGGGTAATCACTGTTAAAACCAGATATATAAACACTAACTAGGATATAATTTTTTTGGAGTGTGAAAAGTTAAAGTTATTTAAATAATGATAAATAAAATGAATAAAATTTTATATTTAATACAATTTTCATTCTATTTATTGGAATAGAAATAAATGAAATTTTATAATATTATAAATAGTAAAAAAGCATTATATTTTATCAGGTAATATAGATATAAATAAGTAATAATTTTATAAGCTATAAAAAGAAAGTTTTTGTCACTAACTAATTATAATTTTTAATTAAGTAAGTTTTTTACTAGCTAAAAAAGAACTATTTTAGTTAAAAAACTGTTATAAAATTTAATTTATTATTTATTTCATATGTTTTTAAAATATATTATCAATAGATACTAAACTATTTCTATTTAAGCGTGAGATAATGCTGAAGCATAATAAAAGATGCTAAATTAAAATAAATTTCATCACTGTTAAAATTAATATCACTAATATTAAGCGTCTGTTTAACGGAGTAGCTGGCAATGTATGGTATTTTACCTTAACATCTGTATAGCTGTTATGATTTAATGGGGTATTGATTAAAATTTTGGGTGGTTTTTATCAGTTTAATTAATATAATATTTCCTACAGTTAAGTATTTGATACTTGTTGGTAAATCAAGTGTAATGGTTCTTTAATTTCTAATTCGATATTAATATTTTGCCGAAAATCGTAAGGTGTAATTCCAAATTCTTTACGAAACATATAAGTAAAGTGCGATTGTGAGCCAAAACCAAAATCTAATGCAATATCAAAAATTGGTTTAGAACTATTTCTCAAAAGATTAACAGCCTTAGCAAGACGACGTTGTCGAATATACTTACCAAGAGAAATTCCAGTGATTTCTTTAAAGATTTTTTGCATATGCCAAAGAGAATAACCTGAGTAGGTGGCAAGCTCTTCTAGGTAGATCATCCTTCCTATGTGATCTTCGATCCATTTACTTAATTCGCAAACAAGGGCTAAGTGGGTATCTTGTAGCATTGTGATATCATACTAGTTGTAGGTTAAAGAAGTATACACAACTTTTTTTAGGGATGACAAAGCCTGATAGGCAAATGTTTAAATAATTTATATAAAAAATTTATGTTAAACTGCAAAAAGATCAGTTTATCTCTTTATGTATGGATTTTTAGGCTATTTTTTATCTATACTGGTTATTTTCAACTTTTGAGATTGGCAAACAATAGGTATGTAGAACAAATTAATATAATGTTTTTGTTGATTTCAGGAATGATACTATGGGTGTTTAAGTAAGTATCGCAACTTGATTTTTTATATATAGTGACATATTAATTGTTCTTTAAGCATATGCAGCGTTAAAAAAATATTACAAGGGTTAGATATTAAAAATAAAAGAAATAGTAATAGCAATTGTGATCGTTTTACTCTGCTTATTTTTATATTTATTAGCATTATACAGTTATTGTGACCAAGATCAAGATGGTGAAAATTTCACTATTGGCATCTGTAGAATAACCGGTCATCTACCATTTTAACTAAGATTAATAGAGTCTTAATCTGATTTAATGATTTTATATAGGCTCAAATAGAAATTAATGTTTTAATAAATAGTTTTGACATGCGCTTTTAGATAAGATTTGCATCGATAAAAATATTAGGAAATTAGAATAAAATAAAGGTTTAATTATGGCGGAACAAGTTGGGCAAACACTTAAGCGCGGGTTAAAAAACAGACATATTCAACTGATTGCACTTGGTGGTGCTGTTGGAACTGGCCTCTTTTTAGGAATTGCACAAACCATCAATATGGCAGGACCATCTGTTTTATTAGGTTATGCAATAGGTGGATTTATTGCTTTCCTGATTATGCGACAATTAGGGGAAATGATTGTAGAAGAACCTGTAGCTGGCTCATTTAGTCACTTTGCCTATAAATATTGGGGTTCTTTTGCTGGTTTTTTATCCGGTTGGAATTATTGGGCAATGTTTATTTTGGTTGGTATGGCTGAATTGACTGCTACGGGTATTTATATTCAATATTGGTGGGATATACCGGCTTGGATTTCAGCAGCATTCTTTTTTATCGTGATCAATCTAATCAACCTGACTAATGTACGTCTATATGGTGAAACAGAATTTTGGTTTGCCATAATCAAGGTGTTGGCAATTATTGCCATGATTATTTTTGGTGGTTATCTACTGGTTAGTGGTAAGGGAGGACCACAAGCATCGGTGGCAAATCTTTGGCAATTTGGCGGTTTCTTTCCACATGGTATTGGCGGTTTGGTCATGGCGATGGCAGTCATTATGTTTTCTTTTGGTGGATTAGAACTGGTTGGCATAACTGCTGCTGAAGCGGAAAATCCGACACAAAGTATACCTAAAGCGACTAACCAAGTTGTTTATCGTATTTTGATTTTTTATATAGGTTCTTTATTTGTATTACTTTCACTTTATCCCTGGATAAATATAATAAGTGGTGAAAGCCCATTTGTACTTATTTTTCATGATATTGGCGATAGGTTTGTTTCTAATACTTTAAATATTGTGGTCTTAATTGCAGCGTTATCAGTTTACAACAGTGGAGTATATAGTAATAGTCGTATGCTTTATGGCTTAGCCAAGCAAGGTAACGCGCCACATTTTTTGAATAACGTGACTAAGCGTGGTGTTCCTATTGTATCGATCACCATTTCAGCTTTAGCTACTTCAGGCGGTATTTTGATCAATTATTTACTAGAGGGTAAAGCACTAGAATTACTAATGTCATTAGTTGTGACAACCTTGGTAATTAATTGGAGTATGATTTGTATTTCTAATTTAAAATTTAGAACTGTAAAAATGAAAAAAGGTGTTGAGCCTAAATTTAAAGCCTTATGGTATCCATTTAGTAATTATCTTTGTTTAGCTTTTTTGTTTCTTATTTTAGTTATTATATTGATGACTGATGGAATTAGAATTTCAGTAATTCTTATGCCATTTTGGGTTATGTTTTTATGGATAGGATTTTTATTAACAAAAATTAAAAAAGAAGATAGATTAAATTAAAGAAATAGTAATCTAATACCCTGATTTAAATCAGGGTATTTAGTATAAAACTTAGAAAATTTATTTCCATTGCCTGCTTGTACAAGCAAAAAGTACATTACCATTATTATATGTTCCTGGGATATATGTTGCTTGGGTTGATAATTGTTTATATTCAATAGAAGTAAATCGGAAGTGGTAATAGGATCAGTAGATACCAATATTCATTTCTGGCTGTTATGCTTGGTGTAAAGCCTGCCCCTATACGAAATTCATTGATATTACTTGCGCTGCCAGATTTTTTGAAATCCATATCCTACTATAGGTTGTACTTTATTATGTGGGTCAGCAAAAGCCATAGCATATAAAGCATGCCAATTATTATTTTTATCAAAGCGATATTTTCCGAGACCAAATCCCCATGAAGTTTCATTATATCTAGCAATTTTTTTATTATCATAAGTTAATCGGTTATGCCAGATTAAAAAGGAACATAAATTTCATATTCATGGGAATTCCATGTTTTATTAAAATCATAAGCAAATTTTTCTTCTAAGGATAAAGATTTATTACTTTTTATATCTTTTTAGTTGGATGGATTAGATGTTGGTAGTGTACAGCTGAAAACTAATATACTAACTGAAACAATATTAATAAACAGTTTTTGATTCATTTGAAAGTCCAATATTTATTATCATGTCAAACATCCATATTCCTTAAATATGGTTAAAGAAATAAAATTGATTAAATATGATTAATATTTTTTATTTTAATATTATAATTAATAATAAAGGAAAAATGAAAATAGTAAAGTAATTTGCTCAATATTAACAGTGGAATTAATTATTACAGACTAATATAACAAGCTTAGAGGTATAATTTCCATTTGGTAATTCTATATTGGATAATGTTTAAGTTATTGAAATTATTGCATTGAAATTTGAAATGGATATAGCTATGTACATATTTTTATTGTATTTTTTTATTTTCTTGATAGAAAATAGAGATAAATGTTTTTCGCTATTAAGTTTTTAAATGTAATAGATAGCTCTGCTATATAAAATAGTTTGTTACTTTTAAATAAAGTGTGTAATAGCACAAATATAAGCAGTAATAATATATTGTTTAGTATCTATTATGTTATTTAAAAAATAATTTATGGTCTAAAAGAAAAAAATGGCAAAGATCACAGATACGGTAAAGTGGTTTAATGAAACAAAGGGTTTTGGTTTTATTACTCCTGAAGATAGAGGCAAAGATGTATTTGTTAATTATACAGCTATTGATGTTAATGGTTTTAAAACATTAACAGTAGGTCAAAAGGTAGAATTTGATATTCAAGAAGGTAGTAAAGTTTCAGCTGCTAATAATGTAATGATTATTTGATGATTAGTATAAATTATAAAAAATATGAAGTTAAGATAATTTATTGGATTCACCATATTTAGTATCTTGACTCATCCTGAATATATAACAGGATGAGTTTTGTCTAATAATAAATTTTGATTTTATTGTATTATTAAATTTCATAAAATTTTAATGAAAAATAATAATATTTAATCGGCTATATTTTATATCATGAATATTTATTTTGTTATTGCTAATAAATATTTTTATATTCTATTAGTATAATTTAATTTTTAATGGAAATATTAGTTATATTAAAATGTTGCTATTTAACATAGAATCATCTATTGGTTATTTATTGCGCAATATTTATCAGCATAAATTAATAATTTGTTATTTTACAACTATATTAAATTTGTTTTTTATTTAAAATTATATTACTAAAAAGATAAAATAATATTGGTGTTTTTTAGTGAGAGAGGTAAAGAGTAGTTATCATATAGAAGTTGACGTAAATTTAATATTGAACTTTATTATAACGCATGTAATTAAAATGCACTTATCTTAAATAAGAAATAATATTTATCAATTTGCTATAATAAATTCTAACTTTAAAATAAAATTGGAGTTTTAAATGTTTTATGAAAAAAAATTTAGTGACCCTAACTATGATAGAAGTTTTATTCTTATCAGCTTGCTCAGACAAGAAGTCTAAGATTGCAGTATATAAAGATAATTTTGTTAAGCATTGTGTAAGCTCTGCAAAAGCAATGAAGGTAATATAAATACTGTTACAGATGTTTATAACTGTGCTTTTGATAAAATAGTTGAAGAATACGGTATGAGTAAGTTTATACAGTTAGACAAGCAGTTAAAGGATAATGGTTATAGTCCTACAGCAATTGAGCAAAACATGGTTAGCATTGTTGAGGCTTACTTAAAGAGTTAAAAAAACACGGATTAATTTAATAACTTAGGGCTATTAATGTTATTATGATTAGTCGGCGCTGATATTTTATAAAATAATTAAATATCAAAATTAATGAGTTAAATTAATTGCTTCCCTTTACGAAAGTATTTTTAGTGATTAATTTTAAAATTTTAGCTAATACAAATTAGCAATATAATTTTTTACTGCTAAAATTAGGTTAAGATTTTATATTAAAAAGATTGTTTTTGTTTTGTTAATATTTATTTAAAATAAAGTTTATCCGTACTTAATTGAAAATAAAATTTTTATATTTGATGTTTATAGTTTATTCTTATAGTTAATAAATTAACTAAAGTGGATAATGATTTATGATTAAGTATAATGAAAAACTAAAATATACTTTAGAATCAATGGCTTATGATCTTGCCATCCAAATAGTTTCTAAATCATCACATTCGCGGAATTCTAATGACTTATTGACAGAATTAGCAGGAATATTGCCAATGTGCATAGAAATAATCAAATTTCAACAACAAAATATCAAACAGCAAAATGATAAAATTTTGCAATAGCTATTAGTTAACAAGTTAGCATTTCACATAAAAGCAATGTAATTTTTAAATGTAAATTAATTCAATTACTTATTTCTAATATTAAATTTTATTTAATACTGAGTATTGATTAATTATAAGTTTATAAAACTAAATATACTAATTTTACGCCTAATGAATATGATTCTTGTTGTTGAACAATAACCTACTGATTTTACTTCAGCTAGTATATTACTAGCTAAAATAGAATCTTATCTGCAATCTTAATTTTCTTTGCAAAATATATAGTTATTAAAATTGGTAGTGTTATTTATAATTAATCAAATCACTAAATGTAATCGGTAACTATATTTATGTGTATTTTTCATATAATATTAAGTAAGAGTATTATATAGTATTGTGTGGTTTAACCAAAATAATATTTTATTCTACAACATATAAAACTATTTTAAATGTGATAGTGTTTCATCAAATTTTATATAGTGATAGGTTTACTATTAATTTTTTAGCTTTTGCTTTGTTATTTTACAACTTGTTGCAAAAGCAATTATGCTGTTTTTTATAGTATTATATTTTATATTAATCAATATGTTGCTTTAGATTATATAACATTCATACAAGATATAAAATTATTATCACATAGTGTAAATTGATTAAAATTAAATTTAATTTCAAATAGCAACTAAAGTATTAGTTGATAGTCATCTTTCTTCTAGATTTTACCTATTCTTATACTTTTGTACTAATTAATTCTTTATTTTATATGCACAAATAGCGTATATTGCTCTATATGCTTTGTTAACTTATGTAAAAGTTAGATGTTGAGAACAAGGTATAAAGCGTAATCAAAAGTCTTAACTTACTTGAATATATACGCTATCTTGATTTTCATTCCGGGTTATGAGCAGTTTGGAAGCAAGGTGTTGCAAATGATAATGATTGCATGATTATGTCGTAATTGACTAGCTAATAGTGATCATGAATCAGAATTGTTTAGCTTTTTATTTGATATTTTAACTTATAACTATAAAAATACATGGCACTGTTTATGCACGTGCATATAAAACGTATAGGCTGTATAGAGGTTACTTGTGTCCACAACGAATAATACCAAGAACATCAGTTTGAATGCCTTCAAACAACCACGTTCTTTTTATCTCATTTTTTCAATTGAGTTATGGGAAAGATTTGGCTTCTATGGTTTACAGGGTATTTTGACCATTTATCTAACTCAAGTGTTGGGAATGTCGGAAGCTCAATCTTTTACACTATTTTCTGCTTTTACTGCATTAGTCTATGGTTTTGTTACAATTGGTGGATGGTTAGGCGATAAGGTTTTAGGCACGAAAAGGGTTATCATCCTAGGGACTATCGTACTTATTGTCGGTTATGCTTTTATTGCTTATTCTAGTCACGATGTTTTATTAGTGTATCTTGGTCTAGCCACCATTGCAGTTGGTAGTGGTTTGTTTAAAGCAAATCCTTCTTCGTTGCTTTCAACTTGTTATGATAAGAATGACCAACGTCTGGATGGTGCATTTACCATGTACTATATGTCTGTCAATATTGGTTCATTTCTTTCTATGTTGGCAACACCTTGGTTGGCGAAACATTATGGTTGGGATGTTGCATTTTCACTGAGTGTGGTCGGCCTAATTATTACTTTAGCTAATTTTTTATTATGTAAAAGTTGGGTTAAAGATTATGGCTCTAAATCTGATTTCCAATCAATTCAATTATCAAAATATTTGTTTACCATTATTGGAATAGTGGCGTTAATTATCGTATCTAATTGGCTTTTGCATAATATGGCAGTGGCTAGAGCTACCTTGGCGATTATTTCATGTTTTATTGTAATTATTTTTATTAAAGAAACTATTGTATTAAAAGGTACCGCCCGTCGTAAAATGATTGTAGCATTTATTTTAATGATTGAGGCCGTGGTATTTTTTGTACTGTATAGTCAAATGCCAACATCATTAAATTTCTTTGCCATCCATAACGTAGAACATAATATTTGGGGTATCAGTGTTGAGCCAGGACAATATCAAGCTTTAAATCCACTTTGGATTATGCTTGCTAGCCCGGTTCTTGCCATAATATATAATAAGATGGGCGATAATTTACCTATGCCGCGTAAATTTGCAATCGGAATGGTGCTTTGTTCGGCTGCATTTCTTGTATTACCCCTAGGCGCAAAATTTGCGAACGAAGCAGGTATTGTCTCTGTTAACTGGTTAGTACTGTCCTATGGACTACAAAGTATCGGAGAATTGATGATTTCTGGTTTGGGATTGGCAATGGTAGCGCAGTTGGTACCTCAACGCTTGATGGGTTTTATTATGGGATCATGGTTTTTAACCAGTTCAGCTGCCGCTTTTATTGCTGGTTATATTGCTTCTATGACGGCAACACCACAAGGAGAATCATTGAGTCCATTAGTATCTTTAGGCGTGTATAGCGATATTTTCATGAGAATTGGTATTGTAACAGCAGTTATTGCATTAATTATGTTACTAACGGCACCATTACTTAATCGCATGACACAAGCATAAATTAGATTTTGTTATAATTTTAAGTTATGTCATGTTTCTCTGAAAAATACCAATTTAACAAAAATTTTCAGAAAGCTAGTATTGGTTTAATTAAACAATTAATTGTTAAAAAATTATAGTTTTTATGTTAGTTGATAGACCATATTCAATCCTTTGGTTAAAGAATAGTTATTGATTTTAAAAATTTGCTATGTTTTTATTTGTTTTTCAATAATAAAAAGGGCATGTTTATGCAATATGAAGGTAAATGTTTATGTGAGCAAGTTGTATTAAAAACCGAGCAAGCTTGTCATCAAATCACTGCCTGCCATTGTATGATGAGTCAAAAAAGAATGGTAGCCCATTAATGAATTTTATTGTTGAAAATGACTTATGCATAGCAGAAAAATCTAATGTTAGTTATTTTGCTTCTACTGAATGGGCAGCGCGAACAGCATTTTGTCACAAATGCGGTACCCATTTATTTTTTAAGATATTTAAGCCTGAAAGTGATTATATTAATGCAACTTTATTTGATGAGAGCAAAACTGGTTTACTAGTTACTCAGTTGTATGCTGACTGTAAGCTTATGTATTATAATCTGGTTGAAGAAACGGCATTACTTACAGAACAAGATATTCTTAAAATAAATTAAATCAGCTTCTGTTAGATCTATGATTCTATAATCATTAGTATTTTAGTGAAATTTTAATTGATTGTATTTAGGTGATTAAAATGAAAATAACTCAATTTAATATCAATATATCTAAATTGTTACAGCTTATTTTAAATTGTAGCTTGGTGATCTTAGCTATATTACTTGAGTTTTTTAGTGAGTAAAACTTACCAGTTAACATTATTATTTAGTGTTAATTTTGAAAAATCGTCTTACTATTTACTTGAAGGTATTCCAGCCTATTTTCTTTATTTTAAATTTATTACATTAATTATTAAATAGTTGTAATCGAATTATCATTTTTCTTTACGTTATTTTATTTATATAGCTATTACAGCTATTATCCATTTAATTATTATTGATCATGAATCTGCAGATGATACTATTATTTATGGTGGAGCAATCTTGTTATTGGTTCTTGCTTTATATTTTTCTAATACAGAAAAATAAGACGTGAATAATAATATAAAATTATATTTTTAATTATTTTATATATATTATTAATAGTGTCAAAAAATAATTAATAATATTTTTATTTTATTAACTTCTGTTTTTAGCTATAAAATATAGTAATTGCCTAGCATAAATAAATTTATATATTAAAGATAATGATGTTTTTATTACTTAGTTAGAAGAGGAATTTTTTCTTTGATCAGTGTCTTATTAGTCGAAGATAATGAGTTTATTCGATTGGGAATGCAGTCTATTTTTGATAAAATAAAAGGTATGAAAATAGCTGAACATGTTATCCCTTTGAATCAAGCCATACAATAGTGCCGAAAACATACAGTGGAAATTATTTTATTAGGAGCAACAAGTGAGTTTGAGTCAATTAAAAAATTACAAACTTTAATTAGAATACTGCCTGATATAGGACTAATTATGTATTCTACTGAAAAAAATGTTTATTTAATGAAGGTACTAGAAGCTGGGACTCGGGGTATACTAAGTGTAAAAGCCAAAGAGAGTGATTTACTGCATGTTATCTGTGTTGTTAAATTAAAGCAAAAATATTTGTAGCCAGATATTGCAGTAATGGCTAGTATTGCATCAATTAGATACAGAATTAGGCAATCCTTTAAATCTTTTATCAGATCGTGAATTACAAAGTATGCTAATGATAACACGTAGCGTACCGGTTAGAGAAATAGCGAAACAGCTTAACTTAGACACAAAAACAATAAATATCTATAGAATGTTTAGTAAACTAAAAGTTCGTAGTGATGTAGAATTAACTCATATAGCTATAACCAATGGATTGATTCAAACAGAGAGTTTTTATTATAGTGCTTGAACTATTTGATCTGAAAGTATTTTTGAAAACAGTTACTAATAAACCAGGTGTATATTGTATGTATGATACATCTGGTACAGCTATTTATGTCGGTAAAGCAAAAGATTTGAAAAAACGTTTAGCTAGTTATTTTCGCGGACAAGTAACAAGTCGTAAAACGGAACAACTGGTTAAAAATATGGCTCAAATTGATATTACAGTAACACACACAGAAACCGAGGCTTTATTACTTGAGCATAACTATATTAAACTTTATCAGCCTCGTTATAATGTCCTGCTAAGGGATGATAAATCCTATCCTTATATTTTTTTAAGTGCAGATAAACATCCACGTTTAGTTATGTATCGTGGAGCTATTAAGGCTAAAGGCAACTATTTTGGCCCATTTCCAAGTGTGCATACAGTTAGAGAAACGTTGGCTTTATTACAAAAGTTGTTCCCTCTGCGTCAGTGTGAAGACAGTGTTTATCGTAACCGTTCCAGACCATGTCTCCAATATCAAATTAATCGCTGCCTTGGACCATGTGTTAAGGGACTGGTTTCTGATGAAGAATATCGTCAGCAAGTTGAATATGTTCGTTTATTTTTATTAGGCAAGGATCAGCAAGTACTTAATCAATTAATCCAAAATATGGAGCAGGCGAGTCAAACGCTTAAATTTGAAAGTGCGGCACGTTATCGCGATCAAATTCAAGCCGTTAGAACGGTTACCGAACAACAATTCGTCACTGGCAATACTCAAGATCTAGACGTAATTAGTGTTGCTTATAACTTAGGTATCGCATGTGTTCAAGTGCTTTTTATTCGCCAGGGCAAAGTGTTGGGTAGCCGTAGCTATTATCCGAAGATACCAGCCAACACCCAGTTAAGTGAAGTTGTGCAAACATTTTTAGGGCAATTTTATCTACAGGGTAGTGAAACTCGTTCTCTACCAACAGAAATATTATTGGATTTTTTATTACCGGAAAAAAACCTATTTGCTAATTTATTGACTAAAATAGCAGGACGTAAAATTAACATTCAAGTGCAACCACGAGGAATGAAAGCAAAATATTTAAAACTGGCTCGCACCAATGCAGCGACAGCATTGGCAACAAAAGTTTCACAACAATCTACCATTCACCAAAGAATGGAGGCATTAGCTGACTTACTAGGCCTGGAAAAAATTTCTCGTATGGAATGTTTTGATATTAGTCATACATCAGGTCAGCAAACTGTGGCATCTTGTGTTGTTTTTGATAGTAATGGGCCATTACGTTCTGAATATCGTCGTTATAATATAATTGATATTACGCCCGGTGATGACTATGCTGCTATGTATCAAGTGTTAACTCGGCGTTATGGTAAACACGTAGATGAGAGTAAAGTCCCGGATGTAATTTTTATTGATGGTGGTAAGGGGCAACTGGCGCAAGCAATCGGTGTATTTCAGGCATTAAATGTTGATTGGGATATTATGCGACCCAAATTGATAGGGGTAGCTAAAGGACATGATCGTAAAGCAGGCTTAGAAACATTATTTTTTAAACCTGATGGTGAAGGTCTTTCGTTACCACCTGATTCACCAGCGCTACACGTAATCCAAAATATTCGTGATGAGTCACATAATCACGCGATTACCGGTCATCGTCAACGTAGAGCGAAAGTTAAAAATACCAGTATGCTAGAGTCTATTGAAGGTATAGGCCCTAAACGTCGACAGATGCTACTTAAATATATGGGGGGCTTACAGGCTCTGCGTAATGCCAGTATTGATGAAATCGTAAAAGTGCCAACGATTTCATATGCACTAGCAGAAAAAATTTATAATGCATTGAAGCAATAAGTGTAGTGGTATTATATATATTTTTTATTTTGGCCAGACAATCATAGAGCATGATGCAATTAAATATCCCAACTTGGTTAACACTTTTTCGTATCATATTGATTCCGTTTTTTGTGTTATTTTTTTATCTTCCTTTTCATTGGGCGCCTTTTGTCTGCGCGTTTCTTTTTATCATTGCTGCGTTAACCGATTGGTTTGATGGTTTTCTTGCCAGACTTTGGCAGCAAACGACTAAATTTGGTGCATTTTTAGATCCGGTAGCTGATAAGGTTATGGTAGTCACTGCGTTAGTATTGATAACAGAATATTATCATATCTGGTGGGTAACATTACCGACAGTAACGATGATAGCGCGTGAAATTATTATTTCCTCATTACGAGAATGGATGGCTGAAGTGGGAAAACGCAGTTGTGTTGCTGTTTCTTGGTTTGGAAAATTTAAAACAACAGCTCAGATGATTTCATTAGTTGGTTTGCTGTGGCGGCCTAATATTCAAATTGAAGTTGTCGCTATCGTATTACTTTATCTCGCGGCTATTTTAACATTTTGGTCTATGTTCCAATATTTATGTACTGCTTGGCGTGATTTGAATGAAGCTTGATCGAAATGATTGAAAAAACAGCGAATGAGCTAAATTAATAAATAATAGTATTGACTCAATACAGGAAACAAGTAGAATGCAGCGCATCAAACGATGCTAAGTTTAACAAACTAAATAAGCATAGTTAGAAAGCGGGAATAGCTCAGTTGGTAGAGCACGACCTTGCCAAGGTCGGGGTCGCGAGTTCGAGTCTCGTTTCCCGCTCCAATATTAGCCCTACAAAAGCGATATTAAGTAGGGCGCGTTGGCAGAGTGGCCATGCAGCGGATTGCAAATCCGTCTACCTCGGTTCGACTCCGGGACGCGCCTCCAGAATTGAGCCCAGGTGGTGAAATCGGTATACACAAGGGATTTAAAATCCCTCGGCCTTAAGGCTGTGCGGGTTCAAGTCCCGCTCTGGGCACCATCATAAAAATTACTTTACTATCAATAAATTAGACGGTAAAAAGTTAGTCGCTTAACAGTGAAT
>DAYVGO010000022.1:0-4487 GCA_045399315.1 Arsenophonus sp.
AACGCTTAGCAATAAAGCTATTAAGTACGCTATTGAAAGTTCATCAAAAAAAGAAGCTACACATATTTGAATATGGGAAAAATTAAAGATTGGTTTTGTGAAACCAACACAAGTGAAGCGTTGGGGCATATTTATGAATTAACTTATAATAATCAGCTTGATACAGAATCAGCTTTGAATGAAGTTATTGCATTTTATGAACTTAAGAAAATGGTATATCCTGTTTATCAAGACAGATTTTAGGCATCTATTACTCCAAACGAAGATGGTATTTATACTTTTACTTTTTCCATTAAAGATGTTATGGATAAACGTACATTGGTCTATGGGAATACTGAAAAAGAGCTTTATTCTTTAAAAGAAAGAGAAACAACAAATAATAATGAGTTATTAGGCAACAATACCGTTATCCGTGATGGTCTTAATGTAGCTTTAAATAAAGTGAAATATTGTGTGGTAAGCAAAATAAATTAGAAGGAGTTTCTTCGGCCAATCAAGGAAGAATATGTTTGCATTCATTAGCTTAAGAAGCAAAGCAAGAAATGGCTATTAATCAAAATTTCCCCCAAAAATTATTTCATTACGAACGAAATGTTTTGATTATTATTCCAAGCAACACTCTTCGTTAGATTCTATTGATAGCATGGATATCACAAAAATAATATGAACAGAAAATGAGTGGATTTATCATTTTGCTCAATCAATTAACAAAATGAAAAGAAAAACACAATAAATTTTGTCAAAGAATTTAATAATGAGAATAAGTAATTAAATGGTTCAAAAATTTATTCTTATCCTGATAAATTATATAACGAACTTATATACTCAGAACCATACAACCAAAGCAATGAACCTATTTATGGTAATATTCAATTTAATTCATCAGAAATTTCATCTAATAAATATTATAGAGATAAAATAAATGGGGATATTTACGCAAAAGTAGATAATGTTGATAAATCAGAATTACTCAAAATAGATAATGTTATATTATAGAGTAGTGAAAAAATATCCATTATCATATCAACATGTTAGAAAATACACGTATATTTTAAATGAATAAAAAATTTATGCCAACTTCCCACGACTGTTTTTAAGCAATTTGTAAGTGAAAAAGAAACGGCAAAAGATTTCTTCGATATTTGGCTACCTGATGAGATTATGGCACTCTGAGACATTGATAGCTTAAAGGTGGAATGCGGCTCATTCATTGATGCCGATATGAATAACTATCAAAGTGATATTCTTTATTCAGTCAACACTACGAAGGAAAGTGGATATATTTATGTCCTCATAAAGCCTCAGTCGACCCATGGCAAGCTCATTGCGTGGCGATTGATGCGTTATAGCATGGCTGCTATGCAGAAACATCTGGAAGCTGAAAACAAAATGCTACCGTTGGTTTTTCCACTTGTGTTTTATTGTGGTGGACAAAGCCCTTACAACTATAGCACAAAATGGCTCGATTGCTTGGAAGATAGGAAATTATCCGAGATTATCTATACCAATTCCTTTAGGTTAGCTCATGTCACTACGCTTGATGATGGTGAGATTATGCAACACCGTAGAATGGCGCTATTAGAGCTCATCCAAAAGCACATTCGACAAGGAAATATGACTGTTACTGGATAGCATTGTTAAACTGTTATCGTATAATTACTATGCGGATAATCAATTTGTCACAATGTTTAACTACCTCACTCAGGAAGGGAATACAGATAAATCGATGCAATTTATCACTGATATAGCCAAACAACCAGAGAAACATGAAGGGGCACTTATGACTATTGCTCAAGCATTAAGGCAAGAAGGTATTCAAAAAGGCAAACTCGAAGGGATCCAAGGGGAAATACAAATCGGTGAACAGAAAGGAATTCAGAAAGGTGTAGAAAAAGGTCGAATGGAGGGCGAAAAACAGGCATCCATGAAGATAGCGCGTCAAATGCTGGAAAGTGGCATGGACAGTAAATTGGTGATGAAGTTTACTGGCTTAACTGATGATGAAATGATTAACCTGTTTGAAGATTAAACGATGACGGAACGCAAGAAATTAAGCTTAAATCGCCCCAGAAAGTCTTATTGAAGAGCAGACCACCAATAACCCTGTGTATCGAAAAAAGGTCTGGGTCAATCCTGCGCCCAAAAAACAGGAAAAAAAGCGAAACCTCAACAGGCGGTAAAACAACAGCCAAAAAAGCCTGTTATCAAACCTAAACACAGGGTAAAAGTTAAACTCCATAAACTTCCAATACCGCCTAAAAAGCGTTTGCCTTCAGAGGAAGCGACTTCACAGATAACGACTTTGTGGCCTTATTTGTTCCCAAATAATCAATTTCGCCAGATGAAAATCGGCATACAAGATATTTGGCAAAGGTAAAGTCATATTCTTCAAATGTTTTCACCGCAGGAAAAGCAGCCATACGTGTATACATTGATTGTTTTCGGTGATGGCGCGCGAGTTTTTCTTCATGTAGCAGATGCTCCAGAAAATCGATATAGCTCCATTATTGTGCTACGGCTTGTGATAATGCCTGTGCATTGTTAATTAGGTTCTCGAGTTGGAGTTGTTCAGCCAGCGAAATTAAACGCTGATGATGTAATGGATAATTATCTAGATATTTTAAAACGTTATTTACTTTATCTTTCTGCGTATGTTTTTCTACAGGAAGTGTCAACATTGCCTGCTGCTCTTCCACCCAACGATTAGATGGACAAATCTAGATAGTACAGTGTTGACGTTGATTAGCGATTTCATGAAGCCAACGAAGACCGTATTGGTTTACTGTTTCAACATCTATCGTCATATTGATTGACTTCAGACGAGTAATTAGCGGAATATAAAAACTATTGTGAACATATTGCACCATCCGTTCGACTTTTCCTTTTATCTGTGCGCGGTAAGGTTCACAAAGTCGGGGAAAAAACCCATATCCTTAGTAAATTGCCAAAGTGAAGGATGAAAACGATGTTGTCCATGTCAGTAGGCATCACGCTCCAAAACAACCTTTTTCATGTTGTCATAAAGAACTTCTCGTGGAACACCACCAAAAAAGCTAAATGTATTATCGTGACAAAATTCCAGTGTTTCATACCACATATCATGGGCAAACTCGATATACAATAATCTGCTGTAACCTAACACGGCAACAAAATCATATACTGGAAGTTTTCCCAGAACCTGCATTTGCTGACCTGGTTTGCTTTCGAAACTGGTAATAGGCTCCACCGGTTCTGGTTTAGTTAAAGACCGGATATATTGACGTAAGATAGTCATTTATCCTCGGTATCCCAGTTCATAAAGCTCTCGTCTTATTACTATTGCCGGAATTTTGTTAGGATGCGCCTCTTAAACACGTTTTTCTATATAAATTTTATATTTATCTAAAGAGGAGGCGACAGGCGGCCTGTGGGGTATTTTAGCGGTTCACCGTTAGCCTTAAGATAACCTCTTACTGTGTTTTGAGAAATCGCCAATTTCGTTGCAATTCCTTGATTACTTATCCCCTACTTGTGTAGAATTTTAATTTCCATAATATTCTCAAAAATTATCATAGGCTCTCCTGTCTTTAAGGAGAGAAAATTAAACCCTGGATCAGTTGTAAATCGCTGGGATAGATCATTTTTGCACCATTGCTAACAATTGCCGACCCCACATCCCTGACGGGACGCTTCCAGTCGGCTGACTAACGCTTATTCACTTATCATGCCATGAAAAACTGGAATGGCCACTAGGGTTTGCGTGTTAACGACAAAATCGGTGGGCGTGACCTGCGGTAATTCAGAGAAAATTTCATTAAGCACCAGTCATATAACCGGCAACACCTGATGAAACGTGTTATCCACTTTGCAGTCAAAACTGTAAACAAAAACAGATAGCCTATATTGTTTGGCAATTTGACTGAGCAACGGATTAAATTGCTGGAAATACGAACAATCGGATTCCATACTGCCGGTTGATAAACGAAAGGTATTTGTATTCGTTTTTGGCTTTTTTGATGGCCGCTATTTCATCGAGGTTTGCGGCGAAAACGCGAAAATAAATAACAAGAGTGACGGTCTTTTTTTTCATAGTTATTCCATCGGCGCAAAATCGGTGACGCGGTTTAACAATCGTCTGGCTAAATCATCCTGACTGATAAATCCATAGGCTAACGGATAGTAACTGTCCGTGGTCGGGTCATTTAAAAAAGCGCAGGAAAGTAACGGATTTGCATCTTCGTCGCCTGTCCGGCATCTTTTTTGATCTGTGGTAAATAAGGATTGATGACTAACACTAATCGGAATTACCGACATCTGATATTGTCTGGCAAATTCGTCCACAAACTAGGCAAATTTTTTATCCAGCGACACGGTCCTAGATAAAATAAGAACCCTCAAAAACGTTCAATAATGGCTTTTATGGCGAAGGCCTGTACTTTGCGCTCTTCGGATACGAAATGGTTGCGTGACATTATAGTGAGAATAGCGGTTGTTGTAATGAGTTCAGG
>DAYVGO010000055.1:0-1129 GCA_045399315.1 Arsenophonus sp.
AACGCTTAGCAATAAAGCTATTAAGTACGCTATTGAAAGTTCATCAAAAAAAGAAGCTACACATATTTGAATATGGGAAAAATTAAAGATTGGTTTTGTGAAACCAACACAAGTGAAGCATTGGGGCATATTTATGAATTAACTTATAATGAGCTTGGTACAGAATCAGCTTTCAATAAAGTTATTGCATTTTATGAACTTAAGGAAATGGTATATCCTGTTTATCAAAACAGATTTTAGGCATCTATTACTCCAAACAAAGATGGTATTTATACTTTTACTTTTTCCATTAATGATGTTATGGATAAACGTACATTCGTCTATGGGAATACTGAAAAAGAGCTTTATTGTTTAAAAGAAAGAATTAAATAATAGTGAGGTATTAGACAACAATACCTTTATCCGTGATGGTCTTAATGTAGCTTTAAATAAAGTGAAATATTGTGTGGTAAGCAAAATAAATTAGAAGGAGTTTCTTCGGCCAATCAAGGAAGAATATGTTGGCATTCATTAGCTTAAGAAGCAAAGCAAGAAATGGCTATTAATCAAAATTTCCCCCAAAAATTATTTCATTACAAATGAAATGTTTTGATTATTATGCCAAGCAACGCTCTTCGTTAGATTCTATTGATAGCATGGATATCACAAAAATAATGTGAACAGAAAATGAGTGAATTTATTATTTTGCTCAATCAATTAACGAAATAAAAAGAAAAATACAAGAAAATCTTGTCAAGGAATTTAATAATGAGAATAAGTAATTAAATGGTTCAAAAATTTATTCTTATCCTGATAAATTATATAATGAACTTATATATTCAGAACCATACAACCAAAGCAATGAACCTATTTATGATAATATTAAATTTAATTCATCGGAAATTTCATTTATAAATATTATAGAGATAAAATAAATGGGGATGTTTACGCAAGAGTAGATAAAAATAATGTTGATAAAACAGAATTACTCAAAGAAATAGATAATGTTATATTATAGAGTAGTGAAAAATATCCATTATCATATCAACATGTTACAAAATACACTTAAATTTTAAATGAATAAAAAATTTATGCCAACTTCACACGACTCGGTTTTTAAGCAATATTTAAGTGAAAAAGAGACGGCAAA
>DAYVGO010000076.1:0-22843 GCA_045399315.1 Arsenophonus sp.
ACATCAAATTGTGCAGTAATACCAATGAATTATAAGAGCAGTATTGAAAGAGATTATCATAATACATTATTTTTTTCTAAAAAATTGTTTGATAAACAGGTAAATTTTCAGTTACTTGAAGATTTGCCCAAAAGTAAAAGTTTAAAAATCAATTTTATTAATATTAATGAAAATGGAGAATTAAAATATTATTTTAATAAATGGGGAAAAACTCATTATGCGGATATAAGTATAAATAAAAAATTACAATATTCACCATTATTTAGCTTTTATCCATCAGATACATTGGTTGATAATAGAATTAATAGTTATTTAAACAATAATAACAGTTATGAAAAAAATTTTTTCGTTATCAGAAAAGATAAAAAAGATGAATATAATGAAAAAAATGAAAAATATCAGATATTTTTAGAGGATGAGACATGATAAAAAATTATTTTCCTAGAAAAAGCCATAAGGAAATCAATTTTAAACAATTATTACTTACTTGGCAAAAAAAAGGGATCAGTGAAAGTGTATTTCCATTACCTAAAGGAGAATTTTTATTATCTTTTTCTACCAATAAAAATTGGAAAGGTATCATAGACTTAAGTGAGTGGTTAGAATTAATAAACCCTAATTTAAATGGTTTATCTATGTATGCCTGGAAATTTGAAGAGTTAGAAACTCTTTTTTTAAATAGTTATACGATAAATCAATTTTTACCTTTTGAACTGGAATTCAATACTATATATAGTAATGGAAAAGTTAATTGTGATGATAGTGACTATAAAAATATTCTAACAATGATTAGGACAGATTATGGTAATATATGGATTCATGATATTGACAATAATTTGAATAGTAAAATTAAATTAGAAAAATATAAATGTAATCATATTCCGGTTGAACTGATTTTAAGAGTGGGTTACAGTAATATAGTTATATTGACTTTGAATAAGGTTAATATTGGTGATATTTTATTTATAAATCAGCAAACATATGATGTGTTTATTGAAAACAAAGTAATAGGTCATTTTACTAACGATAATGGAGTATGTATGGTTAATGCGAATTTTGATAATGAAAATATGGATCATACAATGTATGAAGATAATACTCTAATTAATGTTAGTAATAAAATAAAATCTAAAGACAATATTCCTATTAAACTAGAATATATTTTACAGAGAAGTAAAATCCCTTTATCAGAATTAGAGAATATTTTTCAAGGCAAAGTGTTACCTTGTGATTTAGCAGTGGAAAATAATGTTGAAATTGTAGCTAATGGAATTTTAATTGCAAAAGGGAATATTATTTGGGTTGAGGATAGATTAGGTGTTGAGATCACTGATTTATTTCATAATGAAAAATAAGTAATTATTAATATAAAGAGTAAAATTAGAAATTATGAATAATGATATTTCTTTGATCACATTATTGGCGTTTTCAACCTTATTACCATTTATTATAGCCACTGGAACATGCTATATAAAATTTTCTATTGTTTTCATTATGGCAAGGAATGCTTTAGGTCTACAACAAATCCCTTCTAATTTGGTGTTAAACGGCATTGCTTTAATGTTGTCATTTTTTGTATTACTGCCAATAGTAAAAACCAGTTATCAAGAATTTAATAAGGTTAACCTAGATTATAAAGATATTAATTCTATTATTAATTCAGTAAATTCTGGTCTTAGTGAATATAAAAATTATTTAATAAAATATTCAGATAAAGATTTAGTCTTATTTTTTGATACATTAAATCAAAAGTCGAATGATGGAAGTGATAATCAATATGAAAATGCTAGTGATAGCTCTATTGTTTCGTTGCTTCCAGCATATGCTTTAAGCGAGATAAAAAGTGCATTTACTATAGGTTTTTATTTATATTTACCTTTTGTTGTTATCGATTTACTTGTTTCAAGTATTTTGTTATCATTAGGAATGATGATGATGAGTCCGGTAATAATATCCGTTCCTATAAAGTTAATTTTATTTATATGCTTAGACGGCTGGAGTTTATTATCAAAAGGGTTAATAACTCAGTACATTGATCTAGCAACAGGATAATAAATAGAATTTATGTATAACATTATATTTGCTAGCAATAAGGCATTATATTTAATATTGATTTTTTCTTTATTTCCAGTCATAGTCGCAACTATAATTGGATTGATTGTTGGACTCTTTCAAACGCTAACTCAGTTACAAGAACAAACGTTACCTTTTGGATTAAAGTTGATTGGCGTAATGGGATGTTTATATCTACTATCAGGTTGGTATAGCGAGGTTCTTTTAAGTTATGCTTATGAAGTCATTAAATTAGCACTATCGTAATATAATATTATGCATATAGATACCAATTTTTATTTTAATATTTATATTTTTTTATCACATCTAGTTGTAATAACATCACGTATTTTTCCAATATTTTCTATTATTCCATTTTTATCTAATAATATTCTTTCACCAACTATAAAATTTCCTCTTTCACTATTTATTGCTATCGGTATATGGCCATATGATGCATATGATCTACCTAAATTAGAGTGGATGGATTATTTTTTTATTTTGCTAAAAGAAATTATTATTGGATTAATGATTGCTATTTTTATTTCTTTGCCTTTTTTTGTTTTACAGATAACTGGGAATGTTATTGATAATCAAAGGGGAGCGACGTTAAGTAGTAGTATTGATCCGATTAATGGTGTAGACACTTCTGAATTAGCTAATTTTTTTAATTTGTTTGCTGTGACAGTATTTTTGGCTAATGACGGTATTATAACAGTTTTAGAAATTTATAATTACAGTTATAGTTTGTGGTTACCTTTTTCAATGGTTTTACCGTCAATTGCAAATATTTTAACTTTTATCTCCTATGCAATTGCAAAAGCGGTAATATTAGCTAGTCCATTAATCATTATTTTTTTAGTGACCGAAATCATGCTTGGTCTTCTGGGGCGATACGCACCTCAGTTGAACCCATTTTCTATTGCGTTAACTATAAAAAGTTTGATTTGTTTTGCAATACTTATGATCTATTTTTCTTCGTCTTTTAGCGAGTTTGTATTAATAATGCAGAGAACTTCTTATAAATTAATTCAATTTAGTGTTTAATAGAATGTTATGTCAACGAACAAAACAGAAAAACCAACACCCAAGAAATTAAAAGATGCAGCCCAAAAAGGAAAAAGTTTTAAAAGTAAAGACTTAGTTATCAGCTGCCTATTTTTTTGGGGTTGTTTATATTTGACAAATTATATTAATTTTACCACTATCATTGATATTTGGTTAAATACATTAAAAAATAATCATAGTATTACACCGTTAAAATATATCTTTATTCTTTTTTTTACCGCATTAAAGATTTTTTTACCTTTTCTTTTTTTATGTATATTCATTATTATACTCACAACGATGGTGCAGACAGGCTTCAAAATAGCAACTAAATTATTAAAATTGGATTTTAATAATTTAAATCCTATCAATGGAATTAAAAAAATATTTAGCATTAGAACTATAAAGGATTTTATTAAGACATTATTGTTTATCTTGATTTTTTTTATTGTCTCATATATTTATTGGGATAATAATAAAAAGGTTATTTTTACTCAAATTTATTTAAATGTAGAAGATATTTTATTAGTATGGAAAGAATTAGTTAGTGATTTTATTATTATTTTATTATCGTCTTTTATTGTTGTATTAATTTTAGATTCTCTTGCTGAGTATTTTATTCATATTAAAGACTTAAAAATGGATAAAAATGAAGTTAAACGTGAGCATAAAGAACAGGAAGGGAATCCTGAAGTTAAATCAAAAAGAAAAGAATTACACTTAGAGATTTTATCTGAACAAGTAAAAAGAGATATAAAAAATTCTAAATTTATGATTGCTAATCCAACACATATAATTATTGGGATTTATTTAAATCCTAAAATAGTTGCTATACCAATGATATCGGTATTAGAAAAGAATCAACGTGCACTTGCTGCACGAGCTTATGCTGAAAAAGAGGGAGTACCTGTTATAGAAAATGTTGCATTAGCACGTCGAATATATAATACACATCGACTTTATTCTTTTATTAGTTTAGAGGAAATTGGTGAAATAATTAAAATTCTAAATTGGCTGCAAAAACTTGAAAATGAGTGGGATAGTGAAAATTCATAGATAATTAACTTTTTATGAGCGTTATTTATGTGAATATGACTTATTTATCTGTTTTAATTATAAAAATGAATGCTAATAGCAATTCAGGAGATTTACTATGTCCTATAATAATGAAAATATATTTATTGCGCAGAATGAACAAGATAGTTTTGGTCTTGAAGAAACCATTCTGACAGTTATGAATACTGGTGCTACATTAAAAGATATTTATGAAATAGATGAGAATGTCATAGAGAATATTTACGCCCATGCTTATGAGTTTTATCAACAAGGTAGGCTTGATGAAGCAGAAAAGTTTTTTAAATTTCTATGTATGTATGATTTAAAAAATGCAGATTATTTCATAGGGTTAGGTGTTGTTTATCAGTTAAAAAAGGATTATGCTAAGGCTTGTGATATTTATGCTCTCTCTTATGTTATGGCAAAAGATAACTATAGCCCGGTATTCTATTCAGGCCAATGCCATCTACAAATGGGTGATATTGCCAAGGCACTTTATTGTTTTGATTTGGTTTGTAATGAAAGTTCTGATCTTAAATTAGTAAAAAAAGCTGAAGTTTATCGAAAAGTAATTAAAGAAACTAGATTATCAAAAACTGAAGTTAAAGCAGAAACTTCAGCTTCTTAAAATAGTATATTTTTAATTAGGAGTTGTTACATGGGAGAAATAGATACATTAAATATAAGAAGTAGTTTTTCTAATACTTTTAATAATGAAAATATTGATGGTGATCATTTTAATAAAATTGCTGCTGTTGTTAAAGAGAAAGTAATTATTTCTTCTAAAGAAAGTATTCAGTTAAATAATAAAGCTAAACTAGAGCTAATATTGCAAAATGACGAAGAAAATATATTTAATGATTCAATTGATAAGCCACAAATTAGAAAGCCTAATTTATTATTATCAGAAAAAATTGGATTATTATTAATATTAGCACTAATGCAAAAAATTAATGTTAATATTCAAGGGAATAATTTAAAACAAAGCGTTGAAATATATAATCTTAAATTAAAGGCTAAAGCTGAAAATGCTAACGCCTTATCTAAGGAACTAGATCAGTTGCATCATGATTGTCGACTGGAAACAGAACGTTTAGCTATAATGACGATGAAACTTCAAGAATTAAATTTTAATAAAAATGAACTAGCTAATGAACTTAATGATATAAAAAATCAACTGATTAGCAAACAGATAGATTATAGCAATTTTGCTGATAATCATTTGGAGTTAGATAAAAAGTTAGAAGAAATAAATAGATTTTCTGATTTAATTAAAAAAAAAGAGATAGAGTTAGCGGAATTAATAAAAGCATATGAGATGCAATCAAAAGATTGTGAGATTGCTAACAATAAAATAGCAAAATTTACTGATTTAATTTTTAGTATTCTGAATAAATTGCGTGAAGTTACATCTAATGGTATAGAAACTAATAAACCTATTGAGAAACATATTGAAGAAACCTATTCGAATACAGCCAATTTATTGGAAATTTTGTCAACACTAATTGTTAATATAGGTAATAGTGCGGTTGATAAATTAAAAGATGATCTTGAGATCAATCGTAAACGAGCGATTGCTAATCAAATGGAATTAAAACGTAAATCTAAAGAATATGAGGAGCAGGTACAAAAAGCTGAGCAAGCACAAAAAATAGCCAAATGTGTAGGGCAAATTCTTGGTGGCTTAGTTATGGCTCTTGGTGTTGTCGCTTCTTTATTTGGTGGTGCTGGTATTGCTTTGATGGCTGTAGGAATCTCGTTATTAGCAGCAGATTTTATTACTGAAAAAGCGACAGGTAAATCATTAACTGATAGGATCATGAGCCCGTTAATGGAGCATGTTTTTATGCCATTGATAGAGATAATAGGTAAAGTTGTTGATGCAATATTGGAATATACGTTACTTGGTGCTTTATTAAAAGAGATCGATAAGACTGCTGGCACGGATTTATTGGGAATAACAAAAGGCATTGCAACCGCAGCGGTTGCAGTTGCAGCAATTATTGCTTTAGCTTATGTGGCTAAATCTGCAGCGAAGTTTCTGTTTGAAAAAATGTCACAAACATTCATCAATTCAATTATGCAAGTCGCTAAGCAAGCAATTGTTCAGGCAATAAAGAAAATTATTCCTAATGCAGTAAAAAATATTAGTAATCAATCATCAGCGGTAGTAAAAAAAATAATTAATGAAATTACTAAAAAATTAGAGCAAATTGCCAATAAAATTTCCGCAATGATTGAAAAAGCGAGTCTGCAAGTTAATAAGTCGGTATTTAAAAATATGAAACTAAGAACTCCAGAAGAAATTCATCGTCTGATGAAAATTACCGGAAATAGATTAGTTATGAGTAGTCAGCTAACCATGTTTACTAATACAGCAGCGCAAACCGGATTAAAAATTAATGTTGCTAATGCTGAATTACAAAAAGCAACAATTAGTGCGAATATGTTGTTAGCTAAGCATGAAATTGAGCGTCTTATGGAAGATTCAAAGGATTTATTTGCTATTTACAAATCTCAACAAGAGGGCATTATGAAATTATTTTCTGATATAACAGATGTAATAACTGCTCAAATTAATACTGGTAAATATATCAGTAAGCCTATGCGTGTTTAAATTAAAGAGGAAAATATGACAGCAATAAATAATTCTGATATTAGATTTATCCAGCATAAAAATGGTTTTAATATTGATGATAAAGATGTTATTCGAAATAGGGAAAAAGCTGATTTAGCTGAATTTTCGCAGATAGATATAAAAAATGCGGTAAATAATTTATCAAATAATGATGTGGGAAAACCTAAATTACGGCAACCAGTAGTTAAGGCTAACGGAAAAGATCTTGCGAGTAATGCTAAAGAAGCTTTTGAGAGTTTACTAATTCATGTTGAAAACAAACCAGAATTATTATTTGACTTTTCTCTATCACTCGAAGATAAAAAAACGATTGATAATATAGATGATGCAAGACATTTTGATATTAGAACATTGTCAAATGGTTATACAGGTAATCAAGACAATTTAATTCTGGTATTGTTGATATCGGCTTTAACTGAGTTAAAAACCCGCCGTCAATTGGCCAATGTGCAGATTAAGATTGCATACGATGCAATTAAATCAAGTGCAAAAAATACGGTTGAAGCGGCTAAAGATGGGAAAAAACAAGCGATAACAGTAGCAATGGTTTCTCTTGCTATGTCTGGTGTTGGAACAGTGGGAGCAGTTAAGAGCTTGAGTAAACAAAATTCATCACTCAAATTTCATGATTCTCAATCGATTAAATTAAATGCGAATGCGACTAAACAACAGAATGCGGCATTAAATGCATCTCGAAATGCTGGTGCCGATAATGAAGCTGCAGCGGCTTTTATGTCTCAAGCTCAGGAATCAAGAACTAAAGCAGAAATGCTACAGGTGAGTGGCCGATTGATGCGAAATAAAGCGCAAAAAGTTTTAATGGCGTCAAATGCAATACAGCAAAATTCGACCGCTGTGGGACAGATAGCAGGGCAATCATATGCTATTGAACAGTCTGAAAAATTGTCCCAATCGCAGCTTGATTTAGCAAAAGAGCGGGCCTATAACGAAGTGGCACAAATGGATAAAAAAGCACTAAATGAAGTTCAAGAATTGCTAAAGCAAGTATTACTAATGTGCTCAGAAGAAAGTCGACGTAGAGATCAAACTTCTCGGAATATTATTGGATAGTTTGTTAATTAAAATCCATATAAAAGCTAGCTGCCAATACCAATATTGCTGAAATTAGAGGGTAAAATTGAGTGCCTTTTATTGGATATTTTTTAGGAGAAGATCCTCGAAGGAAGGGAAATGGAAATTTATCATAAATCATTTTTAGATAAGACATCATTTTTTTATAAAAATGATGATAACGATAATAGTAGTGATATTAATTCTTCTCAGATTAGTCATGAAAAAACTATTATTGATAATCTTCAATTAAATGAATTAAAAAAGCAGCGCAGCAATAATGAAAATTTAGTTCACAAAAATAAAAAATTAATTCAAGAAATTGAAAGATTAAAAGGTAGTGAAAAATTAGTCCCGCAGGCGGAAAAGATAGACAATAAAAATAGTGAACGTTTATTGGTATATTCAGATTTCCTTCGTGGTGGGCAACAAATAGAAAGTCAGGCCATAACACCGATATTGGATTATCTTGATTATGATGGGGATAATCGTGAAGAAATTGCCAAAAAATTAAAAAGAATACGTAGGGTAATAGACAGTTATCAAAAGGAAAATATACCCACTTCAAGTGATTCTTTGCTTGGAGATGCCAGTTTATCTAAGGTTAAATCAAGTCGAGAAATAGCTGACAGCTTATTTAAAAGTATTGATAATATTAATAAAGATTATTTGCAAGTTTTTCAGAATAGCGCAAAATTCTATGCAGATTTGTTAAAAGAACTAAATGAAAAACTTGCCTCATTTAAAGATGTTATAAAGACTGATAAAGATACGATTGAATTTAAATTTGTTGAAACCAAAGAGATAATTGATAAGCTTGTAGAGCTGAGAAAAAAATATAGCTATAAGAGGTTGGTACCTGCTGAAGGTAATCTAAAAAACAACGATGAGGTAGTTGCATGGGCTAAACAGCTTGGTTTGAATGAAGAGAAATCCATCGTTAATAGAGATAATAATATTTATCTTAAAATGGATATTAGTTTTATTGATAAAATAATCAACCATTTCCCTAAGATTAGTCCTGATGAAAAAGCCCAAAAATTTTTATCTGATGCTAAATATAATTCAGCCAGGTGGGCGGCATGGCAATCTGGTTTCGATCAATTTAAAACAGAAGCGCAAACTATTTCACAAACGGTGATACAAAAATATTCAAATGCTAATGCTATTTATGATAATGTAATTAAGATATTGAGCAATACAATTAGGGAGTTACTGGAATCGAATAAATCATTCCTTACTATTTAATTTGAGAGGAGTTATGCTTATTCTACCTTATATCGGTAAAAATATATTAACAGCAGATTATTGTCAGCCATCAAATAAAAGTGATTACAGTAAAGATACACTAATGATGTACGCAAGTGACATCTAAAAAGTTAGTAATAGTAATAAAGATTTGATTACTTGCGTTCCATATCCTGTTCAGCCTATGAAAATATTTAATCATAAAATTAATGATAGTATCGATAAGAGTAGGCATACTTCATTCATTCATCGTATGTATCAAGCGAAGATAAATATGCCAGATTAAAAAATGGTAATAGTGATGAGTTTTGATCGTCAATTAAATTTATTAGAGAAGAATAGTCAGGATATATTGAATTATTGTATGAAAATCTTTAAAAAACATTCTTTCAACCAATTAACAAATAAACAAAAAGAATATCTCTATATTTTTATTGCATTAATGAATTTTATATTAACACAAAATAATAAAAAGCAAATATACAAAGACTTTGAGGTTTTTTTAATATTAGAATATAAATGTGATATTTCGATATTAGATGGTATACTAGCAATATAAAATGTGGTCTTGAATTTCAAAAAAGATAAATGTTTATTGACTAAATATAGTGACACTATTAATAGTAATGGTTTGTCATTTCATATTTATATAAAAGACCTTGCTTTGACAGAGCTATATACTAATTTTAAATATTATTGTATTAAGCCAAATCTTGTTGATCATAAAATAAAAATGGTCAGCTATTTTTGAAGGGTTATAATATTTATTATCATAAGACAATGTTGGCTATTAATAATGAACAGGAAATTTTACTGCGTTTTAATAATATAGTTAATTATGATTTTATCATTTTTAATATGTTAAATTGCTTATGTAATTATGCTGTTAAAGGTGTGAATTATAGTGGTGACAATGGCTTAGTAAATCCTATGATAGAGGATAGTTCTCATATATCAAAATTTAGTGGTATTACACAACCTCATGATTATAATAAATTTAATCCGCAAACAAGTGACAATAATAAGGATATTTTTCAGCAGCCGTATGCACCTAGCACGCCACCTGAAAAATTAATGACAGACTTTCAAAATGTAAAACATATCATTAGCTGGAAGTCAGAGTATCGGCAAAAATATAGAAATATAATACAAGAAAAACTTAATGTAATAACCGAGCTTGAGCAAAGAAAGTAGTTAACGTTTAGTATTATATTAGAAAAATTTAATATAATTAAGATCATAAAAATTTTAATCTTTTTACTTGCCAGTAAAGATATCAAATTTGACAAAATAAAGTTATATTTTGCAATATCATATTTTTAATTCAATGAAATATTTAATTTTATAATGAGATAATATATGGATAGTTTAGATTACAGAATAATTAATAATATTATTGCAAAATGCCTCAATTTGTCGAGTGAGGAAATATTATTAGAAATGCATTTAATTTATGATTATATGGCTGACTCTTTAATGTTAATAGATTTATTTATTGAGTTAGAAAGTTATTATCATATAGAATTCACTAATAAACAGATTAAAAATATAGTAACCGTTGGCGATATATATGATTTTTTCAAGGTTTATTTAAATGAGTAGTTTAATATACATAAATAAAAATATAGCAACTAATTTACTTTAGTAAATATTACGTAGTTTATTTTATCATATTTTAATTACCATCATAATTTGATAATTATCTGATTATGCTTTTTTTTATAAAAACACGTATCGTAGATAAAGTGATAATTAGATAAGTATTAGCTGTATGGAGATAAATAAAGATAATAAACTTGTTTTTAGGATCCTAAATGGGAAACTAGCTGGATGCGAGTTTTTGCTAGATAATCTTCATACTGTTTTTATGGTTACAAATGATAATACTATTGAAACTATACATAAAGGAAATTCATATCCAAATAATCTTGTTTATATTCCTTACATTGATCGTGAATATAGTTTTGAAATAATTATTGAAAATAATGATCTAAATAATAGTAAGATAATTGTTAGAGAAATTGATGATGAAAATGTAACTAATGAGAGAAGTATTACATTGAATGTAGTATATTATGTAAATGATCTTTCATTTGCTATCCGTCGTATCAATGATAATTTTAATGAAGAGATTTTGCGTTATCGTTATCCTAACGTTGATATAAAGGCAGATAAGGTTTTTCCTGCTAAGAAAAATTATCTATTTGTAATTGTGTCTTGTTTATTAATATTATTAGTCATAGGTATCTGTGCTTATTTTTATTTTACAAATGAACAAAGAAAGATTTCTAAGCTTTCTGTCTTATTAGGTGATGATTTACTTCATTATCAAATAAGTTATGGTCAGGACAAAATATTATATCTATTAGCAAATAATGAACGTTACGTTTATCACGCTAGAAAGTTATTAAATAATAGCGCTGATGCTAATCAAGTGAAAGTTTTATCGAAAAAACAGCAAATAAAAGCTATTTCTGTATGGTTAAGAAAAAATTTCCCCCTAGTCTATTTTCACTGTATTGAGCTAGATAAAGCAGAACAGCCAGTAATATCGCTTAGCCGTGAGAGGACAAGTCTAACTAAGAAAGAAAAATCTGATCTTATTAGTAAGTTAAGAAAGGATTTTTTATTTGTTAAAGATGTGGTGCTTAAGTTGGTAAGTGATAATTATATTGAAAATATTTCAGAGAATGGAATTAAAAAATTAAAAATTAAGTATAAGAAAATTGTATCGAGAAATAGTATTACTTTTTATATCTTAGATAATTTAAGTGATCAAGAAATACAATCAATAAAGTTGTTTATTAATAATTTTTATCAAAATTGGGGCAAGAATTATATTTATTTTACTATTGAGTTAAATAGTGACTGGTTACAAGATAAATCTTTTAGGTATGGTAGTAAAAATTATATACGTACTTCCCCATCGCACTATTATTTTAATAAAAATTAACAGGAGATTTTGTATGATAGAAACAGATTGTGGCAAAAATAACGGTAGTATTAACAAAGTAGACACTAATAAACAAACTAACAATGATGATGGCTATTTGACCATACAGAGTGGACTTTTTGATGCGGGTGTGGCAGCTATGAATATAGCTCTTACAAAAGCATTAGGTGAATTAACCAAAGATCCATCAAATCCCGTATTGTTAGCTAAGTATCAGTCTTTACTTTCTGAATATACTTTGTATCGTAATCTCCAGTCTAATGTAATAAAAACTCTAAAAGATGTTGATAACAACATTATTTCCAACTTTCGTTAAATTTTATAAAAAATTTTTTCTATTAAGAGTATTATTATGTTAACAAACACTATTAATTCTTTTGTTAGTAACCATGTTACTAATATTGATAAATTATCTTCAGAGACAGAAGGTTTGGATGATTACTTAATAGACTATTATGCTAAATTATCCTACGAAACTAAAATGGAGTATGAACAAATATCGAGTATGGCAAAAAATCTTTGTAATTATTCAGATCAAAATTGTTTAAATTATCTTCAGCAAAAAACTGCTGATTTTTGTTTGCGAGTTTCACTATTACAAACTCAAGTTCGTAAAGGGATAACAGCTATTGAAACATTATTAAAAACTTAATATGAAAAAAATTTATCTCAGCTTGGTTTACTCACTATTGTTATTAACTGGTTGTCACGAACAGGAGTTACTTAAAAATTTGGATCAAAACCAAGCTAATGAAGTTATTGCTTTATTGCAACAAAATAATATTGATGCTTATAAAAAAGAGAGTGCTAAATCGGGTTATATTATTTATATAGAAAAAGAAGATTTTATTGTGGCGGTAGATTTAATCAATCGTTATGGTTTACCACGTAAACCTCGATTAGAAATTGCGCAAATGTTTCCGTCAGATAGTTTAGTGTCATCACCATTAGCTGAAAAAGCACGCTTATATTCAGGAATTGAACAGCGATTAGCGCAATCTTTACACTCTATTGAAGGTATTGTAACTGCTCATGTACATATTAGTTATGAACTGAATAGTAGTATAGAAAATAAAAAAAAAGAGCATAAATATCATGTAGCTGCACTGATTAAATATAATGATACGATTAAAGATGTAAACTTATTAATTAATGATATAAAAAGATTTCTAAAAAATAGTGTAAATGGAGTAAATTATGAAGATATTTCTGTTGTTACAACTGAAATGGAACAGATAAATCGATTAACATTAATCCCTAATCATCATGGTATTAAATCAAGTTTAATATGGTTGTCAGCGGTTAATATTTTTCTTATCTTAATTATCGGTTTCATATTGTTCATGATAAAGAAGAATAGTAAAACCTCAATATTAATTCCGATAGGTAATAAATTAGTGACTAATTTTATTAAAGATAAGCTTATCGTGAAAGATAAAAGTAAAAAATGAATGCCTATGTCTAGTGATATAATTAATTTTTTTTTATATGATCCTGTATCTTGGATGCATAGTGATCACTTTTCTCTTCCTGAAATTTTTGATAATAAAGCTTGTAGGTCAGTTTTAAATAGTGTAGTAATAAATTTTTACTCTCTTCCTATTAATACTACTTTTAATAATAATCATATTGAAAGATATATTATAAACAATTGGAAGGTTATATTGCAGGTTTCCTTTATGCTAGCCTGCTTACGCTATCGTTCATTATTATTTTATAATGGTAACATAGTAAAATTAGATGAAAATATAAGAAATTTTTGTAATTTAAATATCATAGATAGCTCACCGATTATTGCAAAAAAGAATTTTTCCGATATTGATTTTTGGTTATTAGCTAGAAATGAAATATTTTCATTTCAAGATTTTTTATCAGATACAGTAAGAAAAAGATTAGTACTATTATTTCCTCGAGTAAATAATAATGATTATAATTTTGCTGAAATAAATCCACAATTTAATTTATTAAAATTGGCTGTTCAATATGCAAAAAGATATCAATAATATTAATATAATAGATAATGTTTTATTAAAAAAAGAAACATTGGTCGAACGTAATAAAGCATTTTCAATTATTGAAAAGTCAAAAAACTATGCAACTATTGTAGTAAATAATGCAGTCAAAGAGTCTGATAGAATAACCAAAGAAGCATTTTTGATCGGTTATAAAGCTGGGCTAAATAGTATTATTGATAATATTATTTGTTATTTTAAAAGATCTGATGACATTTATCATGCTATCCATAAAAAAATACTATATCAAGTTAATCAATGTTTGATTCAAATGATTAATGACGAAAAGTTAGTTTCTTCTTTTATTAATAGTTATTTAGCTAGTTTTGTAGCTAGTAAGGGAACAGATAAACTTATTATTATTCAGCCAGAACTATATAGAAAGTTAGACTATAAAATTATTAATAGTATTGAATTCAAACAAGAAAATATTATTTTTGAATATCATGCAGAGAGTTATTTTCTTATTAAATATAAAGATAATATGGTAAGACTTGAATATGATAAAATATTAGAACATATAAAATTGTCTATACAAGAAAAATATTTTTATAAAGAAGTGATTGAAAATATTGATCAACTTGTTAATAATATTATACCTTTAGGACAAAAATATGAAAATTCCGAGATTAACGAGTAATATACAAGCGTCTACTATAGAAACAACTAAATCATTAGATGATAGATTAATAGATAATAAAATTGCTAGAGATAACAATGTATTATCTGGGATTAATAAACAGGTTGATATGAATCTTTACCTTTATGGTTCATTATATGAAATATATGAGAAAGAAAGAGAAGGGGATGATAATAGATGGTAAATAAAGCTATTTTTATTTATCTTATTATATTTTTTTCTTTAATTCTCACTGGTTGTCATAATTTTCGCTTGCAGAGTAATTCACAATATAGCAATTCAAATAAAAGTCTAGCATGTGTTAGAGAAGAAAATAATTTAAATGAGTTTAACCCAATTGTTTTATATAAAGTGATGGTAAGTTGTATAAAAAATAACCTATATGAAAAGGGTATTTTTCTTTATTTGCTAGCAGGAAGTTATACTTATTACGATGCAAATCGTATAAATACTTTTTATGCCAGAAAAGTTCATCATAATTTATTGGCTGAAAATTTAGCTTTTTTGACTAAAGCGGAATATAACTCTTTTTGGTCTAATTTAAAAGATTTTATGGAGCAGGATAAGCAGAGAAAAATGGTTTGTGTCAAAATTGAGCAAGTTGGAGCGCCTAATTATCAACCAAGTTATATGTTAAAAAATAAAGTTAGTAATGTATCACAATATGGTGTTGATTACATTTTATTTAAAAAAAGTGTCAATAGCTACTTGAATTGTTGATATCAATAGCTATCAACTAGTTATTTTAATAAAAAAACAAATTGCTTATCATAAGTTAGTCTTTTATTTTATTTAAAGATGATATTTCAGGATTTATTAATTTTTTCATCATGATTATGATTAATATTTTAGTTAATATATCACTATGTTAAATGTCTCTTTTGATGGTGAATATTATGGATTGTATAAATTATAATATTGGATAAATGATAAGGAAAAAAAGACAAAATTGCAAATTTCGGCAGCAGATCTGTCCGCGTTGTTAGGTATAAGTCAGCAACACCTTTCTCGTTATGAAAGAGGTGAAGTTAGGATCAATGTTGAATGGTTGATTGAATTTTCTAGAGTATTAGATATCGCGATAGAAAGTTATTTTGTTAATTCTAGAATTAACTTTTGGAAGGATTATTATAGTATGGGTAATTGTTTAATGGTACAAAAAATAAACGTTAGCGTGGGTGTATAAAAAGTACTTTAAACTACATAGCAAGATTAAAAATCACGTTAATCTTAATTCAATTGTAAATAGAATTTTCTTCATCACTATTGAAAAATAAACTGCATTTTTATTTTTCTTTTTAATAACCAAAATAGTTGCTACCCCATAACTTTGATCAGAGTTGAGGGTTTTTGTTGGTTTTTCAACGAAATTTATATTAGCATAATAAAGCGTTTAGCTCCCCACTGGTTAATTGCTTTATCGCCAACGGTGTGGCTAAGAGTCATCATAATTGCAAATAATGTATAGCCTAGTCCCACATGGTTAGGGCAATATTCTGTTGACCGATGAGTAAAATACCACTCCAATCGAGCATTGAACCTTCTATGATATAAGCGATACAATATAATAATCCCAATATAATGACACTGCCTTTTGAGAGGACAAAAAAAGGTATGTCACTAGAGCTAGTATAATCTTTTAGTCCGTTGCATGTGATATCATTAGTAAACTTATAAATATAATTACTTGTAATGGTGTAGCTCTTAATTTTAATAACAGACTGACAATGCCAGCGCCAGCAAACCCTCTTAAGCTAAATAGTGCATGAAAACCTGACATTATTGGTTTTTGTACACGTTTTTCGGTAATGACAGCATGAATATTGATGACGACATCCATTGTACCAATGTCTGCACCAAATAGAAATAGTGCGATTGCTAATGGCAAAACCGTTTCTATTGAAACGAGTACTGGTAGCATTACCAGCACTAATATTGTCGCTAGAGTAAATATTCGCTGGCATCCGAAACGAGCCGCTAACATCCCAGGTAATGGCATCATTAATAAAGAGCCTAACCAAAAAGCTAATAGTATCACCCCATAGTGCCATTTTCTACCTGTAGCCGTTGCTTAGCTAAAGGTATAAATGGTACCTAGCTTCAAACTAAAGCCAGCAATAAAAAATGCTTTACGGGTAGCAATAATAGGCAAATGCACAGCTCGCATTATATTTATTTCAGACACAACGAGTTCCTCGACAGCGAACATACATCTTAAAAAAGTAATTGAAAATTAGTTTTGGTTTTTCAGCTCAGCAAAATCCACTATCTCATCGAGATGGTTAATGATTGAAGTAGCTTGATGACAACGTTGCTGAGTAGATAGCTAATGTGGCCATGCATATATCCTACGAAGACCTGCATCATAAGCTGAACTGATACCTAAATCTGTATCTTCAATCACGATGGTATTTATTGATTTTAGCTTGTAGCTGAGTCATCATCGTTAGGTAAGGCTCTGGATGAGGTTTGGTAGGTAAAATCATTACCGGCAATCAATTTAATCGGGGTTGATAGCTTAAGTAAATTTATATTGGCTAAACATAGATCACGTGGAGCCGTAGAAACAAAACCAAATGGAATATTTCGTTGTTCCAGCATATTAGTTAATTCAGTAACGCCCGACTGCAAATATTTTTTGGCTAATTTAGCTTTTAGGTTTCAATCACTTGAGCGGAAACCGACCGTTACTGTTCTGGTGGGACACCAATATATGATAAGGTTTCCTTTAAACTTAGGCTAATGAATTGTTGTGGATCTAAATGCTGAGTTTGTTCAGCTGCCATAGAGCGTAAAACATCAAAATGTAATTGTTCGCTATTAACAATAACACCATCTATATCAAAAATAACCGTCAGTTTATCCTGATTATCAGCTAATTAATATGAGATAGCCGTAGTAGTATTTTGCAGTTGGGCGCCTCAAGCAGGACCATCGTTTTGCCATTAATATCACAGCCAACAGTACGAAAAGCTTGTAGATAATCGGGAAAATTGAATGTGTGACTTATTAGTTTATCTGTCGGGATCTGTTTATCACGGATCATAGTGTAAGCACGTGCAAAACTATTATTTAGTGAATCAATTGAACCATTATTGATAAACTTTTATTGGTGATTTTTAGCATGTCTATTGTTGCTTTCTTATCTTTTAAGGCAACATTAAGTAATTTACCGCCCGGTGCAAGATGTGCAAGCAGTAACTCGGTAATTTGGCCACTGGTATCAATGCATAAATCAATTTGACTATTAGTAGCATCATATTCTTGTTCTACTGCTGTTTCAAAATCGTGATAAATTTTGCTATTGGGCGATAAATTTTTACTAGCAAACTGATAACGATAGGGATTTCTTTCAACAATAAATGCATCTACGCCACGTTGATGAGGCACCCACAAATATAGCATTCCTATTGGTTCTGTACTGATTACTGAAGCTCGAATATTGGTATGGGTAATTGCTAGTTTATCGACCCCAGTAATGGTACAACTCAAGGCTCCAGTTAGTGAGGCAACCTCCATACTGACATGATTGTCTAACTTAATTAAAAAAGCTTCTTTAGCTCGATATTGATCAGCAAAAGCTCCATCGTAAGAAACACTGGCTTCAGTTCCCATTTTCATTTCACAATGATTAGAGGATTACCGGTTAAACATATTCGGCATTTTTGGCAGGCATAAGTTGGATTAATAACAACCTGGTCACCTACTTTAAATTTAATGACATTACTACCAATTTCAGTTACAATCCCATTCGTTTCATGGCCTAATGTGGTGCCTGTTATTGCAACCGGATAGTTACCATTAATAATACCGATATCTGTCCCACAAACGCCACACACTGTGATATTAACAATGACATCATCAGCATCTTGGTAATGAAGAGCAGGAGTTTCATGGATATTGATTTGCTAAGCTTGTGAATATCTTAGCGCCTTCATGGTATCATTACCTCTGGTTTATTAGTTTTTAACTGATTCATTTCATTAAACGTGATATCCAGTTTATTGATAATTTCATCGATATGCTGGTGGGTGCAAATTAGTGGTGGGCGTACTTTTAGGGTGCAACTTTTACCATAATACGATCGCAGGATGATAAGATGATGTTTGTTGGCGATGTCAATAATTTGGGTGGCGTATTCTGGTGATGGTATGTCGCAGCTAAACATATATCCGAGGCCACTGTACTTTAATAATATCATCGTGCTTATTTTGTAATGCGGTTAAACTATCTCGTAAATAACCTTCATTTTGTTGTACATTAGCTAGAATATTTTCATCTTCGATGATATCAATAATTCCATTAAGTGCTGTTAGTGCTAATAGATTGGCACCAGAAGTACTTGAGTGCTCATAGAATTCAAGTACATCTAATTCTTCTTTCATTAAGACGCCTCCAGTTGGAATCTCAATACCACCTGCACTTTTAGCAAAAACAATAATGTCAGGTTCAAGATCTTTGGCATAACCATTGGAGGCAAAGAACGAGCTTGTACGACCAAAGCCGGTTTGCACTTCATCGGCAATAATAATTCCGTATTTATGACAGACGTCTCTTATATAGCGGTAGAAATCAGTGGGTATAACAATATTTCCACCATTTCCTATAATCGGCTCAATAATAAGACAAGCAATATTGTCATTAGAGCCGAGTTGGATAATTTGATCGAGATCGGGATAAGAAACTAACGTATTTATGTCTTCAGCAACGGCTAACAGACTGGGTGGCATAGGGATTTTAAGCGATCCCTCGATATTAACCCGAAAGTTTTTAATCCGAAAAGCATTGCCGGATATTTGTGCGGTTGCTAGCGATTGGCCATGGTGAGCTAGGTATAGTGAAATGAAGCCAGAACGGCTAGTGGTTTTTTGTGACATTCTTATTGCGCATTTAACTGCACCCGATCCTGAAACATCTCTAAACCAAATACGATTAATTTTTTTAGGAAGAATATTTAATTAGTTTTTGTAGAATACCAATTGACATTTCACGGTTATAAGTAGAACTTAAATGGGTACAACGATCGATTTGCTGTTTTAATTTATTGGCTATTCTTTTGTTGGTATAGCCAAGAGGGAGATTGAATGTGTCTGAAGTTGCATCAATATATTTATTTTCGTCTATGGTTCAGTAAGGGCTATCACCTTGGTATTTAGCAATAAGAGTTTCAAATTTATTTTGCATAATATTAAGTCTCCAATTTATTAATATTATATTTTATGGTTTTATTATTATTTATTAATAAATATCAAAAAATAAAAAATTATAATTGTTTAAAAATTGAAGAATGCCAAAAAATAATTTTGTTTTTTATTAATGATGATTTATTTGTGGTGTTATTATTTTTTATCTTTAAATCAACTTGTTATGTATTTTTATTGGGATGAATCAATTAATTAATTTTAATAAATAAATTAAAATATTTATAATTGTCATGTAAGTTATTATATTGGTTAAATATTAAAAATAATAATTTGAAATTAAAGATTCTGTTATTTCATATCTATTATGAATATTTTAATTAAAAATTAAAAAACAATATTTTTTATAGTAAATGTTATTTTTTAAATATTATTTGATTATCAATATCGATTGATATTTTAAATTAATATCTTACATGATTAATAATAATTATTTAAAGAATGATTTTATATTTTCTGGTTAGAAAATAGTTTAACGAACTGTTAGTGGCGCTTAAATCGTCGATAGAGGCTTTCCTGTTGTAAGGAAAAATATCGATCACAACGCTTTTGTCAGCTGTTTTTCCAGATAAAAATATTTTATTTTTGGTTGTTTACTATATTATACTGTTTTTTATACAGTATTATGCTGGTAGTTTGATATGTGTAATGTTCCCTTATTCTTAGATAAGATAGCTTGTGGTTTTCCATCTCCTACACAAGATTATGTTTTAGATAAACAATTAATTCGTTTTCCTGAAAGTACCTATTTTTTGAGAACATTAGATCATTCGATGAAAGATGCAGGGATCTTAGATGGTGATTTGCTCATTGTTGAGTGTTATAACACTGCAAACCAGGGTGAGATTATCATTACGGAATTGGATGGAAAATTTACTTGCAAGTATTTACAATTATTTCGTTTAAAGCACTGCTTGCAGCAAATTCAGTTTATCCACCTATTATCATCAATAAAGATATGGTAGTGCGTATTTTTGGTGTTATCAGATATGCTATTCATTATTTTTGAGTGAAAAAATGTTTGCGCTGATTGATGTTAATAATTTTTATGTGTCTTATGAGCAAGTATTTCAGCCTGATTTAAAAGGAAAACCAGTAGTTGTTCTTTCTAATAATGATGGTTGTGTTATCTCATGTTCTGAGCAAGCCAAAGCTTTTATCAAAATGGGGGCAGCATGGTTTGAAATTGAGCTGGTGGTTAAAGCTAACAATATAACAGTATTTTCGTCAAATTATACCTACTGTGCTGATGTGGGTATGCGTGTCATGGAAGTATTAACCTCTTTGGTGCCAAAATTAGAAGTTTATTCGATTGATGATGTGTTTTGTGATATCTCTGGTATCGATTCACTATACGATTTACCCAAATTCGGTTTTTATCTACAACAACAAATCATGCAGCGTTGCCATTTGCCTGTTGGGGTGGGGATATCGACGACAAAAACGTTAGCTAAATTAGCCAATTTTGTGGCCAAGCAATGGGAAGGTACAAAGGGGGGGGGGGTTGTTGATCTTAGTCAACACGACAGACAACAAAAATTAATGTCTTTAATCGCTGTTGATGAAGCGTGGGGAATAGGTAGAAAATTAGCTAAGAAGCTAACATTAATAAATATTAAAACGGCATGTAGATTTAAGTCAGGTGCCGACAAATGACGCTCGGAAATTTGCTTCTGTCGTAATTAGAAAGGACAATCCGGGAATTAAATGGTGTTTCGTGCTTGACGTTAGAAGAACAACAAAAAACCCAAAAGCGAATAATTTGTTCTCGTTCTTTTGGTAGAAAGATCACTGAGTTTGAATTTGTCAGGCAAAGTATTTGTGCGCACGCAGAGCGTGCTGCCGAAAAATTACGACAAGAAAGGCAAATTTGTTGATCTGTCAGTGTTGCTATCCAAAACAGTCATTTCTCACAAAGTACACCTGGCGTTTATCGCTATGCTAGAAAAATATTATCTTATCCCAATAGATAGCCGAGATATTATAAAAGCGGTAGTGGAGATTTTACAGCAGATATGGTAGGAGGGAATTAAATACAGTAAAAGTAGTGTCATGCTAGGTGATTTTGCTGCTTCAGTTTTAATACAACTTTCTCTTTTTGAAACAGAAAAGTCATTAGCTAACACAGATTCCCTTATGCATTTGATCGACACGATCAATCAAAATCAAATCGCCAAAATAGGGTTTGTCAGGCAAGGACTGATGAATAAAAAATATCCCTGGATAATGAAACAAGAATATCTTTCTCCTCATTGTGGACGACTGATATTAATCAAATACCCATAGTAAAATGCTAACTTAAGAAGCTGTTTTTCAATATTTGCTCTTATGTATTTTCCAGCTATTATTGGAAAGATTTGCTGTTTTCACATTTTCTCATCATCGCTCTTATACTGAACTTATCAGACTTTTATTAAAGAAATACAATTGGATCTTTTAATATATAGTTTGCAACTGTTTTTTAATGATCACTTGTTTATTTATCATACTTATATTGTACATTCCTGCTATCACTATACTCGTCCCAATAAAATAACAGATTAGAAAAAATTGTTTATTTATATTTTTAACTATTTTTTAACTTATTTGCAATGTTTTGTTATAATTTATTAACGTTAAATTTAAATAATGGAATGTATCGTGCTATTTGTGAATTCAAGTGCTCCATCATCTAGCTGGCTGTTCTTTGGATTAGATCACCCACAACGCAATAAAAGAGCTGTCGAAAATATATCACATAAAGAAAATCCAACAGATAATCCTATAAATTCAGAGAGCATAATACCGCAAGATGAAGAAATATCATTAACTTCATAGCCAAATAACGCTACTATCATGCTCATGGCTGATAGTAGCGTTCTTATCAATCAGGTGTGTCATAAATCACCAGCTATCTTATTGCTATCAATGAAAGATTTTAATCTG
>DAYVGO010000009.1:0-108763 GCA_045399315.1 Arsenophonus sp.
TAATCCATAGAAAGACCTGGAAAAATAGAGGTAGAAAACGCATATTATTCTTCCCTTCATGATAGGGAGTTTGTTGTTTACATTTACAGAATAAAAACTCTCCAATAAACCCGGGGAGGTTCACCATTGATAAGCATCATCCACATCGGAAGTAAGACAAAGTGTAGAAAAGATAGAGCTGTATAAACGAGCATGGACTGCTTCCATAAAGCTGATATTTGATAAAACTGCCTCTTCATGTGGTGTTAAGGCGTCAGTCATCAGTGCCGGCACCCCGAAGTTATTTTGAATAGTATCAAGTAGGGTTAAGCCAGTGAAAACACATATCGTTAACTTTTTTTCCTCTTTTGTTAATGTATTCCAGGTGACAATATTATTAGAAAGGGGAATTTTTTTTGGTAACCAAAAATTAGTGGTTAGTTTATTCCATACTTCTAGATCCTTATCATCCGAATACGGTTCCAGTTGATGGCATGTACTATCGAATTTGTTATAGCCATTTATTAAAACTATACAATTATAGTGCACATGAAACACAGCTTTTGACTTCTGTGCCTTCTAATGTTGATTGATGGATCCGAATGTAATAAAGAGTTTTGATGCCTTTTTTCCAGGCATATATCTGAGCACGATTAATATCCCGTGTAGTTGCGTCATCAGTAAAGAAAAAAGTTAATGAAAGTCCTTGATCGATATGTTGAGTAGCAGCATAAGTATCAATGATTTTTTCAGCGCCTGTTTGATAGGCATCTTAATAATATTCTAAGTTTTCGTTTGTCAGGTAAGGGGCTGAATAATAGACTCGGCCAATTTTACCTTCTTTACTGATTTCAATACGTGCAACAATTGGATGAATGCTTGAAATTGAATGATTGATATAAGATATGGAGCCAGTTGGCGGAATGGCTTGTAGATCCTGATCATAGATACTGTGTTCCATAATAGATTGTCTTAGTTTTTTCCAATCTTGAGAAGTTGGAATATGGATACCTAATCGTTGAAATAGCTGTTTTACTTTTTCCGTTTTTGGTTGCCATTGTGTTGATTGATGTATTTATCAAAGTATTCGCCAGGGGCGTATTTAGAGCGCTCAAAACCGCTAAAATAGCGTTGAAGTTCAATGGCCAGCTGATTAGAGGCATGTAATGTGTAGTAAGTTACGGTATAAAAGTAGATGTTAGTGAAATCGACTCCCTCTTACGAACCATAATGAATATGTTCATGTGCAAGGAACCATGTAAATTCATTTGACCTAAACCAGTCGTGTGAGATTTTTTATTACCTTCTTGAATCGAAGGTACTGATTGGATCTGACTTATATCTGAAACCACCGTTAATGCTCTAATAGCAATTTCTATAGAATTAGCAAAGTCTGGGGAGTCCATAGTTTTAGCAATATTCATTGAGCCTAAATTACAGCTAATATCTTTACCATATGTGATAATTTAAATTATCTTCATAAATGCTAGCATCATTAACTTGTAAGATTTCTGAGCATAAATTACTCATGTTAATCCGGCCATAAATACGATTCAGGCGATTGGCATTGTCTTCAAATAAAATATAGGGATAACCCGATTCAAATTGAATTTTTGCTAAAGTGAGAAAAAACTCACGAGCATTGATCTTTTGTTTGCAAATATTTTTATTATTTACCATCTCTGAATACCTTTCAGTGATGCTAATTTCCGACATAGGGACACCATAGCAGCGCTCAATATCGTAAGGTGAGAAGAGGTACATATCTTCATTATTTTTAGCTAGATGAAAGGTAATATCAGGGATCACTACACCGAGTGATAAGGTTTTAATGCGGATTTTTTCATCGGCATTTTCACGTTTTGTATCTAAAAGGCTTAAAATATCCGGGTGATGGGCATGCAGATACACTGCCCTAGCGCTTTGTGTTGCATCGAGTTGATTGGCATAAGAAAAGGCATCCTCTAACATTTTCATCAACGGTACCACACCCGAAGATTGGTTTTCAATCAATTTTATAGGCGCTCCGGCTTCACGTAGATTAGTCAATAAGGAAGTAACACCACCTCCACGTTTTGACAGCTGTAAGGCTGAATTGACCACACGGCCTATTGATTCCATATTATCTTCTATTCTTAACAAGAATCAGGATACTAGTTCACCACGTTGTTTTTTACCGCAATTTAAGAAAGTAGGTGTGGGCAGGTTGAAAGCGGCCGCTAATAATTTCATCCACCAGTTGACTGGCTAATGCTTGGTTTCCTTGTGCCAGAGTCAGAGCAACCATGCAAACTCTATCCTCAAACGCTCTAAATAGCGCCTACCATCAAAAGTTTTTAAGGTATAGTTAGTATAATATTTGAAAGCACCAAGAAGTGTTTGAAAGCGAAATTTGTGGTTATAGGCTTGCTGAAAAAGTGCTTTTATAAAAGTAAACTCATATTGTGCCAATATTGCCGGTTCGTAATAGTTTTCTGCTACTAAAAAATCGAGTTTTTCTTGTAAGTTGTGAAAAAAACCGTGTTTTGATTGACATGGTGATGGAAGCAATGATGAGCTGCCTGCTTATTTTTATCAAATTGGATTTTATTATCTTTATCATATAGATTTAATTTGGCATTAAGCGAATGATAATCAAGTTGTTCGTAAGGTTGTACTGTCATAAGGAAGCTACATATTACTTTACTATACTTGATGTTGCCAAAATTGTTGTAGCCCTTGGCGTACTTGCTTAAGATCCCGTTCAGTACCTAGTAATTCAAAACGATAGAGAAATGGTACTTGGCATTTGTGGAAATAATGTTGTCTGCTATAGCGTAAGTTTCACCAAAATTACTATTTCCTGATGCAATAACACCCCGTAAAAATTGTCGATTGTGTTGTTGATTTAAAAAATCAATAACAGGTTTAGGAACAGCCCCTTTGGTGCCCCTACCACCATAGGTAGGTAGCAGCAATACATAAGGTTGTGTCATATTTGGTGTCAGTTTATTAGCATCAATAGGAATGCGGGTCGCTTGGATTCCCCAATCTTTGCACAAAGCGATGGTAATTTTTAGATTTACTGGAATAGTAAATAACTGACTGTTTTTTCATAATATTATATTAGTTAGTGGCTAATTGATTGATCATATCTGGGCAAAAGCCTGACCAATGTTGCTCACCTGCTATAACAACAGGTACTTGTTGATAGCCTAATTTGGTAATAAAATGTAATACTTCATGATTTTGGGTTAAATCCACAACATCATAAGATAAATTCTTACGTTTTAGTGCTAGACAAGTTGCATTGCACTGTACACAATCTGGTTTACTATAAGACGGTAATAATCATTGTTAGCTCCTTAATTTGGTAATAACTAAGTTTACAATTGATCAACTATTATAAATACTATATATTGATTTATTTTTATTCAACTATACTATATATAGTGTTATCTGGTTTATGGCAGGAATTTCATCTAACCTATTATTTCAACGAGAAATAAGAAATTGTATTTTATTATATTTTTTTAACTATGTTTCAATAGGCAAAAATATTTTTTCTAACATCACTGATTTTGCTTGATGGATAAAATCAATTGTTAAAATAGTTCACTATTTTAAGGAAACCGGCATGTACCACCATTATTTTTCGATGCCAACAGATTTTCCTAGAGCTTTCATTCACATAACCGCTGATGACAATGGAATAATCGGGCTTAATTTTGTTAGCCAGAGGAGTGAAAAAGAAAGGAAAAATGCGCATATCACACAGTGTATAAAAGAATTACAAGAGTATTTTAAAGGTGAAAGAAGCAGTTTTTCTGTCATACTTAACCCTATAGGTACGGATTTTCAAAAAAAAGTCTGGCTCCAACTTAGTAAAATCCCCTATGGTAAATGTTGGAGTTATAAGGAACTAGCAGTTGCTTTAGGTTCTGCTAATTACTGTCGGGCAATAGGTATGGCGAATTCGCGTAATCCTATTGTGCTTATTATTCCTTGTCATCGTGTTATTGGTCATGATGGCAAATTGGTAGGCTACACTGGTGGGCTCGATATTAAAAGCTGGTTGTTAGATTATGAAAAAAATGGAAATAATCGAAAAATTGGTTAAAAATGTTATAATAAATATCTATAGGTAATATTATTGGATGTATTGATTGTTTTTTTGGTTGTAATCCTATTTTACAATGAAAATTTAAGTTTTTAATTAATTTCGTGATCTTAATAGTAGACAATAAAGCATAATTTTTGCTGTACTATATGCGGCACAAACTGCGTGTTTTTATTATGTAAAGGTAATTTTGATGTCAAAAGTTAAAGGTAACGTTAAGTGGTTCAACGAAGCAAAAGGTTTTGGTTTTATCACTCCAGAAGATGACAGTAAAGATGTATTCGTTCACTTCACCGCTATTCAATCCGAAGGTTTTAAGACTTTGGCCGAAGGTCAGAAAGTTGAGTTTGATATTACTGAGGGGGAGAAGGGGCCATCTGCTATAAACGTTGTCGCTGTTTGATTTACTATAAGAATTTGTAATAGTCCGTTTCAATTGATGAGACGAGTCTTTATGTTGGTATGAAATTAAATGATTTATCATTTAATTTCTACTCCTTTAGCTTGTAAATCCGCATGATAAGATGAGCGTACTAATGGACCACAGGCTGCGTGCGTGAAACCCATTGCTATCGCTTCTTTTTTCATCTCTTCGAATTCTTTTAGGCTAACATAACGTTTTACTGATAAATGATAGCGGCTAGGTTGAAGATATTGTCCCAAGGTTAACATGGTAACGCCATGGCGGCGTAAATCACGCATAACATCCACTATTTCTTCGTTGGTTTCACCTAATCCAACTATTAATCCTGATTTGGTTGGTATTGCAGGATGCATTTCCTTAAATTTTGCTAGTAGTTTTAATGACCATTCATAATTAGCGCCAGGACGGACTTGGCGATAGATACGTGGTACATTCTCAAGATTATGATTGAAAACATCAGGTGGGGCGGTGGTCAAAATTGTTAAGGCATGATCCATACGACCACGGAAATCAGGAACGAGAGTTTCTATTTTAATATTGGGATTTTTCTCTCGAATAGCGGTAATACTGTCAGCAAAATGTTGGGCCCCGCCGTCACGGAGATCATCGCGATCAACTGAAGTAATAACAACGTATTTTAATCCCATATCTTTAATGGTATTTGCTAATTTGACAGGTTCATTAGGATCGGGCGCATTAGGGCGACCATGGGCAACATCGCAGAATGGACAGCGACGAGTACAGATAGCACCTAAAATCATAAAAGTTGCAGTGCCGTGATTAAAGCATTCGGTGAGGTTAGGGCAAGAGGCTTCTTCACAGACTGAATGTAAGCCATTCTTACGCATTGCGTTTTTTATTTCTTTTATTCGGCTAGAATCAGCGGGAAGTTTTATTTTCATCCACTCAGGTTTAGGTAAAATTCCGATATGATCTGTTGTTACTGTTTTGACCGGGATCAGTGCTATTTTATCAGCATCACGATATTTAACACCACGCTTCATTTGAATTGGTCTACTCATAATTATACCAGTTCCATTAGGTTCCTGCTGCGGATCAATAATAGCTATATTTTATGCTATTGCATATGAGCATTATTTATGCCATGTTTCAATTATTTTTAATAATTATAAAAAATTTATAACAACTTATTCTGTAAGTTAAAATCCTAATAGATTGCAGAAATGTTTTATTAGTAAAGGTTCGACATCCTTAACCTGAGTGCCAGGAACTAAATCATTTAGTTGCGTCATTTGCATACCTGCATAGCCGCAAGGATTAATACGCTGAAAAGGTGACAGATCCATGTTTATATTTAATGCCAAGCCATGAAATGAACAACCTTTATGAATACGTAAGCCGAGAGAGCAGATTTTTTTTTGCTTAACATACACACCAGGGGCTTCGCGTTGTGCATAAGCGGTAATACCAAATTCGGCTAAAGTATTAATTACGGTATCTTCCAGTGTAGTGACCAGTTCTCGTACACTAATTTTATTACGCTTTAAATCTAATAAAATATACATTATTTGCTGACCAGGGCCATGATAGGTTATTTGTCCACCACGATTGGCTTGGATCACCGGAATATTTCCGGGTGCCAATAGGTGCTCTATTTTGCCAGCTTGGCCTTGGGTAAAAACAGGGTAATGTTCAACTAACCATAGTTCATCTGGCGTATCAACCGTGCGTTTTTTCGTAAACTGATGCATAGCATCGGAAATGGGTTGGTAAGTGTGGAGCCCAAGTTGACGCAATATAATGGTTTTCTTTAACAATCTTTTTCTACCGAAAATATGTATAGGAAATAATTTTGCAGTATAACCTGCGCAAATTGTTTTTGCTAGCTTAGTGAGCTGTTCATTTGAAATTACAAACCCGAAACTAACCAATCTCGGGTTTATATAGAGTAACCTTAGGTTATGTCTATAGCACCATACGAACTAATTCAAGTTTAGCTAATTCTTCATAGAGTTTTTCTATTTGCTCGATATTGGTTGCGGTGATAGTAATTGATACTGAGTGAAAGTTACCTTTACTACTTGGCTTAACTGATGGAACATAATCGCCAGAAACGTGTCGTTGCACCACTTCAACGATTTGTTTAGTTAACTCAGGTTTAGCGAGTCCCATTACTTTGTAGGTAAATGAGCAAGGAAACCCTAGTAGATCATGTAATTTGGTTTTCATAAGTTCTCCTAAAATACTACCACCATGCTCATTACACTATTAAATGTTATATGCTTCAGATAGTATATTTATTCATACTGCTTGAATAAAAATTAATTTATCTATTAGACATATTTACCATAATGGAGGTAGTGATATAATTTTTCAATGGCTAGCCAAACCAGCGCTGAAAGAATAATTTAATATAATCTAATATCTTGCTAAAAAATCCACCTTCATCAACTTGTTACAATACCACCAGAGGCCGTTGTTCAATAACTTTATCATCTAATTGTAAGTTAATTATTCCAACAATTTGGTTTTTTGCTAAAGGAGCCTGTAATTCAGTGTTATTTAGGGTATAATTGGCTTTTAAATCTTTCAGTCGGCCACGAGGAATTGTCAGATAGAGGTCATTTTCAATACCTAATTTTACCTGATCTGTATTAGCAAACCAAACGGGTTGTGAGGCAAACTCCATGCTGCCTTGTAAGGGTTTAACAGTTTCAAAAAAGCGAAAGCCCCAGGTAAGTAATTTTTTACTTTCTGTATCACGGCCTTTACTGCTACGCCCACCTAATACAACGGATATTAGTCGCATATTACCTTCGGTAGCGGAAGCAACCAGATTATAACCGGCAGCGGCAGTATGTCCTGTCTTAATACCATCTACATTGAGGCTTTTATCCCATAACAAGCCATTCCTATTTAATTGACGGATCTTATTAAAAGTGAATTCTTTTTCTTTATAAATGGCATATTCTTCCGGCACATCGCGGATCAAAGCTTGACCAATTAGCGTCATATCATGCGTCGAACTATATTGTCCATCGGCATCTAGGCCATGGACGGTAAGGAAATGGGTGTTTTTTAAACCAAGGTGTTTAGCATTGTCATTCATTAATTTGACAAAACTAGCCTCATCGCCAGCAACATACTCCACCATGGCCACACAAGCGTCATTACCTGACTGTAAATTTATACCACGTATCAGTTGGGATACAAAGACACGGTCACCGGGTTTTAAGAATATGAACGAAGAACCTTTAAATACTGTGTTACCTATAGCCCAGGCATTTTCGTCGATAGTGACAATATCATTCATGCTAATTTTACCGGCTTTAATGGTTTGACCAATGATATAACTAGTCATCATTTTAGTCAGACTGGCTGGATCACGACGCTGATCGGCATTTTTTTTAGCTAAGATTTTGCCTGAATAATAAGCAATAAGAATATATGCTTCAGCATCGATATTTGGTGCCGAGAGGATCACATTGATTTGGAAGGCATTATTGCTATTAGCAAATATTGTGGTTGAGAATAGAAGACTAATATTAAGTATTAGATTACGGATAGATGGCAAGAAAATTGCATATTTCATAATAACATACGGGATCCGCTGGCAATATGCTAATAAAGTGGCGTAGTAATATCCGCTTGAAAAAGAGAAATGTTTTTTTGCAGAAACACCGATGCCACGTTAGTTGATTTTTATTTTACTCTAATTAGATTTTATTGATTAATCAATAGATTATTCTGTATTTATGACAATGCTTGATTGTTTAAATCTGTTAATACTCTGTTTTTTATTTGCTCTGCTTGTTACGGATTTTGAAATGGACCAAGCTGAACACGAAAAATATTGTTAAAGGGTTGAATACGACCCTGTGTATTCAGCTGCTTAGAAACAGATCGTTGCCACGCTTGTGCTCTAGCTTGATCACTCAATGCACCAATTTGTACGAAGTAGTGTTAATTAGCAATATTTGCCGATGTCACTGGCGACCGATTAGCATGGTTATTTTCAACCATGATATCAGTTGCTACCGCATTACCACTTGTGGTTGGTTGTATTGATTGTGATAAAGCAGATTGAGAAGCGTGCTTTACTACAGTTGATTGAGATTGATCGTTTGGTGAGCTAAAGTTGGCGGAATGTGTCTCTAGCTTTGGTGGTTTAGGTAGGGCATAACTTTGTTTAGCAATCTTGACACCAATCGTGCCTGGCACAGTTAAAGTGTCTGCCGGGGACTAAGATCGGATCAATTTTAATACGTGTAGTTGGTATTAGATTTAAACGATCAACAGCTGCACGTGACAGCACAATATTTTTGCCTGGCAAATAAGGTCTCGATCATTGATGTGAACTATCATTATCCTACCATTGATTAAATTAGTAATGTGAGCATAATTGGGAATAGGCAAAGTCGGGTGTGAGGCAGTGAACGTAAAAGGACTAGCTTTTTCACCTGTCGCCGTTATTTTACCGCTCACTTCTGAGCTAAAAATGCTAGCAAAGCCAGTTAGGATCTTTTACTATTTTATAAGTTTGACCATTAAGTTGATAGTCGTTATTGGCTCTAGTATGGTAGGACTCACAACGGGGCTCTGCTCCTGATATATCTTGTGCTGGCGCCATCGGCGTTTTTGTATGTTGCTCAGTTTGTGAGATACAGCCAGCTAAAAGTAGTATAATAATGCTAAATATAAGCCAGTGAAAATACATTACAGACCTCGCGGTTATAAATTTTTTGATAGAAATTTTCGATGAGTATGAATTGACATAATAATACCGAATCCAGCCATTAAAACAATTAATGCCGATCCACCATAACTGACTAATGGCAAGGGAACACCCACTACAGGTAAGATACCACTAACCATACCAATGTTGACAAATATGTAGACAAACAAAATTAGCATTAGACCACCGACCATGACTTTACCAAAGGTATTTTGTGCATTAGCTGCAATTATTAATCCACGCATGATTAGTAGTAGATATAATGTGAGTAAAATAATTACACCAATTAGCCCGAGCTCTTCAGCTAAGACGGCAAAAATAAAGTCAGTGTGGCGCTCTGGTAGGAATTCTAATTGCGATTGCGTTCCATGTAACCAGCCTTTGCCAAATAATCCCCCTGAGCCAATAGCAATTTTAGATTGGATAATATGGTAACCAGCACCTAATGGATCTGTTTCTGGATCGAGTAACATCATAATACGATCTCGTTGATAATCATGCATCAGAAAGAACCATAGAATAGGAATAAAGCAAGCGATACCCGTAGCAGCAATAGCAATCAATTTCCAATTCATACCAGCTAAGAAAAGGATAAACAAACCGGAAGCGGCAACTAAAATTGATGTGCCCAGATCAGGTTGAGTGGCCACAAGTAGTGTGGGGAGAAAAATAAGTATCAATGCCAGGATAGTATTTTTTAATGTGGGTGGGTAGAGATCTCGATTAACAAAACGTGCAACCATTAACGGAACAGCAATTTTAGCAATTTCTGATGGTTGAAAACGAATGAAACCAAGATCTAACCATCTTTGCGCCCCTTTACTGATTTGGCCAAAGGCATCGACAAAAATTAAAAGTACTAGACAAAAGGCATATAGATAAGGCGCCCAATTTTCATATATCCGAGGTGAGATTTGCGCCATCACAATCATAACAACAAACCCAATGGCGATTTGTACTAGCTTACGCTGCATCATATCAATGTCTTGCCCACTAGCGCTCCACATAATCATGATACTGTATATGGTTAAAGCAAGAATAATCAGCAACATTGGTATATCAATATGTAAACGCGTCCAAATAAGTAATTTTTGTGAATTATCAGTCATATATTATTGATCTTCTTCTGGAGATACATTAGTATCTGTTGGTTGTGGTATCGTTTTTTTACCAAGCAATACATAATCAAAAATACTACGAACAAGATCGCCAACGGCTGCCCCAGCCCCACCATTTTCTAGGATAATCGCAACGGAGACGGTCGGGTTTTGATAAGGTGCAAATCCAATCATTAATTTATGATCGCGCAAGTGCTCAGTCAGTTTACTGGCATTATATGTTTCATAACTGAATACCTGTGCTGTACCTGATTTGACGGCTGCTCTATAGGGAGTTTTAGCAAAATTTCTACGCGCGGTACCGTTTGGTGCATGAGCAACGCCATACATGCCTTGTTTGGCTAATTCCCAAAAGTCTGAATGAATATCGCCGATTTGGATATGATCCTTCTGCTCATAGGGTAGCATAGCGTTACCTAATTTAGTGCCATAAAGTAGATGGGGAATTTTAACTGTTCCGTCATTAATTAAAGTCATTAATGCTTTTACCATTTGGATCGGCGTGGTGGTCCAATAACCTTGGCCAATGCCTACTGGAATAGTGTCTCCTTGGTACCAAGGTTTTTTGTAGCGTTTTTGTTTCCATGCACGCGTTGGCATAATACCAGAGCGTTCTTCAGCAAGATCAATGCCAGTATAGTAACCGTAACCAAATTTTTTCATCCAATCTGAGATACGATCAATACCCATATCATAAGAAAGTTGGTAGAAAAAGGTGTCGGCTGATTCGATAATTGCTCTAACGACATTTAATCTGCCATGTCCCCATCGTTTCCAATCGCGATAACGTTTTTCGGAATTTGGTAATTGCCACCATCCAGGATCAAAAATGGTGGAATTAGCAGTGATAACATTCTCACTTAATGCTGCAACGGCAATAAATGGTTTAACCGTTGAGGCAGGTGGATATAATCCTTGAGTAGTTCTATTAATTAGTGGGCGATTAGGATTATTTAATAAAGCTTGGTAATCTTTATTAGAGATACCGTTGACAAATAAATTAGGATCATAGCTAGGGGTTGATACCAGAGCTAGTACCTCGCCATTACGGGGATCGGTTACCACAACAGCAGCTCGGCTGGTGGTTAGCAATTTTTCGATCTCAATTTGTAAATTGAGATCTATAGTGAGATAAATATCTTTACCTGCTTGTGGCTGTTGTTCGTGAAGCTGACGTATAACTTTTCCCCGACTATTAATTTCAACTTCTTCATAGCCTGTTTTGCCATGTAAGATATTTTCATAATAACGCTCTATACCTAATTTACCAATATCATGGGTTGCGGTGTAATTTTTTAGGAGGCCGTCATTTTCTAAACGTTCTATATCTTTATCATTAATTTTGGCAACATAACCGATAACATGGGTTAGAGCTGGGCCATAAGGATAATAACGGCGTTGGTACCCTTTAACTTCTATACCAGGGAAGCGGTATTGGTTAACAGCAAAACGCGCAACTTGCACTTCATCTAACGCAGTTTTTAATGGTATAGAAGTAAAACGACGTGAGTGTTTACGCTCTTTTTTAAAATTTGCAATATCGTCATCAGTGAGATCAACAACATCACGTAATTCAGCAAATACTTCTTCTAAATTAGTTGCCTTCTCAGGAATCACTTCTAATTGATAAAAGGTGCGGTTTAACGCGAGAGGAATACCATTTCTGTCATAAATAATACCTCTACTTGGTGGAACCGGCACCAGTTTTATACGGTTATCATTGGAACGAGTTTGGTAATCTTCATGGCGAATTACTTGTAGATGATAAAGATTAGCAATTAAAATGCTTATCAAGATTACAATGATAATAAAGGCTATTAAAGCTCGCCTAATGAATAGGGAAGATTCAGCGGTGTAATCGCGAAAAGGGGTGCGTTTCTTTTTTTTGGTTTCTTTATTAGCATTCACACTAATAACCTACATAAATATGTTATTCCCGATGGTAAGGATGATTTGTGGTAATACTCCATGCCCGATAAAGGCTTTCTACAACAAATATTCGAACTAAAGGATGAGGCACGGTTAAGGATGACAGTGACCAACTTTGGTCTGTGCTGCTTTACAGGCAGGAGCCAGACCTTCCGGGCCGCCAATTAGAAAACTGATGTTACGTTCATCTTGTTTCCATTGATTTAATTGTTCAGCAAGTTGCTGTGGTGTCCAGCTTGTTCCTGGTATATCCAGAGTAATTATGTGATTACCTTTGCCAACAGCAGCCAGCATTTGTTCTCCTTCTTTTTCTACAGATGTGTTTCAGATCTGCATTTTTACCGCGTTTGCTAGCTAGGATCTCAATGAGTTCAAAAGGCATATCTTTTGGAAAACGTTGAAGATAATCTTGAAAACCTGTTTGGATCCAATTAACCATTTTGCTACCAACGACAATGAGTTGTAATTTCAAATTCAACTCCAGAGTTTTTCAAGTTCATACATACGGCGACTATCTTCTTGCATGATATGAACAATGGTATCGCCTAAATCAACAATAATCCAATCAGAAACACCTTGTCCTTCAACTCCAAGAGGAGTTATCCCTGTTTTACGGCATGCTTCAATTAATTTGTTAGAAACCGATGCCAGATGGCGATTCGATGTGCCAGTACAGATTATCATGCAATCAGTAATGCTAGATTTTCCACGTACATCGATAGTGACAATATCTTGCGCTTTGGTATCGACAAGTTTGTCGATAATAAATTGTTGGAGTTCATATCCTTGCAAAGGTTCACCTTTAATTTCAAGTTAAATAAAAATATTAATGTTATATTTTATTCAGTTATAAAATTCTGTTGAAAAAATCAAACATAAGTTAATTTATATTTTAATCTATTTTTCAGTAAAACCAGGTGAATATTTATAGCTGGTTTTAGGATAAGTTATAGGAAATTATGCATTATTTTCAACAGTAATGTAAAAAGCGCTAAGGTAGTACCAATCACCTTATAGACTCTCAATAGTTTAAGGATGTTTTTGATAATTTTTTATATTTATTAGTTAATTATTAGCAAGTTTGATAAAGATGGTGTTTATCGATATAGCTCAAAACTGCTGGGGGCAATATATCTTGGCAACTTTTTCTATCGTGTTTACGTTGACGGATTTCTGTGGCGGAAATATTTAATAAAGGAGTATCAGCCAGATAGATGGCACCATAGGGTTGCTGGCTGAGTATTTTCGGGTCATACACTTGATGATGTTTTAGCCATTGTTGCATTGATGAAGTTGGAAAATGGGTGGTATAACCTGGACGAGCGCAAACTAATAAATGGCAAAGCTGCAAAATTTTTTGCCAGTTAAACCAGGTACTGATCGATAGTAATGAATCCTGTCCAATAATAAATGCTAATGGCTTTTGCCAACCAATTTGTTGCCGGAAAGAGCGGAGTGTTTCGACGGTATAGGAGGGGGTGGTACGTTCAAGTTCACGAGTATCAATACTAAATAGTGGATTGTCTTTGATGGTCAACTTTATCATCGCTAGTCTTTGTTGCACGTTTGCTTCAGGTTGTGGACGGTGTGGGGGAACATGATTGGGTAGTAAGACAACCTTTTGTAAGCCAACTTGTTGCACGAGTGCTTCAACAGGGAGTAAGTGACCATAGTGAATTGGATCAAAGGTACCACCGAATAGAGCTAGGATTGTGGCAAAATTAGTTGGTTGTTTAGTTTGTTGAGTCATTAATAAAACTCTTGGGCAGTGATTTACCACACAATAGCATAGATAAAGTTTCTAATTTTGGCCAAATTGTCAGACCGTAATCTTGTTTTAAGTGTAATTCAGCTTGGATAATTAATTGTATGGCGAGCTGTAGTTCGCGCAGTGACAAGCGATGTAATGCAGCGGTAATCAGAGGGCGGCGAGCTTGCCAAATTTTATGTTGATCAAACAGTTTTTTTAGGTCTTTATTGGTATTTTGTTGTTTCAATAGCAAAAGCAATATTAGTTCACGTTGAATTGTCCGTAATAATATTACTGCTTCATAATCTTCCCGTTGTAATTGTTGTAGGATATGCCAACTGCGTTTGGTTTTACCTGCAAGTAGTGCATCAACCCACTGATAAGGTGTGAAATTAACAGCGTTATTTACCGCTTCTTTGACACGAGGTAAAGTAAGATTACCATCAGGATATAACAGTGACAAGCGTTCCAGCGCTTGATTAAGAGCTAGTAAATTTCCCTCATAGCAGTAACAAAGCAGCTGATTAGCGTGTTTATCTAAGGTAAGAGACATCGCTTTGGCTCGTTGAGTTACCCATTGAGGTAACCTGGACTGTTCCGGTGTCAGGCAATTAATATAGACACTATCTTGGGCTATTTTTTTGCACCAGGCACTATTCTCTTGTGTTTTAGTTAATTTATTGCCGCGTATTATGAGTAATAAATCTGGATGTAACAGTTCAGCTAACTTAAGCAGCTTTTCCGCGATGGCTGTAGTGGGGCCTCCTTCTGATAGGATCAATATAAGGATTTGTCGGCCGGCAAATAGGCTAAGTGATTGGCTAAGACGATAAATCGTGTCCCAATCGGTACTAGGTTCCAGAGAAAAAGTATAACATTCAGTAAAACCTTGTAGTTGTGCAAATTGACAAATTTTATCCTGACTTTCTTGAGATAAAAGGGGATCATTACCAAAGATTAGGTAACTGGCTCGCAGCTTATCTGCAAGTTGAGAGGTTAGTTGCTCTGGATAAATACGGATCATTCCGAGATTACCGATGTGTTTTTTTCGACAATATTTGCCTTTTCTGGCTCATTTTGAATATTTCCATGAAAAATCAATAAGTTACGAATTAGTTGGCGTGCTGCTTGTTCACGCATTTCTTGTTTGATAAGCTCGTTTTCGGCATCTTTAGCCAAGGTTTCTAACGGGTTATCAAAAAAAGCGCGCTCGACACGTGTATTGATCGGATACACTGCACCATTTGGTAGGATAATTTGTGCACTAATCCAAAAAGTTAATTGTTTTTCTGCGCTCTTACCATCTTGATAGATGGAAACGGTTTTGGTGTTTTCAGATGAACCAACAATTTTCAAGACCGGGACGTTGTGAAGATTTTCATAGATTATGTTGACATTATTTAAGCGCAATTTCTGTCTAATTGCCCAAGCCAGCGGACCGTAGGGATCACTGCTACTTAATCTTAGCGTTTTTAGTTCTTCAGGTATTTGAGTTGTACCTTGTAGGCGAAATCCGCAGCCAGCCGTGATCAACATGGCTATGCTTAAAAATAAGGTAATTAAATAACGCACATCATCTCCTTATTAAATTAGCCGACAACAAGGTTTAATAGTTTGCCTTGCACATAAATTACCTTATGTATGTTCATGCCTTCGAGATATCTTGCCACACCATATTCTTGCGTTGCCATATCTAAAATAGAATCTTGTGGGGCATTAATATCAACAGTGATTCGGCCACGAACTTTACCATTGACTTGAATAACGACTAATTTAGTATCGTCTATTTTTGCTTGTTCGTCAGCAACCGGCCATGTCGCATTGTCAATATCTTCGACGTGGCCAAGTGCTTTCCACATGATAAAACAGGCATGGGGGATAATAGGCGACAGCATACGTACTAAAGCATCTAAAGATTCTTGGATTAACGCCCGATCTTGTTCACTATCCTGGGAAGCACGAGTGAGTTTATTCATAAATTCCATAATGGCGGCAATGGCAGTATTAAATGCATAACGTCGGCCGATATCATCGGTCACTTTGGTGATCGTTTTATGTAAATCACGGTGTAGGTTTTTCTGTTCTGGTGTCAGGTTGTTGTTATCTAATGGCGCTGTTTTGCCTTTTTGGCTATGTTCAAAAACAGTACGCCAGAGGCGACGAACAAAGCGATTTGCACCTTCTACACGTGATTCTTGCCATTCTAAGGTAAGTTCGGGCGGAGCGGCAAACATCATAAATAGCCGAACGGTATCAGCACCATACTTTTCTACCATTAATTGCGGATCGATGCCGTTATTTTTGGATTTGGACATTTTACTCATCCCGGTATAAAAGAGTTGATGTCCATTATTATCGGTTGCTTTGATGATCCTCCCTTTTTCATCTCGTTCAACAATTGCATCAATCGGTGATACCCAGACTCGTTGCCCATTTTCACCTAAGTAATAAAAAGCATCTGCTAATACCATGCCTTGACATAATAACCGTTTAGCTGGTTCATCGGACTTCACTAAGCCGGCGTCACGCATCAGTTTGTGGAAGAAACGGAAGTACAACAGATGCATAATAGCATGCTCAATACCACCAATATATTGATCAACCGACAGCCAGTAATTGGCAGCGGCCGGATCTAGCATTGCTTGGTCATACTTAGGGCAGGTATAACGAGCATAATACCAGGAAGACTCCATAAATGTATCGAAGGTATCGGTTTCACGTATGGCTGCCTGACCATTGATGGTGGTTTTTGCCCATTGTGGATCTGCTTTGATTGGACTGGTGATGCCATTCATCACCACATCTTCGGGTAGTATAACAGGTAGCTGTTCTTCAGGTACGGGTATGACAGAGCCGTCTTCCATGGTTACCATCGGAATTGGTGTTCCCCAATAACGTTGGCGAGAAACTCCCCAATCACGGAGACGATAATTGACTTTGCGTTGTGCCACACCTTGTAAGACCAGTTTATCGGCAATAGCATTGGCGCCGGTTACATTGTCCATGCCACTAAATTCACCTGAATTAATCAGCGCATTTTTTTCAGTAAACGGACCCACAATTAGATCAGGTATCTGGCCTTCATGATCAGCAATAACCGCTTTAATAGGTAAGTGATATTTGGTGGCAAATTCCCAGTCACGTTGATCATGTCCTGGTACAGCCATTACTGCACCTGTACCATATTCCATTAATATAAAATTGGCTATCCAGATTGGAATTTTTTCATTAGTTAGTGGGTGAATGGCGTATAAATTGGTAGCTACCCCTTTTTTCTCCATGGTTGCCATTTCGGCTTCAGCAACTTTGGTATTGCGACATTCATCAATAAAAGCGTTCAGTTTGGCATCTTTCTCTGCGGCATTTTTTGCTAGCGGGTGAGTAGCTGCAATAGCGAGGTAAGTTACTCCCATAAAAGTATCAGGCCGCGCGGTATATATGGTTAATTTTTCATCGCTGTCAGCCAGATTAAAGGTGATTTCAACCCCTTCAGAGCGGCCGATCCAGTTACGTTGCATGGTTTTAACTTGTTCTGGCCAGCCCTCAAGTTTATCTAAATCATTAAGTAGCTCTTCAGCATAAGCGGTAATTTTTATGAACCATTGCGGTATTTCTTTATGTTCAACTGGGGTATCGCACCGCCAGCAACAACCATCGATAACTTGCTCATTAGCTAGCACTGTTAAATCGTTTGGGCACCAATTAACGGTGGAGGTTTTTTTATAAACTAAACCTTTTTCATAAAGCTTAGTGAAAAACCATTGCTCCCAACGATAATACTCCGGTGTGCAAGTTGTGACTTCGCGACTCCAGTCATAACCAAATCCAAGCATCTTCAATTGTTTTTTCATATAATTAATATTGGCATAGGTCCACGGCGCAGGAGCGGTATTATTTTTTACCGCAGCACCTTCTGCCGGTAAACCAAAAGCATCCCAACCGATAGGTTGTAGAACATTTTTGCCTAACATGCGTTGATAACGTGAAATAACATCGCCAATGGTATAGTTGCGAACATGTCCCATGTGTAGTTGACCAGATGGGTAAGGTAACATTGACAGGCAATAGTATTTTTCTTTGTTATTATCTTCTATTACTTTAAATGTTTGTTTTTCTTCCCAATGACGTTGTACGGATTGTTCTATCTCTTCTGGTCGATATTGTTCTTGCATGACACCGATATTCCCCTATGGCGAAAATGCGGTACTGGCCGCAGATGTGTAGTGAATTTATATCTGCATAGAATAGCGGATAATTGCCTTTAACAACAACTGTAACTGTTAATGAATATTTACCGGCAAAGCTAAACTGATTTTATTTATGCCAAAAGTGTGTAGATCCATAGAATAGTAGTTATACGGTGCAATCTAGCCCGCAATAAGTGCTATTTTAGTATGCTTATTTAGCCGATTGGGTGACAATGTTTGTCACCCAATAATGAGTGATGTGATTAGTGTATGATTTTAGCCAGGAACTCTTTAGCACGTTCTGATTTCGGTGCAGCAAAAAAATCTTCTTTATTGCTATCCTCAATAATTTTTCCTTCATCCATAAAAATTATACGGTGGGCCACTTTTTTAGCAAATCTCATTTCGTGAGTGACAACTATCATGGTCATTCCTTCGTTAGCTAGTTTTATCATCACATCAAGTACTTCGTTAATCATTTCCGGATCTAATGCCGAGGTTGGTTCGTCAAATAGCATGGCAATCGGATCCATGCAGAGTGCCCTGGTAATGGCAACGCGTTGTTGTTGTCCTCCAGACAATTGAACAGGAAATTTATTGCTATGGTTAGCTAAGCCAACACGCTCTAATAATCTTAATGCTGTTTTTTCAGCGGTTTTTTTTTCTCTGTTTAAGACTTTTATTTGTGCTAGAGTTAAGTTTTCAATAATTGATAGGTGAGGGAATAGTTCAAGATGTTGAAATACCATACCTACTTGGGAACGCAATTTAACTAAATCTGTTTTTTTGTTATTAACATGCATATTATTAATAAATATTTCACCATCTTGAATAGGTTCCAAACCATTAATGGTTTTTATTAATGTTGATTTACCTGAACCAGAGGGGCCACAAATAACGACAACTTCGCCCCGTTTGACATCCATCGAACAATCAGCAAGCACCTGAAACTGTCCATACCATTTAGAAACATTTTTTAGAGAAATCATTAATAGTCCTTTTTTCAGATAGCTAACCAGCGTAAATCTAGATAAATTAATAAGATGTTAATTTTTTAACAAATTGGAAATTATTATAATAAAATAGAGTATTAACTAATTTTAATGTTAAATATTAATAAACCAGATAAAACCGTATTATAAATTGTCAAGACATAATGATGATTAATATTTGCTAAAATGATTAGTCTTCTTTTTGCCTAATAAGGCATGCCAATATAATAAATAGAATAACCAAAGCCCACATAGGCCTGTTACTCCAACATGTATAAGGTGTAAGACCTGATGTTGGTATTACTTCAGTATTTAATACTGATCGAGTAAATTGAAGGAGTTCTGCTTGGATATCTCCATTAGAGGTGATCACCGCCGTAACACCATTATTAGTCGCCCGCAATAGCGGCCGCCCCAATTCCAGGGCGCGCATGCGTGCCATTTGAAAGTGTTGCCATGGGCCGATGGAATGTCCAAACCATGCATCGTTTGAAACTGTTAACAGAAAATCAGTATTTGGTTTGAAGTTGTCTCTAACTTGGCTACCTAAAATAATTTCATAGCAGATAGCTGCAGTTAAATGGATATTGCCAGCAGTTAACTGTTTTTGCTGATAATTACCACGACTAAAACCCGACATTGGTAGATTGAATAACGGGGCAATTGGCCGCAGGATATTTTCTAATGGCACAAATTCACCAAAAGGCACTAGGTGGTGTTTTTGATAACGATTACTGGTTGGATATTGGTAAGGTTTGTTTTCTCCTAACACAATAATACTATTAAAAAAGTGGTTAATTCCTTGTTTATTTGGTTTAGCATCAACAATACCAGTAATTAAGCGCGTGTTTTTTAAGCGCAATAGTTTATCTAATGATGTTAACCAAGCGCTATTGTCTAATTCTATTGATGGGATGGCAGATTCAGGCCAAATAATGAGATTTGCATGACCAAAATAAGGTTTAGAGAGATCAAGATAGGTACTAATAGTGTGTTCGAGAAATCCTGCCTGCCATTTTAAGTTTTGTGGGATATTACCTTGAACTAAAACAATTTTGGTTTTTTTTTCGATAATTGGTGTGATCCAGTGGTAATTTTTAAAAAACAGCGGTAAAAATAATAAGCTAATAGCCGTAATTAGAGGAATAAGTTGGCGTTTTACTAAAGTAAAAACTAAACAGCTACTAATGATGACTAACAGCAAAGTGATCATCTCAACGCCAAATATCGGCGCGATGCCTTTAAGGGGGCCATCAATTTGGCTATAGCCAAATTGTAACCAAGGAAAACCCGTTAATACCCAACCGCGTAAATATTCGGTGATTTGCCATAGCGCTGGTGCGGCAAAAATAAAGCGAGCGATATTAAGTCGTGGAAAAAATCGATTGAGTAGGTAAGCAAATAGTGCTGGATAAAGGGATAAATAAGCAGTAAGTAAGACAACTAAAAAGACATTAGCAACCAGTGGCATGCCGCCAAAATCGGCAATACTGACATAAACCCAGTTAATACCACTACCAAATAAGCCAGTCCCCCAACAAAATGCTGTTAAACCGGCTTGTTTACTAGAACGATTAACAATCAGTAGCTGTAAGCCAAAAAGGGAAAAAAGAGCAGCTAACCAGATATCAAAAGGTGAAAAAGCCAGTGTTCCAGCGAGCCCAAAAATTAACGCGATTAAGGCTCGTAACCACTGGTGTTGATAAAGTGGCATTTTGTTCATTAATGCTATTCTTCTGTAAGATTTGGGGTGGGGGCTTTATCAGGAATTTTTACCTGAACTTGAATAATTTTGAGACTATCAGCCATGGTAATTTTAAAGATATAACCATCTATTGTGATGATTTCTCCCCGGGCAGGTAAATGTCCGAATGCTTGCATCACCAAACCACCAATGGTATCGACTTCTTCATCGTTAAAATGGGTACCAAATGCTTTATTAAAATCGTCAATCTGGGTTAGTGCGCGCACCGAGTAAGCATGTTTACTAAGTTGGCGCATATCAATGTCTTCTTCATCGTCATATTCGTCCTCAATTTCACCAACAATTAATTCGAGAATATCTTCAATAGTCACTAATCCTGATACGCCACCAAATTCATCGATAACAATTGCCATATGATAACGTTGGGAACGAAATTCTTTTAATAACAGATCAACCCGTTTGCTTTCAGGGACAACAACAGCTGGACGTAATACTTTATCAATATTAAAAGGTTCGGCATCTGTTCGCATAAATGGCAATAAATCTTTAGCCATTAATAGACCTTCAATATGATCTTTATCTTCACTAATCACTGGAAAACGAGAATGTGCTGAATCGATAATTACATCGAGACATTCATCTAAAGTTTGATTCCGTTTCAATGTTACGATTTGAGAGCGTGGGATCATGATATCTCGAACACGCTCGTCGGAAATATTCATTACTCCTTCAAGCATTTCTCTGGTATCAGGATCTATAACGTCTTTTTGCTCTGAATCACGAATCAGTTCAACTAAGTCATCACGATTCTTAGGTTCACCGTGGAATAATTGATTTAAGCGCCCGAAAAAACTCTTTTTCGAGAGAGCATTATCATTGTTTGTAGGATGGTTGTCGCTCATGGCGTTTTATTAAAATTTCTCTAGGTAGTTTATCGTATCATAACTGTTTAGCATAAAAGTAGAATAATGGTTACTCTTTTTCATACTAATAAGGATCAGGATAACCTAATTTTTGCATAATTTCAGTTTCTATTGTCTCCATTTTCTCCGCTTCAAAGTCATTTTGATGATCATAACCCAGCAGATGTAGACAACCATGTATTACCATATGCGCACAGTGAGCATCGAGTATTTTTTGTTGTTCAATGGCTTCTTTTTCAACAACTTGACGACAAATAACCAGATCACCCAGTAATGCTAATGGGATATTGTCCGGGGCTTCAAATGGAAAGGATAGCACATTGGTTGGTTTATCTTTTCCTCGGTATGTCAGATTTAAATGTTGGCTTTCTGCTATATCAACAATGCGAATGGTGATCTCACTTTCAGATTGAAATTGTGGTAGGAAAGCCTCAAGCCAATATTGGAATGTCTCTTCACTGGGTAATCTACTATGATCACGACAGGCAAGCTGGAGATCAAGAATAACTGATTGCAAGAAAATATCTCCTCTTTCTATAAAGTGTTGGCTGGCGCTTTTTGTTCAAGCAGTGTCTGTTTCCGTTCTTGTTCTTTAGTTTCCCAGTTTTGGTAGGCAATAACAACTTTGGCTACTAAAGGATGGCGTACAACGTCATCACTATGAAAGAAATTAAAGCTAAGTTCTTTAACTTCGGAGAGTACCTCAATAGCGTGGCGTAACCCTGATTTATGACCACGAGGCAAATCAACCTGAGTCACGTCTCCGGTGATCACTGTTTTAGAGTTAAATCCGATACGGGTTAGGAACATTTTCATCTGTTCAATAGTGGTATTTTGGCTTTCATCAAGAATGATGAACGCATCATGGAGAGTCCGACCTCGCATATAGGCTAATGGTGCAACTTCAATGACATTGTGTTCAATCAATTTTTCTACTTTTTCAAAACCCAGCATTTCAAATAAGGCATCATAAAGAGGACGTAAATAAGGATTAACTTTCTGACTGAGATCACCAGGCAAAAAGCCAAGTTTTTCACCGGCCTCTACAGCAGGGCGAGTAAGTAAAATGCGACGTATTTCTTGGCGTTGTAAAGCATCAATGGCAGCGGCAACCGCGAGATAGGTTTTACCTGTTCCGGCAGGACCAATGCCAAAAGTGATGTCATGACTCAGCATATTAGTAATATATTGAGCCTGATTGATCGTCCGTGGTTTGATAACGCTGCATTTGGTTTTAATGTTTATCTGTTCACTATAACTGACGACATTTTCGACTGATTGTTCTAACAATTGGCTTTCCATAATAGATAAGTGGATTTGCTCAGGAGCAATGTCAGGGATAATGCCACGAATAGGCGCGGTATCGACATATAGGCGGCGCAAAATGTTGCTGGCCGTGCTGATATTAAGTGGTTTGCCAATCAATTTGAAACGATTATTCCTATGATTGATTTTAATACCAAGTTTGTGCTCTAACTGCTTTATATTATCATCGAACGGCCCGCAAAGGCTGATTAGTCGTAGGTTATCAGCAGGCTCTAAAAATATTTCATTGGTCACAAATTGGGGATTATCTTTTTTGGTCACCGAGTCACTCTATGTAATATTAAGGTTGGTAATTCGCGACACCAAGATCGTCTTCTTTACGTGTCCGAGCAATAACCGATTCAGGGGATTCTTGGTTCCTTAACGCCATGCTATCTTCGGTTTTGATTACCTTACCACGTAAAGAGTTTGCATAGACATCGACAATTTCGACATCAACAAATTTACCGATCATATCTTGTGTGCCTTCAAAGTTTACCACCCGATTATTTTCGGCACGGCCAGAAAGTTCCATGATATTTTTACGTGAAGGTCCTTCGACAAGAATACGTTGAATACTGCTCAACATTGATCGGCTATAGTTCATGGCTTGCTGATTAATGCGTTGCTGAAGTAGATAAAGGCGTTGTTTTTTTTCATCTTCACTGACATCGTCAGGTAAATCTGCGGCAGGTGTCCCAGGACGTGGTGAGTAGATGAAGCTAAAACTCATATCAAAATTAACCTCAGCGATAAGCTGCATTGTTTTCTGAAAATCCTCATCTGTTTCACCAGGAAAACCAACAATGAAATCTGAACTGATGAGGATATCTGGTCGTACTTTACGTAACTTGCGAATAATGCTTTTATATTCAAGTGCAGTATGTGATCGTTTCATCATCGTCAAAATGCGATCTGAACCACTTTGCACAGGAAGATGCAAGAAGCTAACTAGCTCAGGTGTATCTTCATAGACAGCAATAATATCGTCGCTAAATTCAATTGGATGACTGGTGGTAAAACGGATGCGGTCAATACCATCAATGGCTGCCACTAGGCGTAATAATTCGGCGAAAGAACAAATGGCGCCGTCAAAAGTTGCTCCACGATAGGCATTGACATTTTGGCCTAATAAGTGAATTTCACGCACACCTTGCGCGGCTAATTGTGCAATTTCAAATAATACGTCATCACATGGCCGGCTTACTTCCTCGCCCCGGGTATAGGGAACGACACAAAATGAGCAATATTTATTACAGCCTTCCATAATGGAAATATAAGCTGAAGGACCTTCTGCTCGTGGCTCCGGTAATCTATCAAATTTCTCAATTTCAGGAAAGCTGATGTCAACAATCGGATTCCGCGTACCTTTGACTTCATTGATCATTTCAGGTAGGCGATGTAAGGTTTGTGGGCCGAAAATAATATCAACACTGGGGGCACGTTGACGAATGAAGTCGCCTTCCTGTGAAGCGACACAACCGCCAACACCAATAATAATATCCGGATTAATATCTTTTAGATTTTTCCAGCGGCCTAACTGATGAAATACTTTTTCTTGCGCTTTTTCACGAATTGAGCAGGTATTTAACAGTAGTATATCAGCTTCTTCGGCAATCTCTGTTAATTGATATCCATGGGTGCTGTTGAGCAGGTCAGCCATTTTGGATGAATCATATTCATTCATCTGGCAGCCCCAAGTTTTAATGTATAGTTTTTTATTCGTCAACATGTTATATATCCGAAGTTTTCAGTAGTAAAATCTGTCATACTGACAACATTATGTATTAAATTGGAAAATTTTGATATGTATTGTATTCGCTTGCAGCATCGGTGACCAGTAGCTTGAATAGAATAATTAGTAAATGACTTAAGAAAAACGGGGTGTACTATTAGAGTGATTACTATTAATAGCTAAGTTGATATGAATAGAGTAGATGAAAATTATGATATTGTCGTGGTTGGTGCGGGTATGATAGGTGCAGCAATGGCGATTGGATTAGCTAAAGAAGGTTGGCGGATACTGTTGCTTGAGCATACTAAACCTGCCCCTTTCGATCGGCAAGCTCAGCCTGATTTACGCGTGTCAGCGATAAGTTATGCTTCAGTGGAACTACTTAAGCAACTTGGTGTATGGGATCGTGTTTTAAATATGCGCGCTGCTCCTTATCGAAGATTAGAAACCTGGGAAGGAGAAAACTCGCATGTCATGTTTGAAGCGAACACGCTTGGTTTACCTGTACTTGGTTATATGGTTGAAAACCGTATTTTGCAACTAGCTTTATGGCAGCAGTTTACTCAATATTCTAATCTTACTTTGCTCTGTCCTGTCGAATTGTCTGCAATGCAGCGCCAGAATCAACAGTTGAAAATTACCTTAAGTAATAGTCAGCAACTATTGGCAAAGTTGATTATTGGTGCTGATGGTGCTTGTTCACAAGTGCGCTCTTTGGCTGGAATAGGCAGTGTTGGTTGGCAATATCGTCAATCATGTATGCTTGTTACAGTTAAAATGGCACAACCACAGCAAGATATTACTTGGCAACAATTTTTTCCTACTGGTCCGCGAGCGTTTTTACCTTTATTTGATCATTGGGCCTGTTTGGTTTGGTATGATAGCTTGTTCCGGATCAGACAGTTACAGGCTATGTCGCTGCAGCAGCTGGAGCAAGAAATTATTTCAGCTTTTCCCGTTCGCCTTGGTCAGGTGCAAGTTGTTGCTAAAGGTAGTTTTCCGCTAAGCTGTCATCATGCTAAGTGTTATGTTGCCGATGGTGTAGCATTAATTGGTGATGCTGCTCATACCATTAATCCCCTAGCTGGTCAGGGGGTTAATCTCGGTTATCGTGATGTTGATAGTTTGCTAAAGGTATTAATTGATGCCAAGACGCATATATTGCCTTACTATGCTCGACAAACTTTACTGACTTATCAACAGCATAGAATGCCAGACAATAGGTTGATGCAGGCAAGTATGGATGTTATTTACACACTGTTTAGTTCCGATTTAGCGGCTGTAAAATGTTTGCGAAATTTAGCATTGATGTCAGTACAACGGGTAAATGCAATTAAAACAAAGGTGCTTAAGTATGCTTTAGGTTTATAAGGTAAAGCTATTGTTGTATTTTTCTAATTATTGTATAGCACAGCACAGTAATTTATTTTTTATTTATAATTCATTAAATTGTGAGATAGATCAAAAAATTATTATTTTTGTTATTCCTTTATCTTTTCTGTGTTACACTATATTTAGTTGTTTGTTTTTATTCATAAAGTTTATCGTTTTTCTGGTGTTGGCAGTCCAACTTGGCATATGTTTCTGGCTATTTTATGTCATGTTTGTGTGATGTTAATAGCCATATCCTGATGTTTTTATTTTTACGCGTTTGAAGTATATCGCTGCTGTTTTTCAGCAGCGTAGCTAATTGTCTATATAACTACTTTTTATTGTTTATCCTGTATTGTTCGATATTATTTGTCTCCCGTTCCCTTAATTGTTTATAAAGCCAAATAGTAAATTCCGGCAGCAGAAGAGGACTATCACAATAAATAGTAAAAAGCGATTATGGCGATTGAATAAATTATCAGGCGATACTTAATCCAGATTTTTGTATCTTTTGAGGTTATTTTTCTTTAGTCATGTTTAACTAAAATTTTTGAAATTATGTAACATATTATTAATATACAGGCTAATTCCTCCAGGGAGGAATTTATGGTTAAAATGAAAAAACTACAGCAATAACAGCTATAGCTCTTAATTCATTTATATCATATCTAAATACTTTTTTGTGCGTAATCATAGTTTCAATAAAACAAATTATTCTAATATAATTGCAAATATTACTTAATACTCACTACAGTGAAAGTGCCATTTCAACTGAAATTTATAAAATTATCAATAAATTATAAACTTATCAATAATGAAAGTTTGAACCAAGGTTTCAGGAGTACAACCATAAAAAAAGTAATGGCTGTTTACTCTGTTGTGCTATCTCTCTAATCCGTTTGTAATTAATAGTACATATTTCGTTTATTTAGTGCAACGCCAACAATAATAATATATTTCCAATTACTTGGAATAATTTTTGACACGACATTATCAAATTATTGCTGCCCATAATAACACACCACCATTTCTGCTGCCTAACTCCAATACTAAAGCATTATCAAGATTAACATGGCTGTTTTTGGGTCAGTAACTTAAACATTCTTTCCAGTTACCAATATCCGACTCAATAATATCTTTAATCAATTCACTTTCATTTTGAAACCTTTTTTGGTATTTCTTTTGTCAATATTTTAGATGTTGACTCAAGCTTATGGGTTTATTGTTTCGAATTTTCACTCTTTGTATGCGGCATACTATCTTAACCAGTGGTGTATTAAGGTGCAATTTTTGATTTATTGAGGTTTAAATATTCTAAATATATTATAACGGTTGCAGTTGATTGAAAGGAATGGCTGGGGTACCTGGATTCGAACCAGGGAGTGCCAGGATCAAAACCTGGTGCCTTACCTCTTGGCTATACCCCAACAAGAATATAAATGTTTTTATAAATAATGGTGCGGGAGGCGAGACTTGAACTCGCACACCTTACAGCGCCAGAACCTAAATCTGGTGCGTCTACCAATTTCGCCACTCCCGCAAATATGGTGGCTACGACGGGAATTGAACCTGCGACCCCAGCATTATGAGTGCTGTGCTCTAACCAGCTGAGCTACGTAGCCATCTTTTTGCACTACCTTTATCGGCGTTACGGGGCGAATTATGCGTATATCGACCCGAATCGTCAACTGATTTTTTACGATTTCCATAGAAAAGTATCTGTTTGTTTGGGTTGTAATCATTTTGACAATAAAATCAACAAAAAATAACTGCGTTATCGCCAAATAATAATCGTTTGATATGTTAAATATAAAAGTTAATTAAGTTAAGAGATTTTTGCTAATGGAATGATAGCAATTTTTTACTGCCACTCTGACGATAATTCTCATTAATAATCAACAGAAATTATTAGCTTATTGAGACAAGATGTTGATTGTCATCGAGGTAATTAAGCAATTTATTACATTAGTAGAAAATGAACCTATTAGCTCATAGGATAAAATATTTATGGTGCTACTTGTGGAATGGTGAATCAGTGTTGCTGAAGAGTTAAAGAAATTTTTTAATTAAAAGATAAAATTTAGTAGCAGCATAAATTTTTAACGTGGTAGTGAAAAAAGAGGTTAAATGTCTTACGACTATATTGTTATTCAAGTAAATGTTGCAAAAGTTCTCCATTTAACATAGCACGTTTTGTCAAGGCGAAAGCACCAATAGCAGAATTGTATACTAGTTGTGACGTAACAATCGGCAAATCTTCACGGAAATCTTTTAATGCTTGAGTTTTAATACAATTTTGCACAGCGGGTAGCAGAATTTTTTCTGCTGCCGTGATTTCTCCAGCGATAACGACTTTTTGTGGATTAAATAGGTTAATAATAATTGCAATCGCTTTACCAAGATGGTGGCCTACGTGTTTAATCACTTCAATGGCTAGTGGATCGTTTTTATTTGCAGCTTGACAAATTGCTTTAATCGAGCAATTATTTTGTTTTAATTGACTAGGAAAATTTTTTGCTAATTGTTGCCGAATTCGATTTTCAATAGCACCATTCGCTGCAATAGTTTCCAGGCAGCCAAAGTTACCACAATGGCAACGTTCTCCTAATGGATCTATTTGTATATGGCCGATCTCACCTAGGTTAAAGCGGTTGTTCAATAAAATTTCACCATCAATAATAACACCGGCCCCGGCACCATGATGGATACGAACAAAAATTGAATCGGCGCAATTCTGGGTAGCTCCGAAATAATGTTCTGCCAGCGCAAAACTACGAATATCGTGACCGATAAAGCAAGTCATTTTGAAATGCTCTTTCAGATTACGTAGCAACTGCCAGTTATGCACTTTTATATGCGGCATGTAATGGACAATTCCGGCTTGTGGATTGACTAAGCCAGGTAAAATAACTGAGATGGCAATCAACTCCCGATTGGGACGTTGATGTTGTTGCATAAAATTTTCAATGGCGGCAATTAAATGGTTTTCTATTTCTTGTTGACTAGTTTCTGGGAGTGATGAATGTATTTCAGCGAGCACCTTACCGTTTAGGGCATAAAGAGCTAATGTACAGTCGCGACGACCTAATCTCACCCCAATACTATGAAAAAGATGGTGTTCTGAGACAATTGAAATGGGACGGCGTCCACCGGTAGATACTTGTTGTGCCACTTCTTTAATTAAGCCACGCTCTAACAACTGGCGGGTTATTTTGGTTACACTAGCAGGCGCCAATTGGCTTTGTTCTGAGATCTGAATTCGAGAAATAGGGCCATGCTGATCAATAATACGATATACCACAGCACTATTTAATTGTTTAACTAAATTAATATTACCAATTTGTTTCAAGATATAATTGTGACTCATCAGTATATATGCTCGTTACAGTTTGATTTCACGGCCATTGACAATGGTTTTGCAGATGATGAAGTCGTGATTGAATACGATAAGGTTCGCTACTTTATCTTTCTCTATGCTCCCAAGTTTTTTGTCGACACTAATGGCACGAGCGGGATAAAGTGTGGCCATTCGTAGCGCTTCATCTAATGCAATACCTACATGTTCAACGATATTTTTGACAGCGTTTATCATCGTTAAGGATGAACCACTTAATGTACCATTTTTATCAACACATAATCCATCACGATAATAGATGGTTTTACCTGCAAAGGTAAAATAATCCATTTCACTGCCATTTGGGTCAAGTCCAGCTGGTGCAGTAGCATCTGTTACCAGGACTAATTTATCGCCTTTTAATTGTTTACTATTGTGGATATTAGCCCAGTGAACATGTAATCCATCAGCAATAATTCCTGCATATGCATTTGGAGTATTATAAATAGCACCAACTAATCCAGGAGCACGACCGGAAATAGCAGGCATGGCATTAAAAAGGTGGGTTGTGAATTGAATACCTGCCTTGAAACCTTTTTGCGCCTCTTCGTAAGTGGCATTGGAATGACCTGCTGAAACAATAATACCGGCTTCAACTAATTGGTGAATATATTTTTCTGCAACCATTTCTGGTGCTAAGGTAATTTTAGTGATCACATCTGCATTTTGACATAAATAGTTAATCATTTCGGCCGAAGGTTTACGAATATACTCGGTATTATGTGTGCCTTTTTTGGCCGGGTTAATATAAGGTCCTTCAATGTGTAACCCTAATGCCTGATTTTTATATTTGGCTAAATAGTCATGCATCGTTTCTATTGTTGTTTTGATCAGCTGATCAGGACTGGTGATCAATGTAGGTAGAAAGCTGGTACATCCATTTCGTTCATTCGCTTGCTGCATAATCTCAAGTGTTTTAACCGAAATATCTTCTGGATTGTCATTGAACTGTACACCACCACAGCCATTAACCTGTAGATCAATAAATCCTGGCGCTAGGATTGCATTTTGCAGATCATGGATTTCGATGCCTTGAGGTAATTGTGTAACTGGGCAAACTTGTTTTATTTGTTCTTTTTCTATAATAACTGCATGATCTTCCAGTTTTTGATAACCTGTATAGATAATGCCGTTGGTTAGTGCATACATGGTATTTTGCTCTTACTTTGTATGGAGTATAGGGATAATCTATAGAATTATTCACCTGTTTTTAGTTGATAACATTAAATTGTGTTATTTTAACTTAACTAGCGAATTGGTTAATGATGTCAGATTCTAATTGACGAAAATATTTTAAGGTTTTCACTTTTAGCTCAAGTGTTGCGGGTTCATCACACACCAGGGCAGATTTTGGATGCATTTGTAGGCAGCTGATAGTCCACATATGATTAATAGAGCCTTCTACTGTAGCTTCAACTGCTAATGCTTTATTTGCACCGGTTGCGAGAACTAAAATTTCTTCCGCATCAAGTAGTGTTCCTACACCAACAGTGACAGCATATTTAGGCACTTGGTTAATATCGTTATCAAAAAAACGAGAATTTGCTTGGCGGGTTTCCGGGGTCAGTGTTTTGATACGGGTTCTGGAAGAAAGAGATGAAGCGGGTTCATTGAATGCAATATGGCCATCACTACCTACACCACCCATAAATAGGTGAATTTTACCATAGAATTTGATCTTATCTTCATAGTGTTTACATTCAGCGTCAATATTTTTTGCAGTGCCATCGAGTAAATTAATATTATTTTCCGCGATATCGATATGATTAAAGAAATTTTCATACATGAAAGTATGATAGCTTTGTGGATGATTTTTGGGAATGCCGACGTATTCGTCCATGTTAAAAGTAACCACATGTTTAAAACTAATTTTACCTGTTTTATGGAGCCTAACAAGCTCATGGTAGGTAGCTAGCGGTGTGCCGCCAGTAGGCAGTCCTAATACAAAAGGATGTGCTGCTGTTGGATTAAATTGATTAATTTTGTTGGCAATGTAATTGGCGGAAAACAAACCTACATCTTTTGCTGTTGTTAGAGGAATAAGCCTCATTATTTTTTTACCTCATTTAATTTTAATTTTGTTTCGTATCAGCTACCTTTTAATGATTTGGTATTATTCTTTGTGTGTCGTTGTGATTATATAACTCGATGATTGTCTATTTGTTAACGTCTGAAATCTAGTAAAATAAGATATTTTTTATAACAAAAAAATTTTTTATTTCGCTACTATTTTAATCGAACAATAAAGTTACATTTAGACTTTTATCACTATTTTAGCTGATTTAATTTGTGATGCGAAATAATTACGTCAAAGTGATTTAATGATAATATATGCAAAAAAGTGAATGTTTATGATATTCATCAATAAGATCCCAGTAATGAGACTATAAAGGGGAAAATTTGTGAATGTGTCAAGTTATTTACAGCGTATAGGCCATGCTCTAATGGTACCTGTCACTGTGCTGCCTGCAGCAGCGATTTTAATGGGGATTGGTTATTGGATTGATCCTCATGGCTGGGGAGCTAATAGTACCATCGCTGCTTTACTGATTAAATCAGGGGCAGCAATTATAGATAATATGTCAATACTATTTGCAATTGGTGTTGCTTATGGTTTATCGAAAGATAAAGATGGTTCGGCGGTGTTGACCGGCTTTGTCGGTTTTTGAGTGGTAACCACCCTTTGTTCACCAGCTGCTTATTCGATTAGCATGGGCGTCGCTATTGAGCAAGTTCCAGCAGCATTCAATAAAATCAATAATCAGTTTATTGGCATATTAATTTGGTGTGTTAGCGGCGGAACTTTACAATCGTTATAGCAGTGTTGAATTGCCCAAGGCATTGTCATTCTTTAGTGGCAGTCGTCTAATACTGATTTTAACTTCATTTTTGATGATCTTGTTATCTTTCATGCTGATGTATGTATGGCCATTAATCTATAATGCATTAGTTTTGTTTGGTGAGAATATTAAGGACTTGGGTTCATTAGGTGCTGGTATTTATGCTTTCTTTAATCGTTTGTTGATCCCAATTGGATTGCACCATGCATTAAACTCCTTATTTTGGTTTGATGTCGCTGGTATTAATGATATTCCTAACTTTTTGGCTGGCGCTAAATCGTTAGCGGCAGATCTAGCAGAAAAAGGTATTACCGGGTGTTATCAAGCTGGATTTTTTCCCATCATGATGTTTGGTTTACCTGGTGCGGCATTGGCTATTTATCATTGTGCTCATGCTGAAAATAAAGTGAAAGTAGCTGGTATTATGATGGCTGGTGCATTGACGGCCTTTTTTACCGGAATTACTGAGCCACTTGAGTTTTCATTCATGTTTGTGGCTTCGGTACTTTATGTTATTCATGCAATATTAACTGGACTTTCTGTTTATATTACGGTAGCAATGCATTGGATCTCCAGTTTTGGTTTTAGCGTTGGTTTAGTTGATATGTTACTGCAGAGTCGTAATTCATTAGCAGTAAATTGGTATATGTTGATTTTGCAGGGATTAATTTTCTTTTGTTTATATTATGTCATATTTTGTTTTGTGATTAATAAGTTCAATTTAATGACCCCAGGTCGTGAAATGATAGACAACGCTGCCACCGTTGATGATTATGACAAAGATATTAGTATTAGTGATAAAGATATTAGCCACGAAGCATACCAATATCTTGCTGCAGCTGGTGGGACAGATAATTTGATAGCAATTGATGCTTGTATTACTCGTTTACGTCTTAGTGTAAAACAGCCAACATTGTTAATGATGACTTAGTAAAAAAATTGGGCACCTCAGGGATCATTCGGTTAAATAAACATAATGTTCAAATTGTTGTTGGAACACGAGCAGAGATGATTGCAGAAGCAATGAAAAAGATTGCATTAAAAGAGATTGTTGCACCCGCAAATTTTGTTGAGAAAGATAATCGGCAGTTAGCAGTAAAAGCCAAATAAGCTTGAGGGGCAAATCGTTTTAACATTGGTTGCACCGGTTAGTGGTGAAATTTACTCGTTTGATGAAGTACCTGATGAAGCTTTTACTAGTCGCATTGTTGGTGATGGTTTAGCGATTAAACTAACCAATGGTGGGGTTTTAGCACCTGTGTCGGGTAAGATAGTGGAAATTTTTGATACCAATTATGCTTTTTGTATTAAGAACAAGGAAGGTGTTGAAGTGATCGTTCACATGGGTATTGATACGGTGACATTAAAAGGACAGGGATGTAAGCGTTTAGTTGAAGAAAATTCAGTTGTAATGATAGGTCAGCTGATCTTGAAATTAGATCTTGATTACTTAAATCAGCATGCTAAATCAATGATAAAACCAGTTGTCATCAGTAATATTGATGATTATCAGGGCCTGGCAACACTAGCAACTAGTGAGATAATTGCTGGAGTGACGCCAATTTATGATGTATTGAAGTAATGGGTTTTGTTATTATACATAATTAATAATGAATAAATACGGGAAGGGTTATAAACTTCCCGTTTTTCCTTTATTGGCTTTTTATTAATTAAATAAAGCTTAATAATATGTGTTAATAAACGGTTGTTTCTAATTCGTATATTGTAGATGATAAAAGCGTTATTAACATGCTTTTGCAGAGGAACTATGACAATGAATGAGGCAGATACTCGCCCAACAAATTTCATTCGCCAGATTATTGATGAAGATTTGGCTACAGGTAAACATACTCGTATACATACCCGTTTTCCACCTGAACCAAATGGTTATTTACATATTGGTCATGCAAAATCAATTTGTCTAAATTTTGGTATTGCAGAGGATTATCAGAGTCAATGCAATTTGCGTTTTGATGATACTAATCCGGTTAAAGAAGATGTTGAATATATTAATTCTATTCAGCACGATGTGAGGTGGTTAGGCTTTAATTGGAGTGGTAAGGTTAAATACTCTTCAGATTATTTTGATAACCTCTATCAATATGCTATTGAGCTAATTAAAAAAGGATTAGCTTATGTTGATGAGTTAAGTCCAGATGCTATTCGTGAATATCGAGGAACTTTAAAGCTGCCAGGTAAAAATAGTCCATATCGCGATCGCAGTATTGATGAAAATTTGCAGCTATTTGAGAAAATGCGGGCTGGTGAATTTGAGGAAGGTAAAGTCTGTTTGCGTGCCAAAATCGATATGTCATCTCCTTTTATTGTTATGCGTGATCCAGTGCTATATCGCATAAAGTATGCAGAGCACCATCAATTAGGTAATAAATGGTGTATTTATCCAATGTATGATTTTACTCATTGTATTTCAGACGCACTAGAGGGGATCACTCACTCACTTTGTACCCTTGAATTTCAAGATAATCGCCGTTTGTATGATTGGGTATTGGATAATATTACCATTGATTGTCATCCAAGACAGTATGAGTTTTCTCGTCTAAATCTTGCTTATACGGTGATGTCAAAACGTAAGCTAAATCAGTTAGTGGCAGAAAATATTGTTGAAAACTGGGATGATCCTAGAATGCCAACCATTTCAGGTTTACGTCGACGTGGTTATACGGCTGAATCTATTCGAGAGTTTTGTCGACGTATTGGGGTTACTAAACAAGATAATACCGTTGAAATGGCCGTATTGGAATCATGCATTCGTGATGATCTGAATGAAAATGCACCACGCGCAATGGCGGTATTAGAGCCGATAAAATTAGTGATTGAAAATATGTCTACTGATGAACAAACGCTCACTATGTATAATCATCCCAATAAACCTGAGATGGGTACCCGCCAAGTACCATTTAGTCGGGAGCTTTATATCGATCGAGCTGATTTTCGTGAAGAAGCCAATCGGCAATATAAACGCTTAGTTTTAGGTAAAGAGGTGCGTTTACGTAATGCTTATATTGTTCAGGCTAAGAGAGTTGATAAAGATACAGCAGGCAATATTACCACTGTTTATTGTAGTTATGATCCTGATACCTTAAACAGAGATCCTGCTGATGGCCGGAAAGTAAAAGGTGTTATCCATTGGGTAAGTGCATTACATGGTGTGCCGGCAGAGTTTAGGTTGTATGATCGATTATTCAATGTACCTAATCCTGCTGCAGAAGAGGATTTTTTAGCGACGATAAATCCAGATTCTTTAGTGATCCGGCAAGGGGTTGTTGAGCCAAGTTTAGTTAACACGCAACCGGGAAAAGCTTATCAATTTGAACGTGAAGGTTATTTTTGCGCTGATAGCCATGATCATAGTGCTGAACATTTGGTTTTTAATCGCACGGTTGGACTAAGAGATAGTTGGGCAAAAATAGCCAATAAAGATTAACAATATAATTGATTGTCATTATAAAAAGCGTGGCTTATTAACAAAATTTACGATCTTGTTTAAGCCAATATTTTAGTGAGCAGAAAATATGGTATTTCAGTCATTACTTTCTACTTGGATAAAACAAAATAAGCTGTATATAGCCAATATAATTATTAAACTAATTGGATATAAATAAGGATATTATGTTATGCTTCACCATATCAATTTATTTAACTCAGTAAAAAAGTGTCGTTACAGGGAAGCCAGCAAACAATATCACCTAAGTTCAATTTAGCTTGTCCCCTAAAAAGTATTCATAACAGCGATGTCAACATATTGACACAAAATAGACTACTAAAAGATCTGCACAATTGTCAAAAATTAAGTTTTCCGGTAGATAAAGCAAGCGGTGAACAACGTCATCATAATACTCTATTGGTTGATTTTGTTTATAGCCGTGCCTTTGCCACTTTAGACGCGACTCAGTGGGGACTCAATCGTGAATTGGCAACCATTATCTCTAAAATGACTAATATACAACTTCATCCCCGAGATGGTTTATTAGCAGATAGCAACACGGGATTGGTTGGTGGCTTATATATTTCGTAATAAGGTTGAGCGGGAAATTCGTTTAGTATTTGGTGGTACAACTAGTGGGCACGGTGTAAATAGTGAAGTTCCGCGTTACATAAAGAATATTAAAACTTTTATTAAACAATGTCAGGCGAATGTTGATAATGTGTTTGGTGGTATTCCTAATAGCTATAAGCAAGCTGCTCAACTACTGCATAATTTACAACAACTGGTTGAAATGAATCAGGAATGGGCTGGATATAGGCTTTCAAGCAGTGGTCATTCATTAGGTGGTGGTTTAGCGGCTTATGCCACCATGAAAGTATCCAACAAAGAGTGTTCTATCCGGGCGGAATGTTTTAGTAGTGCTCAACTTGGCCGTGGTTTACAGCGCGATTTGTTAAGCAACATAGTAGCTTAGAAAACATGCATAGGGTAAAGGACAATATTACTCACCACTATGTTGATGTTGATATTATTCCGAAGATGGATAAGTTTTTTGCTGTTGATCATATTGGAAAAGTTAATATTATTCCGCAAATAACTGGCAAAAAAGATGGAGCTCTAGCGACACATGCAAATTTTGTTAAGCATAGCCTTACTTATGTACGGCAAAATAGAAGTTAAAGCAATCTATCTAGTAAAATAAAAAAGAGAAAACTGGAGCACTATTCTCCTTTTATATCTTAACTAATTAATAACAAAAATAACGCTAAACTAGGTTATTTTTCTTCTTTGCTATTGCGTCTGGATGTCCCAAATCGTTTTCATCACAATGGTCCTTTTTGGAACAATGTCCATATAGATAAAGACTGTGATTAGAGAGTTTAATGCCGTGGCGTTCCGCAATATTTTTTTGTTGTGCCTCAATGAATTCATCACTGAATTCAATGACTTTACCGCAATCTAAGCAAATTAAGTGATCATGGTGATGTTGTTGTGTCAGTTCAAAAACGGATTTACCGCCTTCAAAATTATGGCGAGTAACAATACCCGCATCATCAAATTGATTTAAGACACGATAAACCGTTGCGAGGCCAATCTCTTCACCCATATCAATGAGTTTTTTATAGAGTTCTTCCGCACTGACGTGATGGCATTCTGGCTCTTGTAATACCTCTAAGATTTTTAAGCGTGGAAGTGTTACTTTAAGCCCTGCATTTTTCAATGCGTTATTGTTGTCGGTCATGCGGATCCTACCTTGTTGCATTAGCAGTGAAGTCAATAATATCAACACATTGTTCACAGTAGCATACGTTTATTTCAAACTAATTTTACAATTATATGTCTTAATATCATTACACAATTTGCAGGAATTATCATGTACAAAAAACATTAGCATTTATCAATCGATTATAGCTGGTAAATGTAGCTCATCAGATATTTGTTTTACCCACCTTTTCACACGCTCATCGGTTAATTCGGGTTGCCGGTCTTCATCAATGGCAAGACCAATAAAGTAACGTTTATCATCAGTGAGTCCTTTTGATGCCTCGAAGTGGTATCCTTCGGTTGTCCAGTGCCCAACAATGGTAGCGCCCTTAGGTTCAATGATATCTTTAACCGTACCCATGGCATCACAGAAATATTCTGCATAATCTTCTTGATCACCACAACCAAAAATAGCTACCAGTTTGCCGTTAAAATCAATTTCTTCTAAAGTTGGAAAAAAATCGTCCCAATCACACTGTGCTTCACCATAATACCAAGTGGGAATACCGAATAGTAAAATATCAAATGCTTCAATATCCTCTTTACTGCTTTTAGCAATATCATGAACTTCAGCTATATCTGTGCCGCCAAGGGTTTCTTGGATCATTTTGGCAATATTTTCTGTATTGCCAGTATCACTGCCGAAGAAGATACCTATAATTGCCATAAAGTAAATAAACCTCTTAATTTCAATTTGAGTTGTTTTGTTATCTTATCGTTACTAACAGTAATATAGGAAAGATGATAACTATTGATTAATGAATAACTAAATGACCATTATTTTGACCAAAATAGCGACATTATGCTGTCAATTTTGTGTGTTTTAAGCAAAATAAACTAATAAAACGGTAAGTTATCTGTTTTTCTTGGCCAATTGTGTCAGAGTAATATTTGCTCGATCAATTTACTACGGCTTATTTTTTGTTCTTGCACCAGCATATTTAATGCCGTAACAGCACGCTCATGAATTTTTAATTCGACACGGCGTAAGTCTTTAAGAGTATCACGTTTTAATTGATTACGTTTATTAATTTTTAATTGTTCAGGTCGAGATAAAGGATTGGTTTTCAGCCGCTCTGGTCTAAGCCCATCGGCGAATAAATCCAGTGTTATACGATTTGTCTGCTCTTTTGCAATAAATTTAAATGTTGCAGAAAATTTGCTAAGTTACTTAACACAATCATACCCTAGCAAGATAACTATCGCTACCATCAGATAGAGTATCATAATCAATAAAGTAACATACTAGGGATTAACTGTTTTTAGCAATAACCAGTAAGAAAGCATAAAATGTGATCTTACTGGGGATGCAAATAATTTTAAGCGTTAATTTTAGCCATTAGATCCTATTTGTTGATACCAAAGTTGCGCATAAATTCCATTTAGTTTAAGTAGATTATCATGGCTATTGAATTCAACCAGTTGACCTTCATTAATAACACAAATTTTATCAGCGTGACAAATAGTATTAAGGCGGTGGGCAACACTAATGAGCGTTCGACCAGCAGACAGATGATACATATTTTTCATGATGGCAGCTTCTGAGTCATAATCTAACGCAGAAGTGGCTTCATCAAGGATTAAAATGGCTGGTTGTGTCAAGAGTGCACGGGCAAGTGCTATGTGTTGTCGTTGTCCGCCTGATAAATTCATACCTCTTTCTGCTAATTGGGTATTGAAACCATTAGGAAGCTGTTGAATAAAATCCCGTGCGCCTGCTATTTGTGCTACCTGGATAATGGCTTCGTCGGAAGCTGCAGGTTGGCTTAAGCAAATATTATCGGCGATGGAGCCAGCAAATAAAATACTTTCTTGTAGTACCACGCTCATATTAAGGTGTAAAGCAACCGGATCAGCGACCGCCAGATCCATAACATAGATAGTGATTTGACCCTGCTGAGGAACATATAGTCGTTGTAATATCTTTGTTAAGGTACTTTTTCCTGATCCTGAAGGGCCGGTGATGCCGATAAACTGTCCGGTTCTAATTGACAGTGATAAGTTCTGCAATACTTCCGGTATATCGCTGGCATAGCAAAATCTGATATGATTAAATTCGATATTACCGCTAATGGCTGTGGTATTCACGCTCGCCGTTTGACCATGCTCAGTAGGTTCATCAAGAATATCACCAACACGTTTTAACACGATAAGAGTATGTTGAAAATCTTGCCATACCTGTGCTAGCCGAAGAATCGGTTGGTTAACATGGGCACTAAGCATATTAAACACAATTAGTTCTCCTGGACTAAGTTGGTCTTGCATGACGGTTTTACTACCGAACCATAATAGAATAGCGGTGGTTATTTTGTTAATCAGGTTAATAGGTTGACTTGCTATAATACTGCTTTTTTGTAATTGATGACTTAAGATTTTTTGCCAACGTTGTAAAAAAGTATTCTCTGTTGCAGCTGTTTTAACGGTTTCAATGCCAGTGATTGATTCAGTGAGGAAAGTGGTATTATCTGTTTGAGCTTCATACTCTTTTTCAACTCGTTTACGGATAATAGGGCTCAACAGTAGCCAAAAAACAAAATAGATAACCAGTGAGCCAAGCACGATCCCTGACAGTTGCGCACTATAATAGAACAACACTAATAAATAGCGTGACAAAAAACAGATCGATAAACAGTATTAATGTTGATCCAGTCAGAAATTGTCTAATCTGGGCCATTTCACGAATGCGAGCAATAATTTGCCCTGTTTGCCGCTGGTTAAAATAGTCAAGCGGCAGCCCTAACAAATGACGATATAAACGGCCGGGTAATTCAGCATTAATTTGCCTCGAGGCGTGATTAAAAATTTTATTACGAATAAAACTATAAATAGGTTCGGCTATCGCTAATGAGATAATAGCGAATGCTAAAACATGCAAGCTACTTAGGCTACGGCTTACCAGAACTTTATCAATTAAATGTTGAAAAAGAATAGGATTAATGAGGACAAATATTTGTACAACACTGGCAAGTAAAAAAATATCTCTTAATTGTTTATTTTGCCTTAGTATCGATGATGAGAACCAATCTAAACCAAACTTAGTTTTTTAGTCGGTGAATTTTTTTCTGCCACAAGTAATACTTTAAATTTGATTGGTGTATTTTGGCTATCTTGATAAGGAAAAGTTAGGGTTTTGTCTGAAGTTGGATTTATCACGTCAATGGTTTGTTGCTTTATATTAGCAACCCCCCCCACCATATTCCTTCAATTTCGATTAATGCGGGTGAAGGGATATCCTTTAGTTCAAGTTCAGCAGGAGTAAGAAAGTTTATTTTGCTTTTTAATTGGATATAATCCATACACTCTGGTAATTGCTAGTCGGTTAAGTGTTTAGATTCTAATCCTAAAGAGTGAGTTAATCGGTCAATGGTGATGGATTTACTCAGTTGCTTACCGAGCCAAATTATGCAATCTAAAGCTTGGTTATTAGCTTTATTTGTTATTGCTAAACTAGAAAATATTTCCATCACTTATTTCTCACGCATTGATTCGGACAGGTATTCACGGATAGGACTTAATAGATAATTGATAACAGGTCACTTATCAGTTTTGATTTCTGCTACAATTGACATACCTGGGGGATGGGGGGATATCGATTGAATGACCATCAACCATTAGATTATTTTGCTTTAGGCTTATTTGAGCTGGAAAGATAAGGCCTAATTGTTCATCTTGGGCAGAATCACGTGAAATTGATAATACTTCTCCATCAATAGTGCCATAACGTGTGTAAGGGAAGGCATCAACTTTTACTGTCACTTTTTGCACGGGATGAATAAAACCAATATCTTTATTTAAAATTTTAACTTCGGCAAATTGTACATCGTTATCAGAGACAATTACCATTAGATTTTGGGCGGGATGTAATACTGCTCCTAAAATATAAGTGGTTAACTGTTGAACGGTACCAGTAACTGGCGAGCGTACAATTTCTAACTGTTCTCTTTCATCAAATTTTGCGTATGCTTATTCTAGCATAGAGAGTTGGATCTCTGACTGCTTTTTTTTATCGTTCCATTCATGGTGTTTTTGTGATTGAAATGCATTGAGCCGTTCTTTTAAGTTTTTTTCTTGCGAATCTAAAATGCTCAGTTTAGATGTTTGTTGGGCAATTAAGCGCTTGGTTTCTAATAACTCTTTTTCCTGATCTAAATATTCTGATTTACTGATCATCTGTTTTTGACTTAAAGTTTGACGGGCTTCTAAACACTGTTTGATATTTTTTTGTAGTAAAAAGAGCACATTGAGATCATAATTCTTCGCTTTTTGCAACGTATGATTAACTTCAATCTCAGATCTTAAACTAGCAACCTGCGCATCAAATTGAGCTTTTTCATGATGAAAGGTTTTACTGATTTTTTCTTGTTGTCACTTTGTTAATTGATGAAAGGTGAGTTGTTCATGAGGGATTTTGTTTTCAAGTAAAGATTGGTACAGCAATTTTTCAATCGCATAATACATCTATTTGATGTGCAATATCGATGATGTCTTGGCTAACACTGAGTGCGTCAAGTGTAAGTAGAGGTTCACATTTTTTAACATGTTGCCCGTTTTTTACATGTGATTCAGTTAACCGGCTTTGCTCATAGGCTTGAATAACTTGTGAGTGTCCCGATATGATAAGTCGTCCGGTTGACGTGGCTTGCACATCTAACTGCCTCCAGTATGACCAACGATAGCAATTACAACACTAATACTCAAAGTCAATGCGGTGAGACGAGCAAAAGGCGATGGTGGACTATTTATTAATGCAAATGTGGGGGTAAGAAGTCGTAATTATATTGTGGAAAGAATTGCTTTAACATCCGTGTAATTCGATTTGCCATAAAGTGATCCTAGTGCTGCTTTAACGATTGTTGTAATGACCAGAGATAATAATGTTTTCCAAGTCGTAATAATTGTGTATGGTTACCTTGTTCAATAATTTTGCCTTGATGCATGACGATAATATGATGGTGATAACTAATTGTTGATAAGTGGTGTGCAATAGTAATTATGGTACGACCGTGGGCAATTTTTGCATATTTTGTTGGATTATTGTTTGTGTTTGATTGTCTAAAGAACTGGTGGCTTCATCAAAGATAAGAATTCGAGGATTGCTCAATAATGTGTGCGCAATAGCAATACGTTGGCGCTGACCTCCTGACAATGATTGACCAGCTTCAGCTATCAGTGAGTCGTAACCAAAAGGCATTTTCAAAATAAAATCATGGACACCAGCTAATTTTGCCACAGCGATCACTTCATCTAAACTAGCATCCGGTTTTGTTTGAGCTATGTTGTTAAATACAGATTGGTTAAAGAGAAAATTCTCCTGTAACACAATACCGATTTGTTGCCTTAAGGTGGAGATGTTTATTTGTTAGTGGGGAATATTATCCAGTAATATGTGGCCTTTTTCTGGCGTATAAAGGCGTAATAATAAACGGGCAAAGGTACTTTTACCGGAACCAGAAGCACCGACAATGCCGATCATCTCTCTTGCTTTAATAGACAAATTGAATTGATTGATAATAAGCGAAAGATCCGATTGATAACGAAAATCAATATCTTGGATCTGGCCGGTTAATTGTGGATGTAAGCCTTCACTGTGTTGCTCAGTTAGTAAGTTAATGATTTATAATAGCTTATCAACTATTACACGGGTACGAATATAATCACCCCATAATTGCACCAATTTTCCCAGAGGTTGATTACTATGAGAAACCATCATCTGAAAAGCAATTAACTGACATATCGTCATATTTAATGCCAATACTTCTGCTGCACCGATCCATAAAGTTAACACCATAGTTAACTTTTCAATTAGCATAACAATATGGCTGCCTTGTGAGTTTATTAGCTGAGCTTGAAAATTACTAGCTACCATATTGGCTGTTTGCTCATCCCAGTGGCGGATAAAATGCGACTCAACAGTGAGACTTTAAATAGTTTCACTGCTGACCACGCTTTCGGTTAAGAAAGAGGTATTAATTGCGGCATGCATAAATACCACTCCAGTGATGAAGAAAATCTTTTTTCTGCCAGATTTCCGGTGGTTTATTGCCAGTGGATTGTATTAATACTTATTCATCATTGTAACTTGCTAATATATATGGAACTTTATTATTATCATAAATGATAACTGGTAGCATGAGACGTGATAACTCTTTTTTATGACAGCGTTTTTCCTTTAGTGAAATTTGATACTTTTGTTGGATTTTTTTTATACAATCAACATAATTATCATTTTGAATTATTTCTTTATTATATTCATTTATATTTATTTTATTATTTAATCTTATAATAATAGAAATTAATTCAAGTGTTCTTTGGTTATTTTCATCTATAATAGGTAATCACAAATTAAAATATAAAGCCATTTAAATATATTTAATATTAATAAAAGGCTTTATTATATTACTTAGTTAATAAGTTTATTCTATCGACTAATTTTTTATGAAAAGAGTAAAAAAGGGATCTGATGACTTTTAAGACCAGTTACATTTTTTAGTTTTAGGCTGAATTAAAATTATTATTAGTTTTAAATTATTTTGTGAATTTAATTAAATAGTACAATATTATTGCAAAAAAATTCATTATTTATCAGCCGGAATAGCCAGGAAACGAGCAATAGCTCGATTGACTGCCGTGGGATTTTCAGCATGCACCCAGTGATCACATTCCATAATAATCTGACCATGGGCTTGCGGAAATTGAGCAATAATATCATTGTGATAATCTTCGCTAATATAATCAGAAAGGCTGCCACGAATAAAAAGTGCTGGTTTAGGCCAGGCCGGAATAGTTTTCCAGCTCATCAATTGGTTATATTGTTTTTTTAAAATTGGTAAATTAAACTTCCATTTGCCTTGTTGAAATGATTTTAGTAGAAATTGAATTTCACTTTCTTTATTGAGCGAGTGGTGCATAATAACAGCAGCCTCTTGTCGGGAAGTGACTGCCGATGTTGTCACTGCTTCTAAGGCAGAAAACATATTTTCATGACGATTAATTTGGTAAGTGACTGGAGCAATATCAATAACCACAATTTTTTCTATAAATTGCGGTGCTATTGCTGTCATCGCCATTGCAATTTTCCCTCCCATTGAGTGGCCGATGGCGATAACACTTTTTTGCTTTAAGTAAGTCAGTAAAGTTAAAACATCGTTTGCCATTTCAGAATAGAGCATGGTTTCTGCCCATGGCGAGTCGCCATGATTGCGTATATCTAGTTGAATAACAGTGAAATAATTTTGTAAATTGCGTGCCAAAACGCCTAAATTTTGTCGATCACCAAAGAGGCCATGTATTAGTACAATAGCAGCAAAAGAGATAGGATTTTCTGGCTGATGAATACGATAATTTAGCAAGTTATTTAGAGACATAAACATATTATTAATTAATAGTTAATATAGTGGCATGGATATAATGAGAAGCCAACCACTATCGACACTACTACGAGTTATTATTGTCAATTTAAATTTAAGCCATGTTGTCGATTGAAAATGGTTAGTTAGTGAGTCGCTAATACTTTCCTATTTATATCATAATTGTGACTGATGCTCAATATAAAAAGATATTTGTGTTGTTGGTAATGTAAAGATAATCAGGTGTTTCTATACCGATTAACAAACTTAATGAAAATATTTTTTATTAGAAGACTAAGCTTAACTAGTTGAAATATCCATTGTTTTGTTTTTCAGGTTTATATCTTATACTTGGCAAGTAATTTTAATTAAAAAAGATTGAAATAACATGAAAACGATTGAAGTTGACGAAGAACTTTACCACTATATTGCTAGTCATACTCAGCATATAGGTGAAAATGTATCGGTTATATTACGATGTCTACTAGGGTTTGACGTTAGTCAGTCGCATATGTCACTCTCGCTAACCGTAAGTAATATGACGGCGGGAGTGAAAAAAAATAAAGTAGATTCTTCCCATGACGCAATATATGTAATGCAGGATTTATTGCTTTCAAACAATTATGCTAATTTTATCTACTTTATACAATTTAAATAAAGAAGCTTTTGTGGTAGCAACAGAAGCAACCCATGGAAGAACGCGTATTTATTTTGCTGCCGATGAACAGACATTGTTGGCCAGTGGCAAACAGACAAAACCTCGCCTTATACCAGGGACGTCTTATTGGGTAATTACCAATACTAATACCAACCGTAAATGTAATATGATTAAACAAATTATGCAAGATATGCAGTTTCCTGTTGAATTAGTTGCAAAGGTGTGTGGTACGATTTAAAAAATATTATTGGGCACTTAGTTATTATTCTATGTGTACCACTGTCCTGTTGGAGAGAAATAATTGGCAATGCATAAACGTGCAGGGCAAACTGCCCAACGAAGTGATTTAATTAATGTTGAACAATTGATTGCAAAATATTATTCGTTACAACCTCAAGTAAAAAATCCTGCTCATAGCGTTAAATTTGGCACATCAGGACATCGTGGTAGTTCGTGTCGTAATAGTTTTAATGAGCAACATATTCTTGCTATTACACAAGCTATTGTGGAAGTTCGTCAATTAAATGGTATTACCGGCCCCTGTTTGGTGGGAAAAGATACTCATGCATTATCCGAGCCTGCATTTAGGACAGTTGTTGAAGTGCTGATTGCTAATGGAGTTGATGTCATCACACAACAAGACAACGGTTTTACCCCAACACCATCTATTTCTCATGCTATATTGGAATATAATCGTCAGCATGAAAATAAAGCCGATGGTATTGTGATCACCCCTTCACACAATCCTCCGGAAGATGGAGGTATCAAATATAATCCACCACATGGTGGACCGGCTGATGAGCTACTAACAGTTGAAATTGAGCGGCGGGCGAATCAATTAATTGCCGACCAATTATCTGCTATTCAAAGCATTAATTATCAAGATGCAATTAAGGATCCTCACTACCATCAACACGATCTTGTTGAGCCTTATGTGATAGCTTTGAGTGATGTTATCGATATGGCCGTGATTAAAAAAGCAGGATTAAAAATAGGTGTTGATCCATTAGGTGGCGCGGGAATAAATTATTGGAAACGTATTGCTGATTATTATCAACTTGATTTAGAGCTGGTCAATCAACAAATTGATCCAACTTTTAGTTTTATGCCGTTAGATCACGATGGTGTGATCCGGATGGATTGTTCTTCTCGTTGGGCGATGAAAGGCTTATTAGAGTTACGTAATAAATTTGATTTAGCATTTGCTAATGATCCGGATTATGATCGTCATGGAATTATAACGCCAGCTGGCTTGATCAATCCCAATCATTATTTGGCTGTGGTTATCGATTATCTATTTCGTCATCGACCACAATGGGAAAAAGATGTTGCTGTAGGCAAAACATTAGTTTCTAGTGCCATGATCGATCGTGTTGTTGCCGATTTAGGACGTGAATTAGTTGAAGTACCGGTAGGTTTCAAATGGTTTGTTGACGGTTTATATCAGGGTAAGTATGGTTTTGCTGGTGAAGAGAGTGCCGGCGCTTCTTTCTTGCGGTTTGATGGAACTCCTTGGACGACGGACAAGGATGGTATCATTCTCTGTCTATTAGCGGCCGAAATGACTGCTGTGACCGGGAAAAATCCACAACAGCACTATCAGGAACTTGCTCGCCGTTTTGGTGAACTCTGCTATAGCCGTATCCAAGTAAAAGCCAGCTACCAGCAAAAAGAGCGTTTAGCTGAGTTAACGGTTGAAATGGTTTGCGCCGATATGTTGGCAGGTGATCCGATTACCACACGGTTAACCAAAGCACCCGGTAATGGTGCTGCTATTGGTGGTTTAAAGGTAATAACAGATTATGGTTGGTTTACTGCTCGTCCATCAGGTACTGAAGAAGCTTATAAAATTTATTGTGAAAGTTTTCGTAGTCAGGCTCATCTTGAATTGATTGAGCAGGAAGCTATCCAAATTGTTAATCAAGTTATTACCCAATAAATAGTTGCTTATTTTGTATAAGCCACATTATAATAGATATGGCTTTGTCCGACCGTGATAAATTGAATGCTAATGCCATAATTAGCTGCTTTAGCTTAATATAGTTAAAGTCAGTCCATTATTAAGGCATAAAACGATAACTAATTCCTGTTTCGGTTAGTAGGTGTATTGGTTACGTGGTATCGCTTTCCAACTTTTGTCTTAAGTGTCCCATATAAATACGCAAGTAATGATTATGTTCAACATAGTTAGGCCCCATATTTGTAGTAGCAGATGATGTTGAGTTAATACTTTACCCACTATTAGCAATAAATTCACTGAGTAAACGGAACTCAATTGGGGTGAGGTGGAGTTCTTGCTGGTTTTTAGTCACTCATCGATTAATTAAATAAACACTAATATCTCCAAACCGAAGTATTGGATCTTGCTGGGTTTTACGTCCATAACGGCCTAGGGTAACTCTTACCCTGGCCGACAATTCACTAATGCCAAATGCTTTGGTTAGATAGTCGTCTGCTCAGGCATCAAGTGCCATGACTGTATCTGTTTCATCTGCACGTGCCGACAGTACTAATAGAATATTACTCTATTGTCTTAAATCACGGATCAAATCAATACCATCACCATCAGGTAGCCCAAGATCGAGGATCAAGAGGTCAGGTTTGCGGGTAGCAGATTCAATAAGTCCTCGTTGATAAGTTTCTACTTCATATACGCGAAAATTTTCATCTTCTAGTGCTAGTTTGACAAATCGTCTGATCTCTTTTTCGTCTTCGATTATCAAAATATTGTGATGGATACACTCGCTTTCAATCCCTTCTTCTATAGCAGGAACTTCTTTTAAAGGTAAAACAAAGTGGAAGGTTATTCCACTTTTTTATTATTCTCAGCCCATATTACGCCGTCGTGAAGCTCAATAATAGCCTGACAAATGGCTAGGCTTAAACTAACACCAGGAATGGAAGATTCTTTTTTAGCACAGGAAAATTTATTAAAAATAAATTCTTCCTGCCCCTCTGGTATGCTGATACCTTTATCCCAAATTTCGATATGAATATATTTACCTTGTGGGTAGGCATAAATGCCAATAGGTGAATTTTCAGCAAAGTATTTAAGTACTTAATGGCATTCTCAAGCAAATTAATGATCACCCGTTCAAGCAAATTAGCATCACAATAAAGTAATAGATCGGCAGGAACATTAATTTTAGTAGGGTAGCTTTTTAATGCGTATTCCAGTGAGTGCAATACACTGCCAACAATTTCTTGTAGTGATTCCTAAGCGAGAATAGGCACAATTCCGCCGGACTGAATGCGCGCCATATCCAGTAGATTATTAACTAACCTTGAAATGCTTAAGATCTGTTGACGTATTTGGTTGACTTTTTCGGTATGTGGGGAGTGTTAGGTACTTAATTCCAGCATCAGTATTTCTGCTTGACCAAACAATACCGTTAGCGGTGTCTGCAAATCATGAGAAAGTGCTGCCAATAACGAGTTTCTCAGTTGTTCACGTTCAGCATCAAATTTGGCAGATTCTGCCTGTCTGGCAAGTTGTAATCGCTCAAATGTGTTGGCAATCAAGCCAGTAAAAGTCTGTAGCAGCCGTTGTTGTTCCGGGATCAGTAATTTGTCGTAGATTTTGCGGTTCGATTGCTAATATTGCTAAAGTTTCTTTAGAAGTCGCAATCGGTTGTAACTGGTATTGCACGCTTGGTAATGTATCTGTTCCGGCACCTGCTGGTTGATTTTTATCAAAGCTCCATAATACAATTGCTTAGTCAATTTATACTTGGTCATAGTCTGCTAGTTTAAGCGGCACCAGCTGTTGACGTTCATTAGGTAGCAGTAGATAGATTTTTGCTCTAAAAGCATTGGAAAGGAAATGATAACCGGTCTTAGCTATATCAATTTCATTGAGTGCTCGGCTTAGTTTTTTGGTCATTTCGTAAAGATGACAAGTCCGTTGTTCACGATAACGAGCAACTCTGGCTTGATAATGTACACCGGCGGCTAGATTACCAACCAAAAGGCCCACGACCAGCATGACAATGAAGGTTATCAAACTATTGCATGTCAAAAACAATAAAAGAAAAATGGGGCTGAACAATAAATAGATCGAAGCCTATAACGTTAATAAATGTGGCAAATATAGAAGGGTTTCGGCTATACAGGAGAGCGATGATAACCACAGCTAATACATAAACAGTTACCACATTAGCCTGATCAAATTTAAGCAAAAAGCAATTAGAAAATAGCATAATAGTAATACATAACAAAGTGGCGAACAGGTAACCTTGGATATTGCCGCGCCATTTGTCACTTAGTGGCCGGCACTCAGTCTCTTTGTCCCACGAGGTATTTTCATCCAAGGCAATAATAATCAGATCTAAATCAGGTCCTAGTTTACCAAGGCGTTCAGCGAAATCAGGGTGTATTTTATAATCGAGGAATTTCCAATTGGTATTTTGCTTACGGCCGATTACAATTGTACTCAGGTTATGTTTTCGAGCGTAATCTAAAATGGCTTTTTCTTCATTTGCATCAGCCAGGGTTGAGGTTTCTGTGCCTAAATCTTGCGCCAGTTTTAGTGCTTTGAGAATGGCGCGTCTCTTTTCTTCTGTTAAGGTATTTAGTTTGGGAGTTTCTACATAAACTGCATGCCAGCTACAACCGAGTTTAGCTGTTAGTCTGGCTGCCGCTCGCACCAGTTTTTCATTTCCTTGGTTATGACCAGTAAAAACTAATAGATTATCGTGGGTATGCCAAATCTGAGAGTAACCTTGGGTATTACGATACTCACGCATTTGGTTATTGACACGATCAACAGTACGTCTTAATGATAACTCTCTCAGGGCAATTAAGTTGCCTTTGTGAAAGAAGTGTTCAATAGCATGTTCGGCTTGGCCGGCAATATAGACTTTTCCTTTATTTAGTCGCTGGCGCAGATCGTCAGGTGACAAATTGACTAATACAATTTTACTTGTTTGATCAAAAATATGATCAGGTACGGTTTCTCTTACTCGAATACCAGTAATACTACCGACAACATCATTTAAACTCTCTAAATGTTGTACGTTAATAGTGGTTAACACATAAATACCGGTATCTAATGTTTCTGAACGGTTATGGGTTTCTACGACACCGATGACAACATCAAGCTCTTGAGAACGAAGCCGTTGGGTTTCTTGTAGCATTGCATAGGTTTTTCCGACCCTAGAATAGGCGCCAAAGAAGAGCTTAAAATTGTCTCGAACTTTTTCATTGGCAATAGTCAATAGATCTAACAAGGTGGGGCGTTTCGATTCCTGGCTTTCCATCAATCAACCTTATTATGTTTTCACATTCTCAGATTGTTCAAGCGCATCAAGGGCAATGTTAAGTTTGAGGACATTAATAGCTGGCTCACCTAAGAAACTAAAAAAAGGTCTTTCGGTGTTAGCTGCAATTAAGTGTTCAATTTTGTGTAAAGCAATTCGGCGCGCTTTAGCCGCTCTGGCTGCTTGATAATAGGCTGCATTTGGTGAAATATGAGGATCTAATCCACTGGCTGAAGCGCTGATCAGATCGACAGGTACGGCCACGTTGTTTTGATTATTGAAAATTTTAATTTGCTATGTGAATAGCAAACGTTTTGCCGATACGGCATTATTAACCGCCAGATTACTGCCACTATAAGTGACCCCATTATAAGGTGTGCCAGCGGTTGCTGATGGGCGGCCATGAAAGTATTTAACCGCCGAGATAGATTGGCCAATGAGTGCTGAACCGATGATAAGATTATTCTTTTCGATAAATGAGCCTTTTGCTTGGTGATTAAAGAAAGCACTTGATAAAACAGTAATAAATAATGGGTAAATAATTCCAGTTATAATACATAGAAAAATGAATAACACAAATGAAGAACGTAAGACATTCATATTCAATACCTTATCAGGATATAAACAGGCTAAGCAGTAGATCGATAAGCTTGATACCAATAAATGGTATGACTAAACTACTTAATCATAAATCCATAAATTACGGCGTAATAGGGCTATTGTACTCATTGGATGGTAACTAACGCCTTTTAACACTAACAGGATCAAGCCAACAATGATTAAAGCATTAAAAATAACAGTTGACAGGATGGCTGAAGACGGAGAGTGTAATTGCATGATATTTAATATATTGAGTTGTGGGTAAGTGATCGAGAATACAGTAGGGATGATAGCAAAATATTTGGCAATATCATTAGCAATGCTAAAGGTAGAAAGCGAACTTCTGGTCATCAACATCTGTTTACCAACGTGAACAACTTCGATAAGTTTCGTCGGATTTGAATTAAGATCGACCATATTACCCGTTTTCTTTGCTGCTTGGGTGCCTGAATTCATAGCGACGGCTACATCAGCTTGCATAGCGACGGCTACATCAGCTTGGGCCAGTGCTGGAGCATCATTAGTACCGTCACCTGTCATGGCAACCAGAATGCCATCCGCCTGATATTGGCGGATCAATGCCAGCTTAGCTTCAGGTGTTACCTCAGCCAGAAAATCATCAACGTCGGCTTCAGCTGTAATAGCGGAGGCTGTCAGGTGATTATCCCCAGTGATCATTACCGTTTTTATTCCCATTCGGCACATTTCAGCAAAGCGTTCTTTGATGCCACCTTTTATAATATCTTTTAAGGCGATAACGCCGAGAATTTGTTGATTCTCAACAATCACTAATAGTGTTTCTCCTCTACGAGCAACTTCTTTGACTAATTTTTCTGTTTCGGCGGGGAGTTTGGTATGACTGGTTTCCAGGTAGCGTCGAATAGAATCCGCAGAGCTTTTCTCATCACACGATCACCCACATTAACACTGCTTATCCTGGTCATTGTGGAGAAGGGTACAAAAGTGACATTTAATGTCTGTAGAACACGTTCTCGTAAATTAAACAACTGCTTAGCTAAAATAACAATACTGCGTCCTTCCGGTGTTTCATCAGCCAGTGATGATAGTTGTGCCGCATCAGCCAGTTGTCGTTCTGTGACACCTTTAAGGGGTAAGAATTTAGATGCTTGGCGATTACCTAAAGTGATAGCACCAGTTTTATCCAGTAATAAAACATCCACATCGCCTGCCGCTTTTACAGCTCGTCCACTGGTTGCTATCACATTGCAGCTAACATGCGACTCATACCGGCCACGCCAATTGAAGATAGTAAGCCGCCGATTGTGGTCGAGATTAAACAAACTAATAAAGCAATTAGCACCACGATAGAAATTGGGCTGCCACTACTGTTGATCTCGGTACTGAATAAACTAAAAGGATAAGGTGTTGAACAGGTTAATAGAAAAATAATCGTTAATGCGGTTAATAGTATGATTAACGCAATTTCATTCGGTGTTTTACGCCGTTGGGCACATTCGATCATCAAGATCATGCGATCAAGAAAAGTTTCACCTGTATTAACTGTACATCGGATAATTAACCAATCAGACAAGACGCGTGTTCCCCCTGTTACCGAAGAAAAATCACCACCAGATTCTCTAATAACCGGGGCTGATTCACCGGTAATTGCACTCTCATCAACGGAAGCACCGTCTTCAAGCACTTCGCCATCACAAGGAATAATTTCACCCGCTGCAATTAGTACTATATCCCCCTTGCGTATTTGATCAGAACTGATTTCCTCTTTTGCTGCTTGATAATTGGCACTGGCTAATCGAGTAGTAATGCTTTGTTTTTACCCCTTTTAGACTTGCTGCTTGCGTTTTACTAAGCCTTTCAGCCAGGGCTTCGGCAAAATTAGCAAATAGAACGGTAAACCACAACCAAACGGCGATTATGCCGGTAAATAATGTATTGCTGTCAGCGATTGGAGTGAGCAATTGATAAAACCAGATTAATGTCGTCAATATGCTACCGATATAAACGATAAACATAACCGAATTGTGCCACTGCATTTGTAGGGCACATTTTTTAAAAGCGTCAAATAATGCTTGTTGGATCAATCTACTATCAAACCAATAGGCTGGTATTTTTTCATTTATATTCCCTTATTGTGTGGTATGCCAAATTTGTAAATGTTCAGCAATCGGCCCTAGAGCTAGGGCAGGCACAAAAGTGAGTGCACCAATAATGAAAACAGTCAAGATTAATAACCCAATAAATAATGGGCCATGAGTAGGTAATGTGGCAAAGCTTTCAGGCTGGCGTTTTTTCCTCACCATAATACCAGTAGTAGCAATTACTGTCGTTATTAAGCCAAAACGACCGAGAAACATCACTATAATCAGTGTAATGTTATAAAATAGATTATTGCTATTTAAGCCGGCAAAAGCACTGTTATTATTAGCCGCAGAAGAAAATGCATATAGGACTTCACTGAAACCATGAGCTCCAGGATTTAAAATAGCACTGTGTCCGGCCTCGTTAAAAAGCGCCAGAGCTGTTGTTAGTAACGTTAAACAGGGTGTGATTAAAATAGCAATAGCGGTTAACTTCATTTCCTGAATTTCAATTTTTTCCCCAAATATTCCGGTGCTCGACCGATCATTAAACCCGCGAGGAAAACCACTAGCATCACAAATAGTAACATGCCGTACAAGCCAGAACCTACGCCACCAAATACCACCTCGCTAAGTTGCATCAACCACATCGGTATCATTCCTCCTAGTGCGGTAAAGGAATCATGCATGGTGTTCACTGCATCGCAGGAGGTTGCTGTCGTGATGACGGCATAAAGCACCGAATTTAAAATCCCAAAACGATTTTCTTTACCTTCTAAATTGATATTACTGTTAGCACCTGATAACATTAGCTGTGGATTACTTTGCATTTCTACATAGACAACAATAACAAAAGCAATAGTGAAAATAACTTCCATCGCCCAAAGCAATGCTGAGCCTTGTCGACTATCACCCACTACACGGTCAAATGCAAAACATAACGCGGTAGGATTTTCAAAAGGATGAGCTGAATTTGTGGCAAAAAATCCACCGCCATTAGTGCCTAATTAATTTGATTGCTTCTTGTGAAGCGACCAGTTCCATAGGGATTGTGTGTGGTTGATTTTGTAATGTTTCTACCAATAATTTGTAATGTTTCTACCAATAAATAGGGAGAAAAATTTTTTATTATGCCTTGGTTGACCAAAAATAATTGCTAGTGGTGGTAGCAGATAAAGTGTAATACGTGCGATATCTATCCAGGCATATACCTAGTGTTTTTACACCTTGGCGCGCAAATGCTACCACAATACCGATAGCCGCAGATAAGAAATTCTGCACTGTTAACCCAGTCATTTGGCTAAAATAACTTAACGTGTTTTTACCGCTATAGGTTTGCCAGGTTAGTATTGGTGATGAAACTGATAGCGGTATTAAGTGCCAAATCCCAATGTAAATTGATAAATTTCTGTGGATTAAGCGGTAAATTTTCTTGATTGATTAATAATAGAAAGAGAAATATGCCACCTATGATATTGAATAGCAGTAGTGTAGTAGCGTATTGCCGCCAATTCATTTCATGTATTTCACTGCCGGGTTTACGTAAACAATAACTCCATAAGCTAGATTCCATTTTGAAAACCCAAAGCGGTAAATCATCACCCTCAATTAATAAAGCGATCTAATTTCCTAAAAATTTAGCAACAACGAGCAGGAGAATTAAAAAACTCGTAATTAATAATAAAGTACTACTTACCATTTAAAAATCCTCCGCATGAATAAGCGCATAAATCAAATAGAGAAATAATATTCCAATTAGAACGATCCCTGTTATAGTGAAAATGGACACAATTTGTCTCCTTATGATTTTGATATATAGAGCTTAAGTCGTTCACTGTAAAGAATCTGATAAAAAGTTTACACATAGTGTAAAAATAGCATAAGAGTGCTAATATAATAGTTTGTAAGTTATTACTGCCATCTATATTTTTTGGTTATAATTAATAAATAATAGTTAATATATGGCTTATGAGTTGTAATAATAATTATTTTTTTATTGTTTAATAGGTAAAAAATTAAGCCATAAAAAATGCTTAAAAAATCAGCAAAAAATGGTCAGATGGGTAGTAATGTTACCTCTAATCATATAATATTTCATTCATTACACAATATATCTCAATTGGTTATATTAATTGAAAACTTTATAAGGAGGATCTTTATGTCTGAGTATCGTCAATACCTTTGGCATCAAGTTCTCTTGTGTCGTATTGGGGTGGTATTATTAGGTATTGTGGCTTTGCCGATCATGATTTTTTGTCATGACGTAGCTGCTTCTATAGTTACCTGTATCGTATGTGGCTAGGACTAGTGATAAACCTGTATGGTTGGCCAGCGCTGAAGATACGCAATTAATGAAGTAATTGATTGATTAAAAAATAAAACGTCCTATTATTTGTTGTGATAGGGCGTTTTTGTTTTTAGCCGTCGTAAAACATATTTTTCAGTTTGATATTTAATAAAATAAATCAGTTTTACAAATAGGATAGGTAAGTAATGCATAATATTGAATTAGAACGAGTAATAAATGCGTACTTGAGTATTTATGAATATCAAGATCATGCGCCGAATGGACTTCAGGTGGAAGGGCGTTCAGAGATAAAAAAAATAGTGACAGGTGTTACTGCATCGCAGGCACTATTGGATGAAGCGGTAAAATTGACTGCCGATGCGATTATTGTTCATCATGGTTATTTCTGGAAAAATGAAGCGGCGGTTATTCTTAATATGAAGCGTAACCGGTTAAAAACATTACTTTGTAATGATATTAACCTATATAGTTATCATTTGCCGCTAGATGCTCATCCTGTTATGGGTAATAACGCACAGTTAGCAAATATCATGGAGGTTGAGATTGATAGCTATATTACGCCTTTACTGCCAATGGGTAAGTTTGTGCAACCGATCAGCGTAGCTGATTTAATGTCGCGTTTAAATAATAGATTGGCACGTCAACCTTTGTATTGTGGTGATAATGGTCCGAGCGAGATCCGCACAATTGCCTGGTGTACAGGTGGTGGACAGAGTTTTATTCAACAGGCAGCAGAAGCGGGTGTTGATGTTTTTGTGACTGGCGAAGTCTCTGAGCAAACGATCCATATCGCGAGAGAAATGGGGATCCATTTTTATGCTGCCGGTCATCATGCAACAGAGCGCTTTGGCATTAAAGCATTAGGTGAATGGTTACATAAAGATTATGGCTTTGAGGTTACTTTTGTCGATATACCTAATCCTGCCTAGTTTTGCCAATATGAAAGTAGAGTAAGCAAAAGAGTAAAAACGGTGATTTATCTCGAAACTGTGTCTTGTATTCTATTTGGCTGTTATTTTTGGCAAGCAAAATAGTAAGACACAGTTTATTTATCAAAGCAATAACTCGCTATTTTTGGGTTAAATCGCTATGAAAGTCTCTTTGTTTATAGCCAGTATATAACTGACGGGGACGTGCGATTTTTAATTCTTCATCATGCATTTCATTCCAATGGGCAATCCAGCCAATAGTACGTGCAATGGCAAAAATAACGGTAAACATGGTTGTTGAGATTCCAATGGCTTTTAAAATGATACCAGAATAGAAATCAACATTAGGATAGAGTTTTTTCTCAATAAAATAGGGATCATTCAGGGCAATATATTCTAATTGTTTGGCAACTTCTAAGATACTATCATTTAATTTAAGTTCTTTAAGTACTTCATCACAGGTATCTTTCATCACTGTCGCACGGGGATCATAATTTTTATAAACCCGATGACCAAATCCCATCAAACGGAAAGGGTCATCTTTATCTTTTGCCCGTTTGATAAATTTAGGGATATTTTCGACAGTTTGAATTTCTTCTAACATACGCAAACATGCTTCGTTGGCACCACCATGAGCGGGCCCCCAAAGAGAGGCAATTCCGGCGGCAATACAAGCAAATGGATTAGCACCAGAAGAACCTGCTGTTCTTACCGTTGAGGTGGATGCATTTTGTTCATGATCTGCATGTAGAATAAAAATGCGATCCATTGCCCGTTCGATGATTGGACTAACCTGATATTTTTCACAAGGGGTAGCAAACATCATGTGAAGGAAATTAGCTGAGTAGGAGAGATCATTGCACGGATAAATAAAAGGTTGACCAATAGAATATTTATAACACATTGCCGCCACGGTAGGCATTTTTGATAATAATCTAAATGCTGCTATTTCACGATGGCGCGGATTATTAACATCTAACGAATCATGATAGAAAGCTGCCAGTGCACCGGTTACACCACAAAGTATGGCCATTGGATGAGAATCGCGACGGAATCCCTGCAAAAGCCGGGTAATTTGATCGTGGATCATTGTATGCTCGGTGACAATTTTTTTAAATTTGTCATAATCATTTTGTGAAGGTTTTTTACCATAAAGTAGTATATAACAGACTTCTAAATAAGTAGATTGTGTCGCCAGTTGATCAATAGGATATCCACGGTGCAAAAGAATCCCTTTATCTCCATCTATGTAGGTAATTTTAGACTCACAGGATGCGGTTGAGGTGAAACCAGGATCGTAGGTAAAATAACCTTTAGCGCCCAATCCTCGGACATCAATTACTTCGGCTCCAAGTGTAGGCTTTAATACTTCAAGCTCAATTTTTTTTGCATCTTTATCGACTAATTCGATAGTCTTTTTTTCTTTGCCTGCCATTACGGGTCTCCTTAGCGCTTAAACACAATTTCCGACAACCATGAGAGCATGATAAAACTGTTTTGAAATTGTATTATATATTATTAACTAAAAGCTTTAGGATCATGTTTTTTAAAGAAGTTTTTATCTTATGAAAATTTTTTATCAATTTATCAACAATTCATAATTTATATATTCCTTATCTATTCTAAATTATGCCTACAATAACATTAAGTTTTTTATGGATAACAATCTAGTATTTTTATTTTACATAATTTCTTTTTTTTTATGTGGAAACAATGATTAACTAATTATATTCAATCATATGTAAGATAAATATTTCATGGTTGTCAAATTATATCATTAACTTAATGATCGATGTTTAAATCGTGATCATACTCACTGTTCAAGCTAAATCTCTCCAAACATAATGTGTTGCAATTGTAATGGGCATGTGAAGGTCATATACTGCAAATGAGGTCTCCGGATTACCTTGTGATAGGAGTACCCAGTGTTACTAAGTAACAACTTTTGCAAATATGTAATAGATTAATTTTTAAGCTGAGTTGTACTTTGTTATCACGATCGCTGTTTGATTTCTGCTCCAGGTCCGGAGGTAGGAAAACAATAAAGAGCTGTGTGGGCAAAATTGTGAAAAAACAAAGACCTATCAATCTTCAATTGCAGACAATTCATTTTCCAGTTACTGCAATAGCTTCAATTTTACATCGTGTCTCTGGCGTTATTACCTTTATCACAGTCGGAGTTTTATTATGGCTGTTAGGTTTATCGCTTTCTTCACCAGCAGGTTTTCAATATTTTTCTGAAATTATGGATAAATTTTTCATAAAATTCATTATTTGGGGCATATTGACTGCATTAATATATCATATTTGTGGCGGTATTCGTCATATGTTAATGGATTTTGGTTTTATTGATGAAAATTTGTTTGTCGGACGTGTTTCAGCTATAGCTGTATTTGTCATTACCGCTATTTTGTCCATCTTAGCGGGGGTCTTAGTATGGTAGTTAAAGCAAAAACATTAGGCCGCACGGGTACACAAGATTGGCTTCTGCTTCGTGTTTCTGCCGTTATTATTGCCCTCTATACGCTCTACATTGTTAGTTTTGTTGTAACAACAGAATTAAATTATACTGTTTGGCGGACATTTTTTGCTTTTCCACTAACAAAAATTTTTACAATTCTAACACTCATTTCCGTATTGATACATACCTGGATTGGTTTATGGCAAGTACTAACAGATTACATTAAGTCAATTGCCTTACAATTATTATTACAACGCTTTTTCATTATTATATTAATGGCTTATTTAATTTATGGAACAATTGTGGTGTGGGGAACGTAAATGAAATTACCAGTAAGAGAATTTGATGCCATTGTTATTGGGGCTGGTGGAGCCGGTATGTGTGCAGCATTGCAAATTTCCCAGTTAGGCTTGTCATGCGCATTAATTTCTAAAGTTTTTCCGACACGTTCACACACTGTATCAGCACAGGGTGGGATCACTGTTGCGTTAGGTAATACCCATGAAGATGATTGGCAATGGCATATGTATGATACTGTTAAAGGCTCTGATTATATAGGTGATCAAAATGCTATTGAATACATGTGCAAAACAGGACCTGAAGCGATATTAGAGCTTGAGCATATGGGACTACCATTTTCACGTTTGGATGATGGTCGTATTTATCAACGTCCATTTGGTGGTCAATCAAAAAATTTTGGCGGTGAACAAGCAGCTCGTACGGCCGCCGCGGCAGACAGAACTGGTCATGCCCTTTTGCATACCCTTTATCAACAGAACTTAAAAAACCATACTACAATTTTTTCCGAATGGTATTCACTTGATTTAGTTAAAAATCAAGATAACGGCATCGTCGGTTGTACGGCGTTATGTATGGAAACCGGTGAAGTTGTTTATTTTAAGGCTAAGGCGACTATTCTTGCGACTGGGGGAGCTGGCAGGATTTATCAATCAACAACTAACGCGCATATTAATACTGGTGACGGTGTTGGCATGGTTGTTAGAGCTGGTGTGCCATTACAAGATATGGAAATGTGGCAATTTCATCCAACCGGAATTGCCGGCGCGGGCGTATTAGTGACAGAAGGATGTAGGGGCGAAGGTGGCTATCTACTTAATAAAGATGGTGAGCGCTTTATGGAGCGTTATGCGCCAAATGCAAAAGATTTGGCTGGTCGTGATGTTGTTGCTCGTTCAATTATGATAGAGATCTGTGAAGGCAGGGGATGTGATGGTCCGTGGGGTCCCCATGTTAAATTAAAACTCGATCATTTAGGTAAGGACGTGTTGGAATCTCGTTTACCGGGTATTCTTGAATTATCCAGAACTTTTGCCCATGTTGATCCGGTTAAAGAACCTATCCCTGTTATTCCTACTTGCCATTATATGATGGGTGGGATCCCAACTAAAGTAACCGGTCAAGCATTGATGATTAATGAAAAAGGTAAAGATGTTGTGATCCCGGGATTATTTGCTGTTGGTGAAATTGCGTGTGTTTCTGTGCATGGCGCCAACCGTTTGGGCGGAAATTCATTACTTGATTTAGTTGTTTTTGGACGTTCAGCAGGACTGCATCTTAAACAATCATTAATGGAGCAAGGATCGATGCGTGATGCCAGTGAATCTGATATTGAGGCCACATTAATTCGTTTAAATCGTTGGAATAATACCCATACTGGTGAAGATCCGGTGGAAATACGCAAAGCGTTGCAAGCCTGTATGCAGCATAATTTTTCAGTTTTTCGTGAAGGCAATGCTATGGCAAAAGGCTTAGAAGAATTGAAAGTAATTCGTGAACGTTTAAAAAATGCCCGGTTGGCTGATACTTCACGTGAATTTAATACCCAACGCATAGAATGTTTAGAGCTAGATAATTTGGTAGAAACAGCATTTGCAACCGCAGAAGCGGCAAATTTCCGTACCGAAAGCCGAGGTGCTCATAGTCGCTTTGACCATCCTGACCGTGATGACAAAAATTGGTTATGTCATACTTTATATTTGCCACAGTCTGGAACTATGACTCGCCGAGCAGTAAATATGCAACCTGAGTTACGTGCTCCCTTCCCACCCAAAATACGTACTTATTAATTCGTGGCTTTGATAGTGTTACGGAGAAAGTAGATTATGAAGATTGAATTTTCCATTTATCGTTACAATCCAGACGTCGATAATATGCCACGTATGCAAGACTACACCTTGGACATTGCCGAAAGCCATGACATGATGTTGCTGGATGCTTTAATACAACTGAAAGAAAAAGATCCTACTTTAGCATTCCGCCGTTCTTGTCGTGAAGGAGTTTGTGGCTCTGATGGATTAAATATGAATGGTAAAAATGGCTTGGCCTGTATTACGCCATTGTCAGCTTTGTGTCGCGATAAAAGAAAGGTTGTTGTGCGCCCATTGCCAGGTTTACCTGTTGTTCGAGATTTAGTTGTTGATATGGTCCAATTTTATACTCAGTATGAAAAGATTCGTCCTTACCTTATTAATGATGGCAAGAATCCCCCGGCGCGTGAATATTTACAAACGCCAGCACAGCGAGAAAAACTTGATGGTTTATATGAGTGTATTCTTTGTGCTTGTTGTTCAACGTCATGTCCATCATTTTGGTGGAATCCAGATAAATTTATTGGTCCTGCCGGTTTATTAGCGGCTTATCGTTTTTTAATTGATAGTCGAGATACTGAAACCGATGCCAGATTGGATAATTTAAACGATGCTTTTAGTGTATTTCGCTGTCATAGCATTATGAATTGTGTCAGTGTTTGTCCAAAAGGTTTAAATCCAACTAAAGCGATTGGTCACATTAAATCGATGTTATTAAAACGTAGTGCCTTATTTTAGTAATAATTCCCGTAATAGAAATATTGCGGGAAATAAAAAATGGAAAACCATTATATTAAATTAATATTTATTTTATGTGATTAAATTACACTAGGAACCTTTAAAAACCAAATGTGGTTTTTAAAGGTTCTTATAAAAGTGGAATATATAAATAGCTCTTTTATTTATAATCGTGCATAGAACACGTTCAAAGAATCTTTATTGAAACCGTCTATATAAAAAGCGGTACTGTTAACTATGACGAAAACTAAAGCCTATAGGCTTAAGGGATCACAATGCACAACGGCGTAATGAAGGACTGGCTAGATTCGAGTTTTCTAGCTGGTGCAAATCAGTCTTATATCGAACAGCTTTATGAGGACTACTTAACTGACCCTAATTCCGTTAATGAAGACTGGCGAGACATTTTTGATAAACTACCAGGTGCAGGCTCGAACGGTGAATACTCCCACTCCCAAACACGTGAATATTTTCGTTTATTGACGAAAGATTCTACACGTTATCAAACTTCAGTTAGTAATCCTTCTTTGGATGCAAAGCAAGTTAAGGTTCTCCAACTAATAAATGCATTTCGTTTTAGAGGATATCAAAATGCCAACCTTGATCCATTAGAGCTCTGGAAACAGGAAACTGTGCCTGATTTAGATCCTGTATTCCATGATTTAACGGATGCTGATTTTGAAAAAACGTTTAATGTTGGTTCTTTTGCTATCGGCCAAGAAACAATGAAATTAAGCGAGCTGTATGCTGCCTTAAAGCGCATTTATTGTGCGTCTATCGGTGCAGAATACATGCATATCACCAATACAGAAGAGAAACGCTGGATACAACAGCGCCTTGAACTAGCGACACCGGTTAGCGAACAATTTAGTAAAGAAGAAAAAGTGCGTTTCTTAACAGAATTAACGGCGGCAGAAGGATTAGAACGCTATCTTGGGGCAAAATTTCCGGGCGCCAAACGTTTTTCGCTAGAAGGGGGAGATTCACTCATCCCGTTATTAAAGGATTTGATCCGTCACGCGGGTAAGCTCGACACACGTGAGGTGGTATTAGGAATGACGCACCGCGGCCGATTAAATGTTTTAGTTAACATATTAGGTAAGCAACCAAAGGATTTGTTTGATGAGTTTGCCGGCAAGCATAAAGATCATTTAGGTACTGGTGATGTTAAATATCACCAAGGTTTTTCTTCAGATTTTAAGACCGAAGGGGCACTGGTTCATTTAGCTTTAGCGTTTAATCCATCTCATTTAGAAATAGTCAGTCCAGTGGTAATTGGTTCTGTCCGTGCTCGTCGTGATCGTTTAGATGAAGGACGTAGTAATATGGTATTACCAATTACTATCCATGGTGATGCAGCGTTAACTGGCCAAGGGGTAGTTCAAGAAATGCTGAATATGTCTCAGGTTCGTGGTTATGAGGTTGGTGGTACAGTGCGGATCGTGGTTAATAACCAAATAGGCTTTACTACATCTAATCCTAAAGATGCACGTTCAACGCAATATTGCACTGACATAATGAAAATGGTGCAAGCGCCTATTTTTCATGTTAATGCTGATGATCCTGAAGCGGTTGCGTTTGTCACTCGCTTAGTCTTAGATTTTCGCAATAAGTTTAAGCGTGATGTGGTAATAGATTTAGTTTGCTATCGTCGCCATGGTCATAATGAAGCTGATGAACCCAGTGCTACGCAGCCACTTATGTATCAAAAAATAAAAAAACATGCTACACCGCGTAAAATTTATGCGGATAAATTGATAGCAGAAAAGACGGTTACTAGTGATGAAGTGACGGAAATGGTTAATCTTTATCGTGATAAATTAGATCATGGTGATTGTGTGGTTGATGAATGGCGTCCAATGGCAACTGACTATGCGGTTTGGGAACCTTACTTGAATCATGAATGGAATGAATCTTATCCCGCTAAAATTAAAAAGAAACGACTACAAGATTTGGCGAAACGTTTAAGCACGATTCCTGCAGAGATTGTCATGCAGCCACGGGTTGAAAAAATTTACAGTGACCGGCTGGCAATGGCTAGCGGTAAAAAGCTGTTTGACTGGGGGGCAGCAGAAACCTTGGCTTATGCCACATTAGTTGATGAAGGCATACAAGTTCGTCTATCGGGGGAAGATGTGGGCCGAGGAACGTTTTTCCATCGACATGCGGTTATTCATAATCAAACTAATGGTTCAGTATATGTTCCCCTGGCTAATATACGTGAAAATCAAGGCAGATTTGATGTCTGGGATTCCGTATTGTCCGAAGAAGCAGTACTTGCTTTTGAATACGGTTATGCATCTGCCGAGCCACGGGCTTTAACTATTTGGGAAGCTCAGTTTGGTGATTTTGCCAATGTAGCACAAGTGGTTATCGATCAGTTTATTAGTTCTGGCGAGCAGAAATGGGGACGCTTGTGTGGACTAGTCATGCTATTACCGCATGGATATGAGGGACAAGGCCCGGAACACTCCTCTGCTCGGTTAGAACGTTATTTACAATTGTGTGCCGAACAAAATATGCAAGTTTGTGTCCCATCGACCCCAGCACAGGTTTATCATATGCTACGTCGTCAGATACTTCGTACTATGCGACGCCCATTGATTGTTATGTCGCCCAAGTCATTATTGCGTCATCCGCTGGCGGTTTCTAGTTTAGAAGAGTTAGCAAATGGTGAATTTCAGCCGGTAATTAGCGAAATTGATTCTTTAGATGCTAAAAAAGTCAAACGTGTCGTTTTATGTTCAGGTAAAGTTTATTATGATCTGCTGGAACAACGTCGTACAAACAAACAAAAAAATCTCGCTATTATCCGCATTGAACAGCTATATCCATTCCCCCATAAAGATTTAGAAACAGTGTTAAAGCCTTATGCTCATGTGCGTGATTTTGTTTGGTGTCAAGAAGAGCCTCTTAATCAGGGAGCATGGTACTGTAGCCAGCATAATATCCGGGAAGCAATTCCAAAAGGTTCGTTATTAAGCTATGCGGGACGCCCTGCGTCTGCTTCACCTGCTGTAGGCTACACATCTGTTCACCAAAAACAGCAAAAAGTATTGACTGAAGTGGCACTAAAAATAAATAAATTAAAGGATAGAAAATGAGTAGCATAGAAATTCTTGTTCCTGATCTTCCTGAATCTGTTGCAGATGCTACAGTTGCAACTTGGCACAAGAAACCAGGTGATCAGGTAGAACGCGATGAAGTGTTAGTGGAGATTGAAACGGATAAAGTTGTACTCGAAGTGCCAGCGGCAGATTCAGGAGTTTTGGAGTCAATTGTGGAAGAAGAAGGCGCTACTGTGTTGTCTAAGCAATTGTTGGGTCGCATTCGTCTTAGTGATAGCACTGGGATCCCAGCCGAGGTGAAAGAGGCTGGTGAGCCGGCTCCAGCCAAACGTCAGACCGCCAGTCTGGAGGAAGAGAGCAATAATGCACTAACACCAGCAGTACGTCGTTTAATTGCAGAACATGATTTAGATCCTGCCAATATCAAAGGTACTGGTGTCGGAGGACGTTTAACGCGTGACGATGTTGAGAAATATTTAAACAAAAACCAATCAGCAGTGAACACAAATGCAGCAACTAAGCAACAGAATGTGGTATCTGTTACTGCATCTTTAACCTCGTCAATATCTTCTCATCGAAGTGAAAAACGCGTACCAATGACGTGTCTACGTAAACGTATTGCAGAACGTTTACTGGAGGCGAAAAATAATACCGCGATGTTGACCACCTTTAATGAAGTCAATATGAAGCAGGTTTTTGATCTACGAAAACATTATGGTGAAAGTTTTGAAAAACGGCATGGTATACGTTTGGGCTTTATGTCTTTCTATGTTAAAGCAGTGGTTGAAGCCTTAAAGCGTTATCCTGAAGTGAACGCATCTATTGATGGTTCGGATGTGCTTTATCATAGTTATTTTGATATTAGTATTGCTGTTTCTACTCTTAGGGGTTTAGTCACACCAGTATTACGTGATGCAGATGCGTTGAGCATGGCAGAAATTGAAAAGCGCATTAAAGAGTTAGTAATTAAAGGACGTGACGGCAGATTAACGGTTGAAGAATTGACAGGTGGAAACTTTACCATTACAAATGGTGGTGTTTTTGGTTCTTTAATGTCAACCCCAATTATCAATCCCCCACAAAGTGCAATTTTAGGCATGCATGCTATCAAAGATCGGCCGATGGCTGTTGATGGTAAGATCGAAATCTTGCCAATGATGTATTTAGCGCTTTCTTATGATCACCGTTTAATTGATGGACGTGAATCGGTCAGTTTTTTGGTGACAATAAAAGATATGTTGGAAGATCCGGCACGTTTATTGTTAGACGTCTAGATAACCAATTTAGAGTGAAGTTATTTACTCAGTCTGAAGTAAAGCTTGGTTAATTTTTTTTGACCATTGTTTAAATAAAAATATATAGAGACTTTTATGTCTCTGTCAGACAAATTATGGATAGAGCATCATGAACTTACATGAATATCAGGCAAAACAGTTACTTGCCAGTCATGGTTTACCAGTACCGACAGGTTATGTTTGTAAAACAGCAAAAGAAGCAGAAGATGCAACCACAAAATTGGGCAATAGCCCTTGGGTTGTAAAATGTCAGGTGCATGCTGGTGGCCGAGGTAAAGCAGGGGGGGTAAAAGTTGTCAATAATAGAGACGAAGTCCGGCTATTTGCTGAAAATTGGTTGGGAAAACGATTAGTGACCTATCAAACTGATGTACACGGACAGCCTGTTAATCAAATTTTGGTTGAAGCAGCAACTTATATTGATAAAGAACTTTATTTGGGGGCGGTGATAGATCGCACTACTCGTCGAATTGTCTTCATGGCATCGACTGAAGGCGGGGTTGAAATTGAAAAAGTTGCAGAAAAGACACCAGAACTTATTCATAAGGCGATTATTGATCCTTTAACTGGGCCTATGCCTTATCAAGGTCGTGAGCTTGCTTTCAAGTTGGGTTTAAGTGGCAAACAAGTCGAGCAGTTTACCAACATATTTATCGGCTTAGCGACAATATTTCTTGAATGTGATCTCGCGTTAATCGAAATTAACCCTCTCGTCATTACTAAGCAGGGGGATTTAATTTGTTTGGATGGAAAGCTTAGCGTGGATAGCAATGCACTTTACCGTCAAGTAGAATTACAGAAGATGCGTGATATTTCTCAAGAAGATCCCCGTGAAGCTCATGCTTTAGAATGGGAATTAAACTATGTTGCTTTAGATGGCAATATCGGTTGTATGGTTAATGGTGCCGGTTTAGCCATGGGAACTATGGACATTGTTAAGTTGCATGGGGGAGCCCCGGCTAATTTTCTTGACGTAGGTGGTGGCGCAACCAAGGAACGAGTAGCAGAAGCATTTAAAATTATATTATCTGATGAAAATGTTAAAGCCGTTTTGATCAATATTTTTGGTGGCATTGTTCGCTGTGATTTGATTGCTGATGGTATTATTGGAGCAGTTAAAGAAATTGGGGTAAAAGTCCCGGTCATTGTTCGTCTTGAAGGCAATAATGCTGAGTTAGGTGTGCAAACGTTAGCTGATAGTGGCCTAAAAATCACGACTGCAACTAGTTTGACAGATGCGGCAGAAAAAGCAGTAGCAGCAGCAGAGGCGAAATAAGCAATGTCTATTTTAATTGATAAAAATACTAAAGTTATCTGTCAAGGGTTTACAGGTAGCCAAGGAACTTTTCACTCAGAGCAGGCAATTGCTTATGGAACAAAAATGGTTGGTGGCGTAACACCAAGTAAAGGTGGAACAACACATTTAGGATTACCTGTTTTTAATACAGTCCGTGAGGCGGTAACAGCAACAGGTGCAACCACATCAGTCATTTATGTTCCAGCTCGATTTTGTAAAGATTCTATCCTCGAAGCGATCAATAGTGGCATCAAATTGATTATTACCATCACAGAAGGCATCCCCACTTTAGATATGCTAACAGTGAAAGCAAAATTAGCTGAAACTGGGGTACGAATGATAGGGCCAAATTGTCCAGGTATTATTACTCCAGGCGAATGTAAGATTGGTATTCAACCGGGGCATATTCATCAACCTGGTAAAGTCGGTATTTTATCCCGCTCTGGCACATTAACTTATGAGGCCGTTAAGCAGACCACAGATGCAGGATTAGGGCAATCTACTTGTGTTGGTATTGGTGGTGATCCTATTCCTGGTTCAAATTTTATTGATATATTGAAACTATTCCAGGCCGATCCGCAAACCGAAGCGATCGTTATAATTGGTGAAATTGGTGGCACCGCTGAGGAAGAAGCGGCAGCTTATATTAAGCAACATATAACAAAACCGGTCGTTGCTTATATCGCTGGCGTAACGGCACCAAAAGGTAAGCGTATGGGGCATGCGGGTGCTATCATTGCTGGTGGCAAGGGTACAGCAAATGAGAAGTTTGCTGCTTTAGAAGCGGCAGGTGTAAAAACTGTTCGTAGTTTAGCCGAGATCGGTGATGCAGTTAAGCAATTATTGACTAGTAAATAACCTGACTTATACTATGATTAGTAAAAGCCACTACTTATAGTGGCTTTTTTTATGTTTAGGCCGTAAGTAATGTTGGGTAAACTTAGTTTTTTCGCTATGGAAAAGTGCCATTACGCAGATTGCAAATGACTATTACGGTTTAGCAAATAACCTTTTAAAGAGTCGTCTTAAGCCGTCTGACGAGTAAATGGTTAAAATAAATTATTAAATGTTTAATTAACATGAACAGACCTATAATAGATATTTAATTTATTGATGATTTTAATAAAAATTGATTTAAATCAAATAATAAAGTGGGTTTTATTTTTCATTTTCAATAAAATTGTTGTTGATCAAATTTAGCTTGTCATTAAATGTAGTGGTATAATGATTTAGTTGCAAAAATTCAATCTAAATCTATTTATTATAAGTGCATGTAAGAGTACCATTATTAAAAGGTTTGGTGTATTTTGATGAATTTTTATCGTTATTTTAAGATGTATAAAGCTGGTAGTTATAAGGCCTTCATATTTGCATTATGAAAGTCAGGTCGCCGCAAGTCGGTGTCTTCCTACTAGGAGCAAGGAGTCAAGATGTTTGATATTGTCGAACTGTCCCGGTTACAGTTTGCCTTAACTGCAATGTATCATTTCCTATTTGTGCCATTAACACTTGGTATGTCGTTTTTACTAGCAATTATGGAAACGGTATATGTCATTTCGGGTAAACAGATATATAAAGATATGACAAAATTCTGGGGTAAGTTATTTGCTATTAACTTTGCCTTAGGTGTTGCCACGGGTTTGACCATGGAATTCCAATTCGGGACTAATTGGTCATATTATTCACATTATGTTGGTGATATTTTTGGTGCGCCACTTGCAATTGAAGGATTAATGGCGTTCTTCTTAGAGTCAACATTCATTGGTTTATTCATTTTTGGTTGGGATCGTTTAAGTAAAACCCAGCATTTAGCTACCACATGGCTGGTTGCACTGGGCTCTAATTTTTCTGCGCTGTGGATTTTGGTGGCTAATGGTTGGATGCAAAACCCGATTGCTTCTGATTTTAACTTTGAAACCATGCGGATGGAAATGCTCAGTTTTTCAGAATTAGTTTTAAATCCAGTGGCACAAGTTAAATTTGTTCATACCGTTGCCGCAGGTTATTGTACTGGAGCAATGTTTATCTTAGGTATTAGTGCTTATTATTTACTCAGAGGCCGTGATCGACCATTTGCTAAACGCTCTTTCGCAATAGCAGCCAGTTTTGGTATCGCCTCAGTACTGTCTGTGATTGTTTTAGGCGATGAATCTGGTTATGAAATGGGCGACGTTCAGAAAACCAAGTTAGCAGCTATAGAAGCTGAATGGGAAACACAGGCCCCGCCAGCTTCGTTTAATCTTATCGCTATACCAAATAGCGAAAACATGAAAAATGAATTTGCACTTGAAATTCCATGGTTGATGGGAATTATTACTACCCGTTCTATCGATACGCCTGTTTTGGGTTTAAAAGATTTAATGGCGCAACATGAAGTTCGTATTCGTAATGGTATTAAAGCATATGCACTGTTAAAAAGATTACAGGCTGGTGATAATGATTCCACTATACGCAAGGCATTTAATGAAAATAAAAAAGATCTTGGCTATGGATTATTGTTAAAACGCTATACACCTAATGTTGTTGATGCCACAGAAGAACACATTAAAGCCGCTACGAAAGATAGTATTCCTAAAGTTGGCCCGTTATTCTGGGCATTTCGGATTATGGTAGGTTGTGGTTTCCTTATGTTACTTATTTTTGGGTTATCATTCTGGTCTGTTATTCGTAACCGTATTGGCGAAAAAAAATGGCTTTTGTGTTTAGCAATGTTCGGTATCCCGTTACCATGGATTGCTGTTGAAGCGGGTTGGTTTGTCGCTGAGTATGGCCGCCAACCGTGGGCGATTGGGGAAATTTTACCGACAGCGGTTGCACATTCATCATTAAGCAGTGCAGATTTAGTTTTCTCGATGGCACTGATATGTGGTCTGTATACTTTGTTCTTGATTATTGAATTGTTTTTAATGTTCAAATTTGCGCGTAAAGGGCCAAGTAGTCTTAAAACAGGTCGTTATCATTATGAGCAGACAAATATTTCAGCACAAGACGCTTAGTAAACAGGAGTCCATTCATGTTTGATTATGAAGTTTTAAGATTTATATGGTGGCTGCTGATTGGTGTGTTGCTGATCGGTTTTGCCGTGACTGATGGTTTTGATATGGGCGTTGGTCTTTTATTGCCATTTATGGGAAAAACCGATACTGAGCGTCGGATCATGATTAATTCAATTGCTCCGCATTGGGATGGTAATCAGGTTTGGTTAGTGACTGCTGGTGGTGCACTATTTGCTGCTTGGCCAATGGTTTATGCAGCTGCATTCTCAGGTTTTTATGTTGCTATGATACTGGTTTTGGCTGCGCTATTTTTGCGACCTGTGGGGTTTGACTATCGTTCAAAGCTTGAAAATTCCAAATGGCGTACTATGTGGGATCGTGGAATATTTATTGGTAGTTTCGTTCCTCCACTGATCATTGGTGTCGCTTTCGGTAATTTGTTGCAGGGCGTTCCTTTGGCAGTCAATGACCAATTACATTTGAATTATACTGGTTCTTTTTTTGGTTTACTCAACCTTTATGGCTTATTGGCAGGGATTATCTCGCTAATGATGATAATCACCCAAGGAGCCACTTATCTTCAGATGCGCACTGTCGGTGAATTACATTTACGTTCACGTAATATCACTTATATCAGCGCCTGTTTCACTTTAATTACTTTTGCCGGTGCTGGTATCTGGTTGATATATGGGATTGATGGTTACACTATTAAAAGTACCATCGATACCTATGCAGTTTCTAATCCACTGCACAAAGAAGTAGGACTTGAGGCAGGGGCGTGGTTGGTTAATTTTAATAATAACCCACCATTATGGGCATTACCGGTTCTTGGCCTAATTTTTCCAATACTGACTATTTTGTTTACTAAGTTCGATAAAGGTGGATGGGCATTTTTGTTTTCATCACTGACAATTGCTTGTATTATTTTAACTTTTGGTACTAGTATGTTCCCATTCATTATGCCTTCAAGTATACAACCTAATGCCAGTTTGACGATTTGGGATGCCACTTCGAGTTTATTTACCTTACAAGTGATGACGGTGGTAGCTATCATTTTTGTGCCAATTATATTGGCGTATACTATTTGGTGTTATTACAAAATGTTTGGTCGGCTTGACAAAACACATATTGAAGATAACAAACATTCATTATACTAAGGAGCGAACAGCGTGTGGTATTTTGCTTGGATTTTAGGAACACTACTTGCTTGTAGTTTTGCTGTAATTGCAGCCCTGGCCATTGAGCAGGTTGAAGCTAATGCTGCTAACAAAGTAAACCCAGTGGTGAATGATAATGTTTAGATAAAATCTACCCATCAATGAATAAGGGTCCGTTTCGGATCCTTATTCTCTTTATGGCATTTGCCATGGCTTTTTGTGTACTCTGGGATCCGACATTGTTTGCATCAAATACTAGTTCTCTTGCTATCTGGCTGAGGTTATTATTAATTTGGGCAACTTGTAGCGCGATAATATTTGTTATTGGGTTTTTACCTAAAAAAAATTTTGGCGTTATTTTTTTCATCCATTGCCCGTCGCTTTGATCATGACTTACGGGCTTTTTTATTTCTTTCGAATAAGTTTCATTTCTTAAGATAAATTTATATTTCACTATTTTTTTGTAACTTTATTTATAAATTATTCCAATAGATGACTCAGTTAAGTATAGTAACGGGTAATTTATTGATAGTAAGGGGAGTAAAAATATGCTGTTTTGCTGGCCTATCCGTATTTACTATGAAGATACCGATGCGGCAGGTATAGTTTATCATGCGCGTTATGCTAATTTTTTTGAACGTGCCAGAACGGAAATGTTACGAGAAAAAGGATTTGGGCAGTAGCAATTACGAGAACAAAATTTAGCTTTTGTCGTACGTAAAATGACAATTGATTATTTACACCCTGCTAAATTGGATGATCTATTGACAGTTGAAACGAAAATTACCCATGTTCGAGGTACATTATTGACCTTTTTTCAACGGTTAGTTGATCAACAAGGAAAAGAGTTTTGAACAGCAGAAATAATTATTGTTTCTATCGATACAACTAAAATGAAGCCAACCAGGCTCCCTGAGTCTATTGTCGCGGAGTTTAAACAGTGACTGACATGAATATCTTAGATTTATTCCTGAAAGCCAGTTTTTTAGTTCAACTAATCATGTTGATTTTAATAGGTTTCTCTATTGCTTCCTGGACCATTATTATTCAACAAACTAAAATTCTAAATACAGCAACACGTGAAACTGAAGCTTTTGAGGATCGTTTTTGGTCAGGTATTGAACTAACACGCCTTTATAAAGAATGCCAGGCTCGGCGTGATGCATTAACAGGATCAGAACAGATTTTTTATGCTGGATTTAAAGAATTTGCTCGTTTACGCCAGGCTAATCTTCATACACCAGAGGCGGTGGTAAATGGTGCCTCTAGAGCTATGCGAATATCAATGAATCGTGAGTTAGAATCATTAGAAGCGCATATCCCTTTCTTAGGTACAGTTGGATCAATTAGTCCTTACATCGGATTATTTGGTACCGTGTGGGGAATTATGCATGCATTTATTGCCTTAGGTTCGGCAAAACAGGCAACTTTGCAAATGGTTGCGCCAGGCATTACTGAAGCATTAATTGCTACCGCAATAGGCTTATTTGCTGCTATTCCAGCTGTTATGGCATATAATCGCCTCAATCAGCGAGTAAATAAATTGGAACAAAGTTATGACAATTTTATGGAAGAATTCTTAGCCATTTTGCACCGTCAGGCTTTTGCTGCTGATAAGCAATAAATCGGAGAACAGAAAGAGATGGCACGGACTCGACATAGACGTGAACTGAAATCCGAAATTAATATCGTTCCTTTACTGGATGTACTGTTGGTGTTGTTATTGATCTTTATGGCAACTGCGCCGATTATTTCGCAAAGTGTGAAAGTGGAATTACCGGATGCCGCGCAATCGGAAATTATATCGAGCAGTGATAATCCACCAATTATTCTGGAAGTTTCAGGAGTAGGGCAATACAGTGTCATTATTAATGGGCATCGAGAAGAGTTTTTACCGCCAGAACAAATTGCGGCAATAACAAAATTAGCATTGGCAAAAAATCCGCAGACCATTTTTTTAATTGGTGGTGCTAAAGATGTACCTTATGAGGAAGTTATCAAAGCCCTGAATATACTTCATCAAGCTGGCATTAAATCGGTTGGCTTTATGACTCAGCCTATTTAATGTTATTGCACAATTACTTGTTTGGATATCTGTTGTGAGAAAGACAAAAGAGCAAAAAAATAAACTGAGTCGCTCTGTCGTACTCTCTATTGTACTGCACGTTTTACTCTTCGGTTTTATTATTTTGGGTTCACTAAACCAAATTATTAAACTTGGTGGTGGTGGTCAAAGTGGTGAAGTGGTTAATGCTATCATGGTTGATCCAGGCGCTGTTATCGAACAGTATAACCAGTTGCAAAAGCAGCAAAATAGCGTCCAACAAGCCATTGCAGAACGGAAGAAACGTCTTCAACAGCAAGAAGAACTACGAAAACAGCAGGAAGAAGAACAAAAACGCTTAAAAACGGTTGTAGAGGAGCGCATTAAAATAGAACGAGAGGCAGAGCAACAGAGCAAACAAGCAGAAGAAGCGGCTAACGAAGCCAAGGAGCAGCAAAAAATTGCTGAAGAGGCTGCAGCTAAAGCTAAAGCAGAACAAGAACGATTAATTAAACAACAGGCAGAGGCAGAGGTAAAAGCAAGAGCTGAAGCTCAGGCTAAAAAAGAAGTTGAGATAGCTAAGGCCAAAGCAAAAGCTGAAAAAGCCGCTAAGGCGCTGGAAGCTAAGAAAAAAGCAGATGCAGCCAAACAGGCAGCTGCATTTGATGATTTACTTGGCGGATTAACTGCCCAACGACCAACACAACAAACCGGAGGCGCAGCAGTAGCGAGTCAAGGAGGAAATAGAAAAAACGGGGCATCAAGTTCTGATGTTGCTAATTACGCTGGTAAGATTAAAGCGGCTATTGAGAGCAAATTTTATGATGCTGATATTTATCGTGGTAAAACGTGTGAATTAAGCATAAAACTTGCTCCCGACGGGATATTAATTAGTATTACAGCTAAAAATAGTGCATTAAATGATCAAGCGCTATGTGATGCAGCAATTCGTGCAGCTAAAACTGCGACCATGCCTAAACCACCTAGCCGCAGTATTTATGATGCATTTAATGAACAGGGAAGTGTTTTAGTCTTCAAGCCTTAATTAATCAATGTTATGAATAGTATAAGGCTAGGCAAATTAACAAAAGTTTTTCAGTTATCTGGTCTTGTGTATTCACCTTTGTTAATATTCAAACTAATTATTACGGCCGTGAATACGTGATAAGGAAGAAAAAATGAAGCGGGCTTTTAAATTATTATTGGGTTTTCTAATATTATGGGTGGTATTTGCTCAGGCAGAAATTCGTATTGAAATTACGCAAGGTGTCAATACTGCACAGCCTATTGCGATTGTGCCTTTTAAATGGATTGGAACCGGTACTTTGCCTGATGATGTACAACAAATTGTTGCTGCTGATTTACGCAATAGTGGTAAATTCAATCCTATTGATCCCAGGCATATACCTCAGCAGCCCACCACTGCATCGGAAGTAACGCCTAATGTTTGGACTGCATTAGGTATTAACGCTGTTGTTGTTGGTCAGGTACAACCCGCTGCTGATGGTCAGTACATTATTAGTTATCAACTGGTTGATGTGGTGAATTCTCCCGGTACTGTATTGAGCCAAAATCAATTAAAAGTGGCAGCCAAATGGCTACGTTATGCTGCGCATACTATTAGTGACGAAGTATTTACCAAATTAACCAGTATTCACGGGGCATTTCGTACACGTATCGCTTATGTGGTGAAAACTAATGGTGGAAAGTTTCCATATGAATTAAGGGTTTCAGATTACGATGGTTATAATCAATTTACTGTACACCGTTCGCCTGCACCTCTTATGTCTCCAGCCTGGTCTGCTGATGGTGAAAAATTAGCCTATGTAACTTTTGAAAGCGGCAGCTCAGCTTTAGTTATACAAACTCTCGCGACAGGTGAAATACGTCAGATTGCATCTTTCCCGCGTCATAATGGAGCACCTACCTTTTCCCCAGATGGCACTAAGCTTGCTTTTGCCCTGTCAAAAACAGGAAGTTTAAATCTTTATGTAATGGATTTGGCTAGTGGTCAAACTCACCAAATAACAGATGGTCGCAGTAACAATACTGAGCCAAGTTGGATGCCAGATAGCCAAACGCTTATTTACACTTCTGATCAAGCTGGGCGTCCACAAATATACAAACTAAATATTAATGGTGGTGTGCCAGAGCGTATTACTTGGGAAGGCAACCAAAATCAGGATCCAAGCGTCAGCCCTGACGGTAAATTTATGGTAATGGTCAACTCGAATAATGGTAAACAGCACATTGCTAAACAGGATCTGGCAACGGGTAACGTTGAGTATTTGACGGATACGTTTCTGGATGAAACGCCGAGTATTGCACCTAATGGTACTATGGTAATTTATAGCTCTTCACAGGGGTTAGGTACTGTATTACAACTGGTATCAACGGATGGGCGTTTTAAAGCGCGTCTTCCGGCGACTGATGGACAGGTTAAATTTCCTGCCTGGTCTCCGTATTTGTGATGCATAATAATAAGTATGGCAATAACTATTAAAGGATCGAACAAGATGCAATTGAATAAAGTACTTAAAGGGCTAATGTTAGTATTACCTATTTTAGCCGTTGCAGCGTGTAGCTCAAAAAAAGGCAATGAAAAGATGGGTACTGAAAACAATGTAACAGATAGTAGTGCTAGCTTGTCGGCTGAGCAATTGGCTCGTCAGCAAATGCAGGAATTGCAAAGTGATAACATTGTTTACTTTGGTTTCGATAAGTATGATGTCACTCCAGAATATGCTCAGATCTTAGATCAACATGCAACTTTCCTACGTGCTAATCCTTCAGTTAAGATTACTGTGGAAGGACATACCGATGAAAAGGGTACACCAGAGTATAATATTGCCCTTGGTGAGCGTCGTGCTAATGCTGTGAAAATATATTTGCAGAGTAAAGGTGTAAACGGTGAGCAAATCTCTATCGTATCTTATGGTAAGGAAAAACCGGCTGTACTGGGTAATGACGAATCGGCATATGCTAAAAACCGTCGTGCGATACTGGTATATTAAGAGTATGATATGAACAGTAACTTCAGACATTTTTATTTGAGTCTGTCGTTATTGGTTGGCGTAGCGGCTTCAGCAGTCGCTACTGCCCAAGCGCCAATCATTAATATCGGCTCAGGCTCTAAAAGTGATCGTCTTCTTCAAATTGAAACAGCAGTTAATTCTCAAGGGCAATTATTATATCAAATTCAGCGGCAGTTGTCCGATGCTCAGCGAGACATTGATACCTTACGTGGTCAAATTCAGGAAAACCAATATCAATTAAGCCAGGTTATAGAGCGTCAAAAAGATTTTTATATGCGGTTGGATTCATTTGGTTCAAATAAAGCAAAGGTAAATGCTGATATTAGTAGCAACAATGGCACAGTTACAACAGCTAAACCAGCTAATGAAAAGGCTGAATATGATACGGCGGTTGCACTTGCCATCAAGAGTAAAACTAAACAGCAAATTGCTCAGGCAATTAGTTCTTTTCAACATTTTATCAAGACTTACCCTAAATCTAATTATCAGGCCAATGCAAATTATTGGCTTGGGCAATTGAATTATAATCAGGGGAATAAAGATGATGCTGCTTTTTATTTTGCTAATGTGGTTAAAAATTATCCCAATTCGCCAAAAGGAGCGGAATCCCTCTATAAAGTAGGATTATTGATGCAGGAAAAAGGGCAAAATGATAAAGCGCGGATTGTTTATCAACAAGTGATTAAAGCTTATTCTGGTAGTTCGAGTGCTAAATTGGCTGAGAAAAAATTAGCTTCATTATAATTAATTGCCCCGAAGTGTATATTTTATCTATTTCGGGGATAATTGTGTGATTAATAAGCATTTAAATTCTTTCCGCAAAAAAAATTGTATCCTTACTAAAAATAAGTAATATACTCGTCCATCACCTTAGGTAACCCAAGATGGGTTGGTAGAGCAGTTGACTTTTAATCAGTTAGTCACAGGTTTGAATCCTGTACGACCCACCATCTAAAAATATCATCTGACTATCCAAAGAAACCAAAGTAGCCTATAGCAATAGCGTACAGGGTGAGAAGCTGTGTGGGTTCGAGCCGATCGCAGCGAGACAGCGTTATGCTTTGTACAACGACCCACAGGGCTAGGCTATAAGCTTTATCACGCATCCATAGATTTGCCTTATGGTTTATTATTTACCTTAGAAATATCAATTAGTTAAAGCCTTTTAGTGCATGGGTTGTCGGTGTTATTTTATGGTTAATGCAAATATGGATGAAAAATAATATTCATTTTTATCATAGCGAAATATAGGAGCTGATTGTTTAGTGAACTAGTTAGTAAAAAATTAAGCGAAAAAATTTTAAATATTGATTATTTTGTTTAGTATATAAAACAAAAAATTTAATAAATAGTTTTTTTAGCAAAAAAAGATTATTTTAAATATAAATACTAAACAAAAGAGTGAAAAAATGACTAATTTTATCGATTTCAGTTTAGCTAATTACCCCTTTCCTGTTAAATCAGCACCTTTAACAGATAGTGAAAAAAAACGGTGTAAACAAGCTATTAAGCTATTGTTGAAAAAAAGAAATGCGGTTATAGTCGCGCATTATTATACCGATCCTGATGTTCAGGCATTAGCCGAAGAAACTGGAGGTTGTATCGCGGATTCACTAGAAATGGCACGTTTTGGCTCACGACATTCAGCATCCACTTTACTGGTTGCTGGTGTAAGATTTATGGGTGAAACGGCTAAAATTTTAAATCCAGAAAAAACAATATTAATGCCAACATTGAAAGCCGAATGCTCACTAGACTTAGGTTGTCCGGCAAAGCAGTTTGCTGAATTTTGTGATCAACATCCAGATAGAACAGTAGTGGTTTATGCCAATACTTCAGCGGCGGTTAAAGCCAAAGCTGACTGGGTTGTGACTTCCAGTATCGCAGTTGAATTAATTGACTATTTAGATAGTCAAGGACAGAAAATTATATGGGCGCCGGATCGCCATTTGGGTAATTATGTTCAACGAAAAACTGGGGCAGATATTCTTTGTTGGCAAGGCACTTGTATCGTACATGATGAATTCAAAATTCAAGCATTGAAAAAAATGAAAAGGTTGTATCCTAATATGGCAATTTTAGCTCATCCAGAATCTCCAGCAGCCATTGTTGATTTTGCGGACGCAGTTGGCTCAACTAGTCAATTGATTCATGCTGCTCAAAACTTACCTAATCAGCAAATAATTGTAGCAACAGATAAAGGGATTTTTTATAAAATGCAGCAAGCGTGTCCTGATAAATCATTTTATATTGCGCCAACAGCGGGTGAAAGTGCGTATTGCCGTACTTGCGCACATTGCCCTTGGATGTCAATGAATAGTTTAAAAGCAATCGAGCAAGGACTAAAGAAACAAGGTAAATTACATGAAATATATATTAATGATGAATTGAGAGAAAGTGCATTTAAACCTTTGGAACGGATGTTGTCGTTTGCGGCTCAGATCAAGTAGCTGAATTATAAGGGTTAACAGGATGACAGGAATGGAGTTTTTTAATACTAGCAATACTATGGTACATATTGCACTTGGCAATAATGGTTATAATTTGTCTTATATTGAAGCTGTGGCAACGATAGCTGGATTCTTATGTATTTGGCTCGCCAGCCAGGAAAAAACTATCAATTATTTCTTTGGCTTGATTAACGTTACATTATTTGCTGTTATTTTTTTTCAAATTCAATTATATGCTAGCTTGTTATTACAAATTTTCTTTTTCGCCGCAAATACCTATGGTTGGTATGCCTGGAGTCGAGTAGATGCCTATCATGAAGCAAGTCTTAAGATCCGCTGGATGAGTTTGTCTAAAGTGGTAGTAACTTTATGTATTGCTATTATTCTGACACTATTATTAAGTTTTAACATTGATAAGGTGTTTATTTTTCTTGCCCACGTTACCTGGGATATAGCCCATTTATTAGGTTTTTATGTTGAACCAGTACAAATAGAGCCGGATGCATTTCCTTTTTGGGATTCAACGATGATGGTGTTATCAATTATTGCTATGGTCCTAATGACGCGTAAGTATGTCGAAAACTGGTTACTATGGATCATTATCAATATTATTAGTGTTGTTATTTTTTACTTGCAAGGTGTTTTAGCTATCGCGTTGGAATATTTGATTTTACTTGGTATTTCAATCAATGGTTTTCGCCTTTGGAGCCTGTCAGCTAAACAGAATGGTGCTATATTTTTAGCGCATTAATAGCTACTTTAAATGAGTATAACAGGATAATATTTTAAAAATTTGTTTATTATTAAAAATTTATGTCACATTATATCTTGTCATTGAATATTTATAATATAAATGTGAGCATATATTTACACTTTTATCACTAGAGGTTAAATTGAGTTCATCTTTTATTTTTAGAGAATATATTGGCTAAAAGACGATACGTTGAGTAAAAAAGATGACTTATAAAAATGATGACATCAGAATTAAATGGATAACAGAATTATTACCTCTGGTTGCATTATTGGAAAAATATCTAGCAACAGATAAATCTGCTTTAACAGTTCAAACTTCTCGTGAATTAATACATCAAATTCTTGCCGGCAAAGATGATCGGCTGTTGGTCGTTATTGTCCATGTTTGATTCATGATCCGAAAGCAGCCATTGAATATGCATAAAGGTTCAGAAAGTACTGAAAGATGATCTAGAAATTGTTATGTGTGTTTATTTTGAAAAACCACACACTACTATTGGTTGGAAAGGTTTGATTAATGATCCTTATATGGATAACAGTTTTGATATTAATGAAGGATTGCGTATTGTACATAATTTATTGTTTATTATCAATTAGTTAGCATTACCAACTGCTGGTGAATTTCTTGATATGATCATGCCCCAATATATTACAGATCTCACCAGCGAGGGAATGATTGGTGCTCGTACTACTGAATCTCAAGTTTATTGTGAATTAGCATCCGTCTTTCTTGCCCGGTTGGTTTTAAAATGGTACCGATGGAACGATGAAAGTCAATATTGATGTAGTCAATGCCGCTAAAACTCCTCACTATTTTTTATCTGTCACCAAATGGAGGCATTCAGCAATTGTAAACACTACTGGTAATGACGATTGCCATATTATTTTACGTGGTGGCAAAAAACTTAACTATAGTGAATCTGATATACAAGCAGTTAAAGAGAGTTTACAAAAATCAGGATTATCAGCCCAAATTATGATTGATTTTAGTCATGCGAATTACGGTAAACAATATAAAAAGCAACTGGAAATAGCAGAAAATGTCGCTAATCAAATACAACAGGGTGAAAAAGTAATTGTTGGTATTATGGTTATGTTTGAAAGTCATCTTTTGGAAGGCCAACAAGATATAAGTGAAGGCAAGCCATTAACGTATGGTCAGAGTGTGACAGATGTTTGTCTGGGTTGGTAAGATAATGAGAAATTATTACATCGGCTAGCTGCAGCTATTCACATGCGCCGTAAAAAGACAGTCTAATTAACGATGAATAAGGCCACAGTGTGGCCTTAAGTTATAAATTTTATTTTAAATTATTTTGCCTTACCTTGATTCGCGATCGCGGTGGCTTTTGCGGCTATTTCAGTTTGATCACCAAGATAGTAGTGTTTGATAGGATGCATATTTTCGTCAAATTCATAAACCAGTGGCATGGCGGTTGGAATATTAAGTTCAAGGATCTCCTCTTCACTCATATTATCCAGATGTTTCACTAATGCTCGTAATGAATTACCGTGAGCAGCAATAATTACCTTTTCACCTTTGGCAATTTTAGGTTTAATCACATTTTCCCAGTAGGGGACAACACGTTTAATTGTAGTAGCGAGACTTTCAGTAACAGGCAGCTCTGAAGGTGCCAAATTTGCATAACGAGGGTCATTGCCGGGATAACGTAGATCATCTTTGGTTAATTCTGGTGGTGTAATTTCAAAGCTACGACGCCATAGTTTAACTTGCTCGTCTCCATATTTTGTGGCAGTTTCTGCTTTATCTAAACCTTGTAGTGCACCATAATGACGTTCATTGAGCCGCCAATTTTTTTCAACCGGAAGCCACTGCTGATCTATTTGATCTAAAATATTCCATAACGTATGAATGGCACGTTTTAAAACCGATGTATAAGCATAGTCAAAAATAAAACCATCTTTTTTTAATAGCTGACCAGCTTCTTTTGCTTCTTGGCGGCCTTTATGGGATAGTTCCACATCCGTCCAACCAGTGAATCGGTTTTCTTTATTCCATTCGCTCTCACCATGTCTTACTAGAACCAGCTTAGTTACTGTCATAGTTTAAACTCCTATTGATACATTCATTAAAATCGATCTGAATTATTATATTATTCGTTAAACTGAATACCAACTATAACTGCTGGTAGCTTTTGAATTGTTGAGTAGGATCTGTTCTAATTTAAATAGTGTATCATTAAACTAAATGGCTAATGCAGCAAAATTAGCATATTTTATTGTTTATATAAGCGAGTATTATTTTAGTCTAGTCACATTAAAATAGTATTAGAAAATCAAATCGGTAATGACTGGATTGAAGTTATAGGTTGTGGTAATAATAGAATAGTCTTGATATTAAGTTAGCTAACTTAAGGAATTTATTTTTGTGTTTAAGAATAAAATATTAAGTTATAAATGTGATAATTTTACGGGAAAACAAGTAAAATATATGTTAATTATTAATGTAATGTATTAATAAAAACTTAGTTGCTAGAGATTAGAGATTTAATTTATGCGTTTATATATTAAAGATAAATAAATTATTAATAATAGACTTTGGAGTTGATGTATAAGTATTTTTTAAATTATGTGAGTATATTTATATTTGTAACAATAGATGAAAAAAATGGAGCCTTATGGCTCCAATTTTCCTTTTATAGGAGAAACTTTTCCGTTAGTTTCAGGCACAAAATAGAATAAGACAATTAGTATAATAAAAAATACCAATTAGTATGTTATATTTCCATATATTAAGAATGTTTCCAAATCAAATAGCTAAAATATTCGTTTAAAGATTAATTATAGATTGTAAATTATTATGTTCACTACCTGGCAGTTATTGATAATATCTACAGTTAATTTGTTTGTGTTTATAATAATTTATTATGCAATATTATGTTAGAAGATATTATTTAATTTGATTTCCTAGCCTTGTTTTAAACCAAATAATATGCAATTTTGTAATCTGTGTATAGTTAAACTATAATTAAATATGTATCTAAATGTTTTCATTTTTTATATATTATTGATTTTTATTAATTTAATCCATTGGGACAAACGTCGTAAGTTAATAATTGATAGCTATTATCTATTAATATTTTATTTACGATCGATTAAAACGATTTGCCGTTTTGATATTTATATATATCATTTCACTCTCTACGAGATTAACTTATAGAATTTATTCTTGTTTTTTTGTTTTAGTTCACACTTTAGTCTAATCATCTATTTGATGAAAATGCGTGTTGTTGATAGTTTTTTTGAACAAATTATATTTGAATATAATTTAATCACTACCATATTATTAATAAATATAGTTTATCTATGACTAATAGTTATTTGATATTTTATTAAAAGTGAGCATCTTAACTTAACTTTATTATTAATAAATTTTTAAGGATTCACTTTTATATGTTGAAACGATAATCTTTGTTTATTAAAAAACTTGTACTACTTTTTTCCATCATTTTTATGGTGCTGTGTAGTGCTGAATTATTAGTTTGGATCACTCGAGATGGCTCCTTAATGGAGCTTGTTAATTAGCTACGTAATTGAATAAAGGCTTTGTTATGAATGTTAATTTCCAAAAGTGTGCTTTAGTATTTGCTGCTATGTTTTTATTGAATGCTTGTTCTATACCTGTGTCAAAAAAGATGAATAATAGAGTGAATGATAAAACAGCGAGTCAAACTAATAAAAATAGCGTTGCTATTGTCAAAAAGCAAAGTAGTATTCCGGCTCGAAATTATATAGAAAAAAAAGGTATGTTATTTGATGGAATTACTATTGCCTCATCAAATAATGAATGTGTTGATCGTTTTAATTTCTTAAAAGAGGCAGATGGTAGTAAATACCAACAATATTCTCATGATTATAATAAAATTAGCAGAGATTATACGTTCTTAAATGTTAATAAAAATATTATGGATAAAGATTCAAAAGAATTATTGTCTATGACGTTGAGCACTAAATTAGACACTTTATGTTCGAAAGTTCAATTTTCTGGCTTCCAAAGTGTAAAAGAAAAAGTTAAAGTATTATCAAGTATTTAAATATTATTCCTATATTACCACCTTTAATTAATTGAAGGTGGTTTCTTACTGTGAATGTACTTGTTAGAGTAAGTTAAATTATGACACAGTTTTCATCTAGGGGAAGAAAAATAATAGCCTGGTGGGTGCTTTTAATACAATTATTTTCTCCTTTTTCCTTTCTTCTTTTTTACTACCTCAATTGCTAAAGCAGTTGAAAATACAGAGGTGGTTGATACTATTTCAGGTATCCAAGTCCTTAATGACTGACTCAAAAGATAGTAATAATATCATTACTAAAGATATCGCTGCAGCAACATCTCATGGTGGAACCTCTTTATTTCCTTCTGAACGTTTAAGTTCAGGACATTATCCTTTAGAAATGCTACCTAGTCTGGAAGCTAACGGCCATAGTGCCGATACACTTAATACTATTTTACCCAATTTAGGCGGTACTGAAATACCGACTGAAGAAAAAACTGATCAAACTTTGGCTTCAATAGCCAGCCAGGTAGGCAATATTTTAGCAAATAAAAATGTGGTTGATGCTTCGATAGGTTATGTCAAAAGCATTGGCGAAGGTTTAGTTAATCAAAGGCTTAACGATTGGTTAAGTCAATATGGTATCGCACGTGTTTCCGTAGGAACTGATAAAAAATTTTCTGGTGATTTTCTATTACCTATTTGATAGCATAAATAGTCTACTTTTTACCCAATTAGGATTGAGGACAAATATAAAGACAGAGATACTTTAAATTTAGGTTTAGGGTATCGTCAATATTGAGGAGATTGGATGTATGGTATTAATACTTTCTATGATTATGATTACACAGGTAGTAATGTCCGATTAGATCTTGGTGGTGAAGCGTGGACAGATTATTTAAAATTGGCGGCGAATGATTATTTTGGATTAACAGATTGGCATCAATCCAAAATAGCAGTAATCAACGATTATGATGAGTGCTCGGCATCAGGTTTTAATATTCGGCGCGGAAGCCTATTTACCGATCTACTTAAATTGGGTGATAGTATCAAATATGAGAAATATTTTGGCAAAGGTGTTCATCTGGGTACCGGTGTCGATCCGGATAAGTTAAAAGACGATACTTATGCATTAACATTAGGGGTAAATTACACACCAATACCTCTAATAACTGTAAAGAGAGAGCATGCTGCTGGTGATCGTAATGACACTATGGTTGGCTTAGATGTTATTTATCGTTTTGGCGTTTCATTGTCAGAGTAATTAGACCCTGATAAAGTTGGTGTTATGTGTAGTTTGGTTGGCAATAAGTATGATTTTGTCGATCACAATTATGATATTGTTATGTAATATCGCAAACAAGAATTGATTAATATTTCGTTGCCCACTGAAATGATGGCGGAAGCGAAAGAAACGATGATTATTCCTGCTACGATTAATAAAACCAAATATGGTTTGAAAAAAATCAACTGGATAGTACCAGCTAATTTTATTACTAATGGTGGCGCTTATCGTGTTATTTCACCAACTCAGTTAGAAATTACCTTGCCAGCTTATGTTTATAAGATACAAGGTATTGTCACGCAAGAATATCAAATCATTGCTGTGGGGATAGATAATAATGACAATGAATCGAACCGAGCCACCACTATAATACGAGTGAAACCTTCCAAAAATGTGGTTAATGATTTAATTATCGAGCCTAATGCAGTTTTGCCTGCTAATGATCAGGATCGTTTTACTACCATGACAGTGATCAACAATGAACATGGGCAACCATTAGCTAAACAAGTTATCACTTTCCATATTGATGGCTTAAAGCAAGAAAATAGTCAATTGGGGGCAATATTGTTTAACGGTACCCACAGTGCTACTAATGGGGAGAAGATTACAGTAACGACCGATAACCAAGGAAAAGCGGTAATTTATGTAACCAGTAAAGTAGCGGGAGAAGGCAAGATCACCACGACGATGGAAAATGGTAATTATAAAAATAGCCCGATCAAATTTAGTGCTGATCGAAATTCAATTCACATTGCAAAGCTAAATGTTACCAAAGATAAAGCATTATCCGATGGTAAAGAGAAGAATATGCTTTATGTGTCGGTAACTGATAAACATGGTAATGCGGTTGAGAATATTCCGGTTAATCTGACCGTAACCGGTGGTGCAGTCATTGAGAATGGTGAAACAGCTAATATTAACCAACACAGAGAACTAATTATCCGTATTAGCAGTACCAAAGCGGGTAACAACGAAGTAACCGCTGAAATTAATGGTAGCGAAAAAATGCAGACTATTACCTTTGTCACCGGGCATCCAAGTGCCGAAAAATCGTTATTAACGGCTCAACCAGCAACAATTGTTGCCAATGGTAAAGCCGTAGCTACCTTGCAACTTGAACGGAAGGATCAACAGGGTAATTCTATTACCAATAATAAAGTTACCTTCACCATTAGCTTAGCGAATAGTCGCATTAGTAGCACTAAGGAAAGTAATGGTGTTTATAGCACAAAACTGACAGGGACAATGACAGGAGAAACTACTATTGATCTTAAAGTCAACGGTAATAAATTGAATGTAAGTCAAGTAGCAAAAGTTACTAAACCGAGTGTGGATAAATCTAAATTAATGGCCCACCCCAATAGTATTGTTGCTGATGGTAGAAAATCTTCAACAATAACGTTGGAATTGAAGGATGTTAACGGTAACTCAATTGTGAATCAAGGTGTAACGTTTAGCACTAGCCTAAAGGGTAGCCAAATTGGAACGATGACCGATAAAGGTAATGGAATTTATGAAGCACCTTTAGTTGGTACTAAAGCCGGCCAAGCCACGATTAGTGTTGATGTTAATGATAAGCCACTGGTTGGCAAGACGGTTATAGTGACCTTAACAGCAGATAGCAGTAATCCGAGCACAGAAAAATCTATGCTAGTTGCAGAGCCTGACACTATTATTGCTTCTATCTGAACTAAATAAAATTACTAAGATTACATGTGCTTCTCGCTATTCCTGGCGTAACTTTGATATTGATATTAATAATGATTTAATATTAGAAACGCAAAAAGTATCGAATATTGGCAATTTAAACATAGCTTGCCATGCCGATAACAATTTCAATCTTACCGGTAAACGTGTTACGCTAGGTATTTATAAAGAAACGAACTCTGCGCTGCGGAGAAATTTACCACGGATTTAACGAGATAAATTATACATTTAACATTGTTGGTCAGGAGCTAAAACCGAACAATAGTGCTAATAATCTGAAAGAAGTAACTATATCACTTAATAGTGACGGTAACGCTGATATACCAGTAGATAGGTTATTTAAATTAGATTATCGGCAGCCTGGTGCGGATTGGTTATATAATCCCACGACTTCAAAAGTGACATCCAGAAGAGGTCAATGTTGAATCAGATTTAAGATTAATAAAATAAAAAAGTTAGTTAGCCATCGTGACAAATGTTTTTATCGATGGATGGTGGTTATGTTTGGGACACTAGTAGAGGGCTATTTTCATTAGTATTAGATAGGGATGTCTGGTGAGTTTTATTGAAATAAAACTTAAAAGATGTAAACGGTCTTTAAAGCTGAATATGGAGATTTAGTTTTGATAGCGATGTGAGTAAATAGCAGCATAAGGAAATAATAGCTCGCTGATAACTATTATTTAATTGTTATTACAAAAAATTAAGTTTATTTCAATTGAAATGACAATCATGAGGACGAAGTTACTATACCAGGGATGGCACCCCATATTGATCGATTAAGGTTATTAATGTGAGAGATAGATCGCTTTATTAATTGTTTGATGAAAAAGTTGTTTACTTTTTTTATTAGTTAATTTATCATCTCTAATTTCCCGTAGATCAAAGAAAATAATATTTTTAGGATTCAATGACATGACGTACAATAAAAAAAATCTGTTTAGTGTATTATTAGCTATTATGTTGTTGACGGGATGTGTTGGTCATGCTAGCAAAAATAGCAATATTGATAGTAAAACAGCAGCAGTTGAATCTCCGGTTGAGAAATCAGGAATATTATTTAACGGTATTATTATTTCCTCAACGAATAATGAATGTATTGATCACTTAAATCTGCTTAAAAAAATAGAACCGGTTAAATATCAAAAATATATTAAAGATTACGTTATGATTATGGATGATATTAAATATTGGAATGTTAATAAAAATATTATGGATAGTGATTCAAAAAATCTGTTAGCTATGGCGCTTAATACCAAGCTTGATTTATTATGTGCAAGGGTAAAATATAATAATTTTGTTAGTACAAAAAAGAAAATACAGAAATTAGTAGATTCGTATCAAAAGTAGTTAATTAGCTTTTATCTGTATGATATTAATATAGATATTTTTATATTTTAGAAGTAAATTTTATAAAATATAACGGAATGTCAAAATCGGTATTATTGTAGTGTTGCCACAATAACTTGGCTAACAGCAAAAATTACAGTCACTTTACGGCCGATTTTTATCTCTTGTTTCCTCTACTTCTTGATTTAGCATGATAGAGCAAGGTAATAATCCATCTTCCAGTTTCACATTTATTTCACTATCTTTGTCATCTTTTTCAATATACACTACCGTTCCTACCACTATATTATCAGCAGGTGGTATCGCAGCTCGTTAGGGCAGCAATTTCATCACGGGGTTTTGATTAAGAGTAAAACTTTTTTGCCAAGCGTTAATCGTAATCGATTAATACTTTGTTTAGTTAATGATGTATAAATAATAGTTTTACTATTAGTTAATTAAATTTTGATATTTTGTTGAATTAAGTAGCTATCATAATGGATCAAAGTGCTAAGGAATTGATTACGGGCGCTGGGTTGCAAATTAAAAGCATGCAATAACGGCTAGTAAACTATCGAGCGGTAAATTTTCATCATTTAATACCTGATAGGCTTTTTGCTGGTTCTGTTTTATAATCCATAAAGTTGCAATAAGCGTTCACCATATGGCGTTAAAAATTGTTCTCCCTGCCTCTCCTCCTTACCACCGGTTGTGCTGGTAACCAAAGTTTTATCAGCGAATTGGTTCATTTCGTTTATTGCATGCTAGGCGCTTTTGTAACTCATACATGCCAATTGTGCATCTTGCTTGATCGAGCCGGTAGATTTTATATATTTGAGTAATATGATCCGCAGTGCATCAGCAAATAGTCGATCATGTAGTTTTAAGGTTAAGAAAATATCCATTAAAAATAGCCTTATTAGCCAAAACAATGTTAATTAATTCACTTGCTTTATTACGCTTTATTATATCAAATAGTGGGAATGGAATGAAGAGTTTTCCATTGTTAGCAATAGATATTGGTTGATAGAGATTAATATTTTAAGAATTTAGTTATATCTGTAACTAATCGTGCTATTCGTGTAAAAAAAATGAAAAAAACTAATACTGGCCTTCAAAATACAAAATAAATGGAATAATCTAATTTATAAGGTTACTATTTAGCTAGGTTTATATCTTAAGTAATAAAATAGATCATTATTTTGCCGAGGCTATCAATGCTGGATATTTTAAAAAGTATGCTTTTTGCTCTGTGTATGGTGCCGATTGTGATGGGTGGAATTGTGTTATTAATTTATGCTATTGGTAAGCTTTTTAATTTATTGTCGAAAACCCAGTTTCGTCACTCAAACAAAGAACATTAATTTGTCTATCTTCTTGATAGCTAGCCAGCAATTTTGGCATTGTCTGAAAAATAGTGTCATGCTTTTTTCAGGCGTTTTATTACCACTTTTAATACAAAGTGCATATTTAATTAAACATGACAAATGTTACCATTACCTAGGTTTTTGTCTCCTCCGTTATTAATAATATTTGCTCTCCACAAGCTTAACATGATACTTAATATTTTCATCACACTAACATATTGAATAAAATAATCCCTTTTTAGCGTAAAAGTATAAATAAACCATAAAACTATTAATTGACTTATTGGTTGATAAAGCGATTTTTATTTTTAACTATGAAAAAATAGCTTGGTTGTCATTTGATATCACGATAAGTTAGTTTTTATTTTATTATATTTAGCCAAAGGATAATTATTATGCCGCCATCAACTTTTTGTATTCCTACTATTAATAAATTGGTCGGGGGATGTCTAGTCGATGTAGTAAATTTAATGAAGGATTATGGTTATCAGCAAGTGCTTATTGTAACTGATTATTTTTTAAGGATGAGTGGTCTGGTTGAAAAAGTAGCAAGAGTTTTTTACATAATAAAATTAAAAGTCATCTTTTTAGCGATGCCAAATTGGTGTCATCGTTAGAAATAGTCAAACAGTCGATTTATTGTTATGAACAGGAACAAATTGATTGTATTGTCTCAATTGGTGAGGGTGCTGCCTATGATTATGCTAAGGCAATGATTTATTTACAATCTCATCAAGCTATTTCTATTAATGATAATGTTAAAAAACCGTGGCTTTTAATCACCATCAATACTACTTCTGCTTCAAATATAAATAATTTCAATCCATTGATTGATCAAACTAAGAATGAATTGATAAATTTGGCGATTGCCGGATCACGCATTACACCATTACTGTCAGTGACCGAGCCGGAATTAACGCTAGGTTTATCCAGTGAATTTATTGCAGAATTAGGCATGAACTCTTTAACCTATGCTATTGAAGCTTACGTTTCAACAGCAGCTAATCCAGTTACTGATGTCTGTGCATTAAGTACTATAAAAATATTGAGTAATGCCTTACGGCGAGCGGTTAATTATTCATTAGACTTATAGGCCCATGAAAATATTGCTTATGCCCAGTTTCTGGCAGACATGGCTCTTAATAATGTGTCACAAGGATATGTACAGACCTTAGCTTGGCAGGTGAGTCATTTTTATCACCAACCATTAACAATTTGTAATGCCGTTTTGTTGCCTCCAGTGCAAGCTTTTAATCTGAAAGTGGTAGCAAAAAAGCTAAAAAATATTGCTGGCGCGATGGGAATACGAGTTGCTCATATGACAGATTAGTGGGGGTGCGGAAGCTTGTATTGCTGAAATATGGCGGCTAAATTGTGATCTTGGACTGTCTTCAGGGCTAAGAAGATTGAATGTTCAGGATACTGATTTGGCTAAATTAGCAGAAGCTACATTAAAAAGTGCTTTGGGCATCACCAATCCTGTTCAAGCTAATTTGGCAGATTTGATCACGATTTACCAATCGCAATATAATATTTATGTTATAACTAATTATTGTTAGAAAATTGTAATCTTTGAATTATATTAATAAGTAGGGTAAGTATAATGTAACAACTGAGTTAATCGGAGGTGGTGAGATTTATGAAGAAGGTTGCTATCATTGGGTTAGGCTGGTTAGGATTACCTTTGGCTCTTGAGTTAATGTGGTCAGGAATGCAAGTAGTTGGTAGTAAAACCACGCCAGATGGTGTAAATGCCGCACGTATGTCAGGTATTGATTGTTACCAGTTACTACTTACGCCAGATATTGAATGTGAAGCTGAAGATCTGGTACAGTTAATGGATGCTACTGAGGTACTGGTTATCATGTTACCTGCTAATAAAACAGCAGAAGGTGGTATCGGTTATTTGAAAGCAGTACAACTTTTAGTTGATACCGCGCTGTCCTATTCTATTCCGCGAATTATTTTTACCAGTTCAACATCAGTGTATGGTGCGCAAAGTGGAACTTTGACTGAAGATGCAGAGTTATATCCTAATACCGAGGTAGGTAAAACTCTGGTAGAGGTAGAGAATTGGTTACATCAATTGCCAAATATATCAGTAGATATTCTTAGATTAGCAGGTTTAGTAGGTGAGGCTCGTCATGCAGGACGATTTTTAGCGGGTCAAACAGCATCAACAGGAGGAAATGAGCCAGTTAATCTTATTCACCAGGATGATATTATTACTGCGATAAAGCTATTAATATTACGTCCAGAAGGTGGCAGTATTTATAACTTATGCGCGCCTGAACATCCAATCAAATCATCTTATTATAAAGCAGCCGCGCAACAGATAGCCTTACAACCGCCGGAATTTCTTTCTGAGTCTGATCCAGCTACAGGAAAAATCATTGACGGTAGCCGTATCTGTAAGGAGCTTGGATTTGAATATAATTACCCTGATCCTGGTAATATGCCTATGAGTTTATAATTAGATAATTATCAGCATGAAATATTTTGCGTACAGACGGCTAGCAAAAATATCATTTAGTGATTGGAAATTGGCTAATACAAAGGCTTGTATTGGTTTATCCTGCTGTATTTGGTAGAGGAATATTGCCTAATATTGTGAATTTTTCTGTTTATAGTCAATTTTTATATTCGCTGAATTTTATTAATTGGAATAGTTAACAACTTATTTTTCTACCCTAATTTGTGTAACAGATCAAATATAGTAATATTATTAACGCTTTTTAGATAACTTTAACTATTATAAGCTCTTTATAGTATCATACTTGATATATTTTAATCTGAAAGCATGGGAGATCGATAATGGCAAAGAGCTTAATGAAAAAAATTACCCGTTTGACGACGGGTTTAAGTCTATTATTTATTTTTATTTCCCCTATAAATGCTTATGCTGATGGATCGCCGGTTACACCCCAACTAGATGTAAAAGCTTTTGTACTGATGGATTATCATAGTGGCAAAGTATTAACGGCAAATAATCCAGATGAACATTTAGATCCTGCTAGCTTAACCAAAATTATGACCAGTTATGTGGTGGGGCAAGCGATCAAAGCTGGCAAAATTACAGTCAACAATATTGTCACCGTGGGAGAAGATGCTTGGGCAACGGGTAACCCTGTTTTACGGGGTTCTTCATTAATGTTTTTAAAGCCAGGCGATAGGGTTTCGGTATTAGATTTAAATCGTGGTATTGTCATTCAATCTGGTAATGATGCTTGTATTGCAATGGCGGATTATGTCGCTGGGAGTCAAACGGTTTTTGTCGATCTAATGAACCAGTATGCTACTTCATTAGGGTTAAAAAATACCCATTTTAAAACTGTACACGGCTTGGATTCTAAAGGGCAATATAGTACTGCCTATGATATGGCAATATTAACTCAGGCGTTAATTAAAGATGTACCCGATGAGTATGCATTACATAAAGAAAAAGTGTTCACTTACAATAAAATTAAGCAACTAAATCGTAATCGTTTATTATGGAGTAAAAGTTTGCAGGTAGATGGGGTTAAGACTGGCCATACTAGTAGTGCCGGTTATAACCTGATCACATCCGCAACTAATGGTCCTATGCGTTTGATTGCGGTTGTGTTGGGAGCAGCGAGTGATCGTATTCGTTTTACCGAAAGTGAAAAATTGCTGAATTGGGGATTTCGTTTTTTTGAAACGATTGTTCCAATAACGGCTAATAAGTCATTTGTCACTGAGAAGGTATGGTATGGCAACCGGTCAACTGTGTCGTTGGGAACTGAGAAAGATGCTGTGATAACAATCCCAAAAGGGAAAGAACAAGATCTGAAAGTGACTTATAGCTTAAACTCAGCTTATATTAAAGCACCGTTAAGTAAAAACCAGGTGGTAGGGACAATTAATTTCTTTTTAAAAGATCAATTGATTGATAACCGTCCTCTGGTAGTGAAAGAAGCGATAGAGCAGGGAGGATTTTTGAGTCGATTATGGGATTATATTGTTGTCACTATTTCCAGCTGGTGGAATGTGTTATTTGGTTAGTCAAATTATTAGGATAGCAAAAAGAGACCCGCGGGTCTTTTTTTATAATCAATTTTAATAAAAACAAATGAAATGTTATTTAATTAAATTAGCATTATATTTAATTAATATTTTAAAACTATTTAAATATAATATTCTTTATTTATTATGAACTTACTTTTTTATTTACAGACAAACTTCATTGTGACATTGAATTAATTAACCCATAATTGTTTTTGGACATAATTAAGTAATAAATAATTATATATTAATTAACTTATTCTAATTTTGTCGACTAATTATTTCGGATTAACCGTAAGTTATGCCACATTATCTATTTTTAATTAAATAAAATCTTATGATGGAGTTTGTATGCTAGATATATAGAAATATAAAGCCATAAACCAGGGATTAAAAGTAAAGATCAAGCATGAAGTAAAAGACAAAATAAAACCAAGCTTCTCTACCACGATTAATTGTATCGACAATACCTTAAGCATCAATTCAAGGGTTAACAATATTAATGCAATAGCAATCAATAGTGGTCAAGTGAAGATAGATAATATCACTGCCGGTCGAAAGAATACTATTATTACAACCGCAAACAACTACGGTCATGCCAGGATAGATGATGTGACTAGCTGGTGCCAACAACGATATAAACCAAACGGTAACAACCACAGTGGAAGCTTGACAATAAGTGATGCCTCAGCTGGTAAAAAGAATACCATTACTACCACAGCGGAGAACTACGTTATTCCACAATAGCGGATGTGACTGCCGGTGAAAAGAACGACATTAAGCCAACAGTAACAGCTAATAATAAGGCGATAAAAAGCGATGTTACTGCTAGTCAAGAAAATACCATTAGTACAACAACAGAGAACGATGTTAATGCAACCATTGGTGATGTAACAGTGGGCAATAATACTAATATCTCAGATGTGGCTTTATGTGCAGTATCAGCAGTGGCAGAGCCATCCTCAATAGTAACCACATCAAAGTTAGCTAAATCGGAAGTACCGTCATTAGAGGTGTCACTATCTGGCAATCAGACATCCGAAGTCGCAACAATCGAAGTGCAACCAGCTGAAATAGTATTATCCATTGTTTATCCTAAGCCAATTACTATAAATTATAATCAAATAAATATAATTAATATTAATGGTTATAGCAGGTTATCTATTCGTGGAAATGTATTTAATATTGACAATATGAAAGCGAAATGGTTGGGGCAAATGATATCATGTTTTAAAACCAAAGACTCAATAAGTAATAATAGATATTACTTAACATCTCCATTAGATAAAAATACGCCAATTTATATACCAATGGAATGCTAATAAAATAATTTATAGTATTAGGGTAAGCCAGTCGTTAAGACTGGCTTATTATTTAATTACAGTGATAGTTTTTTAAATAGTTTAATCACAGTAAGTAATTTTAATGGCTAGCCCCCCTTGCGAGGTTTCACGATATTTGGCATTCATGTCTTTACCGGTTTCATACATGGTTTCAATAACTTTATCCAGACAAACACGCGGATCACTTACTCGGCGTAGCGCCATGCGTGCAGCATTAACAGCTTGAACTGCAGCAATTGCGTTACGCTCAATACAGGGAACTTGAACTTGACCGCCAACCGGATCACAAGTGAGACCAAGATGGTGTTCCATGCCAATTTCTGCTGCTATACAGACTTGGGCAGGGCTACCTCCCATTAATTCAGTTAGTGCTGCTGCAGCCATAGAACAGGCAACACCCACTTCGCCTTGACAACCGACCTCAGCACCAGAAATTGAAGCGTTCATTTTATAAAGTGTGCCGATAACTCCAGCAACTAGGAAGAAGCGTGTATATGAGTTTTTGTTAATAGGGCGAATGAATTTATCATAATAGGAAAGTACAGCTGGGATGATACCGCAAGCGCCATTGGTTGGTGCGGTAACGACTCGTCCACCGGCGGCATTTTCTTCATTAACTGCTAAGGCAAACATATTGATCCAATCAACCACTGCCATTGGATCAGTTGTCATATTATCAGAGGTTATTAACATTCTTCTCAATGCTGCTGCTCGGCGTGGTACGCGAAGTGGGCCTGGTAATAGGCCTTCAGTATTAATACCACGTTCGATAGCTTGCTGCATAACTTTCCAGACTGCATCGAAGTAGGTTTGGATTTCTTCTTTGCTATGCAGTGCCAACTCATTTTGCATAACTAAAGCAGAGAATGAAAGACCGGTATCTTTACAGTGACGTTGTAGATCAGCGGCTGATTTGTATGGATAAGGGAGTTTAACTGGTGATTCACATGCTTGACCAAAATGCTTTTCATCAACGATAAAGCCACCGCCAATAGAATAATAGGTTTTGCTGTATAGTTGTTGTTTATCGGCAAACGCAGTGATTATCATACCATTTTCATGTAGTGGCAGATTAGTGGTATGAAAGTTCATCCCACCTTGTGCCGGAAAATCCACCTCATGTTGCCCGTTGGCAAGAGATAAGCGCTGCGTTTGTTCAACATTTTTAACAAAAGTAGAGATAGAATCGATAGCTACAGTATCAGGTAGATTACCGGCTAATCCCATAATAATAGCAATATCAGTGGCATGCCCTTTACCGGTTAAAGATAATGAACCATAAAGATCGACACTAATACGCTTCACTAAGGTCAGCATCTCTTTTTGGATTAGGTCATCAACAAATTGTTTCCCGGCTTTCATTGGCCCGACAGTATGAGAACTGGATGGACCAATGCCAATTTTAAAAATATCAAAAACACTACTCATATTTTATTCGCCTCCTTGTTAAAGGCGCTAATTTTTACTAATAAGTAAGCCGAAAAGTAGAACTTCCTATTTCGGCCTTACGATGTTTGGGAAAAATAATTGATTGAAGTAATGAAAGTCATCCCAAAATCATTAAACGTTAGAGAAATAATTTATATATTGCGGCTGAAATAGCAATTATACCGATAATTACAACGAAAATATTACTAATATGGCCGGAATATTTTCGCATAGTGGGTATTTTGCTAATGGCATACATTGGCATCATGAATAATAAAATTGCTATAACAGGCCCACCTAAGCTTTCAATAATGCTAAGAATACTTGGATTTAACGTAGCAATTAACCAGGTAGTTACTAACATAAAAATTGCGGTAGCTTTATTGAGTTTTTGAATATTGATTGTTTTACCTTTTGCCCGATAAGCGCGTTCAACTAAACCATTAAAACCTTCGCGAGCACCGAGATAATGTCCCAGGAACGATTTTATAATTGCCACAAAGGCAATCAGTGAAGCTGCATATTTAATAAAAGGTTTATTGAAATAGCTAGATAAATAGTCTAGGACACTAATATTGGCCACTTTTGCTTTCGCTAAATCAGCTGGAGATAAGGTAAACACACAGCTAAAAACAAAAAACATTACCGTTAATACCATTAAAATATGTGCTGAAGCTAAAATTCGCGAAGATTTTTGATCAGCATATATACCGTATTCTTTACGATTGGCGACGACAAAGGCAGAAATGATAGGTGAATGGTTAAATGCAAAGACCATTACCGGAATGGTTAACCAAATCGTAATCAGCATACTTTGGTTGTTTTCAGTGCTATCCATATTAATATTAGAAAATGAGAGCGTTTCGAATGCTGCACCATGCCAGTGAGGGATCATATAGAGTGAAAATAGCACCAGTACTGTAATAAACGGAAATACTAGCATGCTCATTATTTTCACTATATATTTCTCACCTAAATTAACAATCGTCATAATACCACCGACTAGAATAAGTGCTAATAGCCAGCGTGGTGGGGCATTATATCTGAGTAGTTCAACGATGAAATTCTCGACATTATTGGTAATAGATACGCCATATACTAATAAGATAGGATAAATAGCAAAAAAATAGAGCAAGGTTATCAAATTACCGAAAGAACGACCAAAATGTTCTTCTACAACCTCGGTAATATCGCCATTAGGCTTTGAGCCGGATAATATAAAGCGAGTTAACCCGCGATGAGAAAAAAAGGCCATTGGAAAAGCTAATAGTGTCATTAGAATGACGGGCAATAGACCACTCATACCTGCGTTAATGGGTAAAAAGAGTACTCCAGCACCGATCGCGGTGCCATATAAGCCTAACATCCAAACTGTATCACTTTTACGCCAAACTTTTACGTCCTGGTATTCAAATGTTGAAGTGATGGAATCAACTCGAGTTGTATCCATGATAATCTCCAAAATATAAAACGAGAAATAAAAAATAGTTGATTTTTAATGTATGAAAACTGGTCAATATAATTATGATCGCAGGTATTTATATAAAATCCTTTATCTACATGAATAAAGGATATAGTTAAGATTTATGTAAATAAAGTAACTGATTATTCTACTAGGTGCTAATAGCAATATTATATCATATTATTTTTGAGTGTCATTGCAACATATTATTCTGAATCAATTTTATTTATTTTTTTATGTATCGAAATTATATTTTAGTTTTTCAGGCGTAAATATTATTATTTTATGGTATAAAATTCCGTGATCATCATCTCAAAAGTATAATCATCTTTAGTTTATTGTTATATTATATTTAACATTTTATTTGTTTCTTGTTAAATTTAGCGGTAATGGGCTAATAATGGTTAAAAAGTGTTTTAATCAAAATGATTAATCATTCAGCTAATAAGCGCGATTTTTGATAAAATATTTTTATATTGTATATAAATAAACAGACAATTTACTAATAATATTTATCGGTTGCGCTTATTTATTGACTTATTGCTTGTATAATAAGCGAATTTTAATTTAAGTATAATAATATAATTTTTTTACTTTTCTAAAAAAAATAGATTATTTTTATTAACTTATTATTTTGATTTCATCAAGAAATAATTTTCTATTAGGATATAAACAGTATAAACTGTTAGAGTAAATTTAAATGATAATAGTATAAATATTAAACTTTCCTAACCTTGATCTTATTTTAGTAAAATTTAATAATATTATTTTATTTACGTAAGACTTATCATAAATAATCATGTATGAATTTAGGTTAGTAAAAATATTGAGCTATAAAAATAGCCTCTATAAAGTTAGCTAATATTTGAATTAGTGACGAGAGGCCATTTATGTATTTATTTTAATATCCATCCTTTCTTAATTAAAGACGCAAATAAAATTTGATAAGCTTTAATTATATATGGTAGTAATTTGTAGCCACCAACTTCCCAAATTGTTTGACTAATCCCGCAAGCCATAATAGCGGTTAAAAATGCGCCTGCCATATCCAACGGCCAATGTATTCCTAGAAAAATGCGAGCCCAAGCAATCATAAAAGCAGGTATAAATAACAATAACCCAATCCAATTTCTTAACCAGAATAAAAAACCAAAAGCAAAGGTAAAAGCAATAGTACCGTGATTACTGGGAAATGATGGTGTCGGAGCATGAGCAAGAAAATGTTGACCTATTCCCAGCATGAAAGGACGATCTTGAGGAAAAATGGTTTCAATAAAACTGGAAATAGCTAAACCAATAATCAGCGCCAGAGCAGTCTTACAGACAAATATTCTTTGGCAAACAAGTTCTTTCGGTGATCCCCAAAGCCAACACACAATGGTAATAAATGGAAATATGAGAATTAATTGTTTAGCCACAAAAATTGCCAGTGTTAATGTACTACTAGATGTAATTGGGGTGGCATTAATTAAACTAAACAAACTTAAGTTAATATCGTTTAGCAAAGTAGATCCCTCATTGAGTAAGTATTATGATCGTTTATGTTAGATTGCCTAGAGTAAAATCTTTTTGACATAGGATAAAGTAGGTTTGGTAATATTTTCTCAAAACTTATTCATTTATTGAATAAAAATAATGTCATGGGTTATTTTGCTAAGAAGTATACGATGTGGTACCAGAAGCAAATTAAATTGTCTGCTTATCGACGTGGATTTCATTTGATCACTGCAGAAATTATGAGACAATTGCCTAAACTTAGTCGAATAGAAGTTGGTATTGCACATCTTTTTATTCAGCATACTTCTGCTTCTTTAACTATTAATGAAAGTGTTGCTCCCAGTGTCAGAGCCGATTTTGAAAGCTATTTTAATCAAATCGTTAAAGAAAATGAATCTTATTATGAACATACTTATGAAGGAAGTGATGATATGCCGGCACATTTGAAAAGCAGCTTGCTAGGAAATAGTTTGGTTATACCAGTCACTAATGGTCAATTCAATATGGGAACTTGGCAAGGAATTTAACTCTGTAAACATCGTAATAATTGAGGTAGACGTCAGATTATTGTAACACTGCAAGGTCAATCAGAGCGCATAATAAATAAAAAACCGGTAGTTTAAATAGGACATTATTTAAACTATCGGGTTCCTCAATAATTTGGGGACATTCAAAGAAAAGCAGTGGCATTAATTAAGATTACTTATTATTCATAAAGTTCTTGAATAAGATAAAAAAAGCGTTTTTTATCAAAAAATGCTTTTTGGGATTTGTGCCTAAAACTTAACGTATAAATTAAACTAAATAATAATTTTAATAAAATCAGCTAATTAAGAAAATAAATGTTTTTCGGCATAGGCTTCAAAGTCTATGCAACCACCTATATGTTGCTCATCAATAAAGATTTGAGGAACTGTCTCCACTGGTTTACCTGCTTTTTTAGCCAAATCAGCTTTTGTGATCCCCTCGGTTTGAATATTAACATAATTATAATCGAAATCATCACGTATATGTTTTAATTTTTCTGCTAATTCTTTTGCGCGCACACAATAGGGGCAACCAGAGCGGCCGAAAATGATAGTAAACATCTTATCTCTTTCAATTAAATTTTATCTATTGTCTACGATATTAATTATTATGCCTATAGTAGACATGAAAAAAAAAGCACAATTTATTATTTATTGTTATTCGGCAAACTAACTATTACCTAATATAGCAGGATAGTCTTTTTAAGGCAGCAATAGGGATTAATTATGAGCAAAAAGAAATCATCAGCTATGTGTTCTTTCACTGATATGCCAAAATTTGTGATAATACTCGAAGTTATTGGTATATTATTGTTGTTATTGGTCTATTTAGTGATAAATAACTATATTGAATTAACAGTCCTGTTTATAAAAAAAGGTGTTTTGATTGCTATGCTTATGTTAGCGATTGGTTGTATGATGCTGGCGGCTGTTAATATTGTTTGGCGAGCATTACCTAAGCTCAGTATTTTTGGCATTGACCGACATAAAAATACAACGGAACTTAGCCAACACAAGATAAAAGCTAAGAAGTGCCGTAATCAAAAGATGAAATAAATTTTGTGTGAGAATTGCTCGTTGAATACTACTTAAGATGATAAAATATAGTCTGTTTGCGGTTTGAAACAACAGATAAAAATTTTTATAGGTAAACATAAATTGCTGTGATTTATGTTAAATAAGGTTAATTAATGGATTCAATTTGTTTCCCTGACATAGCTAAATTGCGAGAGTGGCTTGATCAACTCAAAACATCGTATTTTGAATGTGATAATTGCCAGGCGTTGCACTTGCCACATATGCAAAATATTGATGGCATTTTCGATGCTAAAGTTGATATCGTTGAAAACGTATTGGTTTTCTCAGTCTTGGCTGAACTTAAACCGACATCGATTGTTACATTATTGGCAAACCTAAGCCAAATTAATGCTAGCTCATTAACAGCAAAAGCATTTATGGAAATTAATGATGAAAATTTGCCTAAGCTAGTAGTAAGTCAATCTTTTCCGTTGCTTGCGGGAATGTCTTGCAATCAATTCTCCGCTTTTCTTCAGCAGGCTGAAGAACAGATGACGGCAATCATTTATGAAGTTTATAACAATGATTTGCTTTATAATGGTCAAGAAGATATTGACGATGAAGAGTTATCTGAGCAAACTTTGCCTGCCCGCTTTGTCCTACATTAGGTTATAAAAACCGATGCCAGATGAATTAAGGCATATGCCATGCATGTCGATGGACAGTTATATTGATTACATAACAACGGATTTACTGGTTCAACTAACTATAATTGACAATAGTTTCTATTAAATAGGCAACTTATCTAGTATGGTAATTTTGCCTAGCGAAAAACAAATTACCCTAACAGAATAAAAAAACCATTGTAGTGGAAGTCGATAATATTCCCCTCTATCATTCGACTTGGTAGTTTTTTTCACATTAACACTCATCTTATTGGTTAACTTTATGTCATGGTTAGGCGGTGTATCTATCATGATGAGAATATTGGCAACCGGTTAGATATTGCCCAACTACCTGCTAAGGTTGCGCATACTGAACACTACCAAGTATTAGCTTTATTAGTTAAAAAATCATAATAAACTATAGACTTCTTGTCAGAAACTGTGTATGACTTATATAGTTAATTTTTTTCAAAAGATAACAGGTATTGTTCAAGCCAACGCATCAATAACGTTAAGATGCCATTAACGCCCAAGTAAATAATGCCGGCAGCTATAAAAACATCGACATTATAAGTTTGACCAAACACTTGTTGGCTATATCCCATAATTTCTAATAACGTTATGGTACTTGCTAGTGAAGTGCTTTTAAAGATAAGAATCACTTCATTGGAATAGGATGAAAGCGCACGTTTAAGAGCATAAGGTATAATAATTCGCAGGGTTTGCTGATTTGTCATACCTAGTGCCTGACAAGATTGCCAAGTAGCTTTAGGAATTGCTTTTACTGCGCCATGAAATAATAAAGTGGAATAGGCGGCACTATTAAGTGCTAACGCTATCATGGCACAGAACCATGGTGTCGAAATCAATGCCCAAAAAGCAGGATATTGCTTTAATACAGGAAATTGGCCGGGTCCATAGTAAATAAGAAAAAATTGAACTAGCAACGGGGTACCAGTAAATAGTGTAAGGTAGACTTGAATAATGGATGAAAAAATCGCTGTTTTTAACGATAAAATAATAGTAAAAAAAAGTGCTAATAAAAATGCGATCAGTAATGCACAGAATGTCAACGAAAGACTGGTTGGTAGACCAGGTAACAATGAAATGATTAAATAGATCATTTTTCTACATCCCGTTCGAACTGGGTTGTGCGTAATTCAAGCTGCCATAAAATAAATTGACTTATTAACGTGATAGCCAGGTAGATCAATGCCATGATTGAGTACCAGGTGAAAGGTTCATGAGTACGATTGACAATAGTTTTGGTTTGCAGCGTTAAATTGTTTACGCTGATTAGTGAAACCAAGGCGGTATCTTTTAACAATACTAGCCATTGATTTCCTAAGCCAGGTAAAGTATGACGCCACATTTGAGGCAAGATCAGCCGCAAAAAAACTACACTCCGATTTAGACCCAATGCTTGGCCTGCTTCCCATTGGCCAGAGGGTATAGCTTTTAGGGCACCTCTTAACGTTTGCGATGCATAGGCTGCATAGAGTAAAGAGAGTGCAAAAACGCCGCAAAAAAAAGGGATAAAATCGAATTCACTATTTTGTGGAAAAAGTTGTTCGGGATCAATTTGCCAGGTTATTTGCCAGAAAATAAAATTAATGTGAATACCATCACTTAATAACATTATAAATTGTAATGTGCCATAGTAAACGAACAGGACAACTAACAATTCAGGTAACCCGCGAATTAGAGTTACCCAGCAACAACCCAGTAATGCGATAGGCCGCCAGCGAACAGATTCCCAAGCGGTAAATAATAGTGCTAATATCAACCCTAGTATCAAAGCGGTAGCGGCGAGAGTGATCGTCAAACCTACCGCATTTATTAGAAAAAATAGGTTATTCATCACTATAATCAACTATTTTTGCAACCATTTTTGGTAGATAACATCATAAGTGCCATCTCGTTTTACTTGTGCCAGAGCTTTATTTAATTTATCGAGCAATACTTTGTTACCTTTACGTACCACAATGCCAAGACCAATACCAAAATAATTCAGATCTGTTATTTTTTCACCCACGGCAACAAGATTTTCGTTACCTTTTGTTTTCAGCCACTCGGTTGTTACAGCGGTATCCCCAAACACTGCATCTATACGGCCATTTTGTAAATCGAGGAGAGCAGTCTGGTAATTATCATAAGGGACAACCTGCATCTCTTTATGTTGTTGCAAGATATATTTTTGATGGGTAGTTCCATTCTGTACGCCAATTTTTTTACCTTTTAATAATGATATTTTATTAATATTATTTTTTAGCACTATAAATGTTGCTGAGTTGTGGTAATAAATATCAGTAAAATCAACTTGCTTTTGGCGTTCAGGGGTAATATCAATACCTGCTATTAAAGCGTCAAACCGGCGCATTTTTAAGCTTGGAATTAAGCTATCAAACGCTTGGTGAGTAAATGTACAGGTTGCATTGAGTTTTTTGCATATTGCATTAGCCAGATCAATATCAAAACCGACAATTTTATTATTGGCATCAATTGATTCAAATGGCACATAAGTTGCTTCAGTTGCAAAGCGTATTGTCTCTGTTGGTGAGGTTAGCACCGATAAGGGCAGTGAATATAAAATAACCGCTAACAGTAATTTTTTCATGGTGATACTCTTAATTAGATGAATGGGATAGATAATTAGCAAAGACTTGAGTTTGTGGTTTAGTGAAATGCTGAATATCTCCTTGTTCCACAATAGCCCCTTTTTCCATATAAACGATTTTGCTGGCTGTTTTACGGGCAAAATCAATCTCATGAGTCACAATTAGTTGTGTAATACCCGTTTTTGATAGTTCTTGTATAATGTTAACAACTTGGGCTGTGATTTCAGGATCGAGTGCTGCTGTTGGTTCATCAAATAACAGTATTTCAGGCTCCATCATTAATGCTCGTGCAATGGCCACTCTTTGCTGTTGGCCACCAGAAAGATGCAATGGGAAGTGATTGGCAAATTCAGTTAACTGTAAGCGACTTAAAAAATTGTCAGCTTTTGCTTTGGCTAGTGCTTTGGTTAAACCTAAAACCAAGCAAGGGGCTGAAATCAGATTTTCCATCACGGTTAAATGTGGCCATAAATGATATTGTTGAAATACCATACCAACTTTTTGTCTTAACGCACGGATTTCATGCATTTTAGGTTGATAGCTGAAATCAAAATGGTGTCCAGCAATATTAAGTTGGCCTGAACGAGGCATCTCTAGCAAGTTGAAGACACGTAATAATGAACTTTTACCAGCACCACTTGGACCAAGCAGTACTATTGTCTCGCCCGTCTGGCATCTTAAATTGATATCGTGTAGGGCTTGATGATCACCATAAAAGCAATTAATCTGATTTAATTGAATATCCATGCTAAAAATATGAATAAATAAACGAATTAGGCAATAATAATATTATTAGAATAATTATGCAATATATTGTTTTAAGATAGACTAATATTGCTATTTTTTAGCGGGATTTATCTTAAATAATGTTATTGGTTTAATTTTTATTTTTATTCAATTTTAATGCAAATTTATTAATTTTTTGGCTATTCCTTTGAATATAAAACGATGAATTGGGGTCATGATCAGCCAATACATCAGTCTGGGAAAACCGGCAGGGTGCCACCATGCTCTAATATTCATGTACGATGTTTACCATTATCCATCCTGAATAGTAATGGTTAAACGCCCCAATCCCGGTGCTTTAATACCAAATAATAGTGTTAATTGCTGCTCAGGTTTGATACAAATCACTTGCCAGTTATCTATCATGTCTCCTAAATTTGGCGTTTCACGGTTAGGGCGACCATAGGTTACTTTGTTGAGCATAAATCATCAATACTAGCGCGTAATCGCCATAAGATATTTGCATAGAAATAGCCTCTTTTGCCGCCAATTTGTTGCACGATTTACCAAATGCACTGCTACTAGCGGTGGTTGTTAGCATAAAACCGGCATCTTTCGGATAATAGCTATATTGGTTATACCACTGTTTTTTTAACGCTGGATTTGGTCCCCAATTCGCTTTATTAATGGCATTAGTTGAATCATTAAACGCTTGTTTGACCACTTGATCAATGCTAAGTAATTTTTGTGGAATAAGCTGTTTTACATGGCCGATTGTTAGCGGGTAGATTGTATTGCAGGCTTCTGAATTAAGCTTTTAGTAATAAACGGGGAAACTGAAGTTATTAGGTTGATGAAATGGATTGAAATTAATTGAAGGGGGATAGGTAGCGGGATAATTAATCGATATTTACCGCTGATCTGTATAAAGCGCTTAAACAGCTTTAGATAATCAATATATTGAGGCCCACCTGCATCGAGAATGCGATACTGTTTAATTGGATAAGCTATCAAATTGCGTAAGATAGTAAAGCATGTTTTCTAAAGCGATAGGACAGGATTTAGATCTTACACAGCGTGGGGGAGTAAGGACTAATAAGTCATATCTCGAATTATTTCAAAAGATGCAGAGCCTGCACCAATGATGATTGGTGCGTGAATTTCGGTAATAGGAATTTTACTGTTACGCAAAATTTTTCCTGTCAGTCTGCGTACTATGAGATGCTGTGAATGATAAGAATGTGTTATATTGCACTTAAATAGATAACTTGTTTTACCTGCGATCGCTCAAGTTCATTTTTAACATTACAAACAGCTTGGCATGCTTGTTCAATAAGATTATTGTTGGTTGCTATAATGTGCACTAGAAAATAAACGATATTAATATCCGTCATAATATTGTTTAGCGTTTTTGGCACCAGTAGATCAACATAGCAACCCTGAGTATTTGGCCAATTTTGTGCTTTAAGCCAATCAAGTCGACGAGTTGCAGCCTTAATTATATGTCCTTGTTTGATCAACTCTGGGATCAGATTTTGGCCAATATAACCGTTAACACCTAATACTAAAATCCGTTTTTTACCCATATTCGGTTACCTATTTGGGCTAGAATGTTTGGCAGGAAATCTAGCTCTCTATCGCGTGAAGCAGGCGATAAACAATGGAGTAAGAATACTGAGTACAAAACCGTGGACAATGGCAGCCGGCACAATGGATACTCCACCGCTACGTTGCAAGATAGGTAGCGTAAAGTCCATCGATGTTGAGCCGCAAATCCCCAATGAGGTAGAACGAAATTGATTGATAATAATAGGGATAAGCATAATAGCAGCTAATTCACGCATTAGATCGTTAAAGAAGGCGGTGCTGCCAATTATCGGCCCGTAAGCGTCGGTAAGAAGTATACCAGTTAGAGAATACCAACCGTAACCAGCGGCAATCGCTAATCCTACTTTATTAGGTAGCCCTAATAAAAATGCGGCTAAAATACCGCCAAGTAGCGAGCTGATAGCAACCACTACCGCAATAGTTACCCCTCTGAAATTAATTAAAATTTGCCGCAGATACATCCCACTATTACGAAGATGGCAACCCACTAATAATAATAAACAGATAAGAGTAATTTCAATACCATATTTGGCATAAGATAACAATGGCCACTTTGTCAATCCTAGCAAGAAACCGACTATTAGCGCGCCACATAATGGTAGCGAACTCAAAATCATTTTTAATTGGGACAGCGGCTTATTCGCTTCAAGCTTGGTGATTTGCCAGGGCGAGAGTTTATCCAATAAGAGTAAGGCAATAAGGTTAGCGCTAAAGATGCAACAAAAGAAAACCACGGTATAGATAGAAATTGAAGTAAGATGAGTACCGATGTTATCTAATAACGCCAGCGTGATACCCATTAAAAATAAGATAATGTAAACCATAGCACCCAATAAGCGATGAGTAAGTGCTAACATTTTCTTATTTTTAAACCGAAATAAATATCCTAATGTTAACGGCAAAAGAATGATAAGTAGCCCTGAATACATAGTCCATCCTTAATTACAGTTAACGCTTTTTGGGGCGGTAATTTTGTAGAAATAATGCTAAAAAGACAGGAAAATAATGGCAAATATCTTATAACAGAGTCAAAGTTGGCGCAATATCACATACTAATATTTAAAGGCAACTAAATTGCTTACAGGCTAATCCAGTTACTATGGCTGACAGGTCTAAAAAGAGGATAACCATGTATTTGCAATAAGTAGAAATTTCTGGTTTTCGTGGCATCAATCGACTTTCATTAACACTTAATTATAATAGCGTGTTAATTGGTGAAAATACTTGGGGTAAATCGAGTTTGTTAGATGCGCTTGCTATTCTATATTACCACAGCAGCCATTATATCAATTTAGCCAGCATGATTTTCATCGCTTAGCTGATACAGGGGGACAAATAAATAATCTGCAAATTATTTTAGTTTTTTGTGAAAACCGGCCAGATAACTATAAAGCTAAATCGTTTTGAACAATTATCCCCATTATGGATTGAAGGAAATGATAAATATAAACGTATTTATCATCGGGTAAGTGCACAACAGTAACCAGATCATAGTGTTACTACAGAACGATGTTTTTAGATCAAGACAGTAATAAGCTGGTTTTACCTGATAATATTAGATACATCCAGCAGATCATTCAATTGCATCCTGTATTGCGTCTAAGAGATGGTAGATTTTTGCACCAGACAGCCACGGCATTTTATGGTACTAGCTATAAAAAGCCATCGATTAAATTTGCCAGGCAGTTACAGCAATCGGTCCAGGCATTGATAAAAACATCACCAAAATTATCTCGTGAAGAACTTGATGATGGTTTTGCCGCAATGCAACAATTGCTGTGTTACTTTGTGGAACAAAGTTCATAAAATTAGAATACTTATTTATCAATTAGATACATAGTTATTATCACTATAATTCACTATTCACTCACTATAAATTTCAAATCTCAATCTAACTATCACTCCTATCATCCTGATATTTTGCT
>DAYVGO010000069.1:0-21542 GCA_045399315.1 Arsenophonus sp.
CAATGTATTCTTTGTGGTAACAGACTACGGTTTGATAGTGCACAAACAGGTAACAGAACAACGGAATTATTGTCAGACAGACAACATCGAATGGAAAGAAAACGATGGTTACTAACCGCTACCTAGGATTAGTACGCCTAAAATCAGGCTATTAGATAAAAAACGTACCATCTAATAGAATTTCAACCCACAACAGGCTCAATAAACCGATTTCGTCACCTTTTAGCGATAATTGATGTGTTTTCATCTTCACCTAAACGTCGATTCAATTTCTTAACCATCAAGCTCATAATAACATTTTTTTACCCGATATAATCTATCACTCGGCTAACAAGTTTTTACATTTAATCTTCATTATTTTACTTTTTCAAAATAGAATAAAATAAAAAGGAAAATTAACCAGTGGACAATCATCACGCCAAAAACTCACAACGCTGTGTGTTTTTTATCTCTGATAGAACCACTATTACCACAGAGACTCTGGGTCACACTGTTCTATCACAGTCTCCACTAAATTTATCCTCTTATACACTACCATTTGTGACAAGCAAAAAACGCGCCGAAGAAATCAAACAAGGAATTGATCAAATTTATACTAAAACCCATATTCGCCCTTTGGTTTTTTACTCAATTATCTCGCTTAGTGTAAAAAAAATTATTACCAATAGTGTTGGCTGTTGTCATGATATTGTCTAATCTCTCATCGAGCCGATCCAACAGGAGATTGGTTTAAAACCCGAACCCAAACTTAATCGTACTCATGGACTATCTAATCTAAATCAATATGATGCCAGAATTACTGTAATTGAATATACATTGGCACATAATGATGGGATTTCATTAAAAGATCTCGACCAGGCTGAAATTATTTTACTGAGTGTTTCTCGCTATGCCTCTTTGCGGCAATGTCGAATCGAATTAACTGAAGTAGAAGCTTTATTTAGAATAACATAATATTCGCTATTTAAATACAACAAATTACTCTGTCGAAGAGATCTCAGCCAAAGTCATTGATACCTTCGGCTTAACCCGTCGAATATTTTAACCATTAGCTGAGAAACGCTTATCACTTTAACGATATTTTGAACAACCACTGGATCCTGTTTATTTTCAGTTATTGTAATGCTAGTTTATTTAGCTAAGAGTCTGCTACATTGAAGCAAATAAATATGAGATAAATATGTATAAAACCGATGAGTTAAGAACTCAACCTATTGATACCCTTATTACACCTCAAACCCTTGTGGATGAATTTCCACTATCACAACAAATTATCGAAAATGTGACAACGTCACGAAGAAAAATTGAATCTATTTTAGTGGGTCAAGATAAACGCTTGTTGGTCGTTATTGGTCCCTGTTCAGTTCATGATAGCCAAGCAGCATTTGAATATGCCAAGATGCTTGCTAAATTGCGCTATGATTATAAAGATTACCTAGAAATCGTTATGCGTACCTATTTTGAAAAGCCACGTACCGTGGTTGGCTGGAAAGGATTGATCTCAGATCCTGACCTTAACAATTCCTGTCAGATGAATAAAGGTTTACGACTAGCCCGTGAGTTGCTAACTAACATTAATCAACTTGGGCTACCGACAGCAACAGAATTTTTAGATATGATCACCGGTCAATATGTGGCCGATCTAATTAGTTGGGGAGCCGTTGGAGCCAGAACGGTAGAAAGCCAAATTCATCGACAAATGGCCTCAGCGCTTTCTTGTCCAGTTGGTTTTAAAAATGGGACTGATGGCAATATTAACATTGCGATCGATGCTATTCGGGCAGCCCGTGCCAGCCATGTATTTTTATCACCAGATAAAAACGGCCAAATGACGATTTATCAAACTATGGGCAATCCTTATGGCCATGTTATTATGCGGGGAGGTAAACGGCCTAATTATAGCGCCGAAGATATTGCCATTGCCTGCCATCAATTACACCAATGCGGATTACCTGAACAATTAGTTATCGATTTTAGTCATGGTAATTGCCAAAAAATCCATCAACGGCAACTAGTAGTAGCTAAAAATATTGCCCAACAACTACAAAATGGCTCGATGGCCATCGCCGGTATTATGGCAGAAAGTTTTCTCATAGAAGGTACCCAGAAAGTGGTTAGTGGTAAACCGCTCACCTATGGTCAATCTATTACCGATCCTTGCTTAGGTTGGCAGGATACTGAACAATTACTGACAATACTGTCCGAAGCAGTAAAATACCGTTTTTAGTCACTATAATGGAGAACTTTCATGACAATTAAATTAATTGCAAAACTAAATTCTCCCTAACAATTAGATAATTTCTCTGTAATGCTTTACTGAATTTTTTTATTATTAAAGTTCCAAATAGACCACCATCAGCTATCTTTACCATATGTCTTCTATAATTTTTTATTAATTCAGCATATTTTAACAAGCTATATTTACTATTTTATCTGGTAATAAATAAGTTAACTAAAATCTGCTATCGAGCATGGCAACAAAATTATACCTATTATGTCGCCTACAGAGGATAATTTTAGATGCAAAAATTTCTCGTCATCACTAAAAATAGTGAAGCTGAATTAGCCATATTGCCTTCGCTAGCAAATCGGCATGGATCAATCACTGATGCAACAGGAACAGGTAAAACAGTTAAGCTATAAACAATGGCGGAAAGTCTTTCTCAAATTGGGGTACCCGTTTTTATGGCGGATGTCAAGCGATCTTTCGGGTATCGGTGCTAAAGGTGTATTAACGCCTAAATTATAATCACGCCTTGAAGCGATTGGTGTAAAAGACTGGCATCCAGCTGCTTGTCCAGTCACCTTCTAGGATGTTTTTGCTGAACAAGGACATCCGGTTCGTGCCACTATCTCTGATATGGGACTGTTACTATTATCACGTTTAATGAATTTAAATGAGATACAAGGTGGTATATTACAACTTATTTTTAATAATTGCCGATGACAATGGCTTATATTACTGGATATGAAATATCTGCGTGCTACCATGCAATAATATATTGGCGAAAATGCAAACAATTTCAAACCGAATACGGTAACATTGCCAGCACCTTAAATAGGTGCAATACAACGTGGTTTATTAACCCTTGAAGAAACAAGGCGCTAATCACTTTTTCGGCGAGCCTATGCTTGATATCTTTGATCCGATCAAAACTGAGTCTAATGGCCAAGGAAAATAGTCAATATTCTCTCTGCAGATAAGCTCTATAACCAACCTAAACCCATGCAGCGTTTCTATTATGGTTGTTATCCGAACTTTTTGAACGCTTACCTGAAATGGATGATGTTAAAAAACCGAAATTGGTGTTTTTCTTTGATGAAGCGTATCTACTCTTCACTAATGCACCAACAGCATTACTTGAAAAAATCGAACAAGTCGTTCGCCTGTCCGTTCAAAAGGCATTGGTGTTTATTTTGTTACTCAAAACCCACTAGATATTCCCAATAACATACTAGGACAGTTAGGCAACCGAGTTCAGTATGCATTACGAGCATTTACTCCGCACGATCAGAAAGCAGTTAAAGCCTCAGCCGAAACCATACGAGCAAATCCGAGTTTTAAAGCAGAACAAACGATTACTAAACTCGGGATTGGTGAAGCATTAATCTCGTTCTTAGATGAAAAAGGACAACCTAACATCGTTCAACGGGCCTTTGTTATTGCACCTAGATTCACGTATGGGAGTTTTAACCGCTGAAGAACACAGCCATCTGCTTAATCATTCAGATATTTATGGTAAATATGAGAAGATTCCAATCGCTATAATAACTTACTCGAGTAAATTCCGTTGCATCCATTAGGCCACGACTGATTAGACCTAATACCGTCTTGTCACCATCATTAGCTAATAGTGGACTACCTGAATCACCTGCTCTAGTTTCCATGTTATCACCAATTACACAGATATGCACAGTTGATTTATGACAAGTTGGGGGATAACCTTTAGGTACAGATAAATCAAGATTTTTATGAATACCATTAATAATTACAAAATCGCCAATAAGGATGGGTAATAATTTGTTTAATCTCTACTTTATCCTGATAAATTGCATTGGGATTATAGTGTTCCATGCCAACATAAACTCTAAGTTTAGAAACATCAATATACTCAATACAATATGCTGCACTTAATACCCAATGTTTATTAATCAAAACACTACCACAACGATGTTTATTTATATTTATATCCGCGGAATCGGACAGGCATAATGCACAGAAAAACGGGAGTTCACCGGCTTCAGTCCTTATGCCCTTATAAATACAATTATTAATCATTATATTACCATATAATTTATTAAAATTAGAATAAAACCAACATTAAAAAACAACAATTATTATGCAATTAAAGCTATCGAGCATTCATATTGGCATCAATCACTTGATAGAATGCATCTGAGGTATCAGCAATTAACCAAATATCTAAAATAACCTGATAACTTGTGTGATAAAGCACATTGCATTTCATAGTAACTTCTCGGAACCATCAAATCGTGAACAGAAAAATTTTAATTCAAAAGCGGCACGCCTTAAAAGAGCATTAGGATCCCAGTCTTGTTTGGTAATAAAATACTCCCAGCCGGTGGTACTATGAGGGGTAGTCAATGTCTAGTGAAACAGATTTTCACACGACGAAATATTCACCTTAGTCCAGCGAGTTACCGTTTGCTCATCTAATTGCTTAAACATCCGCACACCGGCACTAGCTATTTTGCCATCAGCTGGCCATTTTTGCAGAAACCTTTTCGACCTTTAACTGACTGAGGTTCATATTGAATCACACCACAATTCTTATTTTCCAGAATTGAACATAAATAAGCCCGACTAACCGGTGTATCAATATAGCCATCATCAGTTTAACTTCAGTGGTAGTACTAGTAAAACTTGATGTACTCATTAATGTTAATATAGCTAACAGTAATTTTGTTTTTATTTAGCTTACTCCTTGAGCAATAAATTTTATTTCTGCAAAGAAATAATGAATAATAAACACCATGACATTGCAGAAAAATTATCAACACAGGAGTAAAACAATATCAATTTAAATTAGTTAATTAATCAATTATAATATGTCTTTTATATTAACTTATAAATAAAATATTAAATTATTTTTTATTAAAATAATAATAAAAGTAATACTTAATAAAAAAACCCAGTAAATGAATTTTTACTGGGTCACTAACACAAAATTATTTTAGTGAATATTAGTTTTTATTCCCACTCAATCGTCGCCGGTGGTTTGCCGCTGATATCATATACCACACGAGAAATACCAGCCACTTCATTAATGATCCGATTTGATACCCGGCCAAGAAAATCATAGGGTAAATGCGCCCAATGAGCGGTCATAAAATCAATGGTTTCAACAGCACGTAATGATACAACCCAGTCATATTTGCGGCCATCTCCCATTACGCCAACAGAGCGTACTGGCAGGAAAACGGTGAAAGCCTGACTGACTTTATGATACAGATCCGCTTTATGTAACTCTTCAATAAAAATAGCATCGGCTTGACGTAACAAATCACAATAGGCTTTCTTTACTTCACCCAATACTCGCACGCCTAAACCCGGCCCAGGAAATGGATGACGGTATAACATGTCGTATGGCAGCCCTAGTTCCAAACCTACTTTACGCACCTCATCCTTAAATAACTCTTTCAATGGCTCAATTAATCCCAGTTTCATTTCTGCCGGTAAACCACCTACGTTGTGGTGAGATTTAATCACATGTGCTTTACCTGTCACCGAAGCCGCTGATTCAATTACGTCTGGATAAATAGTGCCCTGCACCAACCATTTTACTTGTGTTTGTTTAACTGCTTGTTCATCAAATAGTTCAATAAAAACCCGGCCTATCGTTTTACGTTTGAGTTCTGGTTCTGTAATGCCCGCTAATGCGCTAAGAAAACGATTTTCTGCCGACACATGAATAATATTAAGATCAAATTTTCCAGCAAACATTGCCATAACTTGCTGTGCTTCATTCAAACGTAACAAACCATTATCAACAAACACGCAAGTCAGTTGTTTCCCTATAGCACGATTAAGTAATAGTGCAGTAACCGACGAATCAACACCACCCGATAACGCTAAAATAACTTGATCATCGCCAATTTGAACCTTCAAGCGTTGTACCGCATCATCGACAATCGCTGCTGGCGTCCAGCGTGCTTCACAATGACAAATATCTAATACAAATCGCTGTAAAATAGCAGTTCCCTGATGAGTATGCGTAACTTCAGGGTGAAATTGAACACCATAGAAACGTTTTTCATCATTAGCCATTATGGCAAACGGGCAGCTATCGGTACTGGCGATGATCTTAAAATCAGCCGGAATGGCAGTCACTTTATCACCATGACTCATCCATACGTCAAGCAATGGTTTTCCATCTGCACTTAGACTGTCGTAGATATCACGAAATAGTTCACAAGATTGTTGAATAGCTACCTGAGCATAACCAAATTCACACGCATTAGAAACCTCAACTTGTCCACCTAATTGGATAGACATGGTTTGCATGCCATAACAAATACCTAATACCGGAACGCCGGCCTGAAAAACATATTCTGGTGCACGTGGGCTGTTTTGCTCGGTGGTACTTTCCGGCCCGCCAGAAAGAATAATCCCATTAGAATTAAATTCACGTATTTGAGCCTCAGAAACATCACATGCCCAAAGTTCACAATAAACGCCAATTTCACGAATACGACGGGCAATTAATTGGCTGTATTGAGAACCAAAATCAAGGATCAAAATCCGGTATTGATGAATGTCAGTTGCCATCTAAAAAATTCCAAAAACAAATAACAATTTGAAGGTGTATAGAGAAAACCGCTACTAAGATGTTTAACCTAAACGATAATTGGGTGATTCCTTGGTGATCGTAACATCATGTACATGACTCTCTTGGATGCTGGCGCCACTAATTCGCACAAATTCTGCTTTGGTTCTTAATTCATCAATCGTGGCACAACCAGTTAACCCCATACAAGAACGAAGACCTCCCATTTGTTGATGAACAATATTCTTCAATAACCCTTTATAAGCCACCCGGCCTTCTATTCCTTCAGGCACTAATTTATCTGCCGCATTATCGGTTTGGAAATAACGATCAGAAGAGCCTTTAGACATTGCTCCTAACGATCCCATACCTCGATATGCCTTATAAGAGCGGCCCTGAAACAGGATTGTTTCACCCGGTGATTCTTCAGTCCCGGCAAGCATCGAACCAACCATGACGCATGATGCTCCCGCCGCTAGTGCTTTAGCAATATCACCAGAGAAGCGAATACCACCATCAGCAATTACTGGGATATTCATGCCCTTAAGTGCTTCAACCGCATCAGCAATCGCCGTGATTTGAGGCACGCCAACACCAGTGACAATACGTGTTGTACAGATAGAACCAGGACCAATACCTACTTTCACCGCACTGGCACCTGCTTCAACTAATGCTCTAGCTCCTTCACCAGTAGCAACGTTACCACCAATAATTGGTAAATCCGGATACTTTGCTCGCGTTTCACAAACACGTTGCAAAACCCCCTGCGAATGTCCATGAGAAGAGTCAATTAATAACACATCAACACCCGCCGCCACTAAGGCCTCAATCCGTTGTTCATTATTAGCCCCAGCGCCGACTGCCGCTCCTACTCGCAAGCGACCTTGCTCATCTTTACATGCATTTGGTTTGCGTTCAGCTTTCTGAAAATCTTTTACCGTGATCATACCAAATAGGTGAAAGTTATCATCAACCACTAATGCCTTTTCGATACGCCGTTCATGCAATTTCTGTAAAACCACATCACGAGATTCACCCTCTTTTACCGTAACCAAATGAGGTTTAGCTGTCATAACCGCCGTAACCGGCTGATCCAAATCTGTTACAAAACGAATATCACGCCCAGTAATGATGCCAACCAATTCTTTATTATCATTAACCACAGGATAACCGGCAAAACCATTACGTTGAGCCAACTCATACACTTCACGAATAGTTGTTTCTGGCGTTACCGTAACCGGATCGATAACGATTCCACTTTCATACTTTTTAACCCGGCGAACTTCTTCTGCCTGACGCTCAATTAACATATTTTTATGAATAAAACCAATTCCGCCTTCCTGAGCTAATGCGATGGCTAAATCTGACTCTGTCACGGTATCCATGGCAGCAGAAAGCATAGGTATAGTTAAACGGATAGTGGCAGTTAATTGAGTTGATAAATCAGCAGTATTAGGCAATACGTTTGAATGTGTGGGAACTAACAATACATCATCGAATGTTAACGCTTCTTTCTTTATACGTAGCATAAGCAATATCTCACCAGACAGAATTCGGAAAAAGATAAAATATTGCGACGAAATTATACATAAAAAAATTTATTGACTCCAGAACTTTCTCACTAAAAATTCATCTTTCAGTGACAAAAAAGAATAACTCAATCATCAATTTTAGAATTTATTTTGTTAATAATTTATTTATTAATGGAGTTTGTTTAAATTAATATCAATTTAAACAAATATTACGATAATTACGTATTTTCTTTAATTTATTCTGTTTAATTCATCACTTTTTAAAACTTATTTCCTCCTTAGGGTATTGATAGCGTTAACCACTTTAACTAAAAAATATATGCTCACAATTAATAAAACTAACTTTAGCCAAAACATCATTTACCAACCCGATCCACACAGAGCTTCCCCTCTCCCCCCGCTATCATCCATGAAAAAACAGCATATTGATTTTTTACACTTACTTTATGCTAATGAGAATATTAGTCAACCAATCCACTCATATGATGAAGCTTTAGCACTGTTAAAACCTATATATGATAAAGATTATATTGAAAATAAATCCAAAATTAATTTCGTGTCAGCAATGAATTAATATAATCAATCAGCCGCTTATAGAAAATGTAATTTTATTGACTGGTATAGTATTCAAGATTATCAATATAGCAGCTATGCTTATTTAAATAATATGCTAAATCTAGGCGCTGAATCACCGTCATCCTTTAGGTGCATAATTAACGCAATTGCTAATGCATTTATCCTTATTTGATAATTACAATAGCAAATTTATCTCCTTCATTTTCTATCGCCGTGAAGTACGAAAATTTTCAGAGATAATGGACTTACAAATTAATCAATCTTACACACCGGCTTGTTTTTTGGCACCATTAAAAAACCGAATGATGTGATGCTGTTTCTCAAAAATATACAAGCATTAGCTCATGATGAAGTTAATGTATTATATGAAATTCAACACACTGAAGCTTTAGTCGGTGCTAATATTTCCAATTTATTAAAAGATAACAAACAAGAAGTATTATTTTGGCCAAAAACATAATTTATCATCACCTATATTAAATATATTGCAAATGACAAAAGTATTACCGTTCGGATGAACACAGCAAATATTGAACAACATAAATGGGATAACCACTTATACTCACTATTTTAATTCTGTGTATAATAAAAATAATCGCTGCTAATATTTATCTATTAATTTTACTTACAAGGCGTTGCTAACTTAACATGTTAACCTCAAAAAATAGTGGAATTTATTCGGTTAGCCAACTAAATCAATCGGTTCACCAATTACTAGAACAGCAAATAGGTAGAATTTGGCTCAGTGCCGAAATTTCTAATTTTATTCAACCTGCATCGGGCCACTGGTATTTCACCTTAAAAGATGAAAAAGCCCAGATACGGGCTGCTATGTTTCGCGGCCAAAATATACGGGTCAATTTTCGTCCGCAAAATGGTCAACAGGTGTTAGTACGTGCTGTGGCCAGCTTGTATGAGCCTAGAGGGGAATACCAATTAATTATAGAAAATATTCAACCTGCCGGTGACGGATTATTACAACAGCAATTTGAGATATTAAAGCAAAAACTTGCTCTGGAAGGGTTATTTGCCCAACAACACAAACAAGCACTTCCAACACCTGCCAAATGTTTAGGAGTTATTACTTCAGCAACTGGCGCTGCATTACATGATATTTTAAATATATTAAAACGCCGAGATCCTTCATTACCTATCATTATTTATCCCACCGCTGTTCAAGGGGAAGAAGCTCCGCAACAAATCATTCGGGCCATTGCCTTAGCTAATCACCGGCGAGAGTGTGACGTACTAATTGTCGGCCGAGGCGGTGGTTCATTGGAAGATCTGTGGGCTTTTAACGATGAAAGAGTTACACAAGCGATTTTTGCCAGTCAGTTACCGATTATTGCCGCTGTTGGCCATGAAACCGATGTTACTATTGCCGATTTTGTTGCCGATTTACGTGCCCCTACACCTTCAGCTGCAGCTGAATTAGTTAGTCGTAATCAACAAGAATTACTGCGCCAACTTATTGAACAAAAACAGCGCCTAGAAATGGCAATGGACTATTTCTTAGCATGTAAACTACGTATCTTTAGCCAATTGCAACATAAATTACAGCAACAACACCCTGAACTGAGAATCACACGCCAACAAAAATACTTACTGCAACTACAACAAAAACTTGTTACCACTACACAACAATATTTACAGCAAATTAATCGCCACCAATGTGGCTTGGAACAACGTTTAAGGCTATGTGATCCGCGACCACAACTGCAAAATGGTCGTCAACGCTTTATTCAGCAACAATTCCAACTAAGACAATCAATTAATTATATATTAAGCCAATATCGAGAAAGATTTAAGGTCAGCTATAGCCGCCTTGAAGCAGTTAGCCCACTGGCAACATTAGCACGTGGTTATAGCATCAGCGAATCATTAAATGGCCAAATTTTAGTCCAAACAAACCAAGTGCATATTGGTGAAACATTAAAAACCCGCTTACAAGATGGTTGGCTGGAAAGTAAAATCTTATCAATCAATAAAATTTCTTAATTCTAATAAATTAATATATTATAAAAATTGTTTTATTAGCCTTATAATAATTATTATATAACGCATTAAAATAATTACTGAACATCAAAATCAGGCAAATATTTTTTATTATCATCTGCATCAAAATAAAACTATATTCCAATGTGGTATCTTTTAGACGGTTAAACCGATCAGATTGCCCACCATGACTAGCATTCATATTGGTTTCCAATAATAAGACGGTGTTACCCACCTTATATTCCCTTAATTTTGCCGGTTCCCAATATTGGACTTGAGAACCATATATTGCTTATAAAAGCCATTGACTCGTTGTTGTTTCAGTGATTCACGTTGCCCAGTCAGCATATTTATCTGTAAAACTGATATTAGCGTTGTTAGTGATAAATAGCCATAACGTAAAGTTTGGCTATCTGACTCTGGATTATAACCAATCCATGCCGTATATATTATAGTTTTTTGCTGGTTAGTCTGCCAGTCGATCTGACGAATATTGACCAAGCCATTTTGATGTTCTTCAACAACAGTTAAAAAGAGCAAAATTTTCTAAATCAGTATCTTTGTTCGGTGCGATAACCGTTTGCCATGGCTGTTCAATCGATTAAGTTACATATAATCCAAATTGCTCTGATTGATGATTAGAGCAAATATAGAAATTATCGTGAAAATGATATAAGTCATACTCACGTCCAGTTTGGCGCGGTGAAAATATTTTAATCGGTTTAGCCAGGCTATTAGCATCGATTAATCGATATTCTGATGTTTCCGTACTGCTAATCGATAGCAATATATAGTCTTTCGGACGACTTTTTGTCATGCTTAAATAAAATTTATCATCAAGTTCTTGATAAACTTTTTTATCTTTTACGCCATTTTTTCCATATTGATGACAATATATCTGATAATGTAACAGTGTTTGTGGATAGTTACGAATATAGTAGAGAATTTGACTATCATTAGCCCAAACAATATTACCAGAAGTATTGTTAATAAGCACATTCTGCCATTTTCACTGTCTAAATGAAATCACATATTGGCGGCCTCCTTGATAATCTTAACCAATTGCCAAATGGTTATTATCTTCAGAAACGGCAATACCATCTAATGCATAGAATTGATGTCCTTAGCACACTCATTACTATCAACTAAAGTCTGCCAATCAGTTGTTTGATTAACCAGTTTACGTTGATAAATAAGATAATTTTTATCTTCTTGGAAAAGAGTACAATAAATATAACCATTATTAAGTATAAGGAACCGATTGATCTTGCTGCTCCATCCGAGTAACCATCTCACTAAATAACTGCTCTCTTAATGCAGCACCCGATTTTAATACCCTATCAGTATATTGATTTTCTTCAGTCAAGTATTTGATAAATTTTTGTTTTTTCTGGCATCATCTCTTAGCCAATAATAACTATCAATGCGTGTATCACCATGTAATACCATTTTATGTGGTCATTTTTCTACTACCATTGGAATTATCATTTTTCTCCTGCAAAACTAGTAAACGCAATTATATTTAACAACCATGTCAATAATAGAATACATAAATATCGATAGGAAAAGCACTGGCTTAATGGCATAATTATTAGAGAACCTTATTGGCAATTTTTAAGTTATTTAATAACAAAAAAATAATAAATAAAAGGTATCATAGTAATTAACCATTTTTAATCCATTTCTAAACCACCAATCAACAAAATTTGCAACTATATTTTATATGGTCGGAAAATAAAAAACCTCTATAATTAGTTGTACAGAGTTCTAAATCGTTAATTAATTTTATTCTATAATGGCAGAGTTTGTGCCTCCGCTGCCGCAAGCGCAACCATGTTAACAATACGTCGTACTGATACAATCGGGGTTAATATATGCACCGGTTTTGCCACTCCCATTAATACCGGCCCCACAGTTACACCATTAGAACTGGTAACACGAAGCAAGTTATAACTAATGCGCGCAGCTTCCATATTAGGCATAATCAGCAAATTAGCTGATCCTTTTAGTGAACTATCCGGCATTATATCTCGTCGGATAGCTTCGACTAACGCCGCATCGCCATGCATTTCACCATCAATTTCCAACTCCGGCTCGGCCTGTTTGACTAAAGCCAGCGTTTTACGCATTTTTTGTGCTGACGGACAGTCTGAAGAACCGAAACTTGAACGAGATAATAGTGCAACTTTAGGCTCAATACCAAAACGCCTGACTGCTTGTGCCGCCATAAGAGTAATTTCGGCTAGCTCCTCTGGTGTTGGATTATCATTTACATAGGTATCTGCAATAAAAGTATTTCCTGTCGGCAACATCAGTGCATTCATCGCGCCAGCAACTGAATTATTCAGCCGGAAGCCAAGGATATTTTTTATAATAGAAAAATGTTGATTATAACTACCAATAGTTCCACAAATCATGCCATCTGCTTCCCCTTGGTATATCATCAACGCACCGATTAAAGTTGGATTATTTATCACTTCTCTTCGCGCCATTTCCTGTGAAACACCTTGGCGCTTCATTAAGTTATAGTATTGTTGCCAATAGGCTTTGAAACGAGGATCGTTTTCGTTGTTAATCAACTCGAAATCTTTACCAATTTCAATCTGTAAACCAAGTTTTTCAATCCGCTTTTCAATAACACTTGGTCGACCAATTAAAATGGGATAAGCTAAACCTAAAGATATTAATTCTTGCGTTGCATGTAATATTCTTTCCTCTTCACCCTCTGCTAATACAATACGTTTTTTCTCTTTACGTGCCAAAGAAAAAATGGGTTTCATAAATAGATGAGTGTTATAGACAAACTCATTAAGCTTTTCTATATAAGAATCAAAATCTTCAATTGGTCGTGTTGCCACACCAGATGCCATCGCAGCTTTAGCCACTGCCGGCGCAATCTTAACAATTAAGCGAGGATCAAATGGTTTTGGAATAATATAATCAGCACCAAATTTTAAATCCTGATCACCATAGGCTGAAATAACTATATCATTCTGTTCAGCTAATGCCAAATCAGCAATAGCCTGAACACACGCTAGTTTCATCTCTTCATTAATCGTTGTTGCACCAACATCTAACGCGCCACGAAAAATAAAAGGAAAACAAAGTACATTATTTACTTGATTAGGATAGTCGGAACGCCCTGTGCAGATAATGGCATCCGGTCGAGCTGCTTTCGCTAACGAAGGAATAATTTCTGGTTCCGGATTCGCTAATGCTAAGATAAGCGGCGCACTAGCCATAGACTTTACCATTTCCTCAGTTAGCACTCTGGAAGCCGAACAACCTAAAAAAATATCTGCTCCAGAAATAACATCTGCCAATGTACGCGAACCATTATCCTCGATGGCATAAGCAGCTTTGGTTTCATCCATCGCTTGATCACGGCCACGATAAATCACCCCTTTTGAATCACAAACAATAATATTACTACGGTTAAGACCTAATGCAACTAATAAATTCATACAGGCAATAGAAGCCGCTCCCGCACCTGAAACCACTAAACGAACCTGATCAATTTTTTTATTAACTATCCGCAAACCGTTCAATATTGCTGCTGTTGAAATAATTGCTGTACCATGCTGATCATCATGGAAAACCGGGATTTGCATTTTTTCACGCAGTTTTTTCTCAATATAAAAGCATTCTGGTGCTTTTATATCTTCTAAATTGATGCCCCCAAAGGTAGGCTCTAATGCGGCAATAACATCAATTAATTTATCCGGGTCAGATTCGTCTATTTCGATATCAAATACATCAATACCGGAAAATTTTTTAAATAAAACCGCTTTTCCTTCCATAACAGGTTTGCCAGCCAAAGCACCAATATTACCAAGTCCTAACACTGCGGTACCATTGGAAACAACCCCGACTAAATTAGCTTTAGCGGTATATTTATAAGTCGCTAGAGGATCAGCCACAATTTCAAGACAAGGATATGCGACACCTGGGGAATAAGCGAGTGCCAGATCTCTTTGTGCTGTTAATGGTTTAGTTGGTGTAACTTCAATTTTGCCTGGTCGGGGAAATTCATGAAAATCAAGTGCACTTCGTTTTAATTTTTCATCCATTGAGTGTGTCCTTAAAAGGTTTTATTTATCAAAAACAACCTTATTATAGTAATCTCTATGAATGAAATCATGACATATGCAACAATTTCTATAGAAACCAGCCAAACTTAAAAATCGTATCAGAGAAATTAACATAACTAAATAATATTAAATTTAAAATATAAAACGAGTTACATTTAAATAATTAAATTTTTTTATAATTATAAAATTTAAGATTATTAAAATATATGTGGTTTTTATTTAAGATAATTACCTTTTGGTTATTTCATTAATATTGTTTTTCTTATATTCTTGCAATGTTTTATTTTCTTAAAAAACTTTAAAACCTAATAATTAAAATTAGTTATAAAAACACTATTTATTTCTACAAGCATTTAAAAAGGAATATACTATGTCTAATCACTCAATAATGTTGGTTGATGAACACCCTTTAATACGTCATAGTTTAAAACAACTCATTAAAACCTCACACGAAATTAGTGTAGCCGCTGAAGTAAATAATGGTATTTATGTTATTAATATAGCCAATCAATTAAAACCAGATATTATCATTATGGACATTAATATAACTAATATGTATAGTCCTGAAGTGATTCGGCAAATTAGAAAAAAAGGGATCAAATCTTATATATTAATTCTTTCTTTTTCAGCTAATAGAATTGATGTATGTAATGCCATCGATGCTGGCATATGGTTATTCATTAAAAAATTGCGAATTATATATGTCACTTAATAGCCTAAAAAGTCTAGCAAATAGGTTACCAGTTTTTAGTAATCAAATTCATCAGTATTTAAATAATCGCCATCAATATCAAGATCCGCTTTCTTCATTAATCAAACGTGAATCTGAAGTATTACGTGAAATTGCTAATAGCTTAAAAAAATAGAGAAATACCTAAAGCCCTATTTATTTCTGAAGAGACGGTTAAAGTACATATACGTAACTTATTGAAAAAACTTAACGTGCGTCCTCCCTTAGAAGCCAACCTTGTTTATATGCACGCTAAATAAACTGAATAATAGATAAAACCTCATTAAAGGCAGAGGAAATGATTTATTAAAAGCGCATCACCTAGAACGTAATACCTTTATATGCATTTATCAATTAACGTATTATTTCATGTGATGTAAAACATATTTCATTTAATATTTTTATAGTTAATTTTTAATAAATACTCTACTTAATAGTAGCCTTATATAGATTATTATCGTATTTTGCAGCATTATAGAGATTCTTAACTAGATAGTAAAAAGGAAATTATAATGTCAACATCAGCAAGTTACATACTTTATGGGATAAAAAATTGTGATACTATCAAAAAAGCACGCCAGTGGCTGGATAATCATCATATAAACTATCAATTCCATGATTATCGTACTGATGGAATCTCAATTGAATTACTCAACATTTTCATTCAACATTTAGGATGGGAAGTCTTGATCAATAAACGTGGTATGACCTGGAAAAAATTGTCTGATGGCGAAAAAGCGAATATTATCGATACAGCTAGTGCTAGAGAGTTAATCTTAGAACATGCGACAATTATTAAACGCCCGATATTAGCAACTATGGACAATCGTTATCTGCTCGGTTTTTCAATAGACGAATACCAACAATTTACGCAACCCAGAGACTAACTATGCTTTGTCCCGTTCTTAAGTTTGCACAACAACTTATTCAACAACCCTCAATTAGCCCTGATGATCATGGTTGTCAAACTATTTTAATTGACCGATTAAAAAAACTTGATTTTTCAATTGAAATTATGTCTTTCGACGACACCACCAATTTATGGGCATATCATGGAAATCAAGGTGAAACGCTAGCTTTTGCTGGACATACCGACATTGTACCAGCAGGTGCTACACAGGATTGGAGTTATCCTCCTTTTACCCCAAAATTAAAGAACGGACTGCTCTATGGCCGAGGAGCAGCCGATATGAAAGGTTCGCTTGCTGCAATGATTGTTGCCGCTGAAAGATTTATTGACCATTATCCCAATCATACTGGCCGATTAGCCTTCTTAATTACCTCAGACGAAGAAGCTAAAGCCACTAATGGAACGGTAAGAGTGGTTGATAACTTGATGAAACGCAATGAAAAAATTGATTATTGTATAGTAGGTGAACCTTCTAGTCAGGTTAGGCTCGCTGATACTATCAAAAATGGTCGACGGGGATCATTGACTGCTAAACTTACCATACATGGAACACAAGGGCACATCGCTTATCCACATTTAGCCAATAATCCGATACATAGCTCATTACCTTTTTTAAACGAGCTGATTAATAAAAAATGGGATACAGGTAATACTTTTTTCCCTCCCACCAGCCTGCAAATATCAAATTTCCATTCAGGTACTGGCATTAACAACATTATTCCTGGTGAGTCAATCATAAAATTTAATTTCCGTTTTAGTAACGAGCTCACTGAGCAGCAAATTCGTCAACAAGTTGAAACCATCCTAAAAAAATATCAACTCAATTATAAAATTGAGTGGTCATTATCTGGTCATCCTTTCTTAACAAAAAAAGGCAAATTAATTGATATTATTAGTCAGGTGATAGAACAATATTGCGGCTATAAACCTCAACTATCAACGGATGGCGGAACATCTGATGGCCGTTTTATTGCTAAAATGGGTGCACAAGTTGTTGAATTAGGACCTTTGAATGAAACCATCCATAAAGTTGACGAATGTGTTAGCGCGGCTGATTTACAACAATTAAGTCTTATTTATCAGAAAATTATGCAGGATATATTATTATGACTAAAAATCTAAGCTTACGAGTTATATTATTCACACAATAATAGATTGTTCTACTGTTTTACCTTATCAATTTCTGGCAACCTTAATATATAACAAACTAATAGCCCTAAGATAATTAACAATCCCCCTTGAATCCACCAAACCGCTATTAACCAAAATGAAAATTAGCTTAATTTTAACACCTCTAAGCAGCGCTTTATGTTGTTGCCAACGGCGAATATATTCTCTAAACCAAGAGTTATAAAGTAACCAGTAATGAAAACGTGGCGATGAACGAGCAAAACACCAAGCGGCTAAAAGCAAAAAAGGTGTTGTGGGTAATAATGCTAAAAGTAAACCCAATGTCTCTAAGACAATAGAAATCCAACCCACTATAATCAGAAAAATTCGTTGTATACCCATACAAAATCAATAATCACTATACGATAAAGGAAAACAGAGTATACTTTTATTTACAACATTTGCTAATGGAAAAAAGTTTATGTATTGGTTAGCTGATTACTGGTGGATTATTATACTAGTGTTAATTGGTATCATTTGGAGGGCAATTAAACAGATGCAAGAGATTGATCTTAAAAGTTTTTTAGATAATAAACCCAAACTTCCTCCTCATCATGATTTTAATGATAAATGGGATGATGAAGATGATTGGCCTAAGCAAAAGTAGCATTAACCCATGATTTAAGTTTTTCTGCCCGTTGCCAGTCTAATTCAGATAATGCCGCCGCAATATCATTACGCACCTGTTTTAACCACATTTTTTGCCCTGTCAAGTTTAAGCGATGACAACATATATCAATGGGCACATTATGTTCACAATGGCTCCGGCTGGCCACTAAAGCTAGCGAAGTGTGCATTAATAACCGACGAATTGCCGGATAGGTAGATGAAAAACTTCGATTACCATACGCGAAGCCAGCTAAAGTTTGCCAATCTTCATCATTTAGTTGATCATCGTTAATTGCAGTTAGTGTTAATCCGTTTAATGGATTAAGATAAAAAGCATCCCTCTGTAACAAATATTGAGCCCGCGAAACCAATTGTTCAGCCGCTGTTGATAATGGCAATATTGCCATGGCAGTATAATAACCACTACTCGCTTCTTTACGGCTGCCGATCCTGACCAAATGAAAACCATTTTGCTGCCATAATGCCTGCAATTCTGCACAATAACCGAAGCTAACAGAGAGAAAATCTTTCCCCTGTTTTATCGCCTGTTGTTTACAATAAATCAATAACTTGGTCGCGATCCCCTGGCGACGAAAAGTAGCAGTAACAGTAATACGACTTACTCGCTGGGAATTCATTTGCACAGCTTGCGGAAAATAACTGTGTGCAGCTAAAGATTGGGCAACTAAATTCCCTCTTGGCCGACGTCGCCCAGCCCATATTTTATGGGCAAGCGCAGCAGGTAAACCACCTTCATCTACCACCCACAATACAGCAAGCAGATGATTTTTTTGCTTCGCAACCAATAAACTCATCCCTTGTGCATCCATTAAGCGTCTTAGATCAAGTGGTGAAGTACGATAATGTGCATTAGTTAGCAAACCATATATGGCCGATAATAATTTTGGCTGTTCAACTAATATAGATTGCGATATGAGTAACAGTTCAATGTGATGGTTAGTTAATTTGAGCGCAGTTGTTTGTTCTGGCAAATATCCTTGTAATAATAAAGTACTATTTAACCAATTTTCCAGCGGATCGTTTAATGCCCACCGGATCGGATTGGTTAAAGTGAGAATACGACATTGTGCTAATTGGGCACAAAGTTTCAGCAAAAATCCACGCCCGGTTCCTTCATAACCATCAACCGTAGTAGTAAACAGTAAACGCGGAAAATAGTGTGTTAATTGAGTTAATTGGGCAATCGGCATCATCGCCGCTTCATCAATAATTAACCAATCAACCTTAATTGTTTTCTGTAATTGACAATAAGCCAATAAATTATCAATTGACCAATAGCGGATATTTTTATCTGTATAGTCAGTGATTATTGCTGACGCTGATTTTGCCGGTGCACACAACCAACATTCACCTGGCCAGCGCTCAATCAACATGCCTGCCAGAGCGGATTTTCCCCTACCACGTGGTGCAACTAATGCCCAAATTGCAGCTTCACTAGTTAACAGTATTTGCAAAATTTTTTCTTGTTCAAGCGTGGCTTGACCATTTGGCTTATACCAACAAGGTAATGGTGGTAATGCATAAGGTATAAAAGATTTCCCTTCACGCCATATTAGTACATTAGGATCTTGTTGCAGATGGTATTTTAACCAGGAAACAAAGTGTGGCACTGCTATTATCGCTGCCACTTCATTCCAACGTTGACTATCCTGATCTGGCTGTTGCGACCAGGTTACCCACTCAGGTAGACAAATAACAAGATAACTACCCGCTTTTAGTGTACCTGCTAACATAAGTAATGCTTCAGTGTGAAAACCTTCTGTCGCATCAAAAACACCATGCAAGAACTCTTGGCCTAACAATAAAGACGCTTTTTGTGGCACTAAAGCATCTGGCCAATAAGGTGAAATTGTTTGCCAATCACCAATAATTCCTTGCTTAAGCGCCATTAGCTGTTCAGTAATCCAGTTGCTATTACCACTTAGTATTAATAACCGGCGTTGCCCCTGCATAAGTAATTGATGTTGTAAATTAATGAGACTTGAAATACTCACTAGAACTTACCAATTAGCAAAGAGAGGAGACCTGCTGCTATTAATGGACCAACCGGAACACCACGGAAAACAGCAACCCCTATTACCGTACCAACTAATAATCCTGCCACTGTTGACGGTTGATTAGACATTAAAGAGATGCCTCTGCTACCGAGCCAAGATACCAAAATGCCAATCACAATCGCTAAAAATGATTTCCAATTTAAAAAAGAGTTAATAACATCTTGTGGTAAGATCTTACCACTAGCGATCGGTGCCATTACGCCAATAGTTAAGATCAAAATACCAATAGTCAAGCCATATTTTTCAACCCACGGGAAAAAATTATTAAGCGGCGTAATGCGAACAACCAGCAAAAATAACATTGCCAACGTAACGGTCATGTTATGGCTAATCATACCTAAGCCGGCCAACACTAATAAAATAACTAATGTTGGATCAATATTACTCATAAAATCATTTACCAACAAAAAATAAGAATATAGAATTAATTTATGCTATCAATAAATTATACCTGTGCAAATAAATAATAAAAACCAGTGTCAGGATAAAATTAGCTTAACTGATTGCAATTTTTATCTCGCTAAATTGAGTCAAAAGTATTACAACTTTTGAAATCACCCGTATCATGGTCTTTTTAAACCAAGTATAATGCTGCTAGAGGTGCCATGAGTAAAACTATCTGGTACGATACGTCCTTGACTTTGTTGTTGTAAATGATAGTCACCTATAGCCTGCGCAGCAGCTAGTACTTGCTGTAAATCCCCATCTTTAAGCATCCCTTTCTCATTCATTTTATTACCCAAAACACCAGCAAAACAGTTAGCCTGAAATTCAAGCTTAACAGAAAGCTTATTGGCTTCTGTGCGACCTCATACGTTGTTGTGCTTCTCTTACTTTCTGATCAATGCCCAGTAAATGCTGAACATGATGTCCTACTTCATGCACCACAACATAACCTTGCACAAAATTAGCACCAGCACCAAGCTTATTTTTCATCTCTCATAAAATAATAGGTTAACATTATTATATATTATTAATCAATAAGTTAATTAATATTATAGTGTTTAAGTTTCTTTTATATACACAGTTATGTACAAATTATTTTTCATGGCTGTGTATTATT
>DAYVGO010000067.1:0-6867 GCA_045399315.1 Arsenophonus sp.
TCATCTTTGATACGATTAATAAAGTCATTATTATGAATAGGTTTTTCACCATATTCTTTTCGTGTTTTGTTGACTATGATCAGTAATTGTTGGGAATCGATGGTTTCGCTGTTAGGAAGGGTGAGATTTTGTACATTCATTAAATTTTGCATGTAAAAATTCTTCAATAATTAAATTGATAAATAATGGCTCCTTAGAAAAGGGCGTTAGGATTATTTAATGATGTTCTAAGAAGTGGGTGATTTCACCTTTGTACCAGTGGTCAGTGCGTGCGGTGATTATCCCTGTTTGTTGATGGTGGAAATGCTCAAAGATGCCGGTTATTCACTAGGTGCAGGTTATCGGTATTTACGTTATGTACAGCAAGATGCAGTTTTTAAAGGGTTAGAAGCTGAAATATCATATGTACCTTACAATGCAAACTGTTGAGTGGGACATATTGTGGTTAGTATGGGTCGTTTGCGTGATGCTTGTTTATTGTTAGCAGGATGAACGCCCCTATAGAGAATATCCGGCCGATTGGATGGTTTATTATTTACAACAAATAGGATTTAAAATCTTAGATCTAAAACATTATCCCATTTATTACGTGCAGAATTGGTTGACTGATTAAATGAAAATGTGTCGCCAGCGGATTAATAGATTCGCAGATCGACAAGTTGTGATGACTATGCTTGAACATGTTAATCAATTAGAGCAGCGGGTACTTTTATGTATTTCCCAGCAAGGTAGCTTAAAACACGGTGCCGATTATGTCATTTCTGCTAAATTAACGACATAAAATTTTATCTAGCATAAAATACTAATAAATTAAAACTGGAAACTATTTATATTAATAAACTTGTAATAAATTTAATATTGAATTTTTATTAGAAAAATATTTATATTCTATCCACTATCTTATATGAGGAAATTAAGATAGGAAAATTAACAAGCTTTAAAATATTGTTGCCTGCTAGCTAATTTGTTAAAAAATTAATTTTATTTATCTGCTAATAATTCCTGGTTTGATAATCACACCCTATAAGGTACCGTAATGGTTTATGGTACCTTAAGAACCTTAGAAAAAGAATTAAAAATTTATCTCATTCTGGGTGATGTTTAACTGTTATTAGCCGCAGGTTTCTGGTGAAAAATCCTTGTGTCCTCTACCTTCATAGCATTTTATTAATATATCTTGAGGTTTTTCTAAAATCCATTTATCCTCTTTAAGGATAAAATTGAAAATAGTTTTGATTGCTTCGACTGAGTCGTCTAAAAGACCGGACTCTTCAATACTCAGTTCAACTGAGTCAGGAGATTCAATACGATTAGTACGTTGGGTGATGACGACATTACTAACATCAGGCTGGAAACTATTTCCCATCATTTTTATTGCTAGTGGGATCGGTTTATTTTCATTGTCTGACATAGTGGTTTCGGTTTCTTTATCACAGGCAGTTAATAATAAACAAGATGAAAGTGCAATCGTTAATTTTAATCTATTCATTTTTAACCTTTAATTTTGTGAAATCCGCTATCGATTATAAATTAAATAACAATATTTATCATAGTATATTAATCTGAAATTTTGTTTCTAATTATATTTTTCCTAGATTATATGGTTATAGATAATTATGTAATAAGGAATAATTCTTATTAATGATAGTATTAATCAAACATTATTGTTTTAATTTAGGTGAATAGATACGATTTTATTAGAAAGGTATGATGAGATATCTAGCTATTTAATGATAAAATAAAGATTTTTTATTTTATTTGATTAACTTTAAAGTTTTTTTATTATTTATTAGTAGAAAATTTAGTTGTTATTGTCTGAGAGTAGAATAAAAGAGTAATGAAATAATAGAGAAAATTATTTAAGCATAACTTTATAATATATTGTAATAATGCTAAACAGATAGAATAATATTCTTAAAATATAAAAACTAATATAAACGGTTTATATAAAACGATTATTAAATAAATATTGCTATATCTTCGCTTAAATATTTAGTAAAGTTATTTATGTTAATAAATTATATTATTATCAAATTTTATTAATATCATTTTAAGTAGAATTTAGCGATCGATAGCTAATAATCGCAACTATCAAGTAGAGATAAGATACCTCTTCTTACTGAAGAGGTATCTTTAATTCAGTCAGATAAATATGGAATATTATTTTTAATCTCTATCGTGGCATCTATGATATTGATAATTATGTCTTCAGAAAGGGGATTTAAACCTGTATTAATAGTAGTATGTGGCTATTTTTTGATCTTATTTGAGGTATCTGATATAGCATAAGTAGAAGTAATGCTAAAAATAGAAACAATTGCAAAAGTTTTCAATAACCCTGTCATAAAATTATTCTCTAATGATAAATGAAAATGACGATTAATTATGCACTAAACTTTTTAACATAACCATAACATTTTTCTGATGCTATAAATTTTATTTATATAAGGAGATTTATGATATTTTATATCTATTTTTGCAGTTTTATCTGGTTGTCAAACAGTTTGTTTGCTGGTTTAAATATTATAGTAAAATTTATGTGAATGGATTGACTATTAAGATGAATAACTGTCATATGAAAATATTTTTTCCGCTAATTTTTTTATTTTTACTTCTATTTGGTTGTAATATTGTGCAGCATCAACCAATACCTGATAAATCTATTGAAAAAATTATTCCTAGAGTAAGGCAAAATTGTGGAATAGGTTGCCCATTAGGTAGAAGTAATGTAAAAATACAGCATACAGTTTATACTTTGAATAATAATAGCAATACCAAATTTGTAAATTGGGGTCCTACTTAATAATGAAGGATAGTATAGCTAATGGTAAGGAGAGAAATTGGAAAAAAGATCCTGTTTTAAGTGATCATGAAACTTTGTCACCTGCTGATTATATTGGTACCAACAAAACTTTAAAAGTAAATAGAGGACATCAGGCGCCATTGGCTTCTCTGGCGGGATTATCTGGTTAGGGGGGCACTTAATTATTTATCTAATATCACACCACAAGCAGCAAATCTTAATCAAGGCGTATGGGCACTCTTAGAGGAGCAGGAAAGAGCTTTAGCTAGGGAGAGTAATAAGGTATTTTTAGTAACTGGTCCTTTGTATAAAAAGAATATTGACAGGCTACCTAATACCACTAAAAAACATCTTATTTCTAGTGGGTATTGGAAAGTGACATATATAAACCAGGGTCCTGAAAAATCTTCTTATGTTGCATTTATCATGGAGCAAAACACACCGAGAAGCGTGGATTTTTGCCAATATCAGGTAACAGTGAAAGAAATTGAACAGAGAACAGGTTTAATTATTTGGAGTGGTTTACCTGAAAATATTCAACAAGCAATAAAATTGAAACCAGGAAAATTAGTTGAGAAAATGGACTGTAGAATAATTCAGCCTAGGTATTAATTTTCAACTAAACCATGATTATATTTATTTGAAGTGAGTAGTATCTATTTAATTTAAAATATAAAGTCATTTTTATTGTATACCAATGGTATTAATATCTTAATATACAGTGTAATATTATTTTTTATTTTTATGGCGTTATTTATGTCATGCAGTTGTAGTCAATGATATTGTAACAATTCAACACAAATTGTCTGACAAAGCTGAATTTAATAAAATACTTTTTTCCTAAAAGTTAATACTGATGGAGGCTTGAGAGCAACTTATTAATGGGCTAAAAAATTTAATTTTAAAAATGGTAATACAAGTGTTATAGGATTACAAAATAGACAAAATGACATTTATGCATTTAATTACTCAATTAAACAAGCTAAGGGGTGGAGACGTGGAAATTGTCGTTATTTTTATTATGTAGGTTCATTTGTACAATATGATGTGATAATTCAATGGAAAACAGGGTATGTATATCGGTTGGATGTTAGCAAAAATAAAAATTTCATTACCATTTTGTTACTGATTTAATGGAAGTAACATCAACGACGATTGGTAGTATTGAAGTTTCAGAGGATTATAATAAATTAAATAATTCCACCTAATTTTGTCGACCAATATGTAATGGTAATAAGTAAAGTCTTGTTATGCCATTGGGGCCCAAGCCTCTATGTTTCGTAATCCAATAGAAGATAATACGATTTAAGCAAAGCAAAGCAAAGCAAAGCAAAGCAAAGCAAAGTATTTACAGCTATGGTAATTTTAATAATATTTTTGTCGCTCATGCGGCATGCAATGATGCAGAATATATTAATACCATTAGTCATCTTAATGGCATAATTCCTTCTAATATCCATAAAATTGCTCTTAAAAATAGTCAAAATATCTTGGCAGAACAAATATCAACGGCTTTACATTATAATTCTTTCATTGTGTTAAGAACTTATGATGGTGGCTGGCTGCTTAAAATTTATTTTTCAGATGCTAGAAAATATAGTATCTAATCACTATATTGATTTTTATTCTAATTTTCCTTAAATACTTTATTCTAATAATAAAGATCTTATAGTAGCAAAGGGTGAAAAATTAAAGTTTGTTTCTGATGGTAATCAATGGAATTAGATTATAGTTTGTTATTGAAAAAATATTTTTATTAGCCATTGGTTAATGCTGGTGGTTTTTGCTGTTCTAAATCTATTATATTAGCTACGTTTATGTATTATTTTATCTCTAACCTTAAACTAAATATTGGATAAAACGATTAGAAATATTTTATTTTTTTGTTGGTTATTTTCTTAGTTTTAATATTAAAGTTAGGTTCTAGTTTAAAAAATATTATTGCTGTAGATGACAAATAAATTTAATGAAAGGCAATTAGTCATATTTTATTAAAAATAGCATTTTAATGTTTTAATATATTGAATTTTATAAATAGAACGTATTTTTAGCGAATAGTGTGCGCTAGAATATTCATTCATTACGATATCAATCTTTTCTTTATAATTATTGATTACACAACTAAATGAGTATAATTCTCATTTTCGTATAAGGAATTTTCTATTTCTGTAATAGTTTTTTTGTATTTTATAGGGATTATCTGATCTTAGATAAAACATAAACGTAATTGCTTTACATAAATAACTATATAGTAAAATTATATATTTTTTATTATATAGGATTTCTATTTTTTATCATGGCTAACAGTGGTGAGTTATTTCCAATTAATTGATACTATGAAATGGGTATTGGATCCACTTTCTTTGGATACTTTTTTACTCGGCTTATTGCTTGCTGATTTATAGAAAATTAACTTTTCAGTTTGTCATTATTTATAACACCAGTCTTTTTTGAATAAAATATAAATAATATCAACTAGATAAATATGCCATTATGTGGCTCTTTATTGTTGCTGACAATGAGTACTACAGCACAAACCACAACTGCTGAAATCAGTAATAAAAAAATAAATCAGAGATAATTGTGGTGCATGCTAAATCGCAAGATGACTTTCAACCTGGTGGAGATTCACTTGTTCCTGTATATTTAGACGGTCACATTGCATATGGTGATCGTCTTGGTATGTTGGGTGAACAAAATACCTTTGATGTTCCGTTTAATGTAATTGGTCATACGGCTAAGATGGTAAGGGATCGACAGGCAAAAACGGTTGCTGAAGTTGTCAATAATGATACGGAGGTTCAGAGTGTACGGGGGTTTGGCAATTTTGCTGAAACTTATCGTATAAGAGGTTTTAAGCTAGATAGCTATGGTATGATGCTGGACGGATTACCAGGCATTCTACCTCGTCAGATGGTGGATACTACAATGATCGAGCGGGTAAAAGATTTTCAAAGGTGCTAACGCATTAGTTAATGGATCTGCTTCTTCAGGGGTTGGTGGGATTATTAATCTTGAACCCAAACGAGCTGAGGATATACCTATTGTCCGTTTAGGTCTCAACTACACTTCGTTATCTCAGATTGGGGGAACGATAGATGTTGGATGCCGTTTTTGTGAAGATAATCAGTTTGGTGCTTGTCTAAATTTAGTTCACCGTGAGGGGAAACCATAGTAAGAAATGATAAGCGCCGAACAACATTGACCTCTCTTGCTTTAGATTATCATGGTGATCGTGCTAGAGGTTCACTGGATTTTGGTTATCAAAAGAAAACTTTTCACGGTGGGACAATAGTGGGATAGATTTTATGCCACTGGTACCCAATAATTGACATAATTATAGTCAGAAGTCGGGCTATAGTAATATTGAGAATCAGTTTGGCACGGTACGTGCTGAATATGATCTGGCAAATAACTGGGTAATATATGCGGGAGTCGGTGGTCAACATGGTGAGGAAATAGGTACATATAGTTCACCGAAAGTAATTAATAGCAGGAGCGATGCCACAGTAAGTCGGCTTGATACAAAATTTTTTACCGATACGCTTAGTACTATAGCAGGTATACGTGGACAAATTGCGACTGGGTTTATCATTCATCGCTTGAATATAGGTTGTTCAGCACTGAATAAACGCAATAGAATGGCATGGCGAATGTTAGCTAATGATCCCATTACTAATATTTATCATCCTCGTGATGTTGCTATGCTTGATAATGTCTTCTTTGGTGGCAACTATTCTGATCCATTAACTATAGGATGAACCTTTACTCATGCTTGGTTATTAAGGGATACATTGAGTGTGTTTGATGATAAATTACAATTTTTGATTGCTGCACGTCATTGGAAAATGGTGGTTCGTAATTATAATAATGAAACAGATGCAGAAGAGCATGATGTTCATTATAACAAAAGTCATTGGATGCATTTATGGGATAGTTCGACATAATTAGAATACTTATTTATCAATTAGATACATAGTTATTATCACTATAATTCACTATTCACTCACTATAAATTTCAAATCTCAATCTAACTATCACTCCTATCATCCTGATATTTTGCT
>DAYVGO010000036.1:0-1192 GCA_045399315.1 Arsenophonus sp.
GTTGGTGTTTTTTATTTCTGTGGTCGTAGTAGTGGCTGACAACACTCTCCCCCGCTATAGTGGTGTAGTTTCGCTGCCGCGACAGGGGGACATTTTAAATAATGGCCGATATATTTGACATTATGGGGTATAATTGGTTAAATTTTCGTAATTAAAAAAATCTAAACTTATCATTAACATCAAGATTCCAGAACCAAAAAGAATAAAACCTATGGTATCGAAGGAGCGTTTAGGCATTTTAAAATCTGGCATATGTTTTAGTGCATATAAAATACCTAATAAACCGATAGGAATATTAATAATAAATATCCAATGCCGACAGGCATAAGTTACTAAAAGACTATCAAGTAAAGGGCCCAATATAGGTCCGATTAATCCAGGAATAGTGACAAAATTTAAAATGGGTAGTAATTCACTACGTGGATAAGCTCTTAATAATGCCAGACGTGCAACAGGCATCATCATTGCACCACCTATTTATCACTTGAATAATTCGGGAAAAAACTAAAAATTCTAATGATAACGACATTGCAGATAAGAAAGAACCTAAAGAAAATAACTGCAAATATAAAAATATTTCTTGTACCAAAGCTATCAGCTAACCATCCACTAAGTAGAATAAGGAGAGCAACAGTTAATATATAACTTATTACAGCAGATTGCATTACTAAAGGGGGGAATGGTTAAGGCTTTTAGCTATATAAGGTAATACCGTATTTAAAATAGTTGCATTTAGGCTTTGCATAAAAAGACCATTGCAGCTATAACTGGTAGCCCAAACATATTTTGTGTTGTTTTTAACATTCATTAACCTAAAAATAAGGTAAACCGAAATAAATTAGATTTTAAAATACATCTTTTTTATTTATTTTAGTGAATTATAGCATCAACAGATATCTAATGAATTATTGCTTAAATAACTTTGCATAGACAATTGTTTCAAATGATTCTAATCAATAAATTTAAAATTTAGATTTTCAGTCGTTAAGAACCTGATTAAAAGTATTTTTGTTGAAAAAAAGAACAAACAGTTAAAGTTTACAAATTATTGCTTGCCAGTTGCCTAAAACTGCCTATAATGCGCCCCCACTGAGTCAGTGTAGAACGAATCAGCAGTAGTGGATTTTAGCAACTTAGTACAACGGAAAAGTAGAAATAACTACTTGACTTTACAGGTGAAAAGCGTAGCGTA
>DAYVGO010000050.1:0-25103 GCA_045399315.1 Arsenophonus sp.
GCGCACTGATACCGTCGTCAATCACTTTTGCTGACAACCCTAAGGTAGTCAAATTTAACATTAGCCTCGTGGGTAAATGACGTTTTACCGTATTGGGTTTGCACTTTTGCGGTGATGGTGAGTTTTCGGGTGGTTGCATTTTGGCTGACATTGAAATCGGTTAACGCGGTTACGCCCTGCGTATCCAGGATGCGCTGTTTGATTGTCATGCCGTAAGCGTCAAGATAAGGCTTACCCAATACCGATTGCAACCAGGGTGTCCCTTCTTCACGGTCTAAAAACCATTGCCCCTGCCGGAGGGACAATCGGGTTTTAATGGCAAGGGCTACGGCATCCGGTGAGTTCGTCAGAAAAGTATTATCACCTTGCCCAAAACTGTAGTCACTATTGTTTGTTTCTCATCGATAACGCATCAATCAAGACCTTTCACCGTTGCTTTTTATTTTTTCAACCAACTTGATGTCTTCTAACTTTAGGTAAGGCTCTTCATTGAGAATTAATAAAAAAATCACCCCCAGAAGTCGCCATGCGGTTTTTAATTTGTGTAAATAAGAACCGCCGAAAAAAATGTTAACGCTTTCTTTCATTTTAATTTACCTCGCCTGAATTATCATTACCTGCTTTAACGCCCTTGTGGGTATGCGTTTCGTCAATCCGCTTGCCGTTGGCGGTCAATGTGCCCAAAAATTCAATCGCACCGGTAATTTTTGCTGCCACACCGGAGGCCGTCGAACCCACCATGCCACCTAACCAGCTCAGTAATCCCTTAACGGATACCTTCTCTGAGAAAGTAGCATCGGGTGTTACTATTTCAAGGCCCCCAGGGGCGACAATTTTCATTTTTTGGGTCGTAGGATTTAACTCAAAATACGTGGCGCCGTCGTCACTTCTTAGCTGCATTGCATCGGTACTAATATTACTTATCTTCTGTTTCTGCGATTGCGCACCTATGAAAGCGAATGCATCCGATAAATCATGTTGCCTTGGGTCAATAGCTTCCTGTATTCCCCCGTTTTGCCACCAAAAATCAATACAACGGTCGCCAAAAACCACCAAACACTCATCACCATTTTTGATGGGGAAGGTCATCGTAACACCACCCCCGTGAGGGAATATGACCGACACATCAACCAACAGCGGTAAATTCACCGACTGTAAATTCCCTTGGGTATCCGTCAATGTCCCTTTAATCGCCGGTTGCACCACACAAGTGACTTTGTTGGCATCAAATGACTGGATAATACCCGGCATCGCTACGCGAAGTTGTGACGAAATCGCATGGCGAAATACTTGCAGTAATTGCTGTTGATCGCCTGTACGCTCTGATACGGAAATTGCCATCATCCCACCTTCTTAATATCTATCCGGTCATTCGAACCTTTGGCAATATAGACCAAGTCCATATACCACGGTTTACCGCGCGTATCGCCAGTATACGTGATGTTTTTGACAACATAATCCCCATCAGTGGAAAGACTGGCTGGTTGTGAAACAGCGCCTTGGGTTTGCCGTAAACTGCCGTCATCGCTTTCACTTAATTTACTGTATCCCATCGCAATATCACTGTTTGGCAAAATCGTGCGATAGATTAACGCCTGGTCAAGACGGATAAGCCCATTGATTTGAATGTTTGGGTTAATCAAACAACGAACATTAACACTCGTCTTAATCGTTTGTTGCGGTAAGCCAATCAAGCCCGTTGCGCTATTAAGAACAATCGCTTCTTGAACGTAATTCTTCTCCGGCACCATCACTAGCTGGCCATTAATGTATTGCCACGATGCAAGGCATTGCCCTGCCAGATTATCTGCAGCGTCTCTAACCATGCCAAAATAGCTTTTACCCCGTGGGAAACCGGTATTATCAAATTCAGGTGTCACCCCTTTGACAATCCCGTAAGATTCAAGTCCTGTCAGTAACGTATTATGTTGCTCCGACTGAGTATGCCCTGCGCTTGATGTGGTATTGAGCATGGCGTAATCATACGCCTCGTGCGAATCAATAGCCTGAACAATCACAAAGGTATCAGTGGGATTATCTCTGCCTGAAATCGTATAGCGAATTTTACCGGTAAATATCAGGCCGGTATTGTCCTCAAAGCCCGCCATCAACTGGATATTAACAAATTCCTTCGCCTGAATTTGACTTGCGGTTTCTTTTTTCAAATTCCAGACTTTGAACACGCCCGTGCGCGGGAATGTCGTGTCAGCCCAAGTAATATTGAAGGTGGCACGAAAATCAGATAGCTCAATTCCTTCACCTTTTTTATCTGAAACAATCAGTGAGCATTTTCTTATCCAGTTTTTAGACATGGCGATAGATTCACTTATTTATCTGCCAACGCATTGATAATGTGGGTGTATTTCTTTTGCATTAACTGCAACACTTCGTTAAAAGACAGAGAAGCATTTTGAAAGGCATCATTTAGTTTTTTACTTGCTTGAAGTAGTTTATGCTGGTATTCACTAATTTCTTCTTTTGTCATTTTTGACCTCAATCGGTTATCCAGTACAATTTTACGGTTATGCCCAATGTATCCGCGTTTATGTCGCTTTCCTCATCGGATAGCAAGACGAGTTTTCCATTTCTAATAAGGTGACCATATTGCGCAAGTAGATTTTCACCTACGACCAGCGGAATACCCTGTACCAGGGGTTGATTGTCAACGGTCAGCATATCCAGCACCCAACCGGCACTATCACGCCAGATAAGGCGAATGTCTAAAAGGCTGTGATTATCAATCGGTTTTGGCGTTTTCATGCCGGTATTACTCACACCTCCCGTTGTGTTACCTTCTCGCATATTTTTTTCATCGGTAGATTTGATATTGACCGTTTGGGTTTTGGTGACATTGAGTTCCCGTAAGGTTAATATCGCCATTAACACCATTTCCGTGTGTTTATCGGTGGTCACTTCAATCGCACGGATCAGCATATTCTGGTATTTGCGCTTACCCGTTATCACATCAAAAGGTTGACGGCTCGCTTGAAGTGCTAAAATTTGCTGGTAGATTTCCTATGCACTCAATCCTAAGCGAATACCCACTTTGGCGGTGTCCCAAAAATCCAGTAACGATCCACCACTTGAAAAACCCACCTCCATAGTGACTTCCACCGGGCGCTTGTAAGCGTGATCGGCAATTTCAGCCCCCCAGTTCAACCGGATGTTCTATGATTTCTAAGGTATCTTGATGTTTTTCCGATATAATGACATCTGGCACCAGAAAACCAATTTTGCGTGAGCGCTGTGAAAAAAACGTAGAAAGAATGTCCATCAGTAGGCTCGCTGCGTTAATTGTCTAATCAGTCTAGCGTTAACAGCCATTTGTTTATCCGCTATCGCATTTGCGGTTGATTGGGGGGTCTGCGGCACCTTCAACATTAATCGTGATATTTTGGTCAATGTTATTTCGCATACCCGCATTGGCTGCCTGATAAAGCATCGCTTGGCTATATGGCTGTCTGCCATTTTCGTGCTGAATGATACCAGACATTAGCGATGTTATCACCTCCGGATTGGATAGATTCAAAACGGTGTCAGGGGAAGCCCCTAATTTACCGGAAATTTTATCAATGTAGGCTTGGGTATTATTTTCACTCGAGGGCGCCCAGGTACTAATGATTTTTTCAACCGTATTCAACCCTCTTTCGGCGTAGCGGTTAAGCTGAGAAGAAATTGCCTGTAAACCATCAAAAGCGGTATTAAATTTAGCGAATCGACCGTTAGGTGATTCACGCACCGCACCGCGTTGGCCAACAAAATTTAAATTACCGGGGTTGTTGTTACGAATACCCCGTGAAACATCGCCGGTAGGGACATCAGCGATATTATCCGGTATATTTCCGCCCTGATTTTTATTTGCCCAGCTATTATCAATACCAAAAAAACGCAAACCGTTTCCAATCGCGCGTTTGACTTGACGGGTGTTATAATCCCACGATGAATGAGCGCTGGCTTTAATGTTTTCCTTGTCTTGGTCTAGATACAGCATATAAGCGCTAAGTCCAACCATCCAAGGTGGCATCGGTAACTTCTTGATCTGCCCGAAAGCATCAAGTACCTTGGTTAACCACCTCCCCGCAATAAAGACAGCGACTAGCTCAAGCGCATTTTTCCAACCACCCACCAAGTCAACGAGTGAGTTAAGTTTATCGCCTAACCAGTTAAATGCGGCTTTTGCCAGATTGATTTCACCTTCCCACTTCGACCAGTCGATAAATGATTTTCCGCCTTCTTTCCACGTTTGGTAATCTTCCCAAAGTAACAGTAAGGCAGCGATAAGACCGGTGATAGTCCCGATTGGCGAGGCAAAAAACGCCCGATTCAATACCCAGATAGCCGCCGCCAATCCGCTAAAGGTAGTGATGAGTTTTTTGGCGTTTTCGTCTAAATTACGCCACCAATCAAAAACCTGTCCAATCACCTGACTGATTCGCCAGATAACGCGACTCACTATTTCACCGGCTCGAATGATGCCTTTAACGACACTGGTTAATACTTTTTCAATTTTAGGGAAATTATTAAGCAGTCTTTTGCGTAGATTGTCTATCGCGCTACTCAACCCGCCCGCTAAATTTGCCCCGACTTTATCGCGAAAAATACCAAACAACCCCGTCAATCCTTTCATCGAGGTCATAAACTGGTTTAACTTTTTGGCAGCAAGATCTGCGTTAAATCCGGTTTGCTTGAGCATATTGATTAGCCCGATAATAGGGCATGGAGGCCAGTTTATTGCCCACACGAGTAAAGATCGCGCTCATGTCCTGCAAGTTGCCATTGGCATCACGGGTCTGCACCCCAAGCCGATTTAAAAACCCCTCCGCCCCTGGACTGTTTCTTAAAAACCGCGCCAGATTTTCAAGTGCTCCCCTTGCCGCTTCTGCGCTACTCCCTGTTTGACTGGCCGCATAGCCTAATGCTTTTATGCCGGCGACACCGGCACCCGTACGCTGTGACGCCCAGTACATTTTATCGAGACCGGCGGCAATTTGCGTCGTAAAGCCCACGACCGCAAGCGCTGCCCCTTCAACGGTAGCACCCAGTTTGACAACATTTGCACTCACACCCGTGACAACAGACTGAAATTTCCGCATGCCATTGTCATCAACCTGAAAACCCAGACTGATAAGAAAATCCCGCAACGTTTCCACATTAGCCATGGTGGTTTCTCCAACGCGCAATTCGTGCTTCATTATCCTGCTGGATATCTATCCACTCGTTTATCTCAGCCAAATCGACTGAGCCGTCTTTTAATTCGGTGAATTTAATGTAGCCATACTTAACAGGGAGGCGTAAAAAATCTTTGCCGTCAGGCAGCGAATCCAGGGTTAATCCTGCGAGGGGAGGCTAACTGTCTCGTCGTCTTGGGGTGCGTGAAAAAAATTACCCAGTGAATCTCCAATGACGTGCGCCACAATTTCAAGCATTGTTTTTAAGTCAATATCATCAAACATCAGTTCACCTTGGCGAAAAATGGGCGTCCATGTCTTGGTATTTTTCCGTGAAACCACCGCTAAACAAGGATGCAAAATCGCGTTACAATCCTCATCGCTCATTTGCGCAATGGAATTTGCCATAATGGGTAACACCGCTTCCATTGGCATTTCACCTTGCCGTAACTTTTGCAGTTCACCCGTTAAACCCGATAATACGGGTAATAATTTTCGCGTCACTTTCAGCTGATCAAAGACATTAAGTTTATTTGCGCGATAGGCGTGATCGTTAATTTCAATTTCCACTAGAATTCTCCTAACAAGGCATCTATTTTGATGCAGTCAAAGACCCACGCTAAGACATTCGCCTCTTTTGCATTTTGCAAATCCGGTATTTTTTGAAACGCGTAACCTCGTGCCGTAATAATGTCACCAGATACGGCATTTCGTATCACAATCACATTGTTTCCCCACGTTGTTGAGGATAGGCTTTGCGCGTTATAGGCAATCATCAGTTTTTTGTTAACCTGCGAGGCTTTAATCAGACTCACGGTGATTGTGCCGGATTTTCCACCGTGTAGCGTATGCATACCCTCACCATCGGCGCCAATGGTCATAGTATTTTTCGCCTCAGTCATCGTCACCACAATGCCCTCTTCGGAATTGGCTGGACCCGCACCCAAATCAATCACCCCGGTAGCCCCTGTCAGGGTGGCTGAAACATCCACAAAACTATAAGCGGCCATTTTTTCTCCTTATCAAACAATCGTCATCAAGACATCAGCGAAGTGCACCGCACCGGCTAACTTACAGGCAACCTGAATCGGTGGTGCTTTGCGTTTTTCTCGCTCAGATTGCGCCTACTCCGCGAGCGGTTGAATATAGACGTAATAACCTTTAGTGAGCGTATCGCCATTAGCTAATTGGCCGATCTGACCGCCGTTCCAGATACCCGGAGCAAGTAACCTGTTGTTGACCACCTGTGCCAGGGATTGCTCAACATTGGTCACAAGTTGGGTACTGCCTTGCTCCGTTTGGGGTACTTGGTGGTGCGGGTATAAAGCAGATTGTACAAATTGGTTTGCACAAAATTTTGCAACCAGTCAAGGCCGTGTCGTTCATCGAAAAAATCGCCATTGGCCATCACACCTTCTTGTAGGATGGCAGTGTCATTATCGTAATTGACAAACACATTGCAGTTTTTCGCTGCCAACGTATTAGCCTGTGAGCTAGTTAATGTTTCTGCTTTAACACCCGGTTCCTGTTTAAACTTCAACGTAATAGTGGTGTTATTGCCCCCCCAAATTTACCAAAAAAGCCTTACCAAAAGCAGAAGCCGCCGCAAAAGGCGTTGAAGCGGAATATTGGGGAAATACCCGTTGATATTTTCCTTGTTTCAACAGGGAAGCAATATCATCCTTTTTCGTGCTATCAAGCACCACCGTATCCTGTGTCGTATAACCAAAAACACGTGAACTTCCTGCTGCCCCAATAAAGTTGGCAATGCCTTTGACTTCATCGGTGGAAAGTGCAGAAGTCACCACCAGGCCATACCAGTTACTGGAAAAATCCACCAACATTGAAACTGCATCAACGATAGTTTCACCGTCCAAACCTGAGACTGGGGTTGCGCCACTCTCTTGAGTTAATTTCAACAAAGCCGATAAGTCAGTGCCTGACTCCGGCGGAGTCGCAAAACTGACTGAACCGGTTTTACCTGCCGTATTGGATGTCACCACAAATCGGTGATCATTATTATTCCACGTAATAGTGGACGTGTTCATTTTTTCGCTAATTCTTGCTTCAACACCGTTAAGATTGGTTTCTTGTGAAAAATCAATCGCACTTAACTTAACCGTTCTTCCATTTACGCTGATAACCATTGCGCCATCAGTGATTGCGGTAAAATTACTGATTTTTGATTGTTCCTCGGTTAATCCGCCACCACGCAATAATGCGAAAGAGGCTTCTTTCACCCAGCGACCAATATATAAATCAACGGGTTTTGGTGATTGCTGGTAATAGAGTGAAGCTGCCTGATATTCTGGTGCTTCTGTTCCAAAGTCACTCACCACCTCTTCAATCGAGGTATAGGCACGCAATCGTTCAAATGGATCGATAACCGTCGACTCGCCTAAAATGAGCAGTAAACCAAAATTATGGCTACTTGCGGCACGCGGTGACATATCAAGCGTAACATTAACCACCCTTGAAACGGGTAGACCTTTTGACATTATTTGTCTCCTGGAAATGTGACGGTGGCGTCTGTCACTGATTTTATGTGATAGCGACGAACCACTTTGCGACGTAGATGAACGGTCATATCAAAACGGTTCACCCACTGATTGTTGATAAGCTCAGGAAACGCCGTAATTTGACTGTGGCTGCCGAGTGTAAGATTGGATTTATTCATTTCAGCGTTATTTTGACTGAGCATGATGCCATCACGAAATCGAGTGGCATAATACAGCCCTTCTTTTCCGTAGAAAGAGGCCATACAGGTTAAGATTTCATATTGCCAAAGCTCAGTAGACGCATCAGTTTGCTTCACTAAAGCGGGATTCGCATCACTTGCAATATTGATAATGCCAAACGCACACCAGTTAGTATCCGATGGCGGCAATGGCGCGGGCTTTGCTTGCCAACGGGGTAAAACCTGCTTTGCATGCAATCCAGAAACCCCACAAACCCAACGACTTAACTGGCGATTGAGGGCTTCATTGTACACGGGATTATCATCAAATGGGGTTAACCAAACTGCCTCGGTACTGCTGTTATTGCTCATAGGTGATGCCTCCGTCTAACCGCATCAGTTCACAATGCGCTTGTACAAATCCGGCGCCGTAAGCGGTGTAAGGGTCAACGGATTTCACCAGATATTGACGACCCTGATAGGTGACAATATCGCCAATATAATGAGTTTCGCCGGCAATCAATCGCGTGGTGGTAACCACCAGTATTCGCCCACTCACCAGTTGTCCAGAAGTTCTTATTTGCGCTTCAATCGAGCTATCCAATGTCACCACACCTGAAAAAGAATACGTGTTTTCTTTTGTTGAGGTGATACCGTCATCATCAATCAAAATTTCTCTGCGGGTATAAGTTAAGGTGGTATCGCAAAATTCTGGGGAAAAAGCACATAGGTCACGTCAAGGATTGGCATTTTTCTTCCTCACAACATAGGTGATAGCACGCCGATAGGTGCCCGTATCAATCAGTGGTCTGGCGTTGGTATTATCCGGCAGTAAACCGGCTTTTCTATTTTCCAGCTCTTGTGCCACCCCCTTACGCCCTCGTCGTGCTCTGGCGGCTAACGTACTGCCGGCCAGCAAAGTAAAATGGCTTTGAGTAATGACAGTTTGTACACCTTGAACGGCGATGATAACCACGCGATTTATGGCTTGTTCGGCCTTGTCATGCTGCCCATCTAAAATCGCTTTAGCGGCGACTTTAAATTCCGCGGTAGTTTTTTTCCACCAACGAATACCTGGTATTAAATGCGGTCTGAAGGGGATATTTTTAGCCGGTGAGCCAAACTCATTGATATAACCAATAGCCGCATTGCTAAAGGGAATATCATCTCTCGTGCTATTTTCAGCAGGGATGCCTACCAGTACATCTTGTTGGGTGATCTGGTGAAGGGCTTCAAATAATTTACTCATTTTATCAAGGCGTATATCGACACCACTTTTCACAATTGCCGCCCCCTGCACCAAACATAAGTACCCACTGATAAAACTCCGCGCCAAAACGGGTGTTATTCCAGAATCCCGCATTGGGGTTTAGCGTCACACTGTTGTCATAACTGACACTCACCTTATCCACTGACTTTGACGTCGCTACCCCAAAACTTGAAGCCAACACCGCCAGCTTATAAAGATCGTTCATCCATGTCATAAAGCGCGAGATAATGCGCAACAAATAACCCCACCCAGTAGGGAAAGACATCACTACCGGAGACATTTTCATTCAGGAATTTGTCAGCTAAATTTAAGCGAAACTGAATTTGTGCATCCGGAAATCGGGCTTCATCCTTAAATTGGGGAAAATCACCGCGGAATTGTTGGATTGTTGGCAAGTGTTTGTTCCGCTGACTCATCGGTATCCTCTTTATTTTCAAGGGGTTCTTTGGGGGTTTGTTCTTTTTTCCCTTTTTTCTTAATATTCTCTTTTTCTTTGGTTTGCTCCTTAACGGGCGCTTTTACGGGATTAAGGACCATACTATGCGCCTGAGTAAACCAATGTTCTGCCGTGCTTTTACTGACCTCATGAATGCCAACGTCAAAATCGGTTCGTTCACCTGACGCATGGGTAAGCGTAAATGGTGTGTGTACCTGAATTTTTATAGATAAACCCCCAAAAGAAAGCCCCACATGGAGGCTTAGATGCCATCGCAGTAAGCGAGCGTTTCCCGATAAACCGGCTCAACAGCCCCCAAACGGCCATAATAAGTCGTCAGTTGGTACAATCCCCGGTATTGGATCGGAATGCTTTGTAGTGGCACCATCGGAAAGCGTACGTATTGCTTTTCATTGGTATAGGCAACCATTCTATCTTTATTGCCTACCCCACGCCCTTTTAACCATTTAACCGCACGGATATTAAGCGGGATACCTTTTTGATGATATGCAATGGTATTTGTTTTCAAGTAAGTCAGTAATGACTGATTACCCGCATTAAACACCAAAATAGTGGATAACAGCGCAAACTGTTCAGGTGGAATGAGTAAATCCGTTGGCACCATCGAGTAAGCCGAAGCTGCCCATGCATCACTCAATATACTGTTAATGCTGTTTCGGATTTCATCGGCGGTTGACTCGCTCCACTTTTTGCGGCATTGTTCGTCTTGATATTATCAAGATTAACTAAGCCTTTTACATTCATCGCCGTGTCACCAATATAGACTTGCTCGTCAGTGTCCATATTCCATTTTAGGCGCATGCTGTCATATTTTTGTGAATCAACCGGACGGCCAACTTGCCTTGCCGCCTCTAATTCGACGACTGTCCAGCCAAGCTCCATTCCCCAAAGTCGTAGTGGGAAACCTTCTTTCTGGATATCGATATTCACGCCAGCAATCGTGGTAGAATCTTTCCCTATCCAGTTTTTGCCGTTAGTGTTAGCGCCTGTACCTGCTGATGCAAATCCGGTACGGGTGAAACTTGAGATATCATCGGCGATTGAGACGTCTTCGCGTAACTGGATATCTCGGCTATAGGTGTATTGCACCAAAGGTAAATTAATACTCTGATCTAAACTCTCAAGTTCACCAATCAAAAAAGCACCGGTTGAGTCAATTGTTCTTTGGTCATAAGTTAACATGAGTTATTCCTTAAATTTTGTACGATATTTCAACGGCGCCATCGGCATCACCGTGTCCGGTGAATTCAGCATTAGGCAATATCACGGTATTGACTGTTTCCGTTTCGCCAGATCCCGTTTTTTCTTCTGCTATCAAAATGGATCCCAACGGGCTTTTATCCGTACCGGCGCGTACCCGAACGTAAACCGGCGCGCCTTTTTTGACCTGAGAACTATCTACACCAACATCCACGGTGACATAGCCACGTTTCAAGGCATCGCCGTTAAAGTTTTTTTCCGTTCCAACCTGTCGGATAAAATCCTGCGTTTGGGTGGTTGGATAAGGGCGCACATAAATGCCTTTAATAACTTCTGTGGTATAATCCACTAAGAGGCACAAAGAAATCGCCGTCATATTTTCCAGCTAAGCCATAGGCGGGGAATCCGTTTTTTGATTTCAGTAAAACCGGCTCCGTTGTTAAATCTCTTGGGCGTGAAATAGCCCCAGCAATGCCGACCGGCATCCGGTAAAGTAAAGGTTGAATTATCATGATTGTTTGCCTCTTGTTGCCCAAAATTCGGCATTCGCCTTGTTTAAATCTGCGATAACATTTCCGGATTTTCGGATTGAATCGGTAGTGAGGGTGTTGGCGGTATTACGGTTTTTCGCCAGTTCAGCCACGGCATTAAACGCCATATCCACGGTTCGTTTGGGCAATTTGTTAATTTCCGCATCCCCCACAATTGAACGCACAATAGTTTGATCGGCGTTGGCCAACACAGAGCGTTTAAATTGGGTTTCTTTGGTCGGTTTGGTTAAGTTGATACCCGAGATAATCAACTCCGCTTTGTATGCAGCATCACCGGTAATTGTTTTTTCTTGTTCGCTACTTTCATCATCATCCATTGTCATTTCTGATTCATCGTCACTATCGGCTGTTTTGCCTTCAAGCGCATCGAGTCGCTTCAAGATTGCTTCAATGTAATCAGGAATGTCATCAGTCGTTGACATAGGTTGCTCTGTGGGGATGAGACTTTGTGGATTAATATTAATCGTCTTGGGTAATTCCTCTGTTCCCTCGTCGCCAATAAGCGATTCTGGCGCATTATTTAGCACTGATTCCAATGCCACGGCGTCTTTCGTGCGATGTGCACTTAACAGCCGCTTGAACCAGGATATTGTCTCCAATTGCACATCGTATTCCCGCTCTGCCTTTAGGCACCAGAGCGACATGATTGCCAACGATTTCATACTGGCGAGCGATGCCGTGCGCAATCTGTTCATATTGCGCATCATAGCCACACGATACTTCGTCGTTGCCTTTATTAATTTCCTCTATTGCGAGATCATCTTTAATAATTAAATCCGCTATCACTAAATCATTCTGTTCACCCTTTCCGTGTCTCACATTTTGCACATGCCCCTGCGCCAAATCGTGCCAATTGTTGGTATCAAGAAAAATCACATTGCCTTCTTCATTTTCGGGATGGAGCAGTGTGACGCTCATGCCTTCAAAAGAGGCCAGTGTTTCAGGACGAAAGACTTCGCTTTATTTTCTTTCTACCAAAATTTGTCCGCGACTATCCGGTTTGACATTCGGTAAATCCAATGCGGAATAAACTTGTGTACCGGTTCGGGCAATTGGCATGCTTTTACACAATAGCGAGCCGTCCGCCATCTGGTAACGGGTGTTACCGAGACGGGTTTTAAAAAAATATTTCATGGGGATACCTGCTTAAGGTATTAAAAAAGCGATATCAGCGACTTTTGTAGGGTAAAAATGAATGTGAAAGACAGCCATCTCCTCCGTGAATACGGCTAAGTTCACTATCCCAAATTCCTTTGGTAGGTAGCGTTAGCTCCAAAATTCGACATATTTTAGCTATTTCATCAAATGTTATCTCAAACTTTCTATTGGTTATGCCTTGGTAAACTCCCATACCTATATATTTAACATCTCTTACCATCCCACCACTATTTATTATTCTTTTAATTCATTAATAGTCTTTTCATTCATATCTGATTCTCAAATTATCCAGTGCACTGTAAAACATCGCTCTAAAGGGCGACAAGGATGTCAACTGTCAGAAAAGGAGACTTCGCAGTAACAACGACAATTGTGCAAGGCCCCCGTGTGCCCGGTCATGCCATCCAAGGTAGGTGGGTTGTGCCAGTTGATAAATTGCCCTTCCATTTTTTATGGGAGTGCCGTACATCACCATCATTAGCGGTGCGCTAGATATAGCCGGTTGAACCTATCGCTATTGCTCTGGCTTGGGTTAGTGCTTGTGTTGCTCTGCCGAGTTCGGTTCTGGCTATCATTTTTGCCCGTGATGCCGCTACCTGACCGGATTGCGCTACCATTTCGGTGAAATATTCAGGTCGTTCGCCGTTCACTACCGCTTCAATCGTCCTGTTTTGAATGTCATAGACCCTATCAGCAGCATCAATCGGCAGTGATTTAATGTACTTTACTTGTTCATGAACAATGGATTGCATTACATGACCAACTGGTGCTTGCGTGATTAACTGCTTAAGTTCTCTACTCATCGCTCGGCTATTTCGCTGCCACATTCTGTCATTGTCCCGTGAGACGGTTTCAATAAACCTTGTCGCCACACGCCTTGCCCAACTGTCGATAAGTTCGCTGTGATCATCCAATGCCTGCTGAATTTTCAGCACTGACTCATTTGAACCGTCGTAGCGCTGATTGATGATATTGCCAATTTCGCGGGCGACCTTACTCAGACTCATTCGATATTGGATTTCCGCCCGCTTTGACCGCTGTTGCGTGGACAGCACTGAGCCTTGGCGGCGGTTCTTCTTCCGCATTTTCAATATCCTCATCGGTGATGGTACTGCCGATACTAATAACATCAGCTAAATCCCGCAGTGACGACATGGCCGCTTTCACTGACAGCATGCCACCATCCTGTGCTGCATTCAGCGCATTAATCATATTGACCGCCGCTGTCGACTTATCCATGTCCGACATTTGCCAAAGCGGGTTAAACGCGAAGCTAAAATCATCGGGTAACGGTTTTTCCAAGGCGGATTGTCCAATATCTCAAAGAGTTTGCGTAACGGTTGCTTTAAGCACCTTGATTGTTGTGTCGCTATGTTGTCGTAGTAATTAGCTAAATCTGCATCGCCGATATTAAACCCTGACGGGGATTGACCAAACAATCGAACCAGTGGAATGCCTGTCGCCCCACTGATTTGTTCAGCAAAGTGCGTCAGAACATTATCCAATCCTGAAAACGAATAACTATGGGTTTCAAAGGTATCCTCAGCGTCCATCAGCTTCATACCTTCGTTACTCTGGTACTGACGTATCATGTTCATGTGTTTCATTAGCGCTTCGTATTCTTCATCGCCAAAACCGATAATTTCACGTAGCTTATTCACTTTGAATGTCCGCAAATGCTCTTTATACACCAGTTGTGCAATCCCTGTTGTGGTGCTATCAAAAACGGTTAAGCGGTCAAAAATGCGTTTAATCACCGACATCCACCACTCATTCTCAGTTTTGGCTTGTTGATAAGGGAGTGTCACACCATCAAAGCGAATCAACCTGCTGTGATGCACTTTCCAGGCTGGTATACCATTTTCAGTTGTCAAAATGTCGTAAAATTCCGGCCTGCCTAAATCCTTGCCTAACGTTTTGATACGACGATTCAAATCGGGGTTAACCTGCCAGCGGTCAAGCGTTAAAATGCCTTTGAATTTTCCTTTGCCGATTGTTTCAATTCTCAAAGGCGTCAAAGGTGCCTGCCCATCAATAAGGATAAGGCCTAATGCGCCGCCGTAAAGCCGAGACCACTTAATGGCATTGTTCAGATTTTCCCATAATTCCAATTCATCAAAGAGAGATTCAATTTTACCTTACGCGCTCGAATCCATTTGTGAAGTGATACGCACCCCTTTTCGTGTCATATCATCGGCGACGGTATCGACAGCCGCGCCAATTATCCATGACGAGCGATAAGCATATTCCAGTAATAACCGGTTCCGACTTGTCCAGTCAGGACGATATGTTGAATCGGCATGTTGATTGGGTGTTTGCATCCCGACACGGGCGGTAAAATTCTCATACCCATCAACCGTCTTTTGGTGTAGTGATTTTTTCTTTTTTGTCATTCTCTTCTACCCAGTAATGCCCAAATTTCAAGTGAGGTATTCATCGGAGCAAAATTAATCATCACCGAATCCGCCAGATTGGGGGATTTTGTACCATCGGGTTGTTTATCTATCACGATTTTACCCACCACGTTAATGGAATAGGTCGGCTGCGATAATTCAACGATAAGTTTGTCTTTGAGTCGTATTGCGCCATTAATTGAAATGAGTTCATCCGGCTTGAACGGCTGTTTTTCCACCACCGCACGATACACATTTTGAAAACGTTGTCGTAAATGCCACCAACTTTGTGCCTTGGCATTAGCAAAAAAATCCTTGTTCAATCGGGCGTTTTGTCCGTCAAATCCGGCTACTACCTCCTTCTCTGGATCAAACACACCACCATTGCCGCGAAACGGCACCACATCAATGCGTGCTGCTCTTTTTTGTCTGCGCTGGTCATTGATAATTCGCGCATCGCCTCTTACGCCTGTGCCTAGCGCATCTTCATCAAAGCGAAAACTGTCAAGCTGATACTTATCGGCTAATTGGAAAACCGTCTCAACGCTGCCAAAAATATCACTGCCCTTGCCTGACCATTCCTCAATGCCTTCGAGTAAAAAGCCATGACGCCATGAAAAAGCGTTCTTGTCTCTACCCTCATCCGCCACATCAAAGGCCCCTAGACGTATACCAGTGGGGTTAATACCAAGTTTCGTGTGGGCATCAATCGCCACCTGTACCCATTCGGCCGGAATCAGGACGCCTTCAACGGACGCCTGATAATTCAAATCCAGTTCCTGAGCAACAATGACCGGATTATCGATTTTCAGGCACTCTTTTTCGTACCATTCATCATCTTTACGTGGGTCACTGCGCTAGTGGAAGGTAAACACCGGAATGCGACCACTATGACGTTTTTGGGCAAAAGGATTAGCCATCCCGTTAACCGAGCTTAAATCAATGTGACAACGGGTGGTTTGGGATAAGGCGGCATCAATCAGTAGTGGTCAAGGTAAAAAGGCGGCCTCATCGACGAAATAGAGTGTCGTCCGGTCACCGTGGCCGATATTATCGCCCGCTTCGCCTTTGATAATGGCGCCTGTGTTTGGAAAATTGACCCGTATATAGGGAGCATGTTTTTTCGCTGCCCAGCCTCCTCTGAACTCTTGAGGTAGCATTTCTACAAATTTCCGCGCTTTCCAAAATAGGGCTTTAGGGTCGCCCGTGCTGTCAACATACTCTTCTTTACGGGAGCCAAAGCCAATCACCATCTCTTTGTTAAACAAGCATAAGGCGCACGCGAGTGCAATCGACGTCCAGCTTAACCCCATTTCACGACTCTTTTCGGTAATGCCATTTTCACGCCTTTGCCAGCGTGTCATTATCCAGTCAATCCACGCTTCCTGTTTCGGGAACAACAAAAAAGGAATAGTGACCGGTAGCCCGTAATCAATATTACGCGGGTCAGTGGTCATTCCCCAGTCAATAATAAACTGCGCGGGGTTTTGCTTATAGAAATTGGTTAGGATTTTGATATTCTCAGGCTGTTGACGAAGACGTTGAAGTCGCTCAGCACGCCACTCAAACACCTGGACATAATCCGGTTTTTTGAAATCGAAAGGAAAAGGTAAAGGCATAGAAAAATGTCCGCAAAAAGGCGAGGTAAAAAAATATATTGCACATAACTTAGTACATAAAAATAAAAAACAGGAAATATATTTATATAAGATATTGATATTAAATGGTTATATTCATTTAATTATTATTTATAGCAAAAATAAGTAAGCAATTTCAGCCCCTTACCCCATCAATTTTTTATAGGCTTCTACCGCCTGTTCAGGCGTCATATTACGGGTAATGTCCTCTACAGGATTACTCGCTTTTCCTATGTGCTCATTACTCACCTGTTCACGAAAAGCCTGAACAGAAATATGCTTACCCAATAGCTCAAGGTTTTTAATTTTGTCCGGCCATTTTATTTTTTAAGCAACGCCTCTGCACCCTCAAGGTGTATCGTCGTAATATCCAAACCGCTCAATGTTGTTCACCATACTTTAGGCCACTCTTTAATTGGTTTTAAATCACCAGACGCGTTAAAAATATCAACTACGTCCATCTGGTCGATATCAACCAGGCGCTTGAATACGTAGTCAGCGTTGACTTCAATGCGATTTTTGCGCGCTTCCATAAGAATTTGAATGCGTTTTTGAATGTGGGGTTTTGCTAAGTTCTCGCAAGCTATATCCTTTGCGGTTTTTTCGCTATATCCTGCTCTTATTGCCGCCTGCGTAGCATTTAAATCAATCAGGTACTCTCGACAAAAGGCTTCCTGCTTGTCTGTGAGAGTCATAATCGTTACCTTACTTAATGTTTATTTTTAGCCGCACTCTTCGCCCATCGTTTAGCCTGATTCAAACAATCCTCTATCATCTTGCCTCGTCTGCTTGTGGGCTGTTTGCGGTAATAGCGAATCGCTTCACTGGTGGCTAATCTAGCGACAGAGGTAGAAAAGCCGAGCTTCATTAACTCGGTCTTAACATTGGCTTCGATGAATTGTTCTGGGGTCATAATATATTTGCCTTATGCTTCTAACCTCATGCTACCACCACCAATTAAATCAAGGGGTATTTGGGATAATTCCCTCACTGACTTTTCAGCCTTTTTAAGCGTAAATAAATCATCTTTTCGTTTACGTAATCTGCGTCCCGCATCAGACGAATCTTCATCAGATGCTTTTCGCGCTGTAGCCACAATGTTTTGTAGTTGTTCAATAATAAAAGCTAACCCTTTATTTTTCTCCAACTCGGTCATGTAGTCATAGACTTTGGCTTGTAACTCATAGCCATAGCTCATGGCCATCAAACAAGCTTCACGCTTAGGGAATCGATAAATTTTTCGAGTTGCTTTCGCACCGTTTCCAGCGGTGAAAATATCATCAGAGAAAAATTTCCCTGATGTTTCGTCCAGAACTTTGGGTACTTTCTTCAAAAAATCATTGTGCTGTAACTTGCGATATTTTTTACAGGGAAACGTTAGTCCCTCTGCTTCCGCTTTTGATTTCCGCTCAGTATTAATGTAGTCCACCATTTCCAGACTGGTCATCGTTGGTAATTCGGTTACTAAAAAATTGTCATTTTTAGTTGTTACTGATTTCATCGTACTTTTCCTTATAGAAAATCGAACCTGCGCCCACAGAAAAAGCACCATTTTAAACGGCGTTCTTCAGGCTCGACTTTCTGTAAGGTTCTGTGTTATTGGATGCGCGTGCGTTGCGCTGGGATTGTTAAGATTTGAAAGTGCCAATTACCGATTCATTAACATTAATTTATTAATCTAAGATGACTCCTTAAAATCAAGGAGTCTTAAATGATTACTTGCTATCAAAACTTTAGTGACGTTGGGAGTGTCAAGATTTTAAAGCGTTAATCATCGGTCAATTTTTATGTCTTTGTTTTTAATCTTGCTCTACCGGTTTAGCTGGCGACAACTCACCCTCATCAAACCAGCCATCAATACCACGGCCATCTGCCGCCAGATAATGCACGAAATACTGGTTATTCATATTGGCGTATTCAGCACGGCCTTTGATATGTCCTTCTTCACCACTGATAGTAATTTTAACGACCTGACCTAATTCATGTTTAAACATCTTGCTTTTCCTTTTAATGGAATTGACACTGTGTTTTGATGTACTGCTGTAGATATTTTGTCTGCTTTTCGTTCTCAGCCATCATTTCTCTGAGACGGAAATAATCTTGTTGAGCTGACTCACTAAGTTGTGGGATGGCTTCATCATGTCGGCTCTGGGGGGGGTAGCGTTTTTGGGCGCACGACACACGGCGTTGACGCGCAACCGCTTAGTACCAGCACGAACAGCATCATGCAGCCTGTCAAGCTCTGCTTTGGCATTATTCAGTTCCTCGGTGTGTTGAATGTCGAGCTGGTGCAAAGTATCGATCTTTTGTTGTTGCAATTTTACCGCTTCAATTTGTGCTTGATATTGCTGTTTTAACGTTTGGTAATCTAGCTTGACGGTTTTATAACGGGCGTTGCTGAAAATTAACGCGAGAATGAGCCCAGAAACAATGACTACAACAAATGCGTAAGGTCGCCATAATATATTACGCTCTCAATTTCCCTGCGGTTCATTAATCCCTTCCACTTTCTGCCATCAACATACACCCATCGTTTCATCTCATCACATGCCCTTTTTCGGTTATTGGTGTTGAGCTTTTTGAGTAGGGTGGATTTGGCGAAATTACCTACACCGACGTTGTAAGCAAATGAGAAAGGGCTGCCTGAGTAAGCGTATTGATATTGACCTTAATCAGCGGGTCAACGTAACGTTTAACCGCTTTTAAATCGTCATTAAGCCACTTGTCGCAGTCTTCTTGCGTGTAAGTCCGGTAGCGTTCATCGTTACCTGTATGCCCGTAACAGACGGAAAGCACGCCGCTACCATCGAAATATGGTTTAAACTCCAATCCTTCGAAATTCTGTATCATAGTTAAAGACAAAAACAACGCACTACCGCCCATTGCCATCAATATTTTTTTCGGTATCTTCATAATGACGCTCTTTGAGTTTGTACTCCTTTCTCCGGTAGTACACATTGATTAAAAATGTCCCTATTGTGCAGACAATCCCCATTACAGCCACCCACTGCTCAAGGGTAAAAAAACCTAAGATGGTCGTCATAATGCCCCAGAGGTAGGCTGTCGGTGTTGAGTATTTTTCAGACATACGCATGTCCCCTCCTTGCGAGGGTTCCATTCCCTTGGTTTGCTTGAATGAGAGTAGAGCCAGCCGCCTTACTCATTTTAATTATTTAACTTGTGAGTATTGCGGTGGCACAAATGAAAAACCCCACGTTTTCACATGGGGCTATGCACTACTGCCTTATTTACCTATATGTACCCTACGAGCTTATAAAAAGTAGTGCGTTAACAAGATATAATTATTTGGTTGATAAAACAATAAAAACCCGCGCAAATGCAAGGTTATGTGAATTTTTTATATAACTGTGTCAGGATAGTTAAAATTATTGGCTATTTGTCCATTAAAATCAAGTAATAATTATGTTATATTAACCATTTTAGCTGCAAAATTTCTATTTTTCATAACATTTAACAACCGCTTGTAAATAAAATACAGGCTAGCATTGAAAATATCATCAATTTCTCTTCTGCATGTTCTAGGTGATGGTCTTTTCCACCTTCCGCCTGCCATTGTCATCATCCTTCTCGGTTTAGCTGTTTTGTGATAATAAGTCGCAATGCTGAGTTTGGATTTACCATGAACATAATAACTTAATAGAATCTGGTAGGCTCTCTCATCAATAAGCAACACAGAATCAATCACTTGAGAAATAAGCAACCCCTCATCATCGCTACACGTCGCTCTTGAGGGTATGGCTTCACCTTTAGCCTTTTGCATGAATCGCCAGATAATATTGAATTGCCACTTATCGATCTCTCTCGAATATACCCATGCTCCCCAAAGCTCAAGCCAATGATTCACCCAGTCATACTGCTCTTTTGTTAATTCCAGTGACTTAACCGCCCTCATTTCCCCTCCGGCAATGAAATATGAATAGGGGCAGAGTCTTTGCCCTGCGTTGAATGTTAGTGATGGTTTCTTGTTTACGTAATTTCCCAAATGGTGATAACCAGTTTCCTGCCCTTAATGATTTCCTTTCGCTCGATATGCAACACATCTATCTGAAAATCATCAACTATCAAACCGCCATGACAGAGTGCATCAATAGGTGCTTTTATCAGGTTATCTAAATCTCGCTTACGACGGTCAGGCGGATACACCCATATCTCTATCCCTAAACGTTGAGATAATCGCTTGCAGAGCTTTTGATGCAGGATTTCAGCAACTACCGACTGATGGTAAAATCTACCTTTTGTAGTGATGAAGTGTTTGTTTTTTGCGTGATACCAGTAGTGATTGACAGAAGGTGGGAAAGGAACGGTGATTTTATAGGTTTTAATTCATGGCTTAACTTCTCTCATTTCCACTCCTTTAGCGGTATAACCGGTTAACTGTTTACCCGCTATCCGTTGGCGCTTTTTTGTCAGAAAATGGATATGGTATTCATAAACATAACGGTATTCACCATCGACAAGGATGTGTTTAAACGCTTTTATTGGTTGATTTGTATACTGCACAAGTGGCTTATTATCTTTATGTATTAATGAATTAGATGGACATAACGTCTTTCTTGCTTTTGATGCTTTAATTTCCTTCTCTGCCCTCCGATATATCCAGAATGTTTCTTTATGACCCGTGATCTTACGTGTACGAACTTTAATATAACCAAGCCTTACCGTTAATCGACCAAACCCATTATTACTTTTTACCAATAAAGAAAGTTCATAGGTTGATTCACATAACCAGCCATGACGAATATACTCTTTGACTAATGCTTTATTGTGTTCGATATTAATCACGGTATATTTATCTTGTTGCTTAGGGTGTCGATAGATAACCCAATTATCAAAAGCGTCTTGCCTTTCATTTATTAATATCTGCACCGCAAAAGTCCTTAACGTTTTTCCATTTTTACGATGCCAATATTTAACCCACGAATCAAAGCGGTTAAGTATCAAAAGGCAATAATCATCAACTTTATGTGAGTGCACACCACGTAAAAAGGTCTTATTTTCCAATGGCCTATCTGGGTATAACGATGTTTGATACTCATAAGATTTTTTATATCCTCCCGTGAATCCAGTATCGGTCTCTACTTCATGAACAGAAACTCCCGATTTAAACCATACTAGTCCATTTCCGTTGTGTCTCAGCCCTAAATCGGTTAATGTGCAGGTACCGTTATTAATAGCTGACCATTTGCCAGAAATAACCGATTTGCGGAGGTTAAATATACCGGAGACCTCACTTTGAGCACAAAGAAGCCCTTCACGGTCATTTGCCATGCTTTGCATTTTCATATTTTTGCCTATTTAATTTTTATTTGGGTGGGTTTATTGATTCACTTCTCTACAAATAAAATTTTCTATTGACACTTTTGGCAATTTGTCACACTTTCCAACCTTGCCACTGACAACAGTCCAGTAGTAATCCATCTCCCTAAACTGCATTCTAAACATGGATGGCGCCGATAACATTTTCAGACAATCCTGTCTTGAGAGTTCTTTGTCACTATAGTGCCACCAATACACAGGCGCGCCGCCATTTTTAACAATGGTTGCTTCGATTTGGTATTTCATTGGAGTGTCCTGATTAGGATAATTTCAGAGTAAGACTAGGCAACCTGTTTATGCGTTCGGTAGCTTTCCCAAGTGAACGTGAGTGTACAACCACCTCCGTCATTCATCCTGTCCATAACGCGCTCACCGACAAAGGTCGCTAATTCTTCCTTGGGCAAATTACTAATTAATATCGCTGGCTTTAAGTTTTCATAACGGCTGTTAATAATTTCAAATAAAATCATTTTTTCTACTTCACTACCGAATTGGACACCCACCTCATCGATGATAAGCAGGTCTGGTGAAGCATACATCTCAATCACATCTGACTCACATTCTTCTGAATTCTTCGCCCACGTTGCCTTAAAATTTCGGGCAATTTTAATGGCTGATGTCAGCCTGACCGAAGCCATGAAGTTTTTGATAATTGATTTTCCTATTCCAATTGCCAAATGGTTTTTTCCTGTCCCTGGCTTACCACACATAACCAATCCACCACCTTGTTTCAACCTTTCAGGTCATTTTGTAGCATAAGATTTACAAACGGCTAAACACTGTCTGGCGTAACTGTTGACGGGTTCATAGTTATCCAGTGAAGCCATATCAAAACATTTAGGAACATTAAAAAATCTCAGCAAATTAAGTTTTTCTTGATGAACTCGCTTAAGCTCAACCGCCTGATACTCCTGCTCTAGCGCTGTTATTTTCTCTCTCAGGCATTCTGGACATTCGCCTTGTGTTTCTATCCCTCTCAGACTCAATAATTTTCGCTTGAAAGATGTTGTCCATCAATACTGAAAGAAACGGCTTTAGGTTCAATTAATCCTATTTTTATCAAATAGCGAGTATCCGCTGCCAACTGATCCTAACCTAATTTATCTGCCAAGTTATTCAGTTGTTCTCTATTAATTGGCTGCATAGGTCTATCAGGATTATTTAGTGCTCGAATTATCATTAGATGTCTCTCTTTAAGTACTGTCATTACACGTTTTATTCCTTTTTTATGTGTTGTCGTAAGCACATATTAACCTTTTTTGTGTGTTGTCGTAAACCACAAAGGAGAGCGAGCCTGACGCGCCAGAAATATCAGGCAACTCAATAAAATAATTAATCATTTGTAATCCCTGACATACTCATAAGGGAAATCATAATAGGCATCGCATCTATGACAATGGAAAAGCGCACTATGCAAAGAAGTATTACTTGGTTTAGTGACAGCATACTGAAGTATAGATTTCACGCTAGACTCATAGCATTGAATGCAAAAATAGTGCGTTTTTTGCTCTGCACTTTCAGATGTTTTTCTACGGTAGACTACCGTACCCGGTTGAGGGTAATAAAGTTCATAATTAGATTTTTCAATCAACTATTGCTCTTTTTATTATTTATCTCCTTTTCAAGCTCAATGATGCGATTCTTTGCCATCATCAAAAGTTTTTGAAGTAGTATTTGTTGCTGGGACATCTCCTAATTTATTTAATAAATCAATAGTTTTTGATTTGACTTCGTAATCAATTTTCATATTGAGAATATCACGCCCAGTACTAAAAACCTCGCTAACAGAAGAACTCGCGTTTGTTAACACATCAGTTATTTTAGCAATGATGCTTTTTCCTTCTGACATAAAAATCTCTCACTCTATAGGGGTGAGATTATTTTAACCGATTTTTCACTGTAGGGGTACAGGAGAAACCACTGCCGCCTGATGTGGTTAAATATCCAGGCAAATAATCAATTTCAGGATGTGTGAATGCGGCTCAGCACTCGTGGGACAGGCAAAGTTCTATAAATCACTAAATATAGTTTGATTGCGTTTACCCGTCCGTGATGACTGTAATCGGACACCAAGAGGCACTTGGCACACATCATAACTTTTCAGCAAATGTCAATATGGGCATGAAATCAAAAAGGAGTACACATGATGAGATTGGACAATACACGCATTGTAACGTCAAAGCACCCTAATATGGGCAATCTGGTTGGCGTGACTAATGGCGGTCGTAATTTTTCTGATTCACGCTATCTAAGCAGTATCAATATACGTGATGATGACGATAGAGAAATACGCACTTTTAAAACAATCATACAGTGCTTAACAAAAGAAAATGATTGCCTAAAAAAAGAAAATCGCAGGCTCATGAAGATATATCGTGAAATTGGCGGACTGTGCAGGATTTGAACCTGCAACCGAAGAATTAAATCCTCTGCTATACCATTAAGCTCACAGCCCTTCTTTTCTTAACACAAACAATCATAGACCAAAACTTCTCATCGTTATTGTTAGTGAGGAACTCTTACATGCAAAATTTAATAAATATTGAAACAAAAAACATTAACGGCGGATTAATCCAAACTGTTAATGCCCGTGATTTACATGCGTTTTTAGAAATTGGTAAGGATTTTACCACATGGATTAAAGACCGAATTAACCAGTATGGATTTGTTGAAAATCAGGCCTACATAATTGTAGAAAATTTGAGCTCCCCAAAATCGGGGAGTGCAAAATCTCGCCAACGGCCTATGAAAGACTACTGTATCAGTATCGACATGGCGAAAGAGCTATCAATGGTTGAGTCATTATCAATCTCCATTAACTAAAGGGTGCCTAACATGAACTTAATCATTAGTAAACTTTAAATGACTTCGTTAGAAATTGCTGAACTAGTTAACAAACGTCATGACAACGTAAAACGAACTATTGAAACATTGGCTAAGAGTGAGATTATCCAACTTCCTCAATCTGAGAAAGTTGAGAATAAACAATCAAATAGCCCAAATCGCCTCACTGAAGTTTATGTATTTCAGGGAGAACAAGGAAAACGAGACAGCATCATTGTGGTTGCTCAACTCTGCCCTGAATTTACAGCAAGATTAGTCGACAGATGGCAACATTGAAGAAGGTCAGTGTATAAAGGTTTTAATATCATGAAAAACGAAAAATGATGTAATAAGCGATGCTGATCTCATATCGCTAACAAGATATAAAATTCCATCTAAACAATGCGAAATTTTACGCGAAGCGGAGATCTT
>DAYVGO010000008.1:0-103126 GCA_045399315.1 Arsenophonus sp.
TAACTCACGGTTTTCACGCTCCAATTCTTTTATCCTCTGGCTCTCTTTTGGAAGCAATAGTGCGAAGGCTCTCCATTCAGATTTGTATTCATTAGGCTGCTCTAGCACCATTCCTTACTACTCGTTCCCGAAATTCAGAGGAATAACGATTAGACGACATTTGGGTCTCCTTTTGACTGACTATTTAGTCTCCAAGATTCCCGGGGTAGTTCAATTGTTTCTCAAACTCATTTTGTCGCTATTGCGCCAAAATGGCTTGTTGAATATTATTCAAAACAGTTAAATTTAAAATCGGGTGAATTACCTTGGGAAAGAACAGCACGACCATGTTATTTGATCTGGCATGAATCCACAACTCGTGATAAAGGATATAAGTGAATGAAAACATAATTATTAGGTCAGCTTAATAATTAATAACTTGAATACCTTATCGTATAATCTACAAATAAGTTGGTAGGGATAGATAATAAGGTTTGCTTTTAAAGATAGCTTGTAAATTATCCTATTACAATTATCAAATTGATATCTAAAAATTTTTTTATAAAAACACTGTTATGCCAAGTCATTGTTACGTTAGTATGGATTTGGCGTGATCGTGTTTTTTAATTTCAGTAAATCCTCTTTTTTTATTCAGCAATTATGTATAATGCTGCTATTAGCTAACAATTGTACGCTGAACTTATTTTTTTATAACTTTAGCAACTATAACCATTGTAATTGAATAATTATATTTTTTAAATAAAAGTCTTACTAAGAGAAGATATTTTGACTATTGAGAATTTGCATTCTTATATTTAGTTAACCAGTTTCAACAAAAGATTAATTCGCCAACTTTAGCTAAAAGCGTTGCTTTTAGATAATGGTCAGTCATTAAACAAAGTCAGTTAACTTGGCATGAAATTGGGCAAAAACAGAATTCATTTCTTTAGCATTACTTGAATTCGGTGTAGATATACAAGAAAATGTGGCTATTTTCGCTGATAATAGTATGAATTGGTCTTTAACTGATCTCGCCATTTTACAAATCAGGGCGGTGACGGTACCCCCTCTATGTAACCAGTAGTTTCACTCAAGCCGCTTATATCTTAAATGATGCTAATATTTGTATCTTATTTGTCAGTGATCAAGCTTAATGTGATGTTGCTAAGTCTCTATTTAAACTTTCTCCTAAGCTAACGGCTATCATTGTTTTTAATGAACAGATTGATATTGCTAATTGTGATAAAACCTACCGTTTATCTGAATTAATGCAGAAACCTTTAACCCTATTGTTGACTTAATTGAAACAACAGATTACACAATATCAATTAGTGATTTATTTACATTGAGTTATACTTCAGGCACAACCGATGAGCCTAAAGGTGTCATGCTTGACTATGCCAATATGGCGGCTCAGTTTTATTTACATGATGAACGTTTAACCTTAACTGAGTCAGATATTTCACTTTGTTTTTTACTCCTTTCTTATGTTTTTGAACGGGCATGGAGCTTCTATGTTATGCACATTGGCGCCAAAAATGTCTATCTAACAGATCCCCATAGTGCAAGAGAGGCAATAGTTGTGGTAAAACCGACTGTGATGTGTGTGCGGTTCCTCGTTTTTATGAAAAAGTTTATAGTGCAATATAGCAGAAAGTTTCTCAAGCAGCTTGGCTACGCAGACAACTTTTCCATTGGGCACTAGTGCAAGGTAAACGTCAAGTAACATTAGTTCAACAAGGAAAAAAAGCAATTGGCTGCATCGTTTTTTTATCGTATCTCAGATAAACTAGTATTAACCAAATTGAAAAAGATTTTAGGTGATCGGGTGTGTTTTTTACCAGCCGCTGGCGCCCATCTTGATGATGAAATTATTCGTTTCTTTTTAGCAGCAGGGATTAATATCAAATATGGTTATGGTATGACAGAAACCTGTGCGACAATTTTCTATTGGCAAGAGAATAATTATAGCTTAGGCTCTATATATGTACGCCGTTATCTGATATACAAGTGCGTATTAGCTAGGAAAATGAGATCCAGGTGAAAGGGCCTATCATGATGAGAGGTTATTTTAATAAGCTGGAGAAAACAGCACAAGCCTTCACCCAATATAGTTGGTTTAAAACTGGAGATGCAGGTAGGCTTGATAGTGCCGGAAACTTATTTATTACCGAACCGTTAAAAGATTTAATGAAAACCTCTAATGGTAAATATATTGCTCCTCAGCTGATTGAAGGCACATTAGCTCAAGATCGTTTTATTGAACATATGCAATAATAGCTGATGCGCGTAAATTTGTTTCTGCTTTAATCGTACCTTGTTTTGATTCACTTAAAGAGTATGCCTGTTCAATTAATTTGCAATATCACTGTCGATTAGAACTGTTACGCAATAGCCGTATTGTTGATCTTTTTGATTTACGTCTGAAAGAAATGCAAAAGAATTTTGCTAATTTTCATCAAGTGAAATGTTTTACTCTATTACCTATTGACTTTTCCATGGAAAGTGAAGAGTTAATGCTTACCTTAAAATTAAGGCGCCACATCATCTCTGAACGCTATCAACGTGAAATTGAATCCATGTATTAAGATTAGATTGTGATACTATTTTCATTATGTAAAATAGCGAATTTTGCGGTGAAAATCTCCCTTCGGCAAGTTAAAATATACCAACATTTATTGTCCCAAATTTTTGGGGTTTTTCCTATTTGTGAAAGGGGTCATCAACGTGAAATTGGATGAAATTGCCCGTTTGGCTGGGGTTTCTCGTACAACTGCCAGTTATGTGATCAATGGTAAAGCAAAACAGTATCGAGTTAGTGATAAGACAGTAAAAAGAGTGATGTCGGTTGTTAGGGAATATAACTATTACCCAAATGCTGTTGCTGCAGGGCTTCGAGCTGGTCGTACACATTCAATTGGCTTGGTGATCCCTGATTTAGAAAATATCAGTTATACCCGTATTGCAAATTATCTTGAACGTAAAGCACGTCAATGTGGTTACCAGTTACTTATTGCTTGTTCTGAGGATCAACCAGATAACGAAATTCAATGTATTGAGCATTTACTAAAACGTCAGGTGGATGCAATCATTGTTTCTACTGCTTTAGCACCAGAACATCCTTTCTATCATCGCTGGGCAAACCGTTCATTACCCATAATTGCTTTAGATCGAGCATTAGAGCAGGAACATTTTATTAGTGTCGTTGGTGATGATTTACAAGATGCCGAAATGTTAGCAACTGAATTACGTAAATTTCCGGTTGAAAAAGTTCTCTACTTAGGTGCGTTACCAGAGCTTTCTGTAAGCTTATTACGTGAACAAGGATTTAGAGAATCTTGGCATAATGATTCAGATACGGTTACTTATTTATATTCTAGTAGTTATGAACGTCACGTTGCTGAAGAAACCTTTGCTCAGTGGCTAAATCATAATGACATACCGCAGGCGTTTTTTACCACGTCGTTTTCTCTGTTACAGGGGGTAATGGATGTGATGTTAAAGCGTAATGGACAATTAGCCAATGATATAGTTATTGCAACTTTTGGTGATAATGAATTGTTAGATTTTTTTCCTGCCCGGTATTGTCAGTTGTTCAACGTCATCAAGTTATCGCAGATAAAGTGATAGAACTGGTATTAGCCAGTTTAAGTGAGAATGAAAAGCCCGACACTGGTATTACACGCATTCAGCGTGACTTATGTCGCAGAGGTAGCTTAAGTCGAAAAATTTAACTTAAGTTAAAAACAGTGAGTTAAATTTTAAAAAATGTTCTGTTAAGATGAAGCATTTTGTATAAATTAATAAGCTAATAACAACAAATGGTAATATTTCAGATAATTCTTAATAAAATTGTTTCGAATATTAAAATTTACACATAAAATAGTCACGGACTGATTAGAATATTTTTCTATTCAAAGCATAGACATTATACGATTAGCGATATAAAAAATCACTGTATATTTATCAGTGTATGTAATATGCTGATAAATAATATAAATTTTAAAATTTTGCTACAAATAATTTTAGGGAAGTTTGATTTATTGTTATTTATGTGGTCAAAGTGTTATCTAAAAGTTGATTTAAAATGAAGCATTGGTTGTATATTTTGATTTTTATTTCATATTATGCGAACTAAATAAGTTTCGTCAGTGAATATAAGTATAAAAATCAATTTATTCAATTTTATCATAACGTTAATAGTTTTTAATTTTTTACTCGTCAGAAAACCCACTCAATCATCTTCCAACATTATTCTGTAAATAAAACTAGAGCACTATGGCTCTTGCTTGACAAGATTTTCATACCCTTCGTAAACTCTATAGTAGGTGGGAAATTATGGTGTAATGTGGTGATTTTTGTAATATAAGGGTTGAATAGAGTATGTTTCGTGGTGCAACACTCGTCAATCTCGACAGCAAAGGGCGATTAACTGTACCTACACGTTATCGCGGTATGCTGAACGAGGAGTCAGAAGGGCAGATGGTTTTTACTATCGACCTTCATCAGCCATGCCTATTACTTTATACATTACCCGAATGGGAAATTATCGAAAAAAAACTATCACAACTTTCTGCTATGAATCCGGCTGAACGTCGTGTTCAGCGTTTATTACTTGGACATGCCAGTGAATGTCAGATGGATGGTGCAGGTCGTCTGTTGCTCGCTAATACCTTGCGGCAACATGCAGGGCTTAAGAAAGTGGTTATGCTGGTTGGTCAAATTAATAAATTTGAGTTATGGGATGAGCAGACTTGGTATCAGCAAGTGCAGGCAGATATTGAAGCTGAGCGGAGTGCAAATGAACCATTATCAACCCGGCTACAGGATCTATCTCTTTAATATGGCATATAGTCAATTTAACCATATCAGCGTGCTTCTTGATGAAGCAGTCAATGGATTGAATATCAGAGCAAATGGAATTTATGTCGACGGTACTTTCGGCCGAGGAGGGCACTCACAATTAATTCTCTCTCGATTAGGGAAAGAAGGGCGCCTGATAGCAATAGATCGTGATCCGCAAGCTGTGGCAGTGGCACAACAAATGATTACTGATGCCCGATTTTCAATTAAATATGGTTCTTTCTCTCAGTTGCAAACATTTATTGAAGAAGAGGAATTAGTTGGCAAGATTGATGGATTACTGCTGGATTTAGGTGTTTCATCACCACAATTAGATGATCCAGTGCGAGGTTTTTCTTTTATGCGTGATGGGCCATTAGATATGCGGATGGATCCAACCACAGGTCAATCGGCGGCTGAATGGTTAATGAAAGCTGAGGAAGCAGATATAGCCTGGGTGTTAAAAACATATGGCGAAGAACGATTTGCGAAAAGAATTGCGAAAGCGATTGTTGCTCGTAACCATCATTCAGTCGAAGAGCCATTAACACGGACCAAGCAATTGGCAGATTTAATCGCGCAAGTTAGTCCGTTTAAGGAGAAACACAAGCATCCAGCAACACGATCGTTCCAGGCAATTCGTATTTATATCAATAGTGAATTGGAGGAGATAGCAAAAGTTATGGAGGGGGCATTAAATATATTGTCACCGCATGGGCGGCTATCGATTATTAGTTTTCACTCATTGGAAGATAGATTGGTAAAGCGTTTTATTCGTGAATATAGCAGAGGACCAAAAGTCCCTGTCGGATTACCGCTAACAGATATGCAATTAAAGTCGTTCGGTAGCCCAGCATTAAAAGTATTAGGCAAACTGAAACCGACAACAAAAGAAGTTATGGAAAATCCACGAGCAAGAAGCTCTGTTGTGCGTTTTGCTGAAATGTTGGAATGATAATGACAGCGGAAAAATATAGCTTAATTAGGATCATTGGTTACGATATTTTTCGGCACGGTGCTGTCCCATTGATGCTGTTAATAGTGATTATTATCTCTGCGATTTCTATTGTCACAGTAAGTTATGAAACACGATTATTGACAGCACAAAAAGATCTTATGACAGAAGAAAAAGAATCTTTAGATATAGAATGGCGCAATTTGATTTTAGAGGAGAACTCATTAGGCAATCATAGTCGAATTGAGCGCCTTTCAATAGAAAAGCTACACATGATCCATGTGGATCCGACGCAAGAACATATTGTGATTGCAAAATAGTTGGTTAGTAAATAGGTAAATAACATGAAGCCTGTGCGTTCGATGAAGTATAGAAGACGGTATGAAGAAAAAGTTAGCTATGTTAGCTGGCGCTTCTTGTTATTGTGCTCGGGAATAGGACTAGCACTAATTGGTCTCATTGTTCGAGTTACCTATCTACAAGTTATTAATCCCGAAGAGTTAGTTAGAGAAGGTGATATGCGTTCTCTACGCGTGCAAAAAGTAACTGCTGCACGCGGTATGATAAGCGATCGTGAAGGCCGCCGGTTAGCAGTAAGTGTTCCGGTTTACGCTATTTGGGCTGATCCAAAAATAATTTATGAAAATGGTGGATTAACCAATGATGAACGTTGGCAAGCATTAGCTGATGAGCTCAGGATACCGCTGGAACAAGTTAATCGTAAAATTAGCCTTAACGCTAATAGTCGTTTTATCTATTTAGCTCGTCAGGTTAATCCGTCTGTAGGTGAATATATTGCTAAATTAAAAATAGCAGGTATTTATTTACGTAAAGAGTCACGCCGTTATTATCCATCTGGTCCGGTAGCGGCTCATTTACTTGGTGTGACAGATATCGATGGTCAAGGGATTGAAGGAATTGAAAAAAGTTTTAATTATTTGTTAACTGGAGCACCAGGCGAAAGGATAGTGCGTAAAGATCGTTATGGGCGAGTTATTGAAGATATTTCATCCATTGATAGTCAAGTTGCCCACGATTTGGTATTAAGTATTGACGAACGTATACAGTCATTGGTTTATCGTGAGTTAACACACAGTGTAAAGGAAAATAAAGCGGAGTCGGGCACTGCTATTTTAGTCGATGTTAATACTGGTGAAGTATTGGCGATGGCAAATAGTCCATCTTATAACCCGAATAATCTTGCTAGTACACCAACTGAAGTTATGCGTAATCGTGCGATCACTGATGTATTTGAACCTGGTTCAACAGTTAAACCAATGGTAATTGTTAGTGCCTTGAATAATGGCATTATTAAAGCGAATGGTGTGTTAAATACTCAACCCTATGTGATTAATGGTCATGAAATTAAAGACGTAGCAAGGTATAGTGAGTTATCAATTACTGGTATTTTACAAAAATCAAGTAACGTTGGTGTTTCAAAGTTAGCATTAGCGATGCCTGCGGCTGAGCTAGTAGATGTTTATACTCGCTTTGGTTTAGGTAAACCGACTAATTTGGGTTTAATAGGGGAAAGTAGTGGCATCTTTCCTAATAAAAAAAGGCGGTGGTCTGAATTTGAAAGGGCCACCTTTTCTTTTGGTTATGGGCTAATGGTAACACCGTTACAATTAGTGCGAGTCTATGCAACAATTGGTAGTTTTGGTATTTATCGCCCGCTATCGATTACAAAAGTTGATCCACCAGTATCAGGTACTCGTATTTTCCCAGAGAGGGTTATGCGGACAGTGGTTCATATGATGGAAAGTGTTGCATTACCGGGTGGTGGTGGTGTCAGAGCTGCGATTAAAGGTTATCGAATAGCAATTAAGACAGGTACAGCGAAAAAAGTTGGAAGTGATGGTCATTATGTTAATCAATATATCGCTTATACCGCTGGAGTTGCACCGGCAAGTAACCCTCGCTATGCCCTGGTTGTGATTATCAATGAGCCTACTGCGGGAAAATATTATGGTGGTGCCGTTTCTGCTCCAGTATTTGGAACCATTATGGGTGGCGTCTTACGTTTAATGAATGTCGAGCCTGATGCATTGACCTCAGATAATAATGAATTAGTAATTAACAAAATAAAAGAGGATACAGGTGGCAGATCGTAATCTACGCGATTTACTTGCACAACTGGGTGTTAGCGCGCCAGATAAGGTGTTACGGGAGATGACACTTGATAGCCGTAAGGTAGAGGCAGGAGATCTATTTTTAGCGGTTCAGGGCCATCAAACAGATGGACGACAATATATTTCTCAAGCAATAGCACAAGGTGTTGCCGCAATTATTGCTGAAGCACAAGGAGTTGCAGAAGCTGGAACTATTCGATATATGCATGAAGTTCCAGTGATTTATATTAACGATTTGAATAATCAGCTACCACTTTTAGCCGGAGAATTTTATCAACATCCGGCAGCAAAGCTACAATTAATTGGTGTAACAGGAACAAATGGTAAAACAACTACTACTCAGCTAATTGCTCAATGGGCGAAGGGGCTGGGTGAAGCTAGTGCAGTAATGGGCACGGTTGGTAATGGGATGTTAGGTCAGATTGTACCCAGTGAGAATACCACCGGCTCAGCGGTTGATGTGCAGGCTGAGTTGCAATTGTTGGTTGACAAACAAGCTACTTTGGTCGCGATGGAAGTCTCTTCCCATGGCTTAGTGCAAGGTCGTGTTGTAGCTTTACCATTTACCGCTACTGTATTTACTAATTTAAGTCGTGATCATTTTGATTATCATGGTGATATGCAAAGCTATGCAGCAACAAAGTGGTTATTATTTTCTACCCATAAATCCGATAAACAGATTATTAATGTAGATGATGATACTGGCTTACAGTGGCTTGAAAGACTGCCACAAGCATGTGCCGTTTCAATCGATAATCGAATACCTACAGCTTGGCAGGGGGCTTGGCTAGGCGTTGAACAAATTGATTATCATGATCGTGGAGCGACCATTCATTTTAACTCTACATGGGGAAAAGGCATACTACAAAGCCCGTTAATGGGGGCTTTTAATGTTAATAATGTCATGCTGGCCATGGCGACACTCCTAATGATGGGTTATCCACTTGATGCGCTAATAAAATCATCGACTGCTTTGCAACCGGTTTGTGGGCGAATGGAGGTCTTCAGCTCACCAGGACGGCCAATTGTTGTTGTCGATTATGCTCATACTCCTGATGCGCTCGAAAAAGCATTAATTGCGATCCGTTTGCATTGTCATGGTAAACTTTGGTGTGTATTCGGTTGTGGTGGTGATCGTGACAAAGGTAAACGTGCATTGATGGGCAGTGTGGCAGAACAATATGCTAATTTTGTGGTGATAACCGATGATAATCCGCGTAGCGAAGAGCCAAAAGCCATCATTAATGATATTTTAAGCGGTTTTCTTGATCCCGGTCGGGCAATACCGATTGTCGGGCGGGTGGAAGCGGTTACCAGTGCGATTATGCAGGCAAATGCTGATGATGTGATATTAATTGCGGGTAAAGGTCATGAAGATTATCAAATTATTGGTGATCGTAGGCTCGATTATTCCGATCGCCTAACGGTAGCACGATTATTGGGGGTGGTGATATGATCCCTATTACAGTGAAGCAATTGACTACCGTGACACAAGGTGCTCTGCATCAAATAAATGATCAGCAGGCGGATAGTTTATGGCTTAATGAAGTCACAACGAATAGTCGCCAGCGACCAATTAACGGTTTGTTTATTGCGTTAAAGGGTGAACATTTTGATGGTCATGATTTTGTTGCAGATGCCACCACAGCTGGTGCGGCAGCATTATTAGTTGATCGACCGTTGACCATACCCTGTCCACAAGTTATTGTCGCAGATACGCGTTTAGCAATGGGAAAGTTAGCGGCTTGGGTGCGAGCACAAAGCAAGGCTAAGGTTGTTGGGCTAACAGGTTCGTCTGGCAAAACCTCGGTTAAAGAGATGGTAGCCACTATTCTATCTCAATGTGGTGTGACACTTTTTACTGCAGGTAATTTCAATAATGATATTGGTGTGGCATTAACGTTATTTCGTTTGACGGCCGAGCATCAGTATGCAGTGATTGAAATGGGAGCCAATCATATCGGCGAAATCAAATATATAACTAATATTGTTAAACCAAATAGTGTATTAGTTAATAATTTATTTGCGGCCCATCTTGAAGGTTTTGGTTCATTAGCGGGAGTAGCTAAAGCAAAAGGTGAGATTTTCCAGGGATTAGCCAAAAAAGGAACGGCGGTTATTAATTTGGCTAGCCATGATTGGCAAAATTGGCAATCTTATTTTAAGCAACAACAAACCATTTGGCGTTTTTCTATAACGAAACAGCAACAAGCTGATTTTTATGCAAAGAATATTTCTATCAAATCAATAGGTACAGACTTTGAACTGCATACACCAAGCGGTGTTATACCAATATTGTTACCATTACTGGGTAAACATAGTGTTGCCAATGCATTAGCTACCAGTGCATTGGCAATGTCTGTTGGCGCCACGCTTGAACAAATTAGCTTTGGATTGGCAAATGTCCAGCCTGTATCAGGTCGTTTATACCCAATTAACTTAGCACAAGGCAAACTTATTCTAGATGACACTTACAATGCTAATACTGGCTCTATGATTGCCGCCGCTTATGTTTTATCAAAGATGCCGGGATACCGTATCTTGGTTGTTGGCGATATGGGTGAATTAGGTGATAAGACTGAAATATGCCATCAAGAGGTCGGCGATGCTGCTCGGAAAATGAAGCTTGACAGAGTTTTAAGTGTCGGTCAGCAAAGTGTCATTATTAGCCAGCATAGTGGTTGTGGTGAACATTTTGCTTCTAAAAAAGGGTTAATTGCAAAACTGATCACATTAATAAAAGAACACGATACAGTATCAGTTTTAGTTAAAGGTTCACGCAGTACAGCAATGGAAGAGGTTGTACACGCTATAAAGGAGTGCTTTTTATGTTAGTTTGGTTAGCCGAATATTTAGTTAAGTATTTTTCTGGCTTTAATCTTTTCTCGTATTTGACATTTCGAGCTATTACCAGTTTGTTAACTGCCTTGGTGATTGCGCTATGGATGGGGCCTCATTTGATTTCTTATCTGCAAAAATTACAAATAGGTCAGATTGTGCGTGATGAAGGTCCCGGATCACATTTTAGTAAACGTGGCACTCCTACCATGGGAGGAGTGTTGATTTTATTTTCTATTGTCATTTCAGTAATGCTATGGGCGAGATTAAACAATCCCTATGTTTGGTATGTATTAGCTGTTTTGTTGGGATATGGTGTTATTGGCTTTATTGATGATTACCGTAAAGTGGTACGTAAGGATTCCAAGGGGTTGATTGCCCGTTGGAAATATTTCTGGCAATCGGTGTTGGCTTTAGGGGTGGCATTTGTTTTGTATAGTACAGGCAAGGATACAGCAGTAACTCAACTGGTTGTACCATTTTTAAAAGATGTCATGCCACAGCTAGGCCTATTTTATATTTTACTGACTTATTTTGTTATTGTTGGCACAAGTAATGCGGTTAATTTAACTGATGGGTTAGACGGATTAGCGATTATGCCAACAGTTTTTATTTCAGCAGGTTTTGCTTTAGTCGCTTGGGCAACCGGTAATTACAATTTTGCTAACTATTTAAAAATTCCTTATATCAACCATGTTGGTGAATTAGTCGTGGTTTGTACGGCAATTGTTGGCGCCGGTTTAGGATTTTTATGGTTTAACACCTACCCTGCACAAGTTTTCATGGGGGATGTTGGCTCTTTGGCGTTAGGTGGCGCATTAGGAACAATTGCGGTTTTATTGCGGCAAGAATTTTTATTATTAATTATGGGTGGTGTATTTGTTGTTGAAACTTTATCGGTAATTTTACAAGTTGGATTATTTAAACTACGTGGTCAACGAATTTTCCGTATGGCACCGATCCATCATCATTACGAATTAAAAGGATGGCCTGAACCAAGGGTAATTGTGCGTTTCTGGATCGTCTCATTAATGTTGGTATTGATTGGATTGGTAACATTAAAGGTACGTTAATAATGGCTAATTATCAGGGCAAAAAAGTTCTCATAGTAGGGTTAGGTCAAACTGGTCTATCTTGTGTCGACTTTTTTCTATCTCGCCAGGTTGTGCCCCGAGTCATCGATACGCAATTAACACCGCCAGGTAAGGATAAATTGCCAGCACAAGTCGTCTGTCAATGTGGCAGTTGGAATAGTGAATGGTTAATGACGGCTGATTTAATCGTTGTCAGCCCTGGTATTTCGCTTGCTACACCAGAATTAAAAAAAGCGGCTGATAAAGGTATAGAAGTTGTTGGTGATATTGAGCTTTTCTGTCGTGAAACAGATAAACCTCTAGTTGTGATCACAGGCTCTAATGGCAAAAGTACGGTTACAGCATTAGTTGGTGAGATGACGAAAGCGGCTAATTGGCAAGTGGGTATTGGTGGTAACATCGGTACGCCAGCGTTGACATTATTAGACAAAGAGTATGATTTATATGTATTAGAGCTTTCTAGTTTTCAGCTGGAAACAACAATCAGTTTAAAGGCTGCGGTAGCAACCATATTGAATGTGACTGCGGATCATATCGATCGGTATCCACTAGGACTACAACAATATCGGGCGGCTAAGTTACGCATTTATGATAGTGCTAAAGTTTGTATCATTAACGAGCAAGATCTACAAACCTGGCCGTTACATGGTCGTGATGCACGTTGTGTAAGTTTTGGTATTAATAGCGGCGATTATCAATTAAATACTGACTGTCAAGAGTTACAAATAAAAGGGCAGCCTATTATCAATACCACTGAAATACGGTTAGTTGGGCAGCATAACTATGTTAATGGCTTGACTGCACTGGCTTTAGCTGATGCGGTCAATATTCCACGTAAGGCAAGTTTAGCGGCATTAACACAATATATTGGCTTGCCACATCGTTGCCAATTAGTTCATGAGCAGCGAGGTATCCAATGGGTTAATGATTCTAAAGCAACTAATGTCGGTAGTACCGAAGCCGCTTTAAAAGGTTTACAAGTCGCAGGTACCCTTTATTTGTTATTAGGCGGAGAGGGGAAGTCAGCAGATTTCTCACCATTAAAACCCTATATTGCAGCAAAAAACATTAGGTTATGTTGTTTTGGTCGTGATGGACATCAATTGGCTCAACTAAAACCAGATAGTTTATTGCTAGATACAATGGAACAATGTCTACGTGTCATCACACCAGAATTAAAAGCTGGTGATATGGTGTTACTTTCACCTGCTTGTGCAAGCTTTGACCAATTTCGTAACTTTGAGCAACGGGGTGATAAGTTTACCCAATTAGCTAAGGAGTTAGGTCGATGTTGATATTTAACTTCAAACAGCTGAAAAATTGGGCTAGCAGTGAGCGTGATAACGATATTCTAGATACGGTTCTTTATGATCGTATTTTGGTTTGGCTCACATTAGGTCTGGCCATAATTGGTTTTATTATGGTGACGTCAGCTTCGATGCCTGTTGGACAACGTCTAATGCAAGATCCTTTTTTCTTTGCTAAACGCGATATTATCTATCTGGTTTTATCATTTGGTTTAGTTTCGTTAGTATTAAATATTCCAATGCTCTGGTGGGAAAAATATAACTTTTTATTGTTAATAACGGCTTTAATACTGTTATTGGTGGTACTCGTTGCTGGAAGCTCGGTTAATGGGGCCTCACGTTGGATTAATACCGGTATTGTACGCATACAGCCGGCTGAAATCGCAAAATTGGCCTTATTCTGTTATGTATCTAGTTACTTAGTCAGAAAAACCGATGAGGTGAGAACGCGATTTTTGGGCTTTATCAAGCCGATGTGTATTTTAATATTAATGGCTATACTGCTGTTATTGCAACCTGATTTAGGCACGGTAATTGTGTTGGTGGTGACTACATTAGCATTATTATTCCTTGCTGGAGCTAGATTAGCACCTTTTATTATCGGTATTGTTATTTGTGCGGTAGGTGTCATTGGTTTAATTTATTTTGAACCTTATCGTTTACGCCGAATAACCTCTTTTCTTAATCCATGGGCAGATCCTTTTGGTAGTGGCTATCAATTAACACAATCTTTGATGGCATTTGGGCGTGGTGAATTATGGGGACAAGGTTTGGGTAATTCTATTCAAAAATTAGAATATTTGCCTGAAGCTCATACCGATTTTATTTTCTCGGTTTTAGCCGAAGAATTAGGTTATATCGGCGTGGTCTCAGTGCTTTTAATGTTATTTTTTGTCGCTTTTCGTAGCATGATGATTGGCAAACGGGCATTAGATGCAGAGCAACGTTTTTCAGGCTATTTAGCTTGTTCAATCGGTATCTGGTTCACATTCCAGGCATTGGTTAATGTTGGTGCGGCAGCGGGAATGTTACCAACTAAAGGATTGACACTACCGTTAATTAGTTATGGTGGCTCTAGCCTCTTAATTATGTTTATTGCCATTGCTATCTTGTTACGTATCGATTTTGAAACACGCCTTAAGAAAGCGCAAGCATTTGTAAGGAGAACTAAATGAGCCAATCGAAACGTCTTATGGTGATGGCAGGCGGTACCGGAGGACATGTTTTTCCTGGGCTTGCAGTGGCTAATTATCTAAAGGCTCACGGCTGGGAGATTCGTTGGTTAGGAACTGCTGACCGGATGGAGGCAGATTTAGTTCCTAAGCACGGTATTGAAATTGAATTTATAAAGATTTCAGGTTTACGCGGTAAAGGTATTAAGGCATTGCTGCTAGCACCTTTTAAAATTATTAAAGCGATAAAGCAAGCGAAAGTTATTATCCAGCGCTATCGACCTGATGTTGTATTAGGAATGGGAGGATATGTTTCTGGCCCAGGCGGTGTTGCTGCCTGGTTATGCAATGTTCCAATTGTACTGCATGAACAAAATGGCGTCGCGGGTTTAACCAACCGTTGGTTGGCAAGAATTGCAAAGCGTGTTTTACAAGCATTTCCAAGTGCATTCCCGAATGCACCGGTAGTAGGAAATCCGCTTCGAGAAGAGGTATTAGCATTGCCTGAACCTGAAGAACGTTTAATTGATCGTGACGGAGCTATTCGAATTTTAGTGATAGGTGGTAGTCAAGGGGCAAGGATTTTAAACCAAACATTACCTGAAGTCGCTGCTCGATTAGATGGCAAAGTGACCATTTGGCATCAAGCTGGCAAAGGTGCTCAGGAAATTACGGAAAGTTTATATAAAAAGTTATGCGGTAAATCAGAAAGTTATAAAGTAACTGAATTTATTGATGATATGGCTGAGGCTTATGCTTGGACTGATATCATTATCTGCCGTGCTGGCGCTTTAACGGTTAGTGAAGTTGCTACGGCTGGTTTGCCAGCAATTTTTGTTCCTTTTCAGCATAAAGATCGGCAACAATACTGGAATGCATTACCATTGGAACAGGCTGGAGCAGCAAAAGTTTTTGAACAAACACAATTTTCAACGGAAGCGTTGGTCAAACTATTGAATGAATGGTCGCGTCCGCAGTTATTAGAAATGGCCAAGAAAGCCCGAGCCGCATCGATTACAGATGCAACTAAACGTGTGGCGGAAACCCTGATTGAAGTTGCTAAATGAAATCGATTTTGCATTGAAGAATGTTGAAATCAGCTATAAAAATAGTGAAGAGATTAAAATGAATACACAACAATTAGCCAAATTAAGAACAACAGTGCCTGAAATGCGTCGGGTTAGGCATATCCATTTTGTTGGCATTGGTGGTGCCGGCATGGGAGGTATTGCTGAAGTATTGGCTAACGAAGGTTATGAAATTAGTGGCTCTGATTTGCTACCCAATGCAGTTACTCAGCAATTAACGGAGCTTGGTGCAAAAATTTATTTTAATCACCAGCCAGAAAATGTGGCAAACGCCTGTGTGGTTGTCGTATCAACGGCAATAGCTGTAGATAATCCAGAAATTATTGCAGCGCGGGAAGCACGTATTCCGGTTATTCGTCGTGCTGAGATGTTGGCTGAGTTAATGCGCTTTCGGCATGGTATTGCGATTGCAGGAACACATGGCAAAACGACTACCACAGCTATGATTGCAAGTATCTATGCGCAAGCAGGGTTAGATCCAACTTTTATCAATGGTGGATTAGTTAAAGCGGCTGGCGTTCATGCGCGTTTAGGTACTAGCCGCTATTTGATTGCCGAAGCTGATGAGAGCGATGCTTCTTTCTTACATTTACAGCCATTAGTGGCGGTGATAACTAATATCGAAGCAGATCATATGGAAAATTATGATGGTGATTTTGAAAAATTAAAACAGACCTTTATCAGTTTCTTACATAATCTGCCATTTTATGGGCGGGCAGTATTATGTATCGATGATCCTGTCGTGCGTTCGCTGCTGCCACAAATAGGACGTTATATTACCACCTATGGTTTTAGTGATGATGCAGATGTCCGTATTACCTCTTATAAACAACGTGGCAACCAAGGTTTCTTTTCTGTATCACGAGAGAATCAAGTTGATTTAGCATTCATTTTGAATGCACCAGGGCGGTATAATGCTTTGAATGCGACGGCGGCTATTGCGGTAGCAACAGAAGAAGGGATTGATGATAGTGCTATTTTGACGGCGCTAGAGAAATTTCAAGGCACTGGTCGCCGCTTTGATTTTTTAGGCAATTTTCCTTTAGCTGATGTTAATGGAAAAAAAGGTAGCATTATGTTGGTAGATGATTATGGTCACCATCCAACCGAAGTTGATGCTACTATTAAAGCAGCAAGAGAAGGATGGCCAGATAAACGTATCGTGATGGTTTTTCAGCCACATAGGTATACTCGTACGCGTGATCTTTACGATGATTTTGCCAATATTTTAGAACAGGTTGATGTATTGTTAATGCTAGATGTCTATCCAGCAGGAGAGGAACCTATCCCTGGTGCAGACAGTCGCTCATTGTGTCGGACAATTCGCAACCGAGGCAAATTAGATCCTATTTTTGTGGCTGAGCATGACCGAATTAGTGAAACATTAGCACAAATTATAGAAGATAACGACCTGATATTTATACAGGGAGCTGGCAATATCGGAAAAATAGCACGTAATTTGGCTGAAACAGATTTACGGCCGGTGCTAACAAATAAGGGAAAGTATCATGGCTAATAAAGTTGCAGTGCTTTTAGGCGGAAATTCGGCCGAAAGAGAGGTGTCAATTCAATCTGGTGAAGCAGTAGTTAATGGTTTACGTGATGCTGGAATAGATGCATATCCAATTGATATTAAAGATTTTGCTGTTATCAAACTTAAAGAAGCTGGTTATAATAAAGTTTTTATCGCATTGCATGGGCGTGGTGGTGAAGATGGTACGCTGCAAGGGGTATTAGAATTTTTAGGTTTACCATATACCGGGAGTGGTGTTTTAGCGTCATCTCTTTCAATGGACAAGTTACGAACTAAACAGTTATGGGCTAGTGTAGGTTTGCCGATTGCACCCTATATAGCACTAGACAAAGAACAGTTAGTAATGATGTCAGATGAAACGTTTTTTGCGACTGTTAGTAATTTGGGTTTACCACTTATTGTGAAGCCCAATCTTGAAGGTTCAAGCGTTGGTATGAGTAAAGTAACATCTTTGTTGGAATTAAGAATGGCGCTCGAGTTTGCTTTTCGTTATGGCAAAGATGTACTGATTGAAAAATGGTTAAATGGGCCAGAATATACCATTGCAATTGTAGGCGATCAAGTATTGCCGTCAATTCGTATTCAACCAGCAGGAGTATTTTATGATTATGACGCAAAATATCTCTCTAATGAGACACAATATTTCTGTCCTAGTGGATTAAAAGCTGAACAAGAAGTGCAATTGAAAGAATTAGCATTAGCGGCTTATAAGGCGATTGGCTGTACTGGTTGGGGGCGAGTTGATGTGATGAAAGATAACGATGGGGTTTTTTATTTATTAGAAATTAATACCTCACCGGGAATGACCGGCCATAGTCTGGTACCGATGGCTGCAAAGCAAGCAGGTATCAGTTTTTCACAGTTAGTTAAAAAGATTTTGGAATTGGCGGAGTAATATGCCACAGGCATCATTGAACGTTCGTAACAAAGAGCCTAAAGAGCGTCGGAATGCTGGTGGTCAAAGTAATGGTTCTTATTTGGTTGGCATTATCTTTTTCTTAATAGTATTGGGTACTATTATATGGAGTGGGTGGATGGTGTTAAATTGGATGAAGGATGTTAATCGATTGCCTATTTCCAAACTGGTAATTACTGGTGAGCGTCACTACACCTGTGACGATAATGTTAGAAAAGCAATATTAGCACTAGGTAGGCCTGGTACATTTATGACTATAGATGTGAATGTGATCCAGAATCAAATAAAAACAATGCCGTGGATAAGACAAGTTACGGTACGTAAACAATGGCCAGATGAATTAAAAATTCATCTAGTGGAATATAAACCTTATGCCAAATGGAATGATACCTTTTTTATTAATGCCGAAGGCAGTGTTTTTAGCTTACCGGCGTTATCAAACACTAAAGATAATTTCCTGATGTTATATGGTCCACAAGGAAGTCAGCATGAAGTCTTAGAGATGTATCGTGTCATACAACAGCAGCTGGCGCCACATAAATTTAATATTAAGTCAGTTTCGATGACTGCTAGACACGCATGGCAATTAGTTTTAGCCAATGATATTCGATTAAATATTGGTAAACAGGATATTAAAGAGCGATTAAACCGTTTTATTGAGCTTTATCCACTATTAAAGCAAGCGACAGATAAACGTGTTGGATATGTAGATTTACGATATGGTAGCGGTGCTGTGGTAGGTTGGTTACCATTATTAGCTGAACCTGTCACACGCTAAATTGAAATAGTTTGAGACTGTTGATTGAACAGATACAGGCAAATTAACGATGATTAAAACGACGGACAGAAAATTAGTAGTTGGTCTTGAGATTGGAACTTCCAAGGTTTCTGCGCTAGTTGGTGAAATTCTGCCTGATGGAATGGTAAATATTATTGGTGTCGGCAATTGTCCATCTCGAGGGATGGATAAAGGGGGCGTGAATGATTTGGAATCTGTCGTTAAATGTGTGCAGCGAGCTATTGATCAAGCGGAATTAATGGCTGATTGCCAAATATCATCGGTTTATCTTGCGCTTTCAGGCAAGCATGTTAGTTGCCAGAATGAAATAGGTATGGTGCCTATTTCTGAGGATGAAGTTACTCAAGATGACGTAGATAGTGTTGTGCATACGGCTAAATCTGTCCGAGTACGGGATGAGCATAGAATTTTACATGTTATTCCGCAAGAATATGCTATTGATTATCAAGAAGGTATTAAAAATCCGGTAGGGCTATCGGGTGTGCGTATGCAAGCCAAAGTACATCTTATTACTTGCCATAATGATATGGCCAAAAATATTGTGAAGGTAGTTGAACGCTGTGGTTTGAAAGTAGATCAATTAATTTTTGCTGGTTTAGCTTCAAGTTATTCTGTTTTAACAGAAGATGAGCGTGAACTGGGGGTATGTGTCGTTGATATCGGTGGTGGAACGATGGATATAGCGGTCTATACTGGTGGTGCACTGCGTCATACCAAGGTTATACCTTATGCTGGTAATGTAGTGACTAGTGATATCGCTTATGCATTCGGCACCCCTCCCAGCGATGCGGAAACAATAAAAGTTCGCCATGGTTGCGCATTAAGTACTATTGTTAGTAAAGACGAGAATGTTGAGGTGCCAAGTGTAGGTGGCCGTCCACCAAGAAGTTTACAGCATCAAACTTTAGCAGAAGTTATCGAGCCACGTTACACAGAGTTGCTAAACTTAGTAAATGATGAAATTTTGAAATTGCAAGAACAATTACGTCAGCAAGGTGTTAAACATCATCTGGCGGCGGGTATTGTTTTAACAGGAGGTGGTGCTCAAATTGATGGTCTAGTCGAATGTGCCCAAAGAGTATTCCATACTCAGGTACGCATCGGTAAGCCATTAAATATAACAGGTTTAACGGACTATGCACAGGAGCCTTATTACTCCACGGCTGTCGGGCTCCTGCATTACGGCAAGCGGACCCATCTTGGGAACGAAGCTGAAATGGATAAGCGTACATCAGTAAGTAGTTGGTTTCATAGAATCACTAGTTGGCTGAGAAAAGAATTTTAATTTTGTAAGAAGCAAATCTTCGCTTCTATATAAGGCACAAAAACGGAGAGAGATTATGTTTGAACCAATGGAATTAACCAATGACGCGGTGATTAAAGTCATCGGCGTTGGCGGTGGCGGTGGCAATGCCGTTGAACACATGGTGCGTGAACGCATAGAAGGTGTTGAATTCTTTGCTGTTAATACCGATGCTCAGGCATTACGTAAAACAGCAGTCGGACAAATTATTCAGATCGGCAATGGTATTACAAAAGGCTTGGGAGCAGGAGCGAATCCTGAAGTCGGTCGTAATGCTGCTGAAGAAGATCGTGAAGCCTTGCGCAATGCGCTTGACGGGGCGGATATGGTCTTTATTGCAGCTGGTATGGGGGGTGGTACGGGCACCGGCGCAGCCCCTGTGATAGCTGAAGTTGCTAAAGAGCTTGGTATACTGACGGTAGTGGTGGTGACCAAGCCTTTCAACTTCGAAGGTAAAAAACGTATGGCATTTGCTGAGAGTGGGATCTCAGAGCTTTCTAAGCATGTTGATTCATTGATTACTATTCCGAATGATAAATTATTAAAAGTGCTTGGACGAGGTATTTCCTTGCTAGATGCATTCGGTGCAGCAAATGATGTGCTTAAAGGCGCGGTTCAGGGCATTGCTGAGCTTATTACCCGTCCAGGTTTAATGAACGTGGATTTTGCTGATGTTCGTACCGTCATGTCTGAAATGGGTTATGCTATGATGGGATCAGGCATTGCCCGTGGTGAAGATCGAGCTGAAGAGGCTGCTGAAATGGCAATTTCCAGCCCATTATTGGAAGATATCGATTTATCTGGTGCTCGTGGTGTATTGGTTAATATTACCGCAGGTTTTGATTTACGACTAGATGAATTTGAAACAGTGGGTAATACCATTCGTGCGTTTGCGTCAGATAATGCGACGGTTGTTATCGGTACTTCACTTGATCCTGAAATGAATGATGAGTTGCGTGTGACCGTTGTTGCGACCGGAATTGGTATGGATAAACGGCCAGAAATCACTTTGGTTACTAACAAAGCAGCACAAAAATCATCGTTTGAGCAGCGCTATCAGCAGATGCAAGGTTCAATGCCGGGTATGACTCCGTTAACGGAGGAAAAAACTGCCGCTAAAGTAGTGAATGAACAAAATATACAATCAAATAAAGAGCCGGATTACCTTGATATTCCGGCTTTTTTAAGAAAACAGGCTGATTAGTTAACAATTGGTTGGTTTCTCTGCTTTTTGTGCTAGAATATCTTGCTAATCCTTGAGTGAGACTTAGCAAGATGGATAACGATGTGAGAAAAAATGATGATCAAACAAAGGACACTAAAACGTATTGTTCAAGCGACGGGAGTCGGTTTACATACTGGCAAAAAAGTCACTTTAGCATTACGTCCAGCACCGGCAAATACCGGGGTCATCTACCGTCGTACAGATTTAAACCCACCGGTAGATTTCCCGGCTGATGCAAAATCTGTACGTGATACCATGCTATGTACCTGCTTGGTCAATGAAGATGATGTACGTATTTCGACGGTAGAACATCTGAATGCTGCATTGGCAGGGCTGGGAATTGACAATATTGTTGTTGAGGTAGATGCACCAGAGGTTCCAATAATGGATGGAAGTGCTGCACCTTTTGTATTTTTATTGTTAGATGCAGGTATTGAAGAGTTAAATAGCGCCAAGAAGTTTCTTCGTATTAAAGAAAGTGTCCGAGTTACAGATGGCGATAAATGGGCTGAATTAGCACCTTATAACGGATTTAGCTTGGATTTCACTATCGATTTCAATCATCTTGCTATTAATAGCAGTACCCAGCGTTATGAACTTGATTTTTCGGCAAAATCTTTTGTTAGAGATATTAGCCGTGCGCGTACATTTGGCTTCATGCGTGATATTGAATACTTACAATCCAAAGGATTATGTCTGGGCGGTAGTTTTGATTGTGCGATTGTTGTCGATGATTATCGTGTATTGAATGAAGATGGTTTACGTTTTGAAGATGAATTTGTTCGCCATAAAACGCTAGATGCTATTGGTGATTTATTTATGTGTGGTCATAATATTATTGGTGCTTTTACTGCCTATAAATCAGGTCATGCATTGAATAACAAATTATTACAAGCTGTTTTAGCGACCGAATCTGTTTGGGATATGGTGACGTTCGAGGATGAATCTGAAATGTCTGTTGCATTTACAGCACCTTCGACAATAACAATCTAAGATGTATTCTTTTAATAAGGATATTCTATTATATGATACGTCAGTGGATTACTATATCTCTTACATTACTTTCGTTGATGCTTTTTACTCAACCTTAATCTTTGTTGCTGGTTGCTTTGGCACTCTCTCCGGACAATGCAGCTAGCCGTTCTAATTTTTCCTTTAGCTTTTTTGGACTTCTTTTGGCTAGGTTACGAACTGTTTTTGCGCTTTCTTCGCTTAGCTTACTTATTATTTGTTGAGTTGGCTTTATGGCTATTTGTTGAATTGATAAGCAATTTTTTGAATTTTTAACTGATAATGATGGATTAATCATTATGTTGATTGAAGATAAAGATGGTAAAATAGTGTTACGTAATGTTGAAAGTAGCGTAGGAAGTTCATAATTTAGTCTAGCTTTTCGGCTAGCATTGGTAACTTCTAGAATAAGAATATACTGACGATAATTAGCGACTCGACACCAAGCCTTTAATTCGCTAGGTAGTAAACTTAACACAGCATGGTTAAGTTTAATTAAAGCTTGTGCGCGTTGTTGAATGATTTGTAAGGTATTTGAATCAAATTTACTTTCTTTTAATAAAATAGCTAAAGATTGGGGGTAACTATCACGCATTTTTTTACTCCAAGTCTTATATTATATATTTCAATGAATATATTAGATCTCTGGCGACAATTTGGTAAACGATATTTTTGGCCGCACCTGTTGTTAGGAATTGTGACGGCAAGTATTGGTATACCTACAACTTTAGTAAAAGTGACGGAAAATTTGTCACATACTAGCCAGTTATTACCACATTATCAGCAAAATTTAGCGTTTGATCATCTGCTAGCTGTCAGTAAGTATCGTATTTTTTATGATTGTGGCACTAATTATTGGCACCAGAATGCTTTACGAAATGTGATCCGTCAACTGACTTTTGTTTTTTCAACTCCGGAAACGCAAAAGCGGTTGGACGTAAATTTGAGTGTGCGCAATAAGCATATTTCACTGTATAATATGCTCGACACTCTTTACTCTATGGTTTATTTAAGTGTTTTTTATCCGAAAGAGCAAAATTCTAGCTATGCATTAACACACTCTTTTTACCATATCGCCTACCAAACTGCCCTATGGGTTGCTTGGGGTCAAGATATTCGAGCCGGACCTTAACACAAATCTCATAAAATTTTAATTGATTTTTATCCCGACCATTGTTCAACTGAACATATTAATTATATTAGTTGAAATTAGATAATATAGGCCGTTTCTGATAAGATTGTTGCCTTGATTGAGAAAAAATATTTATGTTAACTAAGTTACTAACAAAAATTTTTGGTAGTCGTAATGATCGTGCTTTACGTCATTTAGGTAAATTTGTTGATATCATTAATCAGTTAGAGTCTGAATTCGAAAAATTATCTAATGAACAACTTAAAGCGAAAACAGATGAGTTTCGACAGCGCCTTAAATCGGGAGCAACATTAGATGATTTGATCCCGGAAGCGTTTGCAACAGTTCGTGAAGCTAGTAAACGTGTATTTAATATGCGGCATTTTGATGTTCAGTTACTGGGCGGTATGGTACTTAATAAACGTTGTATTGCAGAAATGCGTACTGGTGAAGGGAAGACATTAACATCCACTTTGCCTGCATATTTAAATGCTTTAACGGGTAAAGGTGTTCATATTGTTACAGTTAACGACTATTTGGCAAAACGTGATGCAGAGAATAATCGACTACTGTTTGAGTTTCTTGGCATGACTGTGGGAATAAATTTACCTGGTATGTCTACTGCTATGAAACGTGAAGCCTACGCAGCGGATATTACATATGGTACTAACAATGAATATGGTTTTGATTATCTGCGTGACAATATGGCCTTTAGTCCAGAAGAGCGTGTACAGCGTAAACTTTATTATGTGTTAGTCGATGAGGTTGATTCTATTTTAATTGATGAAGCTCGTACTCCGTTAATTATTTCAGGACCGGTAGAAGATAGCTCAGATCTGTACAAAAAAGTGGATAAATTAATCCCTCATTTAAAGCAGCAAGAAAAAGAAGATTCAGATACTTTTCAAGGTGAAGGACATTTTTCTGTTGATGAAAAATCACGTCAAGTTACGTTGACAGAGCGGGGATTAGAACTAATTGAACCATTATTAGCAAAAGCGAATTTAATGGAAGAGGGGGAATCACTTTATTCTCCTTCAAATATTATTCTTATGCACCATGTTATGGCAGCCCTACGTGCTCATGCTCTTTTTAATCGGGATGTAGATTATATTGTAAAAGATGGTCAGATTATTATTGTTGATGAACATACCGGTCGTACAATGGAAGGCCGTCGTTGGTCTGATGGATTGCATCAAGCCGTTGAGGCAAAAGAAGGTGTTGAAATCCAAAATGAGAATCAGACATTAGCATCGATTACCTTCCAAAACTATTTTCGTCTATACGAAAAACTTGCAGGCATGACTGGTACCGCTGATACGGAAGCTTTCGAATTTAGATCTATCTATAAGTTGGACACCATTGTTATTCCAACCAATCGTCCAATGATCCGTAATGATTTACCTGATTTAGTTTATATGACTGAGGCGGATAAATTTGCTGCTATTATCAATGACATTCGTGATCGCACTAGTAAAAGACAACCTGTTTTAGTGGGTACTATTTCAATCGAAAAATCAGAGCTGATTTCTAGGGAGTTAACCAAAGCCAAAATTGCACATAATGTTTTGAATGCTAAGTTTCATGCGATGGAAGCGGATATTATTGCTGAAGCAGGCCAGGCCGGTTCAGTTACTATTGCAACTAATATGGCCGGCCGAGGTACAGATATTGTACTAGGTGGCAGCTGGCAGGCGGAAATCAACAAACTAGAGGATCCCAGTCAGAAACAAATTGATAAGATTAAGGCTGCATGGCAAAAACGGCATGAGGCGGTAATTGCAGCTGGTGGTTTGCATATCATTGGCACAGAACGCCATGAGTCTCGTCGTATAGATAATCAGTTACGCGGGCGTTCTGGACGTCAAGGTGATCCTGGTTCATCACGTTTTTATCTTTCAATGGAAGATTCCTTAATGCGTATTTTTGCCTCAGATCGAGTTGCAGGAATGATGCGTAAATTGGGTATGAAACCCGGTGAAGCTATTGAACATCCTTGGGTAACGAAAGCAATTGCTAATGCACAGCGAAAGGTAGAAAGCCGTAACTTTGATATTCGTAAACAGCTTTTAGAATATGATGATGTTGCTAATGATCAGCGTCGGGCTATCTATTCACAGCGCAATGATTTATTGGATGGTGGTGATGTTAGTGAAACAATTGATAGTATTCGTGAAGATGTTATAACTGCAACTATTGATGCTTATATCCCCCCTCAATCATTGGAAGAAGTGTGGGATATTGATGGATTACAGAAACGATTAAGCAATGATTTTAATTTAGAACTCCCTATTCAGGAGTGGTTGGATAAAGAGCCTGAATTGCATGAAGAAACTTTGCGTGAACACATTTTTGCAAAAGCGATTGCTGCTTATAAAGAAAAGGAAGAAATTATTGGTAGTGAGATGATGCGTAATTTTGAGAAGGGCATCATGTTACAAACTCTAGATACATTATGGAAAGAGCATTTAGCTGCAATGGATTATTTACGTCAGGGTATTCATTTGCGCGGCTATGCCCAAAAAGATCCAAAACAAGAATATAAACGCGAATCTTTTGGTATGTTTGCTAATATGTTAGAAACACTAAAATATGAAGTAATTAGTACATTAAGCAAAGTTGAAGTTCGAGTACCAGAGGAAGTCGCGATACTCGATCAACAAAGGCGTGAAGAGGCAGAGCGTCTGATGAGAAAGCAACATTTTAGCCATAAAATTGAAAATGAAACATTGATGTCAAAAACAGAAGCTCAAATAGCAACACAAGGCCATAAAATTGGTCGAAATGAACCTTGTCCTTGTGGCTCAGGTAAGAAATATAAGCATTGCCATGGTAGTTTAAGTTAAAATTTGGTTGTTAAATGAATTAAAAAAGAGTGGAGAATAAATCCGCTCTTTTACTATATAATTTGAAAAGTGATTAAATTATTTTTATGGAAAAAAAACAATTAAATATTGTGGTAGGCATTATTAGAAATGCGCAACAAGAAATTTTTATTACCCAACGGGCAGCTAATTCACATATGGGCGGTTTTTGGGAGTTTCCCGGCGGTAAATTAGAAATAGGTGAAACACCGTTAGAAACTTTGACTCGTGAGCTAAAAGAAGAGATCGGGATAGATGTTATTAATAGTCAATTGTTGTGTGTTGTCGAGCATGAATTTGCCGACCGTAGTATAAGGTTGCATTTTTTTCTCGTGGAGCAATGGGATTGCCACCCATATGGCAAAGAAGGCCAATCTTCACGCTGGCTTTTACAGAAATCACTGGTAGCGGAAGAATTTCCACCTGCAAACCGTGTAATTGTTGATATGTTAATCAATAACGTGATTTGATTTATAGAGCAGACGGGTAAGTTAGTATAAATAGGTTTGTTAAGTTTTTTTAAAGCAAGAGCTATATAATGGTATAGATAAAATCGTTTGGTCTTTGATTTTAAATTTATTTTTTAGTATTAGGATCATCGGAGATTTCACTCCAATCATCTATTTCAGAAATATTTCGCTGGCTGGAGATCCTTTTTTCCTCACTAGCCCATTCACCAAGATCAATTAATCGACAACGTTTGCTACAAAAAGGGCGATAAGGACTACTATCTTGCCAAATAACAATTTTATGACAAGTAGGACATTTTACCATGAGCTTATCAGACATAGTGACTCCTAACAACAGGCTAATTTGAATGGTAATTCATCAGGTACAATACCATTTTCGCTGTCTTCATGTAAGAAGCGGATAACAAAACGTGTTTTATGTCCAGAAATCTGTGGATATAGGGATAGATTGATAGGTAATTTTATTCGGATTAAATCCGCATTTTCTACACTGCCTTGATAGAAGCCATTATAACTCTTTTGAGTGGTAAATGTATTAGACTTACGAATCAGACTTAATAGCATATTTAAAGCGGAACTTAACGGTGCGATACCGTCAATCCAGAAGTTGATTCTAGTATCTATTTCTTTTTTATGTGTATTTAACCATAAATGTAGAACAGGCAAATCAAAGCTACAACAACCACCGGGTATACTTAAGCGTTGGCGAGCAATACTGATAACTTTATCTTGTCGTAAGTGTTGGCCAATTCGTGATGCTTCTCTTAATAAAGTGAGATTTTGTTGGATTTCATTTAATAGGTTTTTAATAAGTGTTTGATCTGCCTTGGGATCACTGCACCATTGATTAAGTTTATTTTTTTGTTTATCTAATTCTTTTATAATGTCGGCACGAAAATCACTACGATCTAATACTTCGATTAATTCAGCAACGGCACGAAAAAAAGCTAACCCAGTGGCTAATGAGTTAATATTTCTTAAGTCAATAAGTTGTTGAAGTAAACACTCCATGCGCAGCCACGAGCGCATTTTTTCATTTAATGGCTGTTCATAAGTAATTGTAGAAATTGTGTTACTCATTATGTATTTCCTGAGAAGCTCCCATAGCTAATTGCAGGTATTTCTGACGTAATTTTGCTATAGTTTCATCAAGTGTTAAATTGTTATCATGGTTATTAATTATATCATCAGCTTTTTGTAAGCGCCTTGCTCGGCTAACTTGATTAGATAAAATATTTTTTGCTTCTTGTTGGCTAATTCCGTCACGCTTAATTATACGGGCTATTTGTTCTTCTGGTGTTGAGTCAACGACAAGTATACGGTTGGCAAGATGCTCTAGGTTATTTTCAAATAATAATGGGACAACCCAAACTACGTAAGGTGAATTAAGTAAGGCTAGTTGGCGTTGTGTTTCTTTCTGTATTAACGGATGAAGCAAATTATTTAGCCATTTTTTTTCTATTGGATCACTGAATATTTTTTTTCTTAATCTGGTGCGATTTAAAGAACCATCCTCATTCAGAATACTTGGACCGAAATGTTGTTTTATCATGTTAAGTGCATATGTGTTAGACATAACAATTTGTCTAGAAATGATGTCTGCATCAATGATTGGTACTCCTAAGGATGCAAATTTATCTGAAACGGTACTTTTGCCGCTTCCGATCCCACCTGTCAGAGCAATAATATAACTCATGCATCCTCTCTTTCGGTAAACTTAAATGAAAAATTCCAAGTAAAGGCAGTTGATTTTTTTATGTTTATAATAACGGTTTTTAACATAATAATATTTTTATTTTATTGTTACTTTGATTACTTAAGAAATAATATTCCCTAAATTAAAAATCGGCAAATAAATAGTGAATAATAATCCAGTAATTACAATAGCAAGTATTAGCATTGGTTCAATTAATTTTATCTTTTTATTAACATAATCAAGTAGAGTATCTTGATACCAACTAGTTAATTTTTCTAAAAACGAAGGTAAATTACTTGATAACTCTCCAGCCGTGATAAATTGTAAGCATAAATATGGGAATAGTTTCTTTCTTTTTATACTTTCGCTGAAAGAAATACCTCGCTGAATTTTTTGATATATAGAATAGACTGTATGATGGTAAACGGGATTTTTAAGTGTTTTCAATACATATTCAAATCCTTCTAATAATGTTAACCCTGATTTTTGTGTAATATGTAAAGTCTGAAAGAAATAGTAAAGCTGTTGCCAACCAATAAGTTTATTAAATATTCGCAAATGTAGAATAAAGTTTTGTTCATGTTTAATTAAATTAGGTGTATGTTTTCTGTATGTAAAATAACCTAAATTAATACATGCGGAGATAATAACGATATACAAAGCATTCTTGGCAAGGGTATCAGAAATGGTTATAAGCAAACTAGTTGCTATTGGAAATTGAGCATTAAGTGTTTGATATATTGCTTTGAATTCAGGTAACACAAAAAATAACATTAACAAAATCACGATTAAAGCGATAATTAAAATAATGCAAGGGTACTGTAATGCTTTAGTTATCTTTTGTTTTATTATTTGTTGTTGCTGAAGTTGTTGATAGATAAATTGGCAATTTTTTTCAAGACTATTGGTTTTTTCACCTATTTTCTACTAGTCGATAAATTATTTCTAGAAGAAGTTTAGGATCACATTTTAATGTTGCAGAAAATGCTTCTCCTTGATTAATACGTTTAATGATTTCGGCCAATATACATTTCTAGACAGACATATTACATTCTTTTTGAATAATATTTAAACTTTGAATTAAGGATATATTGGATTTGAGTAATACACTAAGTTGATACATAAAAGGTAAGCGATAGCTAACAATTTTTGTATTATATAGTACAATTTCTCTAATTTTAATTGAGATAGGAATTAAATTGTTTTTTAAGATATATCTAAAAACTTCTTGTTTAGAATGAGATAGTTTAAAATTTTCTATTAATATTACCTGTGTATTTATCATTCTATATAGATAAAATTCATTAAATTATCTCCTGACCTGTTACTTCATAAACTTCTTTTAGTGTTGTTATGCCGGCTTTTACAAGAAGTAATCCAGAATTAAATAAACTTACAAAAGGTATTTTCTCTTTTTTCGGTGGTAGTTGATAAAATTGTGCATCAAAAGTTTCTTCTTTAAGCTCTAAAAATTCATAAATTGCAGTTCGACCTAAATATCCACCGAAACAATGATCACATCCAATTGCCTGCCAAGTCGTAATTTCAGTTTCAACATTATCAAATTGAATAGTAATAGGATTTTCTTCATGGCGTTTATAGTTAGGACATAACTTTCTAACAAGTCTTTGTGCAATAATCAACTTTACACAAGAATTTATTAAATGTGGTGATATGTTTAAATTTTCTAGTCGTTCGATGTGCTTTTGGTTGAATTGGTATGGAGTGTCCATAATACCAAATGACCGGTTTTGGTGGCTTTTATAGCAATTTCGGCTGTTTTTTGATCGCGTATTTCACCTACCATGATAATATCTGGATCTTGGCGAAGTAATACCCTTAAGATGGTTGAAAAATCCAAACCTATTTTCTCGTTTACAGGAATTTGATTAATTCCTTTGGGATCTCGACAGGATCTTTGATAGTTGAAATATTTAATTTATTGTGATTAAGATATTCAAGGCAGCTATAGAGCGTTACTGTTTTACCACTTCCTGTTGGCCCAGTAACCAGAATCATTCGTTGTAGCAAAGAAAGCTTTTGTTTTAAAACTGCAAGAAAATTATTATTCATCTCTAATTGTTCCAAAGAATAGTGGTTTTTAGTATTTAATATCCTTAAAATTATTTTTTCACCATAAAGAGTTGGTAATGTTGAAATACGGATAGCATAGTGAATATCGTGGCTAATCTATTCAAGTTGTCCGTTTTGTGGTAAGCGTTTTTCTGCTATATTTAATTTTGCTAATATTCTTAACCAAGCAAAAATTTCCGAGCAATTTTCGATCGGAGATGAAGCAATATAAAACAGTTTACCTTCAACCCTGATACGGATTTTCGTTCTATATGACTCGATATGAATATTTGATGCACGTTTTTCAATGGCAGATCCAATAAGATAATCGACTGCTGGTGAATTAGGTTTGTCTTCATTGTTGATTGAAGGATTATAACGTATAGGATCTTATTGTATTTCCACTTCATGATTGCAGTGATTAAAATAGTGCTCAATTTTCTCTTTCGGCCAGATATCATAGCAAACAGGGACAACAGAAATAAAACATAATGTGGTTAAGAACTCGTCATTAGATTTTTTGTAACTAGCAATGGAAAGTTTTTTTGAATTGAATTCAATTATTACAATATTGTGACGATAACAAATTTTTTTTAATTCATCTTCGATAGCATTAAAGTTTTTGGGAATAGTTGTTATGAAAGTTATAATAGAGTCTTATTATTTAGAATTTGAAAGTATCTTCACAATGTTTTTTGAATCCGCTATCTGTACTTTCACAAAGGACTTTCCAAGTAACTCGATTTTCTGATGTTGATAGTGTTGGTCCTAGCGTCATTGTTAACTCTTTCAGAGACTTTCTACCAACGACTTTAATTATCCTATCTTTTACTTCAATATTATTAACATATTTGCCTGTCCTGCTTGTTGGAATTGAAGAAGTGCCAATATGGTAACCAGTGAAATGTCCTTTTCGAAGCCACACAGTTCCGTATGCATTTTATAAGGTACAATAAATTGTAACATGTTGGTTAGAGATGCTTTTTGCATATAACTTTTGTAGCTAGGAATACTAATTGCGTTGAGGACGACAATAATTGCAATTGTGACTATTATTTCCATTAGTGAGAATCCTTGTTGTTTCATCATATTTATCATCATCGATTGAAGATAATGTAATGATGCAAAATGGTAAGAAAAAATAACAATAAAAAATAAGACGTTGAAATGGTGTTCTAATTGTTATTTTTTTATTTAAATAAGTTTTTTATTGTGGATGTAAATAATCAATGCTCAATTTGTGTGTGGTAGAAATAAAAAACTATTTATGATGATTTATGGAATTATATATATTTGTCATATGTTTTATGCAATGTATATTTATAGATTGTAAGATATAGTATTTTTATTATTAAAGCCTCTATATTATTTGTTTAAAAAATATATGCTTAGATTTTATGAGTTGTAGTAACGTATCTCATTGGTATAAGTTAATGAATAAATTTACTAGTGATATTCATATAATATAGTAGAGTAAAAGTCAGTAATAATTTATTACTGCAATTATAAGGAGTTGTAATGGTACTTATCACGCATAATATTACACGGTGTAAGGAGAAATTATTAGCACGTTTGCAGCAAGATATTCCTGCTAATGTTACTTTTGCATTACAGGAAGATTTAGGCGGAAGCATAAATATAGATAGTGATATTAGTGGACAATTGTTACCAAAAAATCAGTTAGCTATTGCTAAAATAATTACCCGTGAAGATGGTATATTCTGTGGGCTAAGTTGGGTTGAGGAGGTTTTTCGGCAACTTGATCAAGGCGTTCAGTTTAGATGGCAAGTCAGTGATGGCGATAAAATTAAATCAGGTCAGGTACTTTGTACTATAGAAGGGTGTGCCCATATACTGTTAATTGGTGAACGGGTCGCACTTAATTTCTTACAAACTCTGTCTGGCGTTGCTACAGTAACAGCCAATTACGTTAAGATATTACAAGAAACGGAAGTAAAGTTATTAGATACGCGTAAAACCATTCCCGGTTTAAGGACAGCACTCAAATATGCGGTGCTCTGTGGTGGTGGTTTTAATCACAGATTAGGCTTGTCGGATGCATATTTAATTAAGGAAAATCATATTATTGCAGCAGGTAACATTACTTCAGCAATTAAGAAAGCGCGTTTAGCGCATGCAAATGTTCCTATTGAAGTTGAAGTTGAAAACTTAAATGAATTGCTTGAAGCAATAGAGGCAAAAGCCGATATTGTTATGTTAGATAATTTTACTATTCCTATGATGAAACAAGCTGTCATGATCGCAAAAGGAAATGTAGCCTTGGAAGTTTCTGGTAATATTACGCTGAAAACATTAAAAGAGTATGCAAGAACAGGTGTGGATTATATTTCTGTTGGCGCATTAACAAAAAATATCAAAGCAATGGATCTTTCTATGAGATTTAATGAGTAAGTGCATAATATTGCTAAATATTCTAGCTATTTATTCAATTAACATATTGATATGAAAATGAATTTTGTCATATAATATCTTATAGTTAGCTATTTCAGTATTTTTACTAATAAAAAACACTAAAAAATTGGGTTTATATTAATTAAATTTACTTAATTATTTTATCTATTTTTAAATTAAGTATTTTTTAATATTAATTCTATCAATCAGTATCAATAAAAATGGTTAATATTGTTTATAAAAATTGTTATATTTTTAACCTTATTAATGAATTTTTGTTCATTAATTCTGTTTTTTAATTCACTTAATTGCAAATAATAACCTTTTAGTTGATTAATTATATGTATATAAAAGATGGGAGTTGACGAGGTAAAAAGGAATAAAATCTATAATTTTTAAAAAACCTTGGCAAAAAATGCGGGTTTTTAAGGTTAAATTTAAGCTTTTATGGACAGTTGGTGAATACTTTGTTACTTTATGTACATCTAGGATAAATTAGTATTACCAATTGGCTTTGGTAGTGTTAAATAAATATTTACGCAAAATATAAATAGCCTATTATAAATATGGTTTATAGCAAAATTCACCAACCTAAACTATCTGATGTCATTGAACAGCACCTTGAGCATTTAATTCTTGAAAGAATACTGCGTTCCAAAGAAAAATTGCTGACTGAACGTGAATTGGCCAAGCAATTCGATGTTTCTCGTCCTTCTTTGCGTGAGGCGATTCAGAAACTTGAAGCGAAAGGTTTTCTTCGTCGACAAGGAGGAGGGACATTCGTCCAAACAAATCTATGGCAAAGCTTTAGTGATCCACTTACCACGCCACGCTCTTGAAGGTATTGCTGCTTACTATGCCACTTTAAGAGGAACCGATGAGGATCTGGCCCGAATTAAAATAAGCCATTTACAAATTCAGGATATACAAGAAAGTGGTGATGTTAATGCTAAAGTTGAGGCTGTTTTACAATATCAACTGGTTGTTACCGAAGCAGCTCATATACGTGGTACTATTCCATATACTTCGTTGTATGGTTCCAATGTTAGAACAGAATATTAGACAAAATTTTGAGTGTTTGTACACCCATAAAGAAATACATACCGTAGTAAGTAAACATAGGACTCAAATTTTTGAAGCTATCATCGCACGTGAACCTAAAAAAGCCCAGGAAGCTTCACATCGTTATTTAGCCTTTATTGAGGAGATTTTGCTGGACATCAGTCGTGAGCATACAAATCGTGAGCGTTCTCTACGTCGAGTACACCAATACCAAAATTTAATTTCGTAGTGCAGATTTTTGTTGCTGCGTCTGCATTACCACTCTGGTTTATTAGAGCCTAAGTTGCAGCAATAGGAACTATCTTTTGTTCTTGTTAGTGGTTTAGTAAATATGATCAAAAGATAGCTCAGTAATTACATTAGAAACAGATAATAGATAAGGAATAGACCATGTCAGATATGTTGAAGAATGACGTGGATCCGATCGAAACTCGCGACTGGTTACAGGCGATCGAATCGGTCATCCGTGAAGAAGGTGTTGATCGTGCTCAGTATCTTATTGATCAAGTATTACAACAAGCACGTAAGGGTGGAGTTAATATCACAGCAGGTTCCACAAGCTGTGATTATATCAACACTATTCCCGTAGAGGATGAGCCTGATTATCCAGGCAACATGGATTTAGAGCGTCGTATACGTTCTGTGATTCGGTGGAATGCTGTGATGGCGGTTTTACGAGCTTCTAAAAAAGATCTGGAGTTAGGTGGTCATATAGCTTCTTTCCAGTCTTCTACAACTTTATATGAAGTATGCTTTAACCATTTCTTTCAGGCAAAAAGTAATAAAAACGGTGGAGATTTAGTTTATTTTCAAGGACATATTTCACCAGGTATCTATGCACGCGCATTTTTGGAAGGTCGTCTCACTGAAGAGCAAATGGACAATTTCCGTCAAGAAATTGGTGGTAAAGGTCTTTCTTCCTATCCTCATCCTAAATTGATGCCTAAATTTTGGCAATTCCCAACGGTTTCGATGGGATTAGGGCCAATTGGCGCTATTTATCAGGCAAAATTCTTAAAATATTTACAGCACCGAGGTTTAAAAGATACAGCAGATCAGACTGTTTATGCTTTCCTGGGTGATGGTGAAATGGATGAGCCTGAATCTAAAGGTGCCATCATGATTGCTACGCGTGAAAAATTAGATAATCTTGTTTTTGTCATCAATTGTAACTTACAACGACTTGATGGCCCAGTTACTGGTAATGGTAAGATTGTTAATGAATTAGAAGGTATCTTTAGCGGTGCGGGATGGCAAGTTATTAAAGTTCTGTGGGGTGGCCGCTGGGATGAGTTATTGCGCAAGGATACTTCCGGTAAACTAATTCAGTTGATGAATGAAACCTTGGATGGTGACTATCAGACATTTAAGTCGAAAGATGGTGCTTATGTCCGTGAACACTTCTTTAATCGTTATCCTGAGACAAGTGCACTTGTAAAGGATATGACTAATGATGAAATCTGGTCGCTAAACCGTGGTGGTCATGATCCGAAAAAAGTTTATGCCGCTTTTAAACAAGCGCAAGAAACTAAAGGTAAGCCAACAGTAATTTTAGCCCAAACGGTTAAAGGATATGGTATGGGCGATACGGCAGAAGGCAAAAATATTGCCCATCAGGTGAAAAAAATGAACCTGGACGGGGTTCGTTATTTCCGTGATCGCTTTAATGTGCCAGTAGCTGATGATCAAATAGAAAAATTGCCTTTTGTTACTTTTAAAGAAGATTCAGACGAATATAAATATCTGCATGAACGTCGTCAGGCATTAGGTGGATATTTACCAGCCCGAAATCCTACATTTGATGAAAAATTGGATATTCCAGCACTAGAAGATTTTAGCCAATTATTAGAAGAACAAAATAAAGAGATCTCTACCACGATCGCATTTGTGCGTGCTCTAAACGTAATGTTAAAGAATAACTCAATTAAAGATCGTCTAGTACCAATTATTGCTGATGAAGCACGTACATTTGGTATGGAAGGTTTGTTCCGTCAGATTGGCATCTATAGCCCAAATGGACAACAGTATACTCCTCAGGATCGGGAACAAGTTGCTTACTATAAAGAAGATGAAAAAGGTCAAATTCTTCAAGAAGGTATTAATGAATTGGGGGCTGGTGCTTCGTGGTTAGCTGCTGCTACTTCATATAGTACTAATAACCTGCCGATGATCCCATTTTATATCTATTATTCGATGTTTGGTTTTCAGCGTATTGGTGACCTGTTGTGGGCAGCAGGGGATCAGCAAGCGCGTGGATTCCTGATAGGTGGAACTTCCGGCCGAACTACTTTGAATGGTGAAGGTTTACAGCATGAAGATGGGCATAGCCATATTCAGTCACTAACAATCCCTAACTGTATCTCTTATGATCCAGCTTATGCCTATGAAGTTGCTGTGATTATGCATGATGGTTTAGTTCGTATGTACGGTGAGAAACAAGAAAACGTTTACTACTATATTACTACGTTGAACGAAAATTATCATATGCCAGCGATGCCTGCTGGTGTCGAGGAAGGTATTCGTAAAGGTATCTATAAACTTGAATCACTAAAAGGCGAAAAAGGCAAAGTTCAATTATTAGGTTCTGGTTCCATGATGCGTCATGTTCGTGAAGCAGCAAAAATTTTGTCTAGCGAATACGGTATTGGTTCTGATGTTTATAGTGTAACGTCATTTACCGAATTAGCTCGTGAAGGTCAGGATTGTGAGCGTTGGAATATGTTACATCCAGCTAATAAACCTCGGGTACCTTATGTTGCTCAAGTTATGAATGATGCTCCTGCAGTTGCATCAACAGATTATATGAAGTTATTTGCAGAACAAATTCGTTCCTATATCCCTGCAAGTGATTATCACGTTTTAGGTACTGATGGTTTTGGTCGTTCAGATAGCCGTGAAAACCTTCGTCATCATTTTGAGGTTGATATTTCCTATGTGGTAGTAGCGGCGTTGGGTGAATTAGCGAAACGTGGCGAAATGGATGTAAAATTGGTAGATAAAGCTATCAAAAAATACAACATCAACCCAGAAAAAATTAACCCGCGTCTGGCATAAGAGGTAAAATCAATGTCTATTGAAATTAACGTTCCTGATATTGGTGCAGATGAAGTTGAAGTTACCGAAATTCTGGTAAAAGTGGGCGATAAAGTTGATGTTGAGCAATCGTTGATTACTGTAGAAGGTGAAAAGGCCTCAATCGAAGTTCCGTCACCACAAGCTGGGATAGTTAAAGAAATTAAAGTTGCTGTAGGTGACAAAGTTGCAACTGGTAAATTGATCATGATTTTTGATACAGCGGAAAATGGAACAGAAGCTACCGCTGAAACAACTTCAGATTCAACAACCGATAAAGCGGATAGCAAAAATACGAATCTAGTAACAAGTGAATTAAAGGAAGTTATTGTACCGGATATTGGTAGTGATGAGGTCTCAGTTACTGAGATAATGGTTAACGTTGGTGATAAAATCTTGGTTGAGCAATCGCTAATTACTGTAGAAGGTGAAAAGGCATCGATGGAAGTACCAGCACCTTTTGCTGGGGAAGTTAAAGAAATCAAAATCGCTAAAGGTGATAAAGTTAAAACTGGTTCACTTATTATGATTTTTGCCGTTGCCTCCACCACAGCTTTGACAAGTGCCAGTGCTGAAACGGCTATTGCTGAAATAGCAACGAAATCAGCGGCTCCATCTTCTGATTCACCTCAAAACTCATCTAATGACAAGACAAGTCGGGTTGCTGACAAAAATGAATTTATTGAAAATGATGCGTATGTACACGCAACGCCGCTTATTCGTCGTTTAGCGCGTGAATTCGGTGTTAATCTTGCTAAGGTAAACGGAACAGGGCGTAAAGGCCGTATTTTACGTGAAGATGTTCAGGCTTATGTCAAAGAGGCAGTTAAACGTTCGGAAGCCGGAACGACTACAGCAGGCGGTTTGCCAGGTATGCTACCTTGGCCAAAAGTCGATTTTAGTAAATTTGGGGAAGTTGAAGAAGTTGAACTAGGTCGTATTCAAAAGATATCTAGCGCTAATTTGAGTCGTAATTGGGTCATGATACCGCATGTGACAGTTATGGAAGATGCGGATATTACTGAAGTAGAAGCTTTCCGTAAGCAACAAAATAAAGAGATGGAAAAGTTGCAAACGGGAATAAAAATCACCCCATTAGTTTTCGTTATGAAAGCGGTTGCTCGTGCTTTAGAAGAGATGCCACGTTTCAATAGTTCAATTTCTGCGGATGCTCAGCGATTAACATTGAAAAAATACGTTTATATAGGTATTGCCGTTGATACACCGAATGGTTTGGTTGTGCCGGTTATCCGTGATGTTAATAAGAAAGGTATTATAGAGCTTTCAAAAGAATTGATGGAAGTATCGAAGAAAGCGCGTGCCGGCAAGCTGACTATGTCTGATATGCAAGGTGGCAGCTTTACTATTTCTAGCTTGGGTGGTATTGGTACCACGAGTTTTACTCCTATTATTAATGCGCCAGAAGTCGCTATTATGGGGCTATCTCGCTCATCAATGAAGCCAGTATGGAATGGTAGTGAATTTATTTCACGTTTGATATTACCTATGTCACTTTCTTTTGATCACCGTGTAATTGATGGTGCAGATGGCGCACGTTTCGTCACTCGTATTGCACAGTTAATGAGTGATATTCGCCGTTTGGTTATGTAATTTATAGACCGACTAAATGTCGGTCTATTTTATTGTTAGTAATTACAGAATCTTTTTTACTTCATCCTATAGTTTGAGAGTTTGTCATGTTAGAACGTTTTCAAGAATGTTAACAATTTTGTAAACTGCCTGTAATACACACGTCTCGGTGGTTATAAGTTTTTTTGTCTGACCCGCCGGACAACAAAAGTAAGAGGTCATGATGAGTACTGAAATTAAAACCCAAATAATGGTTCTAGGTGCGGGCCCTGCGGGTTATTCAGCAGCTTTTCGCTGTGCAGATCTGGGTTTAGAAACGGTTTTAGTTGAGCGTTATGCGACATTAGGAGGTGTTTGTCTTAATGTCGGCTGTATTCCTTCCAAGGCATTGCTTCATGTTGCAAAAGTTATTGAAGAAGCCAAGGCATTAGCTGCGTATGGGATCGTATTTGGTGAACCGAAAACAGATATTGATAAGGTGCGGTTGTGGAAAGAAAAAGTTATAAGACAATTAACAACGGGTCTGGCAGGAATGGCAAAAGGCCGTAAAGTTAAAGTTGTTAATGGGGTAGGTAAATTTACAGGGGCTAATACACTTGTCGTGGAAGGTGAAAAAGAGACGACAACAATAAATTTTGACAATGCTATTATTGCCGCAGGTTCACGTCCGATTCGGCTTCCATTTATTCCTCATGATGATCCGCGTGTGTGGGATTCTACGGATGCTTTACAACTAAAAGAAGTACCTAAACGCATGTTAGTGATGGGCGGTGGTATCATTGGCTTAGAAATGGGTACAGTTTATCATGCATTAGGATCGGAGATTGATGTTGTTGAAATGTTCGACCAGGTTATTCCGGCAGCAGACAAAGATATTGTTAAGCTTTTTACTAAACAGATAAGTAAGAAGTTTAATTTAATGCTTGAGACTAAAGTGACTACGGTAGAAGCTAAAAAAGATGGTATCTATGTTACAATGGAAGGCAAGAAGGCACCGGCAAAACTACAACGCTATGATGTAGTTTTAGTGGCAATTGGTCGTGTACCCAATGGTAAATTGATTGATGTGGGCAAAGCGGGAGTAGAAATGGATGATCACGGTTTTATCCACACAGACAAACAGATGCGTACCAATGTGTCTCATATTTATGCGATTGGTGACATTATCGGTCAGCCAATGTTGGCTCATAAAGGTGTCCATGAAGGGCATGTCGCGGCGGAAGTAATTTCTGGATTAAAACATTATTTTGATCCAAAAGTTATACCTTCAATTGCTTATACTGAGCCTGAAGTTGCTTGGGTAGGATTGACAGAAAAAGAAGCTAAAGAAAAAGGTATTAGCTTTGAAGTGGCTACTTTCCCATGGGCTGCTTCTGGTCGTGCGATTGCTTCTGATTGTTCGGAGGGCATGACTAAGCTTATTTTTGATAAAGAAACTCACCGTGTTATTGGTGGAGCGGTGGTTGGTGTTAATGGTGGTGAATTACTCGGTGAAATTGGTTTAGCTGTTGAAATGGGATGTGATGCAGAAGATATTGCATTAACCATCCATGCTCACCCTACATTATACGAGTCAATTGGTATGGCGGCTGAAGTATTTGAGGGCAATATTACTGATTTACCTAATTCTAAGGCTAAGAAAAAATGATTTGTTTTACTCTAATAAGATAAATTGATTGTAAGGATTATTAGATTTGTTAATAGCTCCCTTGTTTGGTTTAAAGTAAGGGAGCTATTTTACTGATTAAAAATTAAGAATAATATTTTATTAAATTGAGATGTTAATTGTTTAATAAATCTAATCGGTTATTGCAGATTTTGATAAAACTTTTTTGCTAATAATAAATAATTTTTCACGTTAAATATAAATTTCTCACGATATAAAATCTCATTAATGTTTATTAATCCTAATGAATGTTGGCGCTATGTAAATAAATTAACAGCATAATTAAATTCTATTATTCTGGATATTCCATACAGAGCATAATTCATTGCAGTAAAAAATTGTGTTAAGCCAATTCCTCTGACTAGATGTTCCATTTTCTATTTGAGATGTAGATAGCCGGGTATATAAATTAAAATCAATTGAGGAGAACATCGTGCTAAAAGAGTACCGTGAGCACGTAGCTGAACACAGCGCAAGGAATAATGCCTAAGCCACTGAATGTTACACAAGTCACTGAGTTAGTTGAATTAATAAAAACCTCACCTAAGACTGAAAATTTCCTATTATATCTGTTGGGTAATCACGTTCCTCCCGGTGTTGATGAAGCCGCTTATGTAAAAGCTGACTTCTTGGCTGCTATTACTAAAGGAAAAATAGATTCGCCCTTACTTACCCCAGCAAAGGCTATAGAGCTATTAGGTACTATGCAGGGTGGGTATAATATCTATCCATTAATTGATGCCTTAGATAATGAACAGTTGTCGCCAATTGCAGCAAGAGCACTATCCCATATTTTGTTAATGTTTGATAACTTTTATGATGTAGCAAAAAAAGCAAATATAGGCAACCAATATGAGCGCCAAGTTATAAGTTCGTGGGCTAATACCGAATGGTTTCTTGATCAGCTTGTATTGGTAGAAAAATTGACGGTGACTGTTTTTAAAGTTCCGGGAGAAATAAACACTGATGATTTATCACTGGCATCTGATGCCTGGTCACGATCTGATATTCCACTACATGCTCAAGCAATGTTTAAAAACGGTCGTGATGGAATTATACGTGATGAGCTCGGTGTAATTGGTCCTATTAAACAGATTAATACATTGAGTAAAAAAGGTTTTCCATTAGCTTATGTTGGCGATGTTGTCGGTACAGGATCTTCGCAAAAATCAGCAACCAACTCAGTAATCTGGTTTATGGGAAAAGATATTCCTTTTGTGCCTAATAAACACAGTGGTGGAGTTGTTTTAAGTGGAAAAATTGCGCCCATATTTTTTAATACTATGCAAGATGCAGGCGCACTTCCGATTGAAGTTGATGTGACTTCCTAATATGGGTGATGTTATTGATATTTATCCCTATAAAGGGGAAATTCGTTATCATGTAAATAATGAGTTATTAGCAACTTTTGCATTAAAAACCAAGGTGTTACTCGATGAAGTTCGAGCTGGTGGGCGTATTGTGCTTATTATTGGCCGTGGGCTAACAGCAAGAGTGTGAGAGTCTTTAGGCTTGCCTGCTAGCGAAGTATTTCGCCAGGCAAAATCAGTTATACAGAGTGACTGCGGTTTTACTTTGGCACAGAAAATGGTTAGTCGTGCTTGTAATAAGGGTGTAATTTGTCCCGGTGAATATTGTGAGCTTAATATAACCTCAGTTGGATCGCAGGACACTACCGGACTAATGACACGAGATGAACTTAAGGATTTAGCTTGTTTAGGTTTTTCAGCAGATTTGGTTATGCAGTCATTTTGTCATACTACCGCTTATTTAAAACCTATAGATGTGACAACCCATGATACTTTAACCGATTTTGTTATGGATCGTGGAGGAGTTTCTTTGTGTCCTGGTGACGACATTATTCATTCTTGGATAAATCGCATGTTACTACCAGATACAGTGGGAACGAGTGGTGATTCACACACTCATTTTCCGATTGGTATTTCATTTCCTGCCGGTTCAGAATTGGTTGCCTTTGCTACAGCTACTGGTGTTATGCCCTTAGACATGCCAGAATCGGTATTAGTTCGCTTTAAAGGCCAAATGCAACCGGTATTACGTTACGTGATTTGGTTCATGCTATTCCCTACTATTCCATTCAACAAGGCTTATTAACAGTCGAAAAGCAAGATAAGAAAAATATTTTCTTCGGCAGAATATTAGAAATTGAAGGCTTACCTCAATTAAAAGTTGAACAAGCATTTGAATTGGTGGATGCATCGGTCGAGCGATCAGCTGCCGGCTGTATTATCAAGTTAGATAAAGAACCTATTATCAAATATCTACAATCTAATATTGTATTATTAAAATGGATGATTGATGGTGGTTATGGTGATCGGCGTACTCTCGAACGTCGCATTAGTTCAATGAATAAATGGCTGACTGATCCTCAATTATTAACGGCAGATGCAGATTATGCCGCTATTATTGAAATTAATTTGAATGAAATTATCAAACCCATTGTATGTGCGCCAAATAATCCGGATGATGTTCGTTTATTATCTGCCGTGGCAAATGAAAAAATTGATGAGGTTTTTGTTGGCTCCTGTATGACTAATATTGGTCATTTCCGCGCAGCCGGTGAGCTTTTACAGCAATATAAAGGGCAAATTCCTACTCGTTTATGGATTGCTCCTCTGATTAAAATGGATACTGCAAAGCTAACAGAAGAAGGTTATTACAATATTTTTGGTAAAAGTGGCACTCGTATTGAGATTCCTGGTTGTTCACTATGTATGGGCAATCAGGCGTGTGTGTTGGATGGGGCAACAGTAGTTTCGACTTCAACCCGTAATTTCCCTAATTGACTAGGAACTGGGGCAAAGGTTTTTCTTGCATCAGTCGAGCTTACAGCGGTTGCTTCGTTATTGGGCTATTTACTAACACTAGCAGAGTATCTGCAATTTATTAATGGCATGGGCAATAAGAGCCAAAATATTTATCAATACTTAAATTTTGACTTACTGCTTCAGTATACAAAAAAAGCAAATACGATAATTTTCCAGTCTGCTGTCTAAAGTAACACGTTATCTTATACCTATACCCTATTTCTTGTTATGGTTGATGAGAGATAGGGTATGGTAATTAAATTCATCTATTATTCGCGCTAAGATTTTATCTCCGTTCGAGTGTTTGATACATCCATTTATATTACTGGTAAAATAAAGTATTTAATTGTGTTAATAGTATTTTGGCCGGTTAAATGATGAATAAAAATTACACTCATGGATCAGACGGAGATGGGATATGGATTATGAATTTCAAGAGGACGTTACTGTCCACGTCATTGCTCGATTTTTAATGGATCATGAAGCAATTGGTATTGGTTAAATGAGGAAATTAAAGGTGATCTATTCCAGCTAGAACAGATCCAGGTAGATTATCATTCTATTAAGGGCAGTGGACGTCAATGAAAAAGATTGGGTGTGAATATATATTGTTTATCGATGTTAATGAAGTCATGATCACAGCTAATCAGTTGCATTTTCAAACGGCAGATTTAGAGGAAGGGATGTGTTATTACGATAATGAAAATATTGCATTTTGTGGTTTAAATAATTTTATTCAAATGCTGGAAAATTATCGTAGCTTTATTTTATCAAATAGTATTGATTAAAAGATAACGAAACCGCTATTTTATTTTGTCAATTTTATACCAGAGATTATCTAGTCTTTGATATATGATTAGTAATAGATTTATTTTGCAGAGGATAAGTGAGATGAATGATAATAGTGTGGTAGAAACGATCGGTCAGGTAAAAAGTTGGTTTATTAATCACCAGTATTTATTAATTCAGTATACAGTAAATATTATTTTTGCCTTAGTTATTTTATTTGCAGGTTTGATCATTGCTAAATGGTTCAGTCACATTACTAATCGATTAATGTCTTTACGCGGTATTGATAAGACAGTAAGAGATTTTTTATCGGCAATAGTTCGTTATGGTATTATTGTATTTACCTTAATTGCAGTATTAAGTAAGTTAGGTGTTCAAACAGCTTCTGTCATTGCTGTGTTAGGTGCTGCCGGTTTAGCGATTGGTTTAGCATTACAGGGTTCTTTATCTAATTTTGCCGCTGGCGTATTATTGGTTATTTTTAGGCCATTACGAGCAGGGGAATATGTTATTTTAGGCTCCGTGGAAGGAACTGTTGAGCAGGTTCAGATTTTCTCAACTTCATTACGTACTGCCGATAACCGCATCATTGTAATACCTAATAACAAAGTGATTAATGATAATATCATTAATACCTCTCGTGAACCAAATCGGCGTACTCAAATTATGGTTGGTGTCGCTTATGATGCTGATATTGATACCGTTAAAAAGGTGTTAGGTGATGTCATTGCGGCAAATGAACGTATTCAGCATGATAAAGGTGTTACTATTCGTTTACATGAAATGGCACCTTCTTCGCTTAATTTTGTGGTACGCGTTTGGACGACAAACGCTGATGCATGGAATGTTTATTGGGACTTGATGGAAAATTTTAAAGAGCAGCTCGATGCTCATAATATTGGTATTCCTTTTCCACAAATGGATGTTCATTTATATCGAACCAATAATGGTTGAATATTTACATTGGTGTGGATTAAGGTTCACACCAATATTTTTATTCTTTAGTAAATAATCTCGATATTTATTCAAATCTATTGCTAGATGTGTTCTATTATTAAGTTGTGTTATTTAGTGTTGATTAAAATTATTTGTTATGGTCAATCTTCCCATTATGCTTTTTAGTAATCTATCAAGTGAAGAATAAACAAATATTGACTAGAAAATAGTCTATTCAGATTTGATTAATTATGTGCAGGAGGTCTCGTGAAGCTCAGTTTTATTATATTTTTAGCAATGATGTCAGTAAGTTCATTACCATTACTTGCTTAGTCTAACTCCTTACCTAATGGACCTTATATCGTTACATCAGGTAATGCAACAATTAAAGCTATGCCAGATATGGTAACTTTGTTAATTAATGTTGCTGTAATTGAAAAAAATGTGGCATCAGCCAAAGCGGCGGTCGATAAACGTGTTAAGCAATATTTTGACTTTCTCAATAATAAAGTGATAGAGAATAGCGATATCAATGTGGTAAATATCACTACTCAACCGAAATATGAATATGATAAGGCAGCAGAAAAATCTAAAATAGTTGGTTATACCGCAGAACATTCAGTAGAAGTTAAAATATATAAACTGGATCAGCTGAATAGTTTATTAGATGGTGCCTTAGTGGCCGGTTTAAATGAAATAAATGCGGTGTAATTTAGCGTTAAGGATCCTAAATGTTATCGAGATGAAGCGCACAGTAAGGCAATTAACAACGCTAAAGGACAGGTGGAGGCGCTAGCGGCCGGATTTAATGTTAAGTTAGGTAAAGTTTATAGTATTAATTACCGGACATCCGATGTGACTCCTTATCCAATACCAAGAATGAAGACAATGAGTCAAATGGTAGCTGCCGCTGCGAGTGATAGCAATCAAACTTATGAACAACAGGTATTGATTTTACTGATCAAGTTGACGTTGTTTTTGAATTGAAACATTAATTTTTGTTTTCCACATGATCATTATCTTCTTGTTTTAATATCTGACGTCCGGTTTTTACCAGGGCGTCAGTCACCTTTTGCATGGTTCTACTTTCGGGTGAAAAGCGGTGCCAATATAGCATTCTACGTTGATATAGTCCGGGCGTAAGATCGACAAGTTCGCCTGAATTTAATTCATTGATAATTTGTAAATGCGGGATCATACAACAGGTTGAACCTTGTTTGGCTAGTTGTACAAAGGCTTCTGATGAGTTCACAATATGGCAAGGAACACTACCAGGAGATAGATTAAAATTCTGTTGAACAAAGGCTTGATGCATATCATCCAGATGATCAAAAGCAACAGCTGGCGCTCTTAATAATGAAGATCTTGTCACCCCGCTGGGAAAATAGCGCTTAGCAAATGTTGGAGAAGAGACGAATAAATAATCCAGCGCACCGAGTTTATCCACTAAACAGCCAGGTAAAGGCCCTGATTGAATACTAATCGCCCCCACTACTTCTCCTCTACGTAGCCGCTCTTGAGTTCGGGTCTCATCTTCGACTTGAATATTAAGGCGAATAGGAGTGTCATGGAGTACTGGATTAAGAGCGGGCAGGAACCAGGTTGCTAAACTATCAGCATTGACTGCTACCGATAACAGCAAGGGTGTTGCGCCACTATTTTCGTCGCCTAGCCATTGCTCTTCTAGTAATTCAACTTGATGTAATAGTGCGAGTAATTTTTGCCCTTGCTCAGTCGGTTGAGGAGGGATTGTCCTTACTAATAATGGTTGACCAAATAGGTTTTCAAGCTGCTTTATTCTTTGAGAAACAGCGGATTGAGTGATACATAACGTTTGTGCTGCGCGCTCAAAGCCACGTTCACGGATCACCGTATCTAATGCCTGTAATGCTCGATAGTCAGGGCGTTTAATCACGAAAAAATCTCTTTAAAATTCAATTCAGATATTATTCTATATCCTACTTGTAATATTTTTCCAATCGATAGACAGGGAAATTCGTTATACTAATTAATTAGTAGGTTTTAGCAACTAAAAATAACAAGGTAATAAATTATGACGCAGGATGAATTAAAAAAAATGGTCGGTTGGGCCGCTTTGGAATATATCAAACCAGATATGGTGGTTGGTGTTGGAACAGGTTCTACTGTTGCACATTTTATTGATGGCCTAGCGACCCAAAAGCACTTGATTAAAGGTGCCGTCTCCAGTTCACTTGCTTCTACACACAAGTTAACAGATTTAGCTATTCCTATACTTGATAGTAATAATGTAGATGGTGTTGATATTTATATTGATGGTGCTGATGAATTTAATCCAGACTTAATGATGATTAAAGGTGGTGGAGCGGCTTTGACGCGTGAAAAAGTCATTGCTGCGATGGCTAAGCAATTTATCACTATTGTTGATAAATCTAAACAGGTTGACATTTTAGGCGGCTTTTCATTACCTGTTGAAGTAATCCCGATGGCGCGAGCTTATGTCGCTCGTCAATTAGTCAAGTTAGGTGGTATGCCAGAATATAGACAAGATGTTGTTACCGATAATGGTAATGTTATTCTTGATGTTCATAATCTAAAGATCCTGGATCCTATTGCCCTTGAAAATAAAATTAATGCTCTTGCCGGTGTCGTCACAGTGGGGTTATTTGCCAATCGGGCGGCAGATATTGTTTTGTTAGCAACACCAGATGGAGTGCAAAGATTGACGGCCAAAAAGTAACCGTTTGGTTGTTTTTAAAGTGTTGTTCGGATATCGAGGTGGTATTTATTGCCTCAGTTAAATTTAATTTTTACTATCAAATTTAATTATATCATAATAATTTATTTAGTAAGATAAAATCTTGCTTTGCCTGTCTTAATTTTTTCTTCGTTATAGCACTTTTTTATTGAGTTTTGTTTTATTGGTTGGATAAACGATAGTATTGTTAGTAGGAAAATTTTTGTTATGTTTGTATGACAAAATACCTAATTGTAGCAATCTTAATTATAGGATAGGGTAAATGGTTAACGTATCTTTACAAAAAGAGAAAATTAAATTTTTGCTTTTAGAGGGAGTGCATCAAAGTGCAATTAATAATATGCGGGCAGCAGGTTATAACAATATTGAATACCACGAAGGTGCATTATCAACAAAAGAATTAATCACAGCTATTCCTGATGTACATTTTATCGGTATTCGCTCCCGAACTTATCTTACCGAAGAGGTTTTTGCCGCAGCAGAAAAATTAATTGCTGTCGGTTGTTTTTGCATTGGTACTAATCAAGTTGATGTAACAGCTGCGGCCAAACGGGGGATTCCTGTTTTTAATGCCCCTTTTTCAAATACACGTTCTGTGGCAGAAATGGTACTTGGCGAATTATTATTGCTTTTACGTCGTATTCCGCAAGCGAATATGCAAGCTCATCGTGGAATATGGAATAAACAAGCTAAAGGAAGCCATGAAGCACGAGGTAAAAAATTGGGTATCATTGGTTATGGTCATATTGGTACTCAATTAGGGATCTTAGCTGAAAATATTGGAATGAATGTTTATTTCTATGATATTGAAAATAAGTTACCATTAGGTAATGCTTTCCAGGTTTCTACTATGACCGAATTACTTAATATAAGTGATGTGGTCAGCTTACATGTTCCTGAAACGCCAAGTACAAAGAATATGTTTGGCAAAGAACAACTGACCTTGATGAAACCTGGAGCGATTTTGATCAATGCTTCACGTGGTACAGTAGTTGATATCCCGGCATTAAGTGAGGCATTGAAAAGTCAGCACATATCAGGTGCAGCAATCGATGTATTTCCTAAGGAGCCGGCCAGTAATGGCGATCCTTTTAGCTCTCCGTTGATGGAATTTGATAATGTCATTTTAACCCCTCATATAGGTGGTTCAACGCAAGAGGCACAGGAAAATATTGGTTATGAAGTGGTAAATAAGTTAGCGAAATATTCTGATAATGGTTCTACCTTATCAGCAGTCAATTTTCCTGAGGTTTCATTACCAATCCATACTGAAGATACTAATCGTTTATTACATATTCATGAAAATCGTCCAGGTATGTTAAATCGTATTAATCAGATTTTTATGGAAGAAGATATTAATATAGTAGCACAGTACTTGCGAACAACGGGGAATATTGGTTATGTTGTGATTGATATTACCTCTCAAATAGCAAAGACGGCAAAAATTTTATTACAAAAATTAAAATCTTTACCTGGAACTATTCGGACACGCCTTCTTTATTAATAAGTTTAACTGATTTCTTTTTCAATAAATTGCCCGGTAAAACGGGCTGATTTTTATTTATTGTTTGATCAATCAATTTATTTAGCCAGGAAAAAATATTTCTCTATGATTAATGACTAATTTGTGATTTATTGATCAATCAGTATATATTTGATTGGTAGCATTTTATTTTTAGATGTTAGAATATAATCAATTCATACCATTTTATAAAAAACACTTATTATTGATTTTATTTAACTTTAAATTTATTTAAAATTTTATTTTGTTAACTAGGTAATTTATATTGAAAAGATATTATTATGTCAATTAATATCATTAAAAATCCCGATGTTATTTTTTCTCAAGCTAAAAATATTTATGAAAATTTTAATGAAAAATAGTGTTATTAAAAGAAAAGTATTTTAAATTAGATTTAACAGATGAGTTTTCAAATTGATGGAGGAATATGTTATGGTTTGTCTATGATGTACAGGTGTCAGTTGGCGCAAGGTAGCTATGGGCAAGGCTATAAGTTTTTAGAATCAATTAAGGAGTTGAATCAGTTAAGTAATATAAAAATTACTAATGATATGGATGACTATGAAAAAATCATTATTGAAGCTAAAAAGTTACACTCTAATGCTAAAATTAATGATTTACTTCATGAAGCTATTTATATAGATAATTTTTTAATAAATATTCTTCATTTACTAAAATAAATATGGGTAGACTTAAGTAAGTTATCAATGCAAATAATAAAGATATTATGCAGTTTTGTCGAAATAATAAACTTTTTTCTGATAAAAAAAGCGTTAATTCTTTTATTGGTAAATTTTATGCAGAAAATATTAATCAAGTATTGAGTTAGCTTAATTTAAATGGCATAGAGATATTTATATAGAATAGCAACGTATTTGTACAGCAGAAAATATCTTATATATGCAAGATATTATTTTAAAATTTACCTAGGCTAAAAAAAAACATCATTGATATATATTCCAAAGATATTTATTTTTTCTTTCTAACTATAGTATTGCATATGATAGTAAGATTGGAACAAACAATTATTGTCTGATAGAGATATCTTTTCAGTCTCTCACTGATATATTCGATAGATTTAAGCCAGATTCTTATGATATTTATTTAGATATTGGCTTAAAAGCGCATTCAGTGATTCTAGCCATTGAGAATGATAACAATAATAATCCAATTTTTACCCTATTTGACACAAATATTGGTGCTTATCATTTCACAGAAAAACAAAAATTAGCTGAGTTTTTTAATCAGCTTGCTTCTATCTATAATGTGGACAAGCAAGCAGATGTAAATTTCACTTTTGCTATGGGAAGTTTTGTTAAGAAGAGAATATTACTAATCAACAAAATGACCAGAAAGAAAAACAGTTAAATCGTTTTTTGATCAACAATAATGAAATTTCGACTATTGCATTAGCCAAACTTATTGATAATCAACAGCATGTGAAAATTGACGATAAAATTTATCGCTATCGATGAGAAAACACAAACAACTCAATTAGAAATTATTACACATAAAAAAACTTTTAATAAAAAAATAAAAATAACTTTCGATAGCCTTTTTGCTGATGAAATAAAAAATTTTATTCAACAGCATAAATAAGATTTAAATAAATATCAGGGCAAACGGATATATTTGAATAGAAGCAACGATCACTACGATGTTTATCATAATTCTTATGCTCATAATATTGCTATTTTACAACAGAGTATTGTAAAGGGTAAAAAACTGCCAGTAACAACAATTTGGCCATAAGATAATTGATGATCTTCATGTGATTGTGGTTAATCACGCTTAAATTATTTACCAGCACCACCTTTTTGTTGGAGTAATGATTTCCGGTAATGGTATATCCCACGGTGCAGTGGGAATTTTATCAACCAATTGGCAATCATAGGCTAATCCAATCGGATAAAAGTGTTTTTTTTGCCAATTGGTAAGTAGCCTATCATAAAATCCGCCACCCATTCCCAATCTCTGTCCTTGTTTATCAAACGCGACTAAAGGGACAAACAAAATATCTAATCGCTCTATTGGCATAACATCCATTACATTAAGGATAGGTTCAGCAATATTAAAGCGATTTTTTATCAATATCGTGTTAACTTGATAGTGTAGAAATAGTAGGTGATGACGGTTAAATGGATGTAAAACGGGCAGGTAAATTTTTTTATTCTGAGCCCAAAGGTTTTTAATTAATAATTGAGTATTGATTTCGCCATTAAATGGCAGAAATAACCCGAAATGGGATGCCGAACGTATTAGTTCGTGTTCTAACACAAGGCGAGTTATTTTATCGGCAGCACTATTTTGTTGTTGGTATGTTAATTGTTGCCGATATTGTCGAATGGTTTGACGTATAATTTTCTGTCGCTTGCTTAAATTGTTAGACATAAATTTGGGATAATTAATTTAGCGGGATGAAATAACACGGTTATGATTGTTCTTAGTACAAATTTTAGCTAGTTGTTAGAGCATAATACTTTGAATAGCAATATTATCAGCGTATTGATATTGCCAATTAAGGACCTCCAAGATGCCGTTGCGGGCTGTAAACCCTTGAACCCAGGGTTCAAGGTAAACGTAGCATCGTTAACTTTAGGCTTCCTGGTTGCTAGGTTTTCCCTAGCTGACCAGGCATGCACACCATAAACAGATATCCACATTCTAGTTTTTTGAAATATCGGCTCATGGGACTCACCCGCTAACGAGCATCTCAGAGAATTCTAAACTATACCTTAACCTCTATTGTATGAAAGTAAATACAGAAAGCAACTTATTCTTACTCTATTTTGGTATTAATGTTGATTTGTTCAGCTATTTTATTCTAACGGAGTAATTGTTCGTCCAGTGATGCGTACTTGCTCTTGCAATGCCTGTTCGATCGTTTGTTGTAATACTCGAATCTTTTGTTCCATATTACCAGTGTAGTCCTGTGTTTTGATTTTTTCTTGAGCAAGCTCGTGGCAAATGTTTAATGCCACAATAAAAATAAGTTGTTCGGTATTTGTGACGCCAGTTCGGTTTTTTAGATCTTTTAGGCGTTGCTCAAGCTCAGCCGCAGATGATTTTAAGGCATCTTGTTGTTCTTTAGGGCAATTAACCCTTAATGTTCGTCCTAAAATTTTAATATCAACAGGTTGTGCAGACATTATACCTTCCTGATTAAGTGGGGAGACGGAAATATAGTGGTAACATTTCGCTGCCCATAATTCTATTGATGCTATCAGAATAATTATGAGTAATATATGTGCAATTTGTGCACTTATCTAGTATAGCGACCTTCCTTGATGGTAGCATATTACAAATCAATATTATTAACGTAACTGAGTAGACATGCCAATACATAAATCTTTACCTAATTATCAAACTCTTGAGCTACTATTGCAACAACAGAATGTTGCTTTAACAGCTGCAGAAATGTACGGTTTAATTACTGGCCTAATTTGTGGAGGCAATCATGATTGTAACTGGAAAAGTTTGCTTTATGAGCTAACTAATGGAGGATTAGCTTTTTCACAGATATTGACTAATCCACTACGTGAACTTTATGACTTTACCTTTGCATCTTTAGATAATAATGACTTCATTTTTAATCTGCTATTACCAGAGGATTGTAGCGTGTTTGAGCGGGCTGATGCTTTAGCAGGCTGGGTTAACCATTTTTTATTAGGTTTGGGGGTTAAGCAACCTAAGCTCATGGAAAAAAAAGAATTAAATGAACTTGTTACAGATTTACGCAATATTGGTATGTTGGGTTATGACAAAAATGAAGATCAAAATGAGTTAGAACAGGCGTTGGAAGAGATTATTGAGTATGTTAAGGTAGCGGTTCAGCTCTGTTTTATTGCCTTTACGGAGGTAAAAAATCATCGAGTGAAATCAAAAAATAATAAACCAACTTTACATTGATAGGCATAATATTCTCACCTATTATATGGCTTAGTTGCTTGCGGGAGAAGACATGACTCAACAATCATTTATATCTCGTCGTTGTATGTTATTAGAAAAAATGGCACCTGCCAGCGTGGCTATCTTTTTTGCCGCTCGGCCTGCACAGCGTAATGCTGATTGTGAATATCTCTATCGGCAACAGAGTGATTTTCTGTACTTAACCGGTTTTAGTGAGCCAGACGCGACGTTGGTTATCATTAAATATAATGAAACTGCTAGTAAGACTATACTTTTTAATCGTGAGCGTGATAAGGAGATGGAGACTTGGTTTGGTCGACGTTTAGGGCAGCAAGCTACGATTGCAAAATTAGGTGTTGACCAGGCATTCCCGTTTACTAAAATTAATGAACAACTTTATCAGTTATTAAATGGCTTAGAAATTATTTATCATGCGCAAAGTGAATTTGCCTACGCGGATGAGATTGTTGTTTCAGCACTTAATCGGTTAAGGCAAGGTAGTCGGCAAAAATTAAAAGCACCGACTGTGCAGATCGACTGGCGGCCAATGCTGCATGAAATGCGGTTATTTAAATCAGCTGAAGAGCTTGCTCTAATGCGTCAAGCTAGTAAGATTTCTGCCGAGGCACATCTTAGAGCGATGAAAACCTGCCAACCTGGGATGTATGAGTATCAACTAGCTGCAGAAATTGAGCATCAGTTTGCCAGTCAAGGCGCAAAATCGCCCGCTTATAAGACCATTGTCGGCAGCGGGGAAAATGCTTGTATTTTGCATTATATAGAAAATGATGCTGTGATGAAGGCGGGGGATTTAGTCTTGGTTGATGCAGGAGCAGAATATCAAGGTTATGCGAGTGATATTACTCGCACCTTTCCAGTCAATGGTAAATTTAGTCAACCGCAGCGTGAAATTTATGACATTGTATTAACGGCATTAAATACGGCTTTAACCTTATACCGACCAGGCGTCACTATTCATGAAGTAATGACAGCGGTTATAAAAATTAAGATCGAAGGTTTAGTTAAGTTAGGTATTTTGCAAGGTGAGGTAGATAAACTGATCGAAAGTAAAGCTCACCTACCTTTTTTTATGCATGGTTTAAGTCATTGGTTAGGGCTTGATGTGCATGATGTTGGTGATTATGGTCACAATCGAGATCGTCAATTGGAACCTGGTATGGTACTGACCGTTGAACCTGGGCTTTATATTGCCATGGATGCTGATGTACCTGAAGCCTATCGAGGAATTGGTATCCGTATTGAAGATGATATAGTGATCACCGAAGATGGAAATGAAAATCTGACCGCTGCTGTTATTAAAGATCCGCAAGCAATAGAAGCACTAATGGCTGTGGCTAAGTAAGCATAGGTATTTGAGAAGATGAAAGTGATTATTGTTGGTGGTGGCATGATAGGGGCGTCATTAGCACTTGCTATTTCTGCCTTAAGTCAGGGAAAGGTTCAAGTTTCATTAATTGAAGCCAGTTTACCTAATAAGGCAAATCCTGGTTTTGACACCAGAACAATTGCACTGGCTTATGGCACTTGCCAAAAGTTTAATCAAATTGGTATATGGCACGGATTAAAAAAGTATGTGACGCCAATTACTGACATTCTTGTCTCTGAATATGGACATGCTGGTGCAGTAAATATCAATGCCAAAGATTATTCCCTGCCTGCACTCGGTTATGTGATTGAATTGTATGAGGTAGGAAATTACTTATTTGAGCAGCTGAAAAAAGCGCCGGATGTTGAGTTATATTGTCCTGATGAAGTTATTGCGGTTGAGCGCTCTATTGACCATGTGTTAGTCAAATTAACGAGTGGTAAAGTTTTAACCGGACAGTTATTAGTTGCTGCTGATGGTAGCTATTCCATGATAGGTAAAGCTGGTCAAATTGAATGGCAGCGAGAGTCTTACCAACAATATGCAGTTATTGCTAATGTTTTGACCAGTGTAGCGCCACATGGGCGAGCCTTTGAGCGTTTTACCCAATATGGTCCATTAGCAGTGTTACCTATGTCTAAAGGGCGTAGTTCGTTGGTTTGGTGTCACCCAGTGGAAAAACAGCCACATATTATGCAGTGGTGTGATAACCAATTTATAGCAGAATTACAAAAATGGTTTGGCTGGCGGTTAGGTGAAATTAAGGCAGTTAGCCAGCGTTACTGTTTTCCCTTGTTGCTTTCTCAAGCCAAAAGACTAATTAGCCATCGGCTTGCTTTGGTTGGCAATGCGGCCCAAACTTTACATCCTATTGCTGGTCAGGGTTTTAATCTTGGTATGCGTGATGTGATGGTACTTGCCAATATAATTAGTGAAGTAGCCAATCATGGTGGTGATATTGGTGCTTATTCCGTGCTTATACAGTATCAAATGCGACGCACTGATGATCGTCAAAGCACTATAAAGTTAACCGATAATTTGGTTCATTTATTTGCCAATAATCATCTGATTTTTGCTATTGGCCGTAATATTGGATTAATGGCCATGGAAACACTACCACTTATACGTGACATTTTAGCCCGCCAAGCGATGGGACAATCTTTTCATCTCTAACCTTTTAAGAAAGGAATATTTTAACTATGCAATCGTTTGATGTGGTTATTGTGGGTGGTGGTATGGTTGGGCTGACTTTGGCTTGTGGATTACAGGGCTGTGGTATGAGAATTGCCGTTATTGAAAATTGTCCCCCACAACATCAATTTGATCCGCAAGAAGAGCCTTCACTCAGTGTGTCTGCCATTAATGCTGCGAGTCAGAAATTACTCGATTATTTAGGTGTTTGGCAGACAATCGTGCAAAAACGAGTCGCTATTTATCAGCAGATGGAGGTTTGGCAACAGGATAGCTTTGGCCATATTCGATTTGATGCTAAGGACTATTCTCTACCTTATCTCGGACATATTATTGAAAATTCGATCATGCGCGGATCTCTATGGCAACTCGCTCAATCAAGTGCTGATATTACCTTATTAACCGATAATATTTTGAAAAAAGTTATCTGGGGTGAGAATGAAGTATTTATGACTTTTGATAATGAGCAGATGGTGTCGGCACGATTAGTCGTTGGTACAGATGGCGCTAAATCATGGTTAAGGGAAAAAGCTGATATTCCAGTAACATTCTGGGACTATGAACATACTGCATTAGTCGCGACTATTCGGACTGAAATACCCCATATGTATATCGCTCGACAATCTTTTCATAGTGATAGCATTTTAGCATTCTTACCTTTACACGATCCTTATCTTTGCTCAATTGTTTGGTCGTTGCCAGCAATGCAAGCGCGTAGACGCTTGGATTTAGATGTTACTGTGTTTGAAAAAGAGTTAAGTGTTGCTTTAGATATGCGTCTCGGTTTCTGTCAGTTAATTAGTCAACGTCAGATTTTTCCACTGATTGGTCAGTATGCACGAAATTTTGTTGGTCAGCGCATAGCTTTGTTAGGTGATGCCGCGCACACAATACACCCATTAGCCGGGCAAGGGGTAAATTTAGGCTTTATGGATGTTGCTGAGTTGATTGGACAATTGCGGCGTTTGAATACAACAGGTAAAGATATTGGTCAATATCTTTATTTACAGCGTTATGAACGTAAACGCAAACATAGTGCTGCATTGATGTTGGCCAGTATGCAAGGATTGCGTCAATTATTTGATGGCGATAATCCAATGAAAAAAATGTTTCGTGGCGTGGGCTTGTTGCTAACTAATAAGCTACCAGTTATAAAGCCAAAGTTGCTGAATTATGCACTAGGAGTACATGATATGCCGGAATGGTTAGCTCAGAGCACAACCAATTCCTCAGAAATACTTTAACATATTAGAGTATTTTTTTAAATCTATCGTTTATGGGGCATGGTTCTATTAGTTAGAAATACTTATCTTAATCTATTTATTTTTGCTGCTTTTTTATTATTTTGCCTAGTTTATATCCGCTGTTTTTATGATGAATACTCTTACTTTAGCAATAAGTATTTGCTTTAACAACTTAATTTGTCTATACATATTAATAAAGAAAACAGCACAATGACAGTAAAACAAACTTCATTATATGAGCAGCATTTAGTGTGAATGCAACTATTATCGATTTTCATGGTGGTATGTTTGATATTTCTCATTTGACAATTGTTGATCTGCATGGGGCATTGTGCCGTGATTTTCTTCGTTATTTATTAGTAAATGATGTTGCAAAACTATCAGAACCTGGTAAAGCGCTTTATAGCAGTATGTTAAATGCATCTGGTGGCGTGATCGATGATTTAGTTGTCTACTATTTTGATGATGACCACTATTATTTAATTACTAATTCTACCACTCGGCAAAAAGACTTAGCTTGGCTTAATCAGCATACGGAAAATTACCTTATTAATGTTCAAGTACGTGACGATCTGGCATTAATCGCTATACAGGGACCTGATGCTCAACAGAAAGTGCAATCTCGGCTTAATGAGCGGCAGAAAGCAATAGTGGTAGATATGCCATTTTTCTATGGTAAACAAATAGATGAATGGTTTATTACTAATTTAGGTTACACTAGTGAATCAGGCTATGATATAGCAATGCCAAAAGAACATGCTGTCAATTTTTAGCAAAAATTACTTTATTTGGGGATTAAGCCGGTAGGATTGACGGCACGGGATACTCTTCGCTTGGAAGCAGGCATGAATCTTTATGGACAAGAAATGAGCGAAACGGTATCACCACTAGCAGCTAATATGGAGTGGTCAATTGCCTGGCAACCGGAAGGGCGCTGTTTTATCGGTCGAGATGCACTATAAAGGCAACGCCAGATAGGTACAGAAAAATTAGTTGGTTTAGTGATGCGTGATAGAGGAATATTATGAGCTGATTTACTAGTTCGTTTTATTGATCCAGCAGGTAAATTGTCTGAAGGTATCATTGTCAGCGGCACATTTTCTCCAACGCTTGGTTTAAATATTGCTTTAGCACGAGTACCCCGAAATATTGGAACACAAGCGGTTGTGCAAATAAAAAACATGAGATACCAGTTCAGGTTGTGAAACCCTGCTTTGTTCGTTATGGCAGAGGATTAATTAACTAAAAGGGATCGGTATTATGTTTTTTTATGGCAGTTCTTATTAATAATTAGCCTATTAAAAAATAGTAATATATACAACTTTCTAAATAATATTTTAATCAGTTATTTTCGTTTAATAAAATCATATCATAACTAATGACAACGGTTATTAATTTTAATGTAATTATGCGTGATAAAATACAAATTAAAATAAACAACAAAATATGATATTGGTGATTAGCACATTAAATTTTTATAGCAACTAATTAGTAATTACTTTATTTAAATTTAAATGTTTTTATTAGATTATTTTAGCGTGTTTAAGATAATTATTATTAATAATAATTTTGTCATTATTAAATATGTAGCGTTTATGACTGAAATAAATATGGAAGAACGATATAAAAAATTAATTGATTGGATTAAGACATTAAGACCAGCACCGGCATTATTGAACAATGGCTATGATAGTAATTCAAAACTTACGGTATCCACAGGGGATATTATTGGCGCTAATCAAGATAAAGATTTGATCATTGCTCAACAACTTAATGAAATAAATAGAGACGGCACATCAACGGATGTTATTGCTGAAAAATTAGCAGAATCACCGGCAAATGGCCTTACTATGTTAAGTACGATAGCAATGGGTGGTGTTGGTTATGATCCACAAAAACCATCCATGTCAGGTAATTCTGAAGCATATATAACTTATTCTGAGGAAATGAAGAAAAATGTGCTAATGATGGTGAAGGAAGATAAGTTACTCGATCTTAATTATTAAGAAGAGAATTATAATGAACTCATTGATAAGATTGTAGATATATATGATAGTATTACTGGGGTTGATAAGAATAAGATTAAAAATTCAGTTACTCAGTTAGCTAAAGTTGCGTTATCTTATTCTGAACAGAAAAATACTAGTACCAATTTACCCAAGGTGTTATCACATCGGCAAATAAAGATGATGTGAAATTTTATATAAACTCTTTTCATATTATATTTGAAAAGCAGGCTAGCAATACAAAAAGTCAGCCTACGGATAAATATGTTTCTCGTATACAGATAAAAAGCCTTGTACTAAAAATGCATACTTTTATTTATGATAAGAAAATTGCGGAAATTCTGCTTAATACGACTAGAAGTGATTTACAAGAATGGATAAAAAGAATGAAAACAAAAGCCAAAGATAAAAAAGAAATAATAACCTATTCTTTTGGTAATAAATAAAAACTATCACCTCTTCTTATTTTTATTTTAAATAGAATAGGTAAATTAATTATTATTTTTTAAAATATATAATAAAATTGGATATTTTATGAATATAGCAAAAAATAAAAATTTACGTTTAATTCTGAGTAAAACATATAATTGCGATTTGGATAAATATCTTGTTGATAATAAAAGTTAAAATAGGATATGATCAGTAGTGGTGCGATTGCTGTTGGTAATGATATAAAAAGGATATTATCAGAAGAATATATATTGAAAGAGATGTTTACAAATAAAAAAATTGGCAATCTATCATCAATACTTATAGATTATCCACAAAATATAGTAACATCGTTAATATCTTTAGTTAAAGAAAATACTGGCTGGCAACCCCTGTCACCAAATAAACAGGGAAATAGTGAAAATTATCGTAAGTATCTGTCATCTATTTTATCGAGTGGTCTATTTTTTATCGAAATCTCATCGACTGATAAATTTTATTACAATAAGAATAACTATAAAAGCTTATTTGAAAAAATATCTCAGCAGTATCATCAAACATCTGTAAAAGAAAAACAATATATCAAAACATACTTAGAAATACTAATCAGCAATTCTATCAAAAATATCTTGGATAAAGATAGTAATATTTTGTTAACTTATACTGTAATAAGTTCAATATTAAATGTTGTTAGATTATATTTATACTCAGCCGAAATAAAATTTTGTTATGACGAAGATAGTAAAAAAATATAAGCCAGTAACTGAAGCAACAGGAGAAATTGAGATATCAAAATTAGAGCTTAGATTTTTAAATTTTAAACTATCTTCTGACGATATCGATTTGATTATTGATGCTAATTTTACCGTTCTGTCGGATTGGTTAATACAGAATAATACGCTGAATACTACAGCAAATTATGTGTTGATTAACTATTTGAGCCTATTTTTATTATAACTATTAACAAGTTAATTTATTCCTTAATAGAATTATAAAATAATATTAATCTAATAATTAATAAATAGGGTTATTCTAACTTATTAAACCATAAGGGTATATGTAGCAATAGAGGCACTGCTTAAGTTTTTGCCAATGAAATAAGCAAAAATACTTAATTATTAATTTTATAACAGGGGTATTTTTGTGATCCCTGTTTTGCTATCTGAAAGGATATTTATCTAAATAAATTTTTATTAGCAATTAAATGCTATTTTATTCCTCTTTTGTCAACGAATAAGGTAAAGGCTGAATTGTTAGTTGACTTTGCTCGTCTCCTACTAGACGAAAAACACTCTCTTTCAGTATATCATGGTTCATGACTATTTGCACACTGATAGTGGTATCAGTTAACTTAACTATGGCCAATATCGTTCCGGTGCGCCGCCAATTATCGCCTATTTTCCACTCGATAGCCTCGTTTGCTTTTGGTAGCCTATTTGCCGTGCCGGTTAACCAATACATGGCTCGTTTATTAGCGCCGTGATATTTTGCTCGAGCGATCATTTCCTGCCCGCTGTAACAGCCTTTGTGAAAACTGATACTGTCTGGCAATGCTTGTAGGTTAACGGCTTGGGGAATAAATTGTTCGCTATTCTCAACATCAATATTAGCTATACCTGCAGCAATATCTAGAGCTAGCCATTGTTGACTATCACCATGCATAGGGAAATGTTTGGTTAGTTTAGTGGCAGTTGCTATATCTGTAGCAATTAAAAAACGTTCTGTCGGTAAGCTAAAATGCAATAAAGTGGTTTGTTCAAGATGGATAACGGATTTTTCCTTATTGGGTAATTGAGCAAAGTGGCTTTTTAATGCTTCATGAGCACCATGGCCTGCAACACCTAACAGTATAATATTATGTTGTTGGCTGAGTGTGATTTGCGAGAAAACAGCGTATTTTTTTAGTTCACTCAGTTGTTTTGTTGCCACACTAGTACGTAAAATATAGCCAAAACCTTCTTTGTAGTGAAATAAACGTAGCGTGCTCCACATTTTTCCTTTGGCATCACAGTGGGCGGTGAATACATGTTGTTGTGGGCTTAATGCGGCAATATCCGCGGTTAATTGACCCTGGAGATATTTTTCGGCATCAACACCGGTTGCTGTGATAAAACTCCAGTCATTAAGTAACATTAACGTTAATGGTAATTGTTGGTCGGTTTTGTAAGTCGCTGGTATAAATTTATTTAGGCTTATCATGTGATCATCCGCTCGTAACCTGAATAAGAGTAGTCATAATGGTAAAATAGCTAGCTGACAAAGCAAGTAATATTATCCATTATTGGCTAACAGAATTAATATCGAATAATTTATCTATAATAAGTTTTTTATTAGTGATTAGTAGTAGTTTTTACAAAAATGTTACTTAAATCATTCCGATATTGATAAGAATTTGCTACGCTAAATTCTGATATGGAATTGAAAATTATTTCCAAAAGTTTTTAAGGTTATTTTATCGTATGGATATCAATAATAAACCCAGGATCCACTGGGCATGTCGCAGAGGAATGCGTGAGTTGGACATCGCCATTATGCCTTTTTTTGAGTATGAATATGATTCACTCACAGAGGATGAGAAATGTCTGTTTGTTCGTTTACTAGAGTGTACAGATCCTGATTTGTTCAACTGGTTGATGAATCATGGACGTCCTGATGATGATGGTCTTTATCAAATGATTCGATTGATACAGAGTAGAAATAAACAACGTGGTTCTTTGGAAATTTAATATTAATGTTTCGTGGCTGACACAGCTTTTTTCAACGGGAGTACATGTAGGAATTGGCTTGTTAGTTTTCTTTTCATCTTGGCCGCCAAATAATCTGGTCACTTGGTTGATAGCGACCTTATTGATTGTGGCGAGTTGGGTAAGGAGTCAAAAAAATATAAGCCGTTGTAAAGGAAGTTTAGTTTTACTTAATGGTAATAAGATACAGTGGAAGAAAAGCGAATGGCTGATTGTTAAAAAACCTTGGTTTTGTTTATTTGGTATAAAACTCACTCTTCGTTCATTACAATGTAATAAGCGGATTAAATTATGGATTGCTTCGGACAGTATACCTGAAGAGGAGTGGCGAAATTTAAATCAATTGCTGTTGCAGTACCCTGATATTTGATATGAAATAGAAGCCTTATAATAAGGCTTCTATTTCATTTAATATTTGAATACACCACTGTTTAATTCTTCCATCTGTTTGTTCGAATTGGTTGACTTCATCAAGCGCTAACCCGACAAACTGGCTACCATCAGTTGTTAATGGTTTAAGACTGCTAAAAGTATATCCTGTTGTTGGCCAAAAACCGACAAATTTAACTTGCATCAGTAATAGCTGTTCATAAAGCATGCCTAGTGCATCTAGAAACCAGTTACTGTAATCAATTTGATCGCCTAAGCCGTATAGAGACACAATTTTGCAGGCTAGATTTAACGAACAGAATTCATCCCAAATTGTGAGCCAGTCTTCTTGTAGTTCGCCAAAATCCCAGGTAGGAATACCTAAGATTAAGATTTCATAATTTTCCATTAATTGCGGCGAAATATCTTTAATATTATGTAAATTAACTAAGTCTTCACCTAGATTATACTGGATTTTCTCTGCAACCATTTCGGTATAACAGGTACTAGAACCATAAAAAAGACCTATTTTCATTTTTGTAACTTGCTGTCATTTTGCTAGTAATAATGTACCATTATAGCAGAGAAACATTAAAAAAATATTATAATTCAGTTGATTAAGAGTAATTGTCCGGTAGCATTATTAGTGTTATTTTTTCATTAATGGCAATTGAACAGGGCGGGTTTTTTGATTTGCCTCATATTATTATCAATAAAAATAGAAAATAATTATTTTTTAACCTATCCTCTAAGTAGTCCTAACAATTTCTACGCCTTATTTGTTCATTTTATTCTTGTTAAATAGAGAGTTTCCCTGGTGTTGTGTTTGATATGTTTGCCAGTTTAAACTGGCTTTTTTATGGCATTTTCTATTTTTTATAATATTTAATATTATTATTTTTAACCAATGCGATAAAAAACCATGTCTCAATTTATTTAATAGCTAAAACTTGAGATCTGGTTTTAAGTTAATTTGCTAAGAATTTGTTAAATGACAATATATTTCATTACCAGTAATTAATTTTGGTTGCTAGTAGATACTACTAGTTTATTGTAAACGTCTATGTAGTGTATTAATTGCTTGTCACATATTAGGCAATGGGCCAATATTTATTTTATTACTAGACTGATGGTATCCTTGTGGTGTGCCGGTTTCAATTAAAAGTGAACACATGTCTTTCGGTTTAAGCACATCACCAATATACTTTTTATACTATGATTGGATCGCTACCACAAGAGAAGCAACGATCGGTGTAGCAGATGATGTCCCCGAGAAAGTATGGGTATAATTATTATGCTCACCCTTATCGTAGAGATCGTTATAACCGGTTGTGACAACAGTTAGACACCAGCCTTGCACATAATGCTGCTATAAATTGTGAAATCAGTTGGTATCAGGTGTTTTTTATCGCTCGCACCAACCCGGATGGCACTATTATCACCATCACCATTATGGATGGTTTCTATATTCATTGTATACTTTATGTTCTAAATCTTCAGCACTATTGCCAGCTGCCATAATGATAATAATACCAGCATAGGTGGCCTCTTTTGTGATATCCCAAACTGTTTGTTGATAATCGGCTGGGACATATTTATTACGAGGACCCATCGATTGTAATTCATAGATAAATACGTCTCCTGCCCTTAAGTATTTTAATGCCTTAGCAATTCTATTAACACGTCCTGCTGGAGCTTCTGAAACATTATAAAAAGTATCTGCCCCATGCACTAATCCTTTTATATCAAATCACATATTTTTGGCATACATTATTCCGGCAACCACGGTACCATGTTCATTTTTCAGCGGATATTCTGGTGACAGATTAATAAAACTTTTTCTTCTTAAATTAACATGGTTAAAATCAAATCCACCTTCGATATCGGCATAGTGGATCCCTTGTCCAGTTATACCGATCACCAAGCATATTCGATATCAATACCAATTTGATCATCGGTGATTACACCTTGATAAACCTGGAGTGGATTAAAATTAGGAGTATTATAAATTTGCCATGTCTTATTATCTGGTAATTGCGCTAATGGTGGTGGGGTATCCGTATGTTCAATATAAGCGTACTCAACAAAATCATAACTATTTATTTTATCAGCTAAAAGTTGTAATTCACTGAATTGTATATTGTCAGCTTCTGCCACATAGCAAATACCAGTAAGGTTTTCGCAATTAATGATCTGGTTTTTCATAGTCAGTAAATCATCATCAATAATAGAATAGTAATTAAAATTGTTAAGAAAGCTATCTTTCAAGTATAACAGATTTATTAAATTTTATAATAAGTTTATGTTTTTTCATTTTTAAGCTCCATATTTTTACTATATGATTTATAATTATTATTTCGGTTATTAATCCAACAAAAAACTTAGCATAATAAATTTTATTTTAGATAATTAAAATTGATGAAAAATTTTTTATCTGATTAAGTAATGAAAATTAAGTTATTTTCATTCTATTAATAGTTTTATAAAATTAATGAAAAATTTTTCTTTATAGCTTAAATATTTTGTATAACTGAATTAATAATTAGGAACTTTAATGTTAATACAGAGGGGAAATAAAAAGTCAGAATTTTTTATTCAGATATAATTAAAATAAATAATATAATTTTTATTGTTATAACAATAAATTTTTATCTTATTACTAATAAAATAATTTTTTATCATTGTTTGAATAATAAAATTTATTATTTAAATAAGTGGCTATGTCATTGCTTAAAAAAGTTATTTAATTGACGGCTAGTGACAAACTACTATTTCTTTAATAAGAGATTTAAGATTTTGTCAGTTAACAAAAAATAACAATTAACCTAATATAATTCTATTGTTATTAAAGCTAATGTATTATTTACAGCTGTAACAGGATCACCATCTTTAATAACTATCTCTCGAGATTGAGGGATAGTGCCACGGAGTTGATAAATACAGTTCTCACCATTGAGTGACTGACGTTGTCCGCCGTTAAAGACTTATGTAAAATAACCATATAGTTATTAAAATGAGTCGGAATATCTTTTACCGTAACAATATAGCCATTACTCGATTCCTGATAACTGGAATCGTCATATTTTAATTTTGGCGAGTGAGAGCCATTTGGCACGAGTTTGCCATTATATAGCACTTTGTTTCTATTACGTGGGGTACGGTATTGCTATCATATCAACGTGCACTATCGATTAAAGTAGCTGGTATTGTCGGATCAATATAATATTGTGGTTACAGAGGGACCTCTGCCGACAGTATTGATTGACCGGCTGTGCCGACAATAGCGTGATCGGCTGTATAATTGGCAATCAATATATTTATTTGGTTGTTGGCATTAATTGCACCGGTTGTGGTTATACCAGTTTTGGTGGTGTCGGTTAATTTGACAATTGATGAATCACGATGAGAGGCAAATTGAATATATAGCCAAAATGCTTGGGCTGTAATAGCTAGCATAAGCGTTATTATCAAACAGACCAAATTCTGCTCTATCTGCTCAATATAGGTAAACTTTATCTACACCAGCCTGTTCTGTGTGCATTAAAAAAGAAAGTAGTTAGCTACCGCAACATGACTTTGATTCTTGCTATTATTTATATTACTGGCATAGGCGGTTAAGGCCCATTCAGTGATATGGCATTTTACCTGCTTAAAGCCATGTTTATTTAATGTACTGCGAACATGATCTTGAATTTCATAAATATTTTTGGGATTGTTAGTATCAATAGAGTAATAATGATATGAGTAAAAATCAAAAGGGACGTGATGATTTTTAATATAAGTAATAAAGTTATCGACAAGATTTTCATTCTTAAAAACAAAAGCTGTTCTGCAACTACCAATTTTTACTCAAGGTGCAATTGCTTTAATAGCATGCGCAACGGCACGATAAAAGTCATAAAATTTGGCAACCGTGCGCTGATTGTTTGCCGGAGTTGACCAGAAGAAGCCAAGATCAGATTCATTCCAGATTTCATATTCGCAAATCGGGTAAGCAAGACCTATTGAATAATAATTAATTCTATATCTCTTTACTAATTGACAATATTTTCAACGTTTGTTGGTTTTTGTTTGCCACCATTAAGCATTCTTCCTATTCTAAATAATATATTCAGTTTTTGCTGACCTTGATAATATTTATTAGATAAAGAGTTTCTAAGATAACTATCGGTTGATTGCCAGTTGAATTGTGGTTCTTCTGCGGCAGTAAAATATTGTGGGGAATTTAAACAAATAGTTCTTCGATCAAAAAAATCAGTTGCTTAAAGGTTTATTCTTTCTTTAAGAGTATTGAGCACATTATTGGTTATCTGATTAAGATAATTAATGTCTGGTGAATCAAAATAATTGTCAATATCACAAAGTTCATCCCAATCATGTGTACGAAGATCAACGATCCCCATTTGAGCAAATTGTTGTTCCAAATCGGGTAAGACAGGAGCGAATGAAATAGGGGTACCATTAGCTTGTTTGAGAAAAAAATTTTTACCAATCGCTCTTTTTTCTACACCATGTAAACTTTCGGTTGTGGGGGTGGTAGAATAGACAATATTTACTAACATATTAATTATCCTTCTATTGATAAATTAGAATCTTATTAAATAAATTTGTTGTAATTATTAAATAAAGTATTTGCTTGTTTATAGAATTCGTTATCTGTTAATAATGTTTAGATCGTTTTTTTGTATGGTGTTTTTTGGCAATGATAATTTATTGATATATTAACTGATTAAAATATCAATTAGTTATCGCTAGATTAACCAAATAATAGGCTAGCTATTTACATTAACTTATTGTTATATTTTTAAAATTGAATATTTATAATGCCTATTATTTTCCACAAATTTAAATATTAATTATGGAAGATAATAGCTTATAAGATAGTAAGAGAAGCACATAATTGTTTTTTTTTGATTAATACTATAATTAATAGATTAATATTAGTTTAAATCATTAATTCTAATTAGTTATATAAAAATATTATTTTAATCTAAATGATAAAGAAATAACATAAATAAATGTTAGCGCGGCATTTTGGCAGAAAGTATTTTTTGAGGCATAATATGGTTCAATTAATTTACTGGGAGAGCTGTTGTGTCAACTGAAAAAAACCAAGCTAGTCATCCGTTAATAGAACAATTTCTCGATACTGTTTGGCTTGAACACGATTTAGCGGCTAACACGCTTTCTTCTTATCGTACAGATTTACAGACATTAGTTGGTTGGTTGTCGTGTCATGGCTATGATTTGCTTACGGTGGAAGTCATGGCTTTACAAGCTTTCCTAGCTGAACGGGTAGAAGGTGGTTATAAAGCAACCAGCTCAGCTCGTTTACTTAGTGCCATGCGCCGTCTATTCCAATATTTCTATCGTGAGAAATTACGTCTCGATGATCCTACTGCCCAATTATCGGCACCTAAACTTCCTAAGCGGTTACCTAAAGATCTCAATGAGAAACAAGTTGAAGATTTACTACATGCTCCTACTATTAATGATCCGATTGAATTAAGAGATAAAACAATACTTGAAGTACTTTATGCATGTGGATTACGTGTTTCTGAACTGGTTGGGCTAACATTAACAGATATAAGTTTACGTCAAGGTGTGATTCGGGTAGTGGGAAAAGGTAATAAAGAACGGTTGGTACCTTTGGGTGAAGAAGCTATTTATTGGCTAGAAACTTATTTAACGGAAAGTCGTCCAATCCTGCTTAATAGATTAACCAACGATGTGTTGTTTCCCAGTAAAAGGGGGACTCAAATGACACGTCAGACTTTTTGGCATCGTATTAAATATTATGCAGCGATTGCTGGAATTGATAGCGAAAAACTTTCTCCTCACGTATTAAGACATGCTTTTGCCACGCATTTGCTGAATCATGGCGCAGATCTTCGTGTAGTACAAATGTTGCTTGGACATAGTGATCTTTCTACCACACAGATCTATACCCATGTCGCGACAGAACGATTAAGGCAATTGCATCAACAACATCATCCTCGAGGTTGATTGGAGATCAAGGAAATTTTAAATGAAAAAAAATATCATATGGTTAATTGGTTTTCTGGCGGTCTTGTCACATCCTGTACTGGCTGATGATGTGGCTATCAAAAGAATATTGAATAAGATGGGCATAGAAACTGAGAATATCCATCCATCACCTATTGTAGGTCTGAGTACAGTTATTACTAATCAAGGGTTAGTTTATGTGACTGAAGACGGTAAGTATTTATTAAAAGGGCCTATTTTTGATTTAAGTGGGCAAATGCCGGTTAATGTTACCAATCAGATTTTGGCAAAGAAAATAGAAACCATGAGCGATCAGATGATCATATTTAAAGCACCAGAAGAAAAATATGTGGTCACCGTGTTTACTGATGTTACATGTGGTTATTGTAAGAAATTTCATCAAGATATAGCTGAATATAATAAAAAAGGTATCACTGTTCATTATTTGGTATTCCCTCGTAATGGTCTTCACCATGAATCAGCCAAAATTATGACATCTATCTGGTGTAGTGCTGATCGACAAAAGGCATTAACAGACGCTTTTAAAGGTGAATCAATTTCTCCTATTGCAAAATGTAAAACGGTAGACATTAGTGCCCAATTTAATATAGGGCATATGCTGGGCATTAATGGAACCCCAGCCTTAGTATTAGAAGATGGCACGGTAATACCAGGTTATATGACAGCAGCTGATTTAGCTAACGGACTAGAAAAGCTTAACAAAAAATAATAATGAGTTAACAATAAATATGAAAATACAGCTTCGTCGCCGACCAAAAGCAGATGATAGCCACCTACCTACTCATATGTCTCCTATATTACGCCGTTTATATGCTATGAGAGGGGTATTGTCAGAAAATGAGTTAGAGACAGGCGCAAAAGGATTACTTGATTACCAATTACTGAGTGATATTGAAACAGCGGTTCAGCTGTTAATTACTGCGTTGAATGAAAGTTGGCGGATTATGTTGGTCGGTGATTTTGACGCAGATGGGGCAACGAGTACCGCATTAACACTGCGCGCATTGAACGCAATGGGATATAGGGATCTTGATTATTTGGTGCCAAACCGATTTGAAGATGGCTATGGGCTTAGTCCGCAAGTTGTCAATGAAGTTATTAAAAGAAAAGCGGAACTTATTATTACCGTTGATAACGGCATATCTTCCCATGAAGGTGTTGCTGTTGCTCAGCAACATGGTATAAAAGTGATTATTACTGACCACCATTTGCCAGCCGAAACTCTGCCTGCAGCAGAAGCGATTGTTAATCCCAATTTAGTTGATTGTCATTTTCCATCAAAAGCATTAGCGGGGGTTGGTGTTAGTTTTTATTTGATGTCGGCATTGCGTGCAGCGTTACGTCAGGCCGGTTGGTTTGAACAACAGGCGCGTAAGATGCCTAATCTGGCTGAATTATTAGACTTAGTGGCATTAGGTACGGTGGCAGATGTTGTTCCTTTGGATAGTAATAATCGTATTTTAGTGTATCAGGGTTTAAATCGTATCCGGGCGGGACGTTGCTGTGCCGGCATCAAAGCACTGATTGAAGTTTCTAAACGTGATGTTAGGCGGTTGGTTGCCAATGATTTAGGTTTCTCGCTAGGGCCACGACTCAATGCTGCTGGAAGATTAGATGATATGTCACTCGGGGTGGCACTGTTATTGACTGATGATGTCGTTCATGCCAGAAAATTGGCGACTGAATTAGATAACTTAAATCGTACCCGCCGCGAAATTGAGCAGGATATGAAGCAAGAAGCATGGAGACTTTTTGAACAAATAGAAAAAAAACGCCATCAATTACCCAATGGCTTAGCACTCTATCACCCCGAATGGCATCAGGGAGTAGTAGGAATATTGGCTTCCCGTATCAAAGAGCGTTTTCATCGCCCAGTTATCGCCTTTGCGCCTGCAGGGGAAGGGATTTTAAAGGGGTCAGGGCGTTCCATTTATGGTTTACATTTACGTGATGCTCTTGAGCGCTTAAATACGCTTAATCCCGGATTAATATTAAAGTTTGGTGGTCATGCGATGGCCGCTGGATTAACGTTAGAGGAACAGAAATTTAGCCAGTTTCAGGAGAAATTTTCTAATCTGATGGCAGAATTGTTGGATAAAGATATGCTTGAGGGGGTTATTTGGAGTGATGGTGAGTTAAATAATGAAGAGTTGTCATTACACATTGCTGAACTAATCAGAGAAGGTGGACCATGGGGGCAGGCTTTCCCTGAACCGATTTTTGATGGCAAATTTCGACTATTGCAACAACGCCTTGTCGGTGAGTGTCATCTAAAAGTTATGTTAGAGCCATTGGCTGGTGGTTCGATGATAGATGGCATCGCTTTTAACGTTGATACAGCGTATTGGCCTGACAATAGTATTAAAATGGTCGAATTGGCTTATAAGCTTGATGTTAATGAATATTGTAGTAGTCGTAATATACAGTTACTTATTCAGCATTTGTGGCCTTGTGAATAGAATATCAGCATATGCTAACAGTAATTGTTGACAGAAAACAATATGACACCGCCATGCTTTCTTGAGTAAATAATCAATATTTTTCTGCCACTAATTTGTTAATAATTAGATTAAAGACATTATCTTATTGTAGCATTTACCGACTAAAAGTGGCTATTAGGAAGGAAAAATGGTTTATCATCGAGCATGTTGACTGAAAAACTATAATCCAACAATCAGATCCGCTACAATAAGCAGCTTATATTTTTATGATTATTAATGAACATAATATAAATAAGATACAAAGATATGTTTGAAATTAATCCAATAAAAAATCAAATTCAGGATCTGTCTGAGCGGACAAAGATCTTGAGGGGGTATCTTTGACTATGATGCCAAGAAAGAGCGTCTTGAAGAAGTAAATGCTGAACTTGAGCAACCCTATTTATGGAACCAACCTGAACGAGCTCAAGCTTTGGGTAAAGAGTGTTCTTCTCTTGAAGCAATAATAAAAACAATTGACGTGTTGATACAAGGTTTAGATGATGTATCTGGTTTGCTTGATCTGGCGATAGAAGCAGCTGATGAAGATACCTTTCATGAAGCTGTTGCAGAGCTAACGCAGCTAGAAGGAAAACTTGCTCAATTGGAATTTCGTCGCATGTTTTCAGGGCAATATGATAGTGCTAATTGTTATCTTGATTTACAAGCAGGTTCTGGGGGAACGGAAGCACAGGATTGGGCTAGCATGTTAATGCGTATGTATATGCGTTGGGCTGAGTCAAAAGGTTTTAAAACAGAAATCATTGAAGCGTCAGATGGTGACGTTGCTGGCTTAAAGTCTGCCACCATCAAGATTATTGGTGAGTATGCATATGGCTGGCTACGTACTGAAACAGGTGTTCATCGTTTAGTGCGTAAAAGTCCTTTTGATTCAGGTGGTCGTCGCCATACCTCTTTTAGCTCAGCCTTTATTTATCCTGAAGTGGACGATGATATTGATATTGAAATCAACCCGGCAGATTTGCGCATTGATGTTTATCGAGCATCAGGGGCTGGTGGTCAACACGTAAATAAAACTGAATCTGCGGTACGTATAACCCATATTCCTACAGGTATTGTTACACAATGTCAGAATGACCGTTCTCAGCATAAGAATAAAGATCAGGCCTTAAAGCAACTAAAAGCAAAATTATATGAGCTGGAGATGCAAAAGAAAAATGCCGATAAACAAGCATTAGAAGAAAATAAATCTGATATTGGCTGGGGTAGTCAAATTCGTTCTTATGTGCTGGATGATTCTCGAATTAAAGACCTACGTACAGGTGTTGAAAATCGCAATACACAAGCTGTACTGGATGGTGATCTGGACAAATTCATTGAAGCTAGCTTAAAAGCTAGCCTATGAGGAAAAAAGATGTTTCAACAACAACAGGGTATTGAGCAGTCCCTTGATTTAAATAATGAATTAAAAAACCGCCGAGAAAAATTGGCCGGATTACGTCGTAATGGTATTGCTTTTCCTAATGATTTTCGCCGTCAGTATTTATCTAGCGATTTACATGGTAAATATGATGATAAGGAGGCCGCAGAGCTTACCGCACTGAATATTGATGTTTCGGTTGCCGGGCGAATGATCACACGCCGTATCATGGGCAAAGCCTCTTTTGCTACTTTACAAGATATGGGCGGACGTATTCAGATTTATATTTCTCGTGATGACTTACCTGAGGGTATTTATAACGAACAGTTCAAGAAATGGGATCTGGGTGATATCCTTGGTGTTAAAGGTAAATTATTCAAGACCAAAACAGGTGAATTAACCATCCGTTGTCATGAAGTTTATTTATTAACCAAATCATTACGCCCTTTGCCAGATAAATTCCATGGGTTAGCAGATCAGGAAACGCGTTATCGCCAACGTTATCTCGATCTTATTGCTAATGATGCATCACGGCAGACTTTTGTTGTGCGTTCACGTGTGCTCTCTGCTTTACGTAACTTTATGGTTAGTAAAGATTTCATGGAAGTTGAAACACCTATGATGCAGGTTATACCTGGTGGTGCCGCGGCTCGTCCCTTTATTACACATCATAATGCGTTAGATATTGATATGTATCTGCGTATTGCGCCAGAACTTTATCTGAAACGTTTAGTTGTTGGTGGATTTGAGCGAGTTTTTGAAATTAATCGTAATTTTCGTAATGAAGGCGTTTCGCAGCGCCATAATCCAGAGTTTACCATGATGGAACTTTATATGGCTTATGCCGATTATAAAGATCTTATGGTGTTAACTGAAGAGTTATTCCATACTGTGACTGAAGAAGTGTTAGGCACAACTCAGGTAAAATATGGTGAGCATTTATTTGATTTTGGCCAGCCTTTTAGCAAAATGACGATGAAAGAAGCGATAGTCAAATATCGGGCTGAAACAGATTTGACTGATTTGGATGACATGGCTAAAGCGACCATGATTGCAAAATCACTAAATATTCAGATAGAAAAAGGTTGGGGTTTAGGTCGCCTGCAATGTGAGATTTTTGAGGCTGTTGCTGAAAGCCATTTGATCCAACCGACATTTATTACCGAATATCCAGCAGAAGTGTCGCCACTGGCTCGACGTAATGATAACAATTCATTTATTACTGATCGATTTGAATTTTTTATTGGTGGTCGTGAAATTGGTAATGGTTTTTCTGAGCTTAATGATGCCGAAGATCAAGTTGAGCGCTTTGCTGAGCAGGTTCGTCAAAAAGATGAAGGTAATAATGAAGCCATGTTTTATGATGAGGATTATATCACAGCGTTGGAGCATGGATTACCACCAACGGCCGGTTTAGGTATTGGTATTGATCGTATGATCATGTTATTAACCGATAGCCATACAATTCGTGATGTTATTCTATTTCCTGTATTGCGCCCAGGCAAATAGAGTCCAATTGAATAAAAAATGCCTGTCTTAAGCCAGGCATTGTTATTTTTGCATGATCGATTATTTGTCATTAGTATAATATTTAACTCCGATACGGATAATCTCCCGTCCTTGTGAGCGTCGATGTTTATTAGTATCACGCAGAGAATATATACAGCCACAATATTCTTGTTGATAAAATTGCTCGCGCTTACTAATTTCGACCATTCTTGCTGATCCACCTTGTTTACGCCAGTTATAGTCCCAGTAAGTGAGGCCATCGTAATGACTAGCGGCACGCTTACCACAGTCATTTATTTGTTGCATATTTTTCCAGCGGGAAATACCTAATGAACTGGAGATAATCCTAAAATCATTCTCGGCAGCATAAAGGGCAGTACGCTCAAATCGCATATCAAAACACATAGTACAGCGAATTCCACGTTCAGGTTCTTGCTCCATCCCTTTAGATCGAGCAAACCAGTTATCACTATCATAGTCAGCATCAACAAACGGCACATTATGTTGCTTAGCGAAACGTATATTTTCGTTTTTACGGATTTCATATTCGCGCTGCGGATGAATGTTGGGATTATAGAAAAAAATAGTATAATCAATACCTGAAGCACTTAGCGCTTCCATCACTTCACCTGAGCAGGGGGCGCAACAAGAATGCAGTAATAATTTATTGGCGCCATTAGGCAGCATTAGTTTAGGACGGGTAAATTTATCCATGGTTGCAAATTTTATAGTAATCGACGATGGTGTTAATAATAACAGTAAGCGAGACATATATAATAGTCTTTTTATTTTTTTGGTCAAATTTGTTTGCCTGAGGTGCTGATGAGATTTGTAACTAATAGCGATTACTAAAGGATCCAACAACAGTTTACTTAAAATAATTTAAATAGCTCCTGATGGTTATAAAAATTTATTTTATTAGCATTAGATTAATATAATATTAGATAATTTTTATTATGCTATTGGATAATATAACTATCTGTCAATTAAAATACTTTTATATTAAGATAACATGATCTTAACTTAGCATACAATGATCCAATTAATTAGCATTAAAATATAAATATCTCTTTGCCATTGTCGGCATGGAGGATATTAACAGTTAATTTTTTTAATTTAATTTTCGAGTGTATATTCCCTGATATTAACAAAAGCACCAGGGCTATTAAGTTTATATAACTCTTTGGCTTGGGCTTCAGTGTCTTGTTTGCTAGATGCGGTGAAAAACTTATCCCATAGGCCTTGATTACTATCATCTCCGTAGTTTCCTTTGCAATAATATTTTTTATTTTGCTCTGAAGTTGCTGTGGCAGCAATTACAGTAGATGAAAAAGTTGTTACCATTGCAGAAGTTACTGATAATATTAATAACCCACGTTTTATAGCAAGATTCATATTAAGTTCCTTATGTTAATATAATATTTACTCATTTACTTATACTTATGGATCGATAGTACAAACAATAACCAAAAAATGTAAAATATTTATTAATTTTTTGTATAATTATTTTTATTTATTTAATCGAGGTAGATGAGCTGTAACTTGTTATAACAATTCACGATGAGAAATATTACCATTAGGTTTTTTAATACCATTTTATCTATAAATTTTTTATTCCATCAAATATATCAACTTGTAAAATATTAATTAGCAGAATTAAAACCTATTATATGAAAATAATTTAGTATGAAATTAATAAATTATTGCTGTGTTCCATTATCAGAGCAGATAAATATTTATTCTTTTATCATCATGAACAATCGGCTATTAAGAATCAGATTAATTTTACTATTTGTCGTGATCGATAGTATCGTTAATAGCAATTTTTCATCATTAAAAATAAATAATAAATGTTAAATATAAAAATTATTACTATTAACAAGTTAGTGGTAATTATTATGAAATAATCATTGTCAATTAGTGACTATAATTTAAAAATTCACTGCTTATTTGTTGTCATTATTAATGTAAATGGGGTAATATAAATTAAGCAATAACTTTTATTAAGCTTAATATTAAAATTGAGTAAGTTATTGTAAAATGGATATAGTAAAAAGCAGTAAACCAAGAGGAGCTAGCGTTAGTGAAAAAAAATTATCGGCTTTAGCATTCTGTTATTACTCATTGACTGTAGCAATAAAACCCACCATACACTGTCATCTTTTAGGGATGGGCAAATAACACCGACTGATATCACAGTTATTGATCAAACGAAAAAACTTTTTCCTATTGTTAATTATCCACGAAATAGCGCTTGCTGGATCCCGCCCAATGCTCGTGATTACCAGAAGCCATTTTTAAGCCAAATGCAACAAAAAAACGCCTGTAATGGATTGTTAGCGCACTATTTTGCTAATGAATCCTCCTGGAATAGTAATTACATTCAGTCAGTTTTACAGCTTCCAAAAGGAGCAAAAAAAATTATCGCATTTTGTAGCAAAATTTACTGCAGCCAATGTGAGCCACTATGGCGAAAATTTTCGGCTATTAGATGCAAGCTGGAAAGCAAAAATGCAAAATTTGGTAACAGTGCCTATCACCGATCAATATAATCCTGCTGTACGGGGAATCACTTTGCGTGAAACAGCAGTAAGATTTTTACCGACCACATCCCTCGTGTTTGAAGATCCTCGTGCGGCAGGTCAAGGCTATCCTTTTGATATGCTACAGAGTTCAGCGCTTCATCCAGCGGAATCGGTTTACATTGTGGCGGTAACCGTTGATAAATCCTGGAGTTTTATTATTTCACTGACTAAAATGAAGTGGGTAGATAGTTCACATATTGCTAAAGTTAATGAGCATTTTATTCAACAGTGGATAGTAATGGTGAAAAAAAAGCTAGCTGTGGTGATTAATGATAATGCTAGTTTCGTTGACGAAAAGGGCATATTTAGATTTACGGAACGTACTGGTACGTTATTGTTATTAAAATCGGTTAACGGTAAAGCAAAGTTGTATTGCCAACACCAGGTGAAAATGGTTATGCCATTATAGGTCATGCACCTCAGTCGCAACAGGTAGTACGGCAGATACCTATTTTACTGACAGCAGATGGTATCTTCCTGCCAAGAAATTCGCTACCTCAATCGTTAAATGGTAAGTGAATTGATTTGAGTCATTATTCAACCAATGAACGGCTTACTTATTTGATGAAATATGGCAAGCCATTCAAAATCCTGGTTTATATAAAAGGGCATATTATGCTTTATGTCGGTAACGCAGATTGGCATGGGCGTACTGTACCGATAATCTACCATGATATATGGGGTTTAAGACCTGTAGCACCCCCGAGTCGCAGCATTATTGGCCAGTCAGTTTTTCTACCACTATTGTCGCAATATCCTGAGGCGCCAGAGCTGGAATCACTGGCAAGTAAACCCCTATTTATTATTACCTATCTAGATCAAACTGAGTAATAATTATTTGATCAGTTTTTGTCTCACCGCTAGATCTTATATGAGTGTAATGCCAGCAGTAAATTAACAGTATTGCTGCTGGCAATAATTATTCTCCATTATCTTCATTTATTAGCTAATGCCTTTCTGCTATCAATTAATTATTTTATGCAGTGTTTGATGTAGTTAATATTTTCGTTTATTAACAAAGTGATACATTTGTTAAATTTTGGTAAATTAATAAATTATTTTTAACAATTGATTTGCTTTAGGATGGTTGTATTATGAATATAATACCTGTTCTTTGGGAGCTAATGGCAAAATGGCGAGATTGGGCATCATAACCAAATATCGATCCATTGGAACGGAGAGACATTGTATTAAAGAAATTTTTTAACTGTATTATTGAAGGTAATTCATCTCTTAACTTGTCCAGCTTAGTGTTGACTTCACTGCCTATTTTACCGGAATGGTGAATAGAATTAGATACTAGTGATAATGAATTAACCACGCTGACCGATAATTTACCAAAAGAGTTAACCCATTTGTATGCAGGTAATAATCAATTAATTAGCTTGCTTGATCATCTACCTGAAAAATTATTGGAATTAAATGTTAATCATAATAGCCTGACTAGGCTACCTAATTGATCTACCAAAAAACTTAATCGTTTTGAATGCTAATCAAAATCAATTAATTAGCTTACTTGATAAATTGCCTGAAGGATTATCAGTATTTAAATGTTAGTGATAATAAATTGACCATTATACCGAATAATTTACTATCATCATTAACCATTTTGTATGTTGATAAAAACAACCTAAAGAGCTTGCCTTTCACAGACTGGTTGATTGTCTTCGTTTGCAAGAAGAATCACTTGATTTATCAAATCTAAATCTCACTGACTTACCAGATCATTTACCTGACAATCTGCTATCATTAAATGTTAACGATAATCAAAGGTGTTACCGGCGCATTTACCATCTACTGTCCAAAAGCTATATACTTTGCATAATAAGTTAACTTCTCTGCCGGATAATCTACTGGAAAAGTTAATACAATTGGATGTTAAATATAATCGGTTGGTGTAGTTACCCAATAATTTACCTACTAATTTGATCAGTTTAGATATTGCTAACGAACAATTGATTCGGTTACCTGATAATCTGCTCGCTGGATTAAAATTGCTTAATGCCGATAATAACCGATTAACCTTATTACCCGATAGTTTGCCGGCGAGTTTAACAAATCTGATTGTTAGTAATAATCAATTAAAGATATTAACTAATAATTTACCCAATAACTTAATGAGGATTGATGCTAGTAATAATAAACTTATTATATTGCCTGATAATTTACCTAATAAATTGACAAGATTTGATATTACAGGAAATTCAATAAGAGCTTGGTATGATAGTATAGCCAACCAGATGCTGCAGGGTGGTGCCAGTTTAGATGCTAATCATGATCTGGTTTACTTAGGTTTATACACAGATCGGCAAAACGCATTGATTTATAATAACGATGGGCAACAGCAATATAGTTTTTTACAATCAACTACAGTTACATTGACGCCGACCGAAAGCGGACTATTGATCTCGGATATTCCGGCTGATCCTTTATGGGCCACTTTTACTTAACAGTATGGGCCGGCTGGTTATTATTTCGTGGTAAACAAAACAACTGATTTTAATAATGATTAAATCAGTTGAATATTAATCTTTTTGAGCGCAAATTTTGGGCAAGTAGCCCGATAATTTATCTTTATTATTACGGTCTTTTATCTGTTTTAACCAAGATTAAGATAGCTTTATTATTTTACATTGCGCGGATAAATTATTGTCAAACAATTAAACACCGGGTTTTGTTAAATAATCGAGAATTGGCGCGTCAATGTAGCGTTAGATTTTATCGGCACTATTATACATTATGATCTTATTTCTCTACAACCTGCTGCATCGCTTGTTTACCTGGAGTGATGTATTTGCGCGAATCGTTAGCGTCAGGATGTTCAGATGAATATATTTTTAATGCTTTGGAGAAAGCAATTTTTAAGTCAGTGGCCACATTTACTTTGCAGATACCTAGTGAGATAGATTGACGTATCATCTCTTTAGAAATACCTGACGCTGGATTTCTGCCAGACGTTTAAAATCAAGATGAGGTTCATCGTGATAAAGTCCGTGGGTAGAGCCGATAGCAATTGCTAGCGAATCTATTCCTGTTTGCGCCACATATTTCTTGGCAGCTACCGGATCGGTATAAAAACTCTCTTTACTACTAACAGTTAAGTCATCTTCTTGACCATCTAAGCGTCCTAATTCAGCCTCTACACTCACATCGTAACGTTGGCAAAATTGGACAACATTAGCCATTGTATTGATATTTTCTTCAAAAGGGAGATGGGAGGCATCAATCATTACTGAGCGAACGCCTGCTTTGACTTTATGGCAGATATCGGTTAATTTTTCATGATGATCTAGATGGAAGGCCAGTGGCAATTTATTTAATACAGCGGCTTGGGTGCAAATAGATACCATGTACTCAAGGCCGGCGTAGGTGCGTAGGTAAAGGTACTTGGTGTACTGGCCAAAATGACTGGTGAAGTCATTTTGGCCGCAGTTTCAACAACGACTTGAATAGTTTCTAAATTATGCATATTAAACGCGGGTATCGCATATTGCTCGTGTTGGGCTTTTTTTAGCATTTTTCTAGTAGAAATTAAATACACGGTAACTCCTTAAATACCATTATTACTATGGAATTCTTTATTCTGTTGTTGTTGATGCCATAAACTGGTTAACCCTTGATGACCAAAATACAGCGCCATATCACGAAATTTTTCTGTGTCTACTGTTGGTCGTTCCAACATCATTTCGACGGCCATTTGCATATTAGTACCCGTCAGGACTTGCCAATGTGGATGTGTCAATGTTAACTGTGCGGCTTGATTAAATGGTGTCCCGCCTAATAAATCAGTAAGAAATACTAAGCCGTCACCGATATCGCAAGTTTTACTGGCTTGGTTTAATATTTGATGTAAAGCTTCAATTGACATGCCTTCAGGAAAGTCAACGGCGGTACACTGTGATTGTTTACCAACAATTTGCTCGATTGCCTGTATTAAACCGCTAGCAAAGCCTCCATGACCGGTAATGACAATGCCTAACATGATTACTCCTTATAAGAATCCAACTAATTTACCTATAAGCCCAAATATGATGGTAATTCCAATCATTTTCACTGGGGAATATCCCCGTTTTAAAAAAATGTAGACTATTAGTGTGAAAGTAAGTGGTAATAAATTGGGCATTAATTTATCGAAAACATCTGTTTGTAATGCCACCTTGGCCTCGCCAGCCTTTAGTACTGAGGGTGTAGAGAGATGAACATAAGAAGCAACCAGAGCTCCGATCACTGTCATACCAACAATAGAGGCAGCATGAGAAATATTTTTGGTGTGGGTTTTGAGTATCACAATCGCCTTAATTCCTGCTCGATAACCATAATGAGCTAAACCAAATCGTAAGGCAAAATGAACAATATTAAATAATAGAAGGAAAACGATCGGGCCGAAGATGCTGCCTTGCAGAGCGAGTGAAGCACCGATACCTGCACATATTGGTAGTAGAGTCAGCCAAAATAAAGCATCACCAATGCCACCTAATGGCCCCATCAAGGCAACTTTGATCGCACGGATAGTAGAAATTTTTTCTTTACTACGTTCCATTGCTAATATTAAGCCGGATAAAAAAGTGATATCAAAAGGGTGAACATTAATAAATTCCATATGCATTTTCATGGAATTGGCCAGATCTTGCGGATTTTTGTGAATTTTACGCAAGGTTGGAATAAGCGTATATAACCATCCACCGGCTTGCATCCGCTCATAGTTAAAAGAAGCTTGCAACAGTAGTGAACGAAGTGCCATGACATTGATGTCATAGGATGTTAATGTTTTTCCTGGTGTAGTATCAATATAGTCATCACATTCAACCTGACTAGTGGCAAGGGATTGTGCCATACGTTTTTCGCTTTTTTTTACCATTTCCTCATCATATCCATTAGATGCCATCATTCATCTCCTGTTGATTAGTTTCTGATCGCATGCTCACTGTAGAGCCATTATTATTACAAGAACGATTAAAGAAATCGATTAAAGCGATAGCGAAAGCACCTAAAGCAACGGCGATAATCGGTAGATTAAAAAAAGTGACCGTGAGAAAACCTAAAATAAAATAAGCAATATAAGTTTTTTTCATCATGATTTTCATTAGTAAAGCAAAACCAATTGCAGGCATTATACCACCGGCAATAGCCAGTCCATCGAGTAACCATTGTGGTGCTTTTTGCACCATAGTACTGGCTGCATCAGTGCCGAAGTAGATAGGTAAGAAGGCAATTGTAAAGTAAAAACAGAACAGAATAATAATGCCAAAATAGTTTACCCACTCAACACCACGCCAATTAAGATTTTTGACCATTTGATCACATTTATGCATCATCGGCGAATAGAGAGTAAACAATAGGGTAATGCAACCTTGTACCGCAATGGAAAAGGGAATGGCAATACCAATAGAAATTTTAGGATCAGAACGGGTGAGAATAGCGAAAGCGGTGCCAATGATACCGCCGATAACGACATTAGGTGGTTGAGCTCCAGCCAGAGGAACCATTCCTATCCAAACCAGTTCCAATGTTCCACCAACTGATAGACCAGTCTGCAAATCCCCTAAAATTAGCCCTACAAGTGGACCTATCACAATTGGTCGATGAAGATGGGTCAGCCCATTAAGTAGGTCAACACCAGTAATCCCTGCTAATAAGGCGATCAATAATGCATCAATGAACATATTTATCTCCATTAATTTAGCAGACTTATAATATTTTTACCGATTTCGTCTGGTACACGACGAATTTCACGGGTGATACCTAATTGGTTTAGTTGATGAAAAGTGTCGATGTTATTGTTATCAACAGAAACAGTTTTGTGGATCTGTTTTTTTCCTTTACAGAAATGCATATTACCAATATTAACAAAATGGATAGGGACACCTCCTTTTACCAGTGTCAATACATCTTGAGGTGTTTTGCAAACAATGAAAATTTTCTGCCGATCTGCTGCCTTATGAATAACGTTAATTGTTTTTTGTAAGGTAAAATAACGGGTTTACACACCTTCGGATACCACCATATCCATTAGCGATTGTTGGACGGGATCATTGGCAACAGTGTCGTTGGCAACGACCACCAAGTTAGCTCCGAGTGAATTAGTCCAAGTGATTCCGACTTGACCATGGATCAGACGATTGTCAATACGAGTCATTAAGATGTTTGGGGAGGACATATAAACTCCTGTATCATTGTTCTGGTTGCATGTAGGGATAAATATGGACACCTTTTACTACCCGGTTTACTTCACCAGACGGGCAGGGATTGTCAGGTGATAGACCAAGATATAGTGAAGTTTCGACAGCGATTAATTGCAAAAATAATAGGTAGGGAAAAATAAGCCAAATATCAGGTAGAGTAGTGTTTAGTTCAATGGCATTGCTATTGGCTAGACTACTTAGAACCAAGATTTTCTTAGCTCGGCCATCATGTTTTAATTCATTAAGTAAATCAAGATTATAACGCCGGCAATATGCCTCTTTAGAAAGTAAAATAATGACTAGCGTTTCTTCATCAATAAAAAATTTTGGCCCATGCCTTACACCCATAGTTGAATCATAGCGAGTGGCTACTTGGCCTGTGGTTAGCTCTAACATTTTAAGTGCGTCTTCCTCACTAATACCAGTAAAACAGTAAGAGCCCAAAACTAACATACGGCTGAAACCGTGTTGGACGATAGGTTGAATAATGGTTTGCCAGCTGGCGGCCTGGTTTTCACACAAGGTGGTTACGGTAACAAGATTTTGTTGTGTGTGGCTCAAATTTGAATTTCCTAATAGCAATATCGTTGCTAATGCCATACAGCTAAAACTAGAAGTCATGGCAAAACTACGATCGTTTGATCCCTCAGGCATAGTGAGTAAACAGACATTGGTTCTGTTTTGGGCGTAAAGTGTCAGGGTGCTGTTAGGGTTACAGGTTAATATCAAATGATGGCATTCAAATAACAATTCATCAGCTAGTTTTATGGCCGCAACGCTCTCTAGGCTATTACCAGAGCGGGCATAAGAGACTAATAAAGTAGGTTTGCTTTTGTCCAGATATGACCAAGGTGTCGGTACAATATCGGTTGAAGCAAAGGCATAAACATTTAAATGCATATACTCGCGTACCCAAGGAGCAATGGTTTTGCCAACGAACGCCGAAGATCCTGCACCACAGAGAATAATTTGTACATTAGCTTGTTTTAGTAGTGGTTGAAGGAAGTTTTGCCAGGGCGATGGATTATCTATTAGAGCTTGATACAAGTTACGCCATAACTGGTGCTGTTGTTGGATTTCTTGCACGGTATATTGTGCGTTATGGCTTTTAAGCCATAGAAGATCATATGAGAAAAAAGGGATCATAACACAACGGCTCCTTCTGTTTTTGTTTCGCAGGCGATTGCATAATGCATTAATACCGAGCGAATTTTATCCTTTACCCATTCTTTCGGATCAGTTGTTGATAAGAGGCCTGCATTAATTGCTGCCTTTTGTTCAGGCAGGTACTGGCCTAACATAGAGAGGGGTATTGGATGCCGACGTAAATTGGTTAATAACTTTTCGACCGCCTTAGCGACTTTAGGGTTAGTCCAGTAATAGCGGATACGGTCGCTCAAACTGTATTGACGGTCAATATATTGCTGATGCGCATTACTTTGATAATAAGAACGCCAGTAATTTGGTTGTTCATACATCACTTGCTCAATAGTTTCTTTAAGATGTGCAGCAATATGTTCTCCATTCAATTCACGATCTAATTTATCAAGGGCAAATAGACCTTCGCGTAGGGCAAATGTTAATGCTGGTCCCACTTTTAGAATAGCGAAATGATCACGTACTAAATTTTGGTAGCTTTGTGGTGTTTGATAATCTGTTGAGTGAGCTTCGTAAACAATATGGGGATGAGTTTCTATATATTGGCTAAGTGCTTTAGCTTTTTCTGGTTGATAGTGTTCGACTTGGTGATGATCAAATTCGACACCAGGTTGAACAACCAATGCAATGACTCTGGGCCAAACGTCGGTCAGTCCAGTATTGTGCCAGGCGTTTTGATGGATATTAAGGGTAGTGGCAGCGGCTTCTGGTGAAGTGATTTGTATTTCGGCAAGCTCTGATTTAGCCCCACCAGGCGCCGGAACTTCAGTACCAATAACATAAACTGGTGCATTACCGCCGTTTTCTCGCCAGCTGCGCTCGGCGACCGCGCACAGGCGGGCTGCACGTTGAGCGACAATTTCGTCTATTAAGGGGGTTGGATCATCAGCACAAGGCATTGAACAATCCAGATGAATTTTTCTAAATCCAGCTTTGACATAGTCGTAGATCAAAGTTTCAGAAAATATCATCGCTTGTTCTGCATTATGATCTTGCCAGAGATTAGGCCCTAAATGATCACCGCCTAGCCAGATTTGTTGGCTGGGAAAATCCAGTTGCTTAGCGATGTTGAATATTTTGTTGCGAAAATCCATAGGTTGCATGCCAGTATAGCCACAAAATTGATTAACTTGATTGGAGGTAGCTTCAATTAATAGCGCAGTTTTTCGTTCTTTTGCAACCTGAAAAGCGCTTTCTAAAACCCAAGGATGGGCAGAACAGACAGAATAAATTCCAATAGCTTCGCCGGATTTATGGCGATGAATGAGTTGCAGTAGCGATTGCATAATATTTCCCTGCTAGCTGATGTATATTTAGGATTAAATTAGCAAGATGTTATTCGTCAACAATAATGACATTTATCCCATGTTCAGCCAGTGTTTCGTGGTACTATTTTGTGATCTGACTAGCAGCAATGAGATGATTAATTTGCTTTGTTTCACAAATTAAACAAAAGCTTTTGCGGCCAAATTTACTGCCATCGGTACGGCAATAATCTGATGTGCCACATCACACATAATACTATTAAGATGGGCTTCTCCCACATGTGGGGTTGTAATGCCAGTTTCTAGGTTAAACCCATCAACCCCAAGAAATAAAGGATCAAAACGATATTGCGCAAGCTGTTGTTCGGCGGTTTAGAGTGAGTAGGAGTTTTTACGTGTATTGCCGCCTAAAACTATTACATCAATTTGCTCAAGATTGGCTAATTCATATGCGATATTGAGTGTGTTAGTCACCACGATCAGTACATAATGGTTATGTAAAAAAGGCACGATTTCCGCGGTTGTTGAGCTTGAATCGATAATTAATGAATCGCCATCTTTTGCGGCAATAAATGTTTTAAGTACTCTATCTATTTGACCTTTCACTTGAAAAGGTCTGTCGAAGGTAAATTTATTATTTGCCATTGTTCCACCATATGAGTCTAATGCACAACTTTTTTTCTAGATATAGCATACTTGGCTTATATTACTTTCGGTCTATGTCAAACCGAAAGCAATATTATTACGCTAATTTTTTTATTAGCGATATTAAAGCTAGAGAAGATGGTGTTTGATAAAAAATAATTGTCAATTAAAACGAAAGATAATTTATATTGTCACGACATCATCGCTTATACAATAAGGTAGTGATATAGATCACAAAATAAAAAAATAGTAAGCGCTAGTCAAATATTTATTAACTATGTTAACGATAAAATAAAAAAGATAACTAGCAATATTATTACTATACAATATTTATTATTTTATTGATTATAATTACGTTAGGAACAATAACGTTATTAGTTAAATTGAATTGATTAGAAACATGTATGCTTAATAAAAATAAGTTATTTTAATATTAAAAAGTAAACTGTTAGCCAAGATAAAATAAAAATTTTTTTGAATTGGCTACTTAATATAATTAAAAAATTAATAATAAATAGATAACAACATTTTTATTTATCTAAAAAATAAAAGATTAGTCTTAACGAATGATTACCTGGGAAACATTAAAACGCCGGCTTAGGGTTGTGACATTTACACTACCATCACTGTATAGCATGTCGATAATAGTTTTACGGCGTTTTATTGTATCAGTACTCATTTTAACTCCTATCACGTTATTAAATCGCAGTGGTAAATAATAGAAATTAAAGTTAATTGCACAAACAACTCATAGTAATTACAACAAAAGCAAGTAAACGAAACTGTGATCCTGATTAAAGTTCATTTTTTACGTCGCAGCAATATTCAATCAACTAGTGCTGTTATTTTCTTTATTAGTCAGAGATAAAAAATATTATTGCTCCTATTTCATGAAAAGTATAATTTTGTTATTAAAAATGTAAGCTTAAAGCTAAGTTTATCTTTATTAATGGTACAGTAAGCTATTTTTTTACTATAGTTAAATTAGCCATTGGTTATTACCTGCCACCTTTTATCTATTAGCTAGATTAAATTGATGAGAAAATTTTCTTAACTGTGAATAGGCAAAATGCTGTTATTGATCAATAAACTGAGCAACAAATTGAGAATATTGATTATTTTTATCTGTACTGTTTATCGCTACCAGATAAGCGATATTCAGGTGTAGTGTGGTGATATTGGTAACAATAACATTGGCTGTTTGATAGCTTAAGTAAAAAACGATCAATTGCTTAGACAAGGATCCTGATGATTAGTATATAACAAAAAGGATAATGATTATGACATGAGGAATTGCAGATAAAGTTATTGTCGTTGTAGGTGCCAGTAGTGGATTCTCTGCAGGGAAAGCTTTGGCTCGCCATTTGGCTAAAGATGGCGACAGGCTGGTTTTAGGCGCATGGCGTTTGGATAGATTACAATTATTAGCCGAAGCATTAAATCTTGATAAAGAAGCGGTTGTCGCCACTGATGCACTGATGTGACTAAACCTGAACAGGTACAGGCATTAGTTGATAGGGCAATCGCTTTATACAACAGAATTGATGTGATAGTTAATAATGCAGGTGTTATGCTACAATCACTGTTAGAAGATTGTCATATTAGTGAATGGAATGAGATGATCGATATTAATTTAAAAGGGGTGCTTTATGGTATAGCAGCGGCGCTTCCTTATATGAAAAAACAGATGAGTGGACATATTATTAATACATCGTCAGTAACGGCACATTAAAGTAAGGTCAGGTTGTGCTGTTTATTAAGCAACAAAAGCGGAGATACGGATAATATCGGAAGGTTTGCGGCAAGAAGTTATACCTTATCATAGTTAGAACAACTGTGATTTCTTCAGGCACAATTACCAGTGGATTAATTGATAGTGTTATTGATCCAGATATTGCAGCTAGAATGCGATCTTTTTACAACGATTATGCAATTCCGGCAGATTCATATGCACGAGCAGTAATTTTTGCTATTAAGCAACCGGAGGATGTTGATATTAATGAAATTTTGTTTCGTCCAACCCGGCAAGAATTTTAATTATATTTTTAGTAGACCTAATTGATAGGTCTATTTTATTTTTATTAATTAATAACAATAAACAAGCTTATCATTAAGATAGTATTAATTCGAGCTATCAGAATGCATAACCTAATTGGATAGATGTTTTAGTGTTGATGCGTTTTGTTGCCGAGCGCGGAGGATTGTCATTCCAGTTAAGGTTATAAATCAAATAGAGTGACAGGCGTTCAGTCATGGCGACTTGTAAGGCGGTTTCTAAGATAGCGGAAGAATCTTCATCCAGTCGGCTAAAAAATGAAATACCTTGTCTAAATGTAGTATTGTCAGAAATTTTCCATTCATAGTTTCCACCAATATAACCTAATCTAGTTATTTCGTGTCCGCCACTGGTAAAATGTCCATATCTAACACTTGGGCCGGTTTCAATTTTTAGTGAGTGAATCGGTCCATCAAATATTTGACGACCATAACCGACAGCAAATACGTCTTTAGAATCAAAGCCGTTATATCTGTCAGTTAACCAGCTAGCCTGACCAAATAGATAATCATATTTAGTTAAATTATATCTTGTCCTAGCACCTAACTGGTATGTTTCCGATGATCTTTTATTATTAGAGGAGTTATTGGTAGCATTTCCCCAAAAACTATAAGCAAGGTTTGAAGAATAAAGTGTTAATGCTGATTTTGCTGTTAAGTTTGAACTTTTTGAGTTTCCAGTTTGTAATTGATAACCACCTGATATTGACACTTCAATATCCTTTTTGGCAGTTGCAGGATCATCCATAACGGTAAATAAGCTATCATTAGCTAGCGCAAATGGACTAATAAAAAATGTCATCCATAAAAATTTTTTATTAAGGGCAATCATGTGTTCTCCTGTTATTACTTGCATATTATCTAATTTAAACGAATATTGTAGTTTAATAATTTTCCAATATAGATAAAATTATGCTTTTATGCAGTATGTTTGGGTGTTGCAATTTGCTTTAAAGTAATTTACTCTATACTGAAATATATTTCAGGCAATATTGTACGTGATAAGTTCGAGCAGAAAATGATGGATTAACTTGTTAAAATCTACAATAAAATATTAATTTATTACTTTAGTAATAAATTTTTTTGGATTATTAAAAAGCAAATGAAATATAGGGATTTTCTTATCACTGGTTGGCGATAATATAATTGCTATTTATTATGGTCTATTGCAAAAAATAAGTTGGTTGATACTGGTAATAATATTACCTATTTTTTATCTATTGTTACAAATTAAGATAATGATTATGATTATGTTGCTAGCAAGGCTTACTTTATGGCATTGAGTTGACTCTCAATAGTAGTATTTAACATACCAACTTTAGTTTCTGAAATACAGTCTTTTCCTCTAATCTTGGATCTTCAATAATATCGATATACTCAATTTCTGGCTGTAATTTATGCATGGCGGCTAATTTGCTTTGTAAAAAGTTAACTTGTTTAGGTGATACGTAAGCTAACTTTCTTATGTAGGTGAACCAGCGCCAGATTTTGACTAATATTTTTGCTAAACAAAAGCGATATTTTTCTTTACCGATCTCATTAATAATAAAACCTATTTGTTGACTATTAATACAATGAAAAAGCGATTTTATATGTAACATTATACCTAATAAAGCTAAGATTTGATTAAATTCATATTCATCAAAAAGAGCGATGTTTTCATTTTGGGCAAATTTTAAATGCCATTATTTAATTTATAATGTTTAAAAATAATTTTATTTATATTATTTGATCGCCGCCAATTTGGTAAATCTTGCAAAGATTTCTGCCATAGATGAGGAAAATTTTCAATATTAATATAAAGTGCTGGGCAGTGTTGTAATTGGAAAAGTGTTAGCATATTTTATTACGATTTTCTTTTATTGATGAAATATTGCAGTAGATTAGTAGAAATAAGTAAACAAATAAGAATAATAAATTTATTATAAGAGTTTTCATTAACTACAATACCGAAAAAATATTTCTCTTGGCTAAATTTATTGCTAGGTAATATTTCGCTACCTGGTATTGGCCACACTAATTCTATTATAATCTCAATACTGTTTTAATTAATCGCTTTATTGGTGGAGTATAGTTATCCAGTTGGGCATTAGACGCGTATTTTATAAAGACCGAAGCAGAAGAGTAGTTGTTTTTTTCACTACTATCAGGCAAAACAACATGCACTCGCGCATTAAGGACACCATCTATTTATGATATTGTTTTTGCCAGCGCCTGTTCTTTAACAAAATTAAGACGAGCCTGCTTTTCGAGCGGAGAAGAAATTAACCTGTCTTTTGGAAAAACGTCTTTTAATGAAGAGAAAACTTCTCTTGGATAACCATGTTGCTTAAGTATTTCGATCGATTGCACGATATCTGATTCATCAATCAGCAATTTGATGGTATTTTCTTTATCAGCTTCTTTATGGATGGAAATTCCTTCATTTCTTAGTAATGCATATATCTCATTGGCTTCTTTTTGTGACAGATCAGTATAAAGCTCGGTTTTACAGCCAGTCAAGCTCAAGGATAAAAAGATAATTAATATAATAAGCATTATTTTCATATTGTTATTGTGCCTTTAATAGAGTTTCCATACTTTGGGTTATTTTACCGGCTGTTTTAGCGATTAATTCTTCTTGTAATGTAATTCTCATCAGCGACCACTGTACTTGCATTAATTTTTGTGGTGATAAATCTTCACTACTGATATTTTTCTGAAATTCAGTTTTTGCCAGACTAATATTTTGTCGTACTGATTCTATTTGCTCGATGAAACTGAATTCATTGATTACAGTTGTTACGAATAGATTATTATGTGGATTAATATTTTCTATCGGTTGATAAAATTTCATCTAACTGTAGCTTAATTGTAGGGTCAGTCTGCTTAATATCCATTTATTCATCCTTATCAATTTGATGGGCGTATTGAATTAAATTTTTTATTGTCAATAAAAGTGATAATCTACAATTGAAAGCCTTGAATGATGCCGGTTTTACACCCCCAATGTTAGATTTAGCCGTTTCTGCATTACAGAAAGGTAGACAATATGTTGATAAATTTAGTGGCGCTCAGGAAGTAAAATCGCAACAGACAGTAACCCAAGAACAGGCGCGGGAAAATAGCACACAACAAACACAGCATAAAATCAGGCTGAAACCGATTATTTGGATAGCTTTACCACTAAGTTAAATCAAGTGATGGTGCAACTTTCGCAGGGGCAAACTCAAGCATTACATGCAGCTACGCCTGCTGCTTAATATCCATCAATATATCTCAACGGTAGAACATGGTGATGTTCTGACTTTTTTAGTAAAAAATAGCCAAATCTGACAGAGAAATACTGGTTTAGACGTTATTTTATTACTAAATTGCCGGAAGAAAAAAATGGATGTTAGAGATTGTATGATCAGGTTTTTGACGAATTTAGTAAGAAATATCATTTGCCATTGTTGAAGCTTAATCAAGAAAGAGTTGCGGCTTTACGGTTTGATGAAGCATTACAGGTTTGTTATATTTTTCTTCAGGAACAATAACTTGTTTTGCAGATAGATGTTGCTGATTTAGCCGCAGTCAGTGAGGGAATTTTTCGCCAGTTAGCGAGTTTTAATTGCTATTGGTATCAGTTTAATCTGCATTTTGGTTTCGATGAAACAAGTTTAAAAATACAATTATATAGTCAGTTAACTATTCCCAATTTAACATTAGATAAATTTGAACATCGATTAACGTCAATACTCGATCACGCTGAATTTTGGCAGGAATTACCCTGTGAACCGGTAAAAAAGGCAATTTATCAAGGTCAAATTCAAGCAATGAAGGTATAATGATTATGATGATCAAACAACTAATTTTAATTAAATTACACTGATTACAGTGAACGCAATATTTCAGCACCGTCTTTCAATGGTAGAAGTGTGGCGTTAGATAGCCAAGTAAAGCAAGCTAGGCCTCAATTATCAAGTATGATGCTTGCTCTTACTTTACCACAACAACAGCATTTGGCACGTTTAGCGCAAGGTATCCATCCGTCTTTAGATACACGTCGTATAGAAATATTACGCCGTGCTGGTGGCTATATGGTATTTAACCGGCTGTATTCATTATCAAGCCAATGATCCGTTACAAGCTGTTGTAACGGGTAAAGTTACTATGCTTGTGCGGTTATATAAAACGGCGGATGTTAATATTCGCTTTTATAGCCAAGATAATGGGTGGTTATTACCACTTAAACAACTATAATATCGGTTGCATTTACTACTGCTGGGTTTTACTTTTACTGTCTCTGACATCTACCAAGCTCAACAAAAAATTTATCTACAGGCGAGCTTAAGCTGGCCGGATAGTCAATTTGTCCAGGCAACTTATCAATAAGTTATTGGTAATGAAAAAAAGCTCAATATTAATTTGCAGCCGAAACCGTGTTATCCGGATTGCCAATATTAATGTTTACTAGCCACATATGTAACAGCGGAAAAGGGTTGCTCTGGCCATTCAGTTCAGAGCGATCATAAACTCTAAAACCATGCCGTTGATAAAAACCTATTGCTTGCTTATTTTGTTCATTAACATCGACTTTATTGACTGCCAATTGGTGCACGGCATATTACACAGTGCTTTGCCAATGCCCTGACCGTGTAACAGTAGAGATAAATAGCATTTCTAACCGATTTTCCTTAATCCCCATAAAACCAGTGATATTGTTTTACTCATCAATTGATATATAAACATCAATATTGGGTAAATAATTATGTAAAATTAACGGCCGTAAAGTGGTGATCATTTTTTCCGGCAGGAAATCGTGGGTAGCGCGTACCACATTTTCCCAAATCGTCATTATTTGCGCAAAGTTGCTGCTGGTTGCTCGTTTAATATGCATATATTTTACCTTGCAATAAAAATAGTAATACTACAGTTTATGATTCTAGTTTGAACATTGTGTAGTTAAATTGGTAGCAATTGCGGTATATCGGGTTTTAAGCTGAGCAGTCCATGGATATGGATACACGCAATTTGGCATTGACCACAACCATCGCATTTTATTTCATCAATCATCGGGCTATTTTCCGCTGTAAATGACAGCGCTTGTTGTGGGCATTCATAAACACATAACCGGCAGCTGTTATCATGGCGGCCAAAGCAAGCTTAAGAAATATCCGGGCAAAGTGCGGTATCGGCTATTATTTGCTGATTAAGTGTAAGTGTGCGCCGGTAGGGCAGACTAGCGTATATGCTAAACAATTATCTGTCGTACAGCAACAAAAATCAATATTGATCTCAGACAAATTATGATTAATTGAAATAAGACCATAGGGGCAAGCTTGTAGGCATTTGTCGCAGCCAATACGTTGTTGTAGAAAATTTAGTCTCGTTAATCGCTTATGGTGGACGCCCTGCTAGGCGAGCAATGTTTTTATTTTTGACGTTAAGGGTAAATGTTTTACTAACACTGAATAATTCTCACAGTAAACCTCGACGGCTAACATAACGATACGACATTAATGTGTAATAGTAGCTTTCATCTTGTTTATTATTTGCCATAGAGCTAACTCGGTGCGAAGTAGAATATTACGACTTGATTAGTATGATTTTAACTTTTTTTATTAATAAGCATGGCAGGTTAGATCAGATTTTAGCTGATTTAACTAAAACCAGCGGAATATTATAAATCTTTGGCGTAAACTTGATACTTGATTGGCTGGTATCATTTTATAGTAAGTGGGCTAACGGTATTCAAAGTTAAATAAGGCATAGGGATTTATGTTGTATCCTAATAGGGAATGCGGATTTTTATTTTGTTACCGTTAGTTTGAATAACTTCTTGGCCTGCTATTAATTTCCATATAAATTGCCTATCTGTCGTGTTAATCACTATATCAATACCAGAACGAGTTGATATCCTATACTAGTAGTTTAGTTTTATAATTTTTACTTAGGTACCATTAATGGGTTTATTAGATAAGAATGAAAAAATTTAGCGATCGAGAAAGTTTGTGTCTTTATTTTGTCTGGTTCCTATGGGCGCTAGTGGTTGTATTATATATAACTAATTTGATTGCAAAGACATGGTTTTTTCTTTTAGTTTTTTCTTTCGTTCTTATCCTGCTATTTATCTTTATAAGAGTGAGGTTGATCACGATGTTTAGAAATAAAAAGTCAGAGATTTCAAATACCAATATATTTGTCATGAAAGGTGATAAAGAAAGTGATCCTAAACAAAAAGATGTAACAATTATTTCGGCCGAGAGTTTTTTTAAAGGTAATATTCCCGTTGCCGGTGATATTCAAGTATGGGGGCATATCAAAGGTAATGTCACGGTAACGGAAGGCACTATTCACATCATGCAGGATGGAAAAATTGAAGGTGAAATAGAAGCACCAAATATTATTATAAATGGTTTAGTTGATGGGGTATGTTTGGCCAATAATCTTGATATCCTCGAACATGGTGAATTGCGAGGTATCAGCCGTGCTAGTCATATGTCAATTAAGCGTGGTGGTATTTTCATTGGTCAGTCGGAAAAAATTGAGCACCAATCTGGAAAAGTGATCAAATTAGAAACGGTTGAAGAGATACCATAAAGTAAATGATCGCTTTTAACACCACACGATAGGATATTGTTTTATATTGTTGGTAAACTCTTTTTCAATTGGTAGCTAATGGTTATTGAACTAAAGATTCCTCGCTTAGTATTAAGGGAATGACACGAAGCTGATCGACTCCCTTTTTATCGTCTCAATAGTGATGCTGAAGTTATGCGCTATTTTCCACATTTGTTGTCAAAAATGCAAAGTGATGCTTTTATTGAGAGTATTAAACAAAAATTTATCCAGCAGCCATGTTGGGGATTATGGGTGGTAGAGTTACAAGCACAGAAACAATTTATTGGCTTTGTCGGGCTAAATATTCCCTCTGATAATTTGCCTTGTATGCCATGTACTAAAATGGGTTGGCGATTAGCTAAGCCGTTTTGGCGCCAAGGATTGGCTTATGAAGCTGCAAAAAGAATATTAGATTTTGCTTTTCGGCAACAACAAGTGCAGGAAATTATTGCTTTTACCGCTAAAATTAATCGCCCGTCAGAAAATTTAATGAAAAAATTAGCGATGGAAAAAGATCACAATAATTTTTTACATCCAGCATTATAGTTAGCTCATCCCTTACAGGAGCATATTCTTTGTCGGTTCAAACAGCAGCAATGGTTAAAAAAATCGGTAACTTACTGTTTAACTAGCGGTGATACGCCTGCATATGCAGGCGAAATGACATTATTTTAGCCTAATCTGCTGGTGAATAATCCGCTGCATTTCATCTTTTAAATGAAGCTTTTCTTTTTTTAATTTAATGACTTTATAATTATAGCCTGCGCCATTAGGGCCTTCTAATTCAGTGATCTGTTTATCAAGTTGATGATGTTTTTCTAATAGGGACTGGAAGCGTGGATGAAAACGTTTCAGATGAGAAAATAATTCCTGTTCGTACTGCAACATATAACCTCCTACAAAATTATTGAGGGTTAATTCAAGTATAACAAAAATTAAGATTTAAAAATGGTGATCACAATAGTTTACATTGTTAAATTTTGTATTTAATTATTTGATTTTAATTAATATTTATCAGTTAAATAGTTACTTAGCTCTTTACGATTTTTTACTTTTTGGCCTGCTAGTTATACTGAAATATATCTTTGATTTAGCTATATATAAAACTTATTGTTATCAGCTATATTATACGTAATATCAATTTCATAACTATTTATAAAGTAGGATGTGGCAATGAATAAATATACCTTTCCATTACTGGCAATTATGCTAACAGCATCATATACGATGGCAAATGATAATTTGACGAAAATAGCACCTTACCCCACTGCCATAAAAGATATGCACCGTTAATGTTATTCAATTAGCCAAAAAAGACAATGAAAATAATTATATTGTAGAACTTGTGATCGGCAAATCAATGCTTGTTGATTGAATCACCATTGTTTTGGTAGCGATTTTGAGAAAAAACAGCTTAAAGGGTGGGGTTATGATTATTATGAATTAAAAAAAGCATTTAATCCTGTTACAACACTAATGGCTTGCCCCGATAAAAAGAAAACCCAGCAGTTTATTACCACTCATCTCGGTGCTGACAATATAGTCCGTTATAATAGCAAATTAGCAATGGTGGTATATGTTCCTAAGGATATGGTAATCAAATATCGAGTGGGGTCAATACCGGAAAAACTTGATAGTGCAGTGATCAAATAACCATTTAATTTAATCAATAAGACATCTTAGTCAGATGGTTATAATAATGTTAGCTTAATTTTAACGTGCGCCCAAAACTATCATTTGTGCGTGACGAACAATACTAGCTGTGGTTGATCCTAGCAGGTGGCTTGTGGAGCTGGGGCTATGAGAGCCAATAAGAATTAAGTCTGCGTGCATATCTGCCGTATAATCTAAAATTTCATCTTTTACTGAGCCAATACCAATTTTGCAGATAGTTTTTCCGTGAGGAAGGTTTACTTTTTTGACCATCTCTTTTAGTAGTTCAAGCACAACTCGGCTACGTTCTTCACAATCATGTTGACTCTCTGGTAAGGTAGCGATTTCTATCCCCAAAAATATTTCTAAATTTGGTAGCACTGATAGGAAGTGAATTTCTGTTTGGTTGGATTGGTTACATGAGGCAAATGTTTCAACATGGTTAATCACTTTTTGATTTAATTCATTTTCAACAATGTCGATAGGAACTAAGATCTTATTATACATGATACCTTCGCATCGTATTGTTATATAATTATATTGTAGCAATAGTCAAAAATGATGTCGTGATATTTTTATTAGTATGTCTCGTTGACTAATTATCTCAATATAAATAAGTCATATTTAAGATAAGGATTTTATTATAAATTAATTAAGCCAATTGAAAATAAATATTATTTCTATTTAATTATAAAATATTGGTCAAAATAAATAAGCGAATGATTATCAATTATCCTTTATTGAAATTACTATTTATAAAAATCAAGACAAAAGTAATTTTTTATGCCATATTATTATAGAAAGTTAAATTAATATATGTTCTTGAATAAAATTAGCATTAATAATAACAAGTTGTTCTTTAAGATTTATTATTAATTTTTTCCTTATTTTGCTGAAAATAATTAACCTTAGAATTTGATTATGACACAGACTAAACACCGTGAAAAGACACATTCCCTTTTTACTTCTGGCGAGCAACGAATAAAATCTAAAGCTGCTAAAAAGAGCACTATTATCAGTATCATTGTCAATTTTTTTCTCTCGGTATCGCAAATTATTATTGGCCTTGTTGCTCATTCTCAAGCTCTGATTGCTGATGGTCTTCACTCATTGTCAGATTTATTTGCTGATTTTGTGATATTGATTGCTAATAAATATAGTCATAAGCAACCTGATGCGGATCATCCTTACGGTCATTTTCGCTATGAAAATGGCGCCTCTTTAATATTAGGAATGCTTTTGTTAGTGGTTGGTGGTGGAATGGTATGGAAAGCAATTGAAAAAATGCTAAATCCGGCTGTAATAGCTGAAGTGCATATGATTGCTCTGGTTATTGCGTTATTATCACTGTTAGTTAAAGAAGGTCTGTTTCGTTATATGCTTTATGTAGCAAATAAAGTTAATTCAAATATGTTAGTTGCTAATGCCTGGCATGTTCGTTCAGATGCGGCTTCTTCTTTAGTTGTTGCAATTGGTATTATTGGTAGTCTATGTGGTTTTAAGATCTTTGATCCTATTGCAGCCTTAATTGTTGGTGGTCTTATTATTAAAATGGGGTATAAGTTTACTTACCAAGCGTTCAACGATTTGATGGATAAAGGTGCTGATGAACAGACACTAGCCACTATTTGTAAACAACTATTGGCGATGGAAGGTGTGATTGGTATTCATGATCTTAAGACGCGTAAATCTGGTGATTATTTTTTGGTAGATGTTCATCTGGAAGTTAATGGCCTGTTAACGGTAGAGCAAGGCCATCAAATTGCTGTCTTGGCGCGAAAAAAATTACTTAAAAATCCCACGATCTTAAATGTTATGATCCATGTTGATCCGGTTGAAATTCGATAATTAATTTCTCTAATTAAATAACGTATTATTGTATGGTAGAGGGTTTATAACGGTTATGATATTGATAAATCTGATAACCAATTTAAATTATCTACAATTATATTGTTGAATAACATGATATATTAATTAGGTTAAATGTGATGTTGAATCGCTTAATAATCGATCACATAGTATAAATTATTATTACGTTTTATTGGTTATTTTTGCCTACCAACAGTACCCTAATTTATTTCAGATTGGAAAAGAGGTTAATGTGGAAATATTAGTAACAGGTGGGATGGGGTATATTGGTAGTCATACTTGCGTTCAGATGCTTGCTGCAGGTATGCAACCTGTTATTTTAGATAATTTGTATAATGCCAGTAGTGAAGTATTAGCGCGTATAGAGACACTAACGGGTTGTCGTCCGACTTTTTATCATGGTGATGTTCGTGATGAAAAATTATTAGGCACCATTTTTTCCAGCCATACGATTAAGGTGGTTATCCATTTTGCCGGTTTGAAAGCTGTTGGTGAATCTGTCACTAAGTCTCTTGAATATTATGATAATAATGTCAATGGTACGCTGGTATTAGCCCGTAGTATGCAGCGAGCTGGCATAAAAAATATTATTTTTAGTTCTTCTGCTACCGTTTATGGTGATCCTGCCACCGTTCCGATCACAGAACAGTTTTCAATTGGCAATACCACTAATCCCTATGGTAGCAGTAAATATATGGTAGAGCGCTGTTTATCAGATCTCCAGTATGAGGATAAGAGTTGGTCGATTACCTTGCTGCGTTATTTTAATCCGGTTGGTGCGCATCCATCTGGCACGATGGGAGAAGATCCCCAAGGTATACCTAATAATTTGACACCTTATATTACTCAGGTAGCAATTGGCCGGCAGCAGAAACTTATGATTTTTGGTAATGATTATCCTACCCCAGATGGCACAGGGGTTCGTGATTATATTCATGTTATGGATTTGGCGGATGGACATATTGCTGTACTTAAGTCTGTTGGTTTAAAGCCAGGTTTACACATTTACAATTTAGGTACAGGCAAAGGAACTAGCGTATTAGAGATGCTAAAAGCATTTGAACAAGCCTGTGGTAAAGAGATCGCTTATGAAATTAGAGATCGCCGTCCGGGTGATATTGCTGAATGTTGGTCAAGCCCGGTTAAAGCTGAATGTGATTTGGGTTGGAAAGCCGCTCGTTCGGTTCAAGAAATGGCAGTTGATGCATGGCGTTGGCAATGCCAGAATCCGCAAGGTTATGGTAAAAAATAATAGATAACTGGTTGTTCAGTTTTGTACTGCTGAGCATCAAAACCCAGCGCAAGCTGGGTTTGGGCAAAATTTTTATGAAAATTGATAATTTTTATTTGTATTCTAAGTTATGGAATTATCCATTTTATTTTTGTTGGAAAATTTTATTTCTTACTGGCTAAAAGTTAGCAAATAGAATTGATAGACCACTCAATCAAGGTGGTCTAATAGCTAAGCCATCTTTGATCCTAGGTAAAATCTTAACTAGGTTACACGGCTTTATTGTTGCAAAGGTCGTTGTAATTCATTAATCACATCAAAGTGCATTCGGTAGTGGGCCAATATTTCCGTTGAAAAGTCAGGCCGTTGTGGTATGCTAGTTTCAATCAATAGGCTCTGTATTTCTCGTGGTGTGGAGAACCTTGCCAGTTTGTTGTTTATACCATGATTGAATAGCAATTGCCACTGAAGCCACAATTGGGGTGGCTGCTGAGGTACTATCAAAGTTACTGGCATAATTATTATTAGGGCCGCTATCTTATAAGGTGCCAAAGCCGGTTGTTACTACACTATCACCCCAGCCCTGGACATGGATCATACTTTTGCCATAGGTAGAAAATGAGTGACATATTTGACTTTTAGAGCCTCCACCCACACGAATAGCGCCATTATCACCACGATTACGATATTCAGCATAATAATCATCATCAAGATTTTCACCATCATTGCCTGCTGCGGCAATGATAATAATACCAGCATCGGTGGCGATTTTAGTGATATCCCAGACCGATTTGCAATAATCTGCAGGTACTTGAGTTGCTTTATCATCAGGTTTGGCATAGATAGGTAATTCATGAATAAAAATATCACCGGTTCTGAAATGTTGTAATCCTTTGATGATAACGTCTGCGGCATCATAAGGTATAACAGAAATACCATAAAGTGCATCGGCGTCATGTATTATTCCTTTTACGCCAAATCCGATATCTTGTGCGTACATAACACCGGCGACTGCCGTGCCATGATTAATTTCATGTTCTCCCACGTCATCACTGACAACCAGAGGAATAAAACTGTCTCTTTTTAAATTGATATGCTGGTAGTTAAAGGCAGCTTCAATATCGGCAATATGGATACCTTTACCTGTCACGCCAAGAGACCAGGTATATTCCATATCAATACCTGTCCAGAATTGTCCTTTGCTTAATTTATATTCTTGTAATTTAGTAAAATCGGGGGTCTCAGTGTCGTTTGGCTGTTTTAATACTGATATAATTGATGAGGCAACATGTGGACATTCAAGTTCAGTATATTCGATAAAGTCATAGGCACTGATTTCTTTTAGTAGTTGTTGTTTTTCGGAGAGAGTCAGTGACTCAGATCTCTGAGTATAAAACATACCACTAAAACTAGCAAAATTAATGTTATTTATTTGCCCTTGAGTTTGCAATATTTCATCAGGCATGACAGGAACATAAGTAAACTGGTTAAATAAATTATTTTGTAAAGTTAAGGATTTCAATACTAGGTTATTATTTTCTCTAGAATGAATAACATCTTTGTTAAATTTAATGATGATTTTATGCTTTTTCATATAAAAATTCTATAGCTGGGAGTAATTTTTATTATAAGTAAGTGGTACAATAAACTATCTAACATACAAAAATTATCAGGCATATTTAAATAGTCTTAATATTTGCAATGTGTTGTTTTGATTAAAATTTAATTTTTAGTAATAAATTAATTATTATTGTTTAAATCTGATTCATGTGTTTATGTTTTATATTTTATTTTAAAGTGCTAAAAAATTATTTTTAATCATTGATTACATATAAAATATTTTTATCATCTTAAATTAAAATATGGAATGAAATTAACTGAATTTTTAATAAAAATTTTATTAAATTGACGTAAAAAGATGAATAAATAAAAATAAGGCTTTACTAAATATCAATAAACAAATATATGTCAAGAATTAATTCGATATGATTTTTATCTTTGCTATATTAAACCATAGCACTTTTATTATCATTATCTAAATGTAGTTTAATTAATATTTTTTAGGTACTATTTTTATAGTATTATATAAAAAATAATTTTAATGATAATTTATCTAAGCTAAATAGAATTATTTTAAAATAGATAGCTAACCAAAAGTTAAGCTATTTTTAAATTTATTGTTAGCTTTTTTTCCTTATCATTGGCAGCACATAACTCTAGATCTTCATTACAATTATTGACTCTGGTTTATTGCTGCTAGCTATAAGCTTATTAACTGCATATCCTATTGATATACCGTAACTACCTAGACTAACATACGCATAAGAAGAGATAGTATAGGATGCTAACAGTGTGGAAATAATAAAGGTTTTGAGTAGTATTTTCATCAGTTATTCTCCTAATTTAATCAAATATTCATAACATTTTGATGAATTGTTATCTAACTAACTCTTTATCATGTAACTTTGCTTACCATTAGCGGTTAGCCAATAATTTAATACAAATGTAAACATGATAAAAATTTGTACTACTTAATCTTATAGCCCCACAATATTTAGCTATATTGCCTTAAAGTTTGTCATTACTATAATTCATTAATGTGTATCGCTTGGCTAATTTGTTTATTGTCATATCACTACAATTATTCCACCTCTATTAATAATACTCTTGAAAATTAACATTTCAATAACATTTTCTTGGTTATTTTTTCTAGATCGAAGAATGATAGTAGTTAGTTAACGATCATTAATAGCTTGCAGATGCTAGGCTATTTATCATTAGTGGTAACAATTGGAGCAAAGTACAGTATAGGAGGCTACATTTAGGTTGCAGCTCCAGGGGTATAATATGCCGCTTAGCATCTTATTGAGCAGCTCAAATAGGATATTAGGGAGGTGATTTTCTTTGGGATCCAACTTAATATTGTCAGATTCTATCACCTGATGACGACAACGGTAAAAATGGTGGTAAAAACTGTTTATGCCTGCCTGGCTAATAAGGAAAAACTTATTTAGTTTAGGACACTGTAAATGTTTCACCGGCTTTAGTAGTAGAAAAATGCTCGGCTATAGTGATTTTGCTGCTTAAAGCAGGCATTTCTATTCTACACTGACTATTTAACCGCATCGTTTCCACATCGGTTATTATCAACAGTGATGATGACAGACAGATGTTAATTTGTTAACTAACTTAAAATTGGCATGCTTTATGAATATATTTCTCTATTAACTGTTATTGTTGGAGAAGTAAATGAATTGTTTCATTATTACTGATGCAAGTAAATGTATTGGTTGTCACACTTGCGAAATGGCTTGTGTTGTATCACATCGGGAAACACAAGATTGTGCTTCATTGACGCCGCAGACTTTCTTACCGCGTATTCATGTTATCAAAGGCGTTAATATCTCAATCGTGACGATCTGTCTCCAATGTGAAGATGCGCCCTGTGCTAATGTTTGTCCCAATGGTGCTATTAGCCGCGAAAGCGATTTTGTGCATGTTGACCAGGAGCATTGTATTGGCTGTAAAACTTGTGTAGTAGCCTGTCCTTTTGGCACAATGGAAGTAGTTTTACGCCCGCTAGTGCAGCCAGGGTGGGGCAGGATCGAATATCGTCGTGGAAAAGGCAGAAGCAAGTAAATGCGATCTTTACCATCATCGGCCAGAAGGGCCAGCTTGTATTCAAGCTTGTCCTACTAACGCAATTATGTGTGTTGATCACAATAAATTGGAACAACTCATTCTGGAGAAACGCCGCCGTGCTGTGTTAAATGGTATGGCTCACCAAGTTTTCTAACTAGCTATCTCAATGTCAGCCAACATGATACGTGACAATGGTAGCTTGTTGAGGATCTATGGCAAACTTCAGGATCGGCTTTTGACCTTGGATTTAGCAATTGGCGCAGCAAAAGGTCTTTCCCGGTCGTTATGGTGTTTCATCATGCCCATGGCGTAATCTATTGGCTCAATGGTTAATGTTGGTACCAGACTGGCAAATGCGAGCTGGAGCCAAAATTTTGTCAGATAAACCCTAGCAGCCATTAGCACGGGCAAAAGATTACCATCACCGCAAAAGTGCAAACCCAATACGGTAAAACGTCATTTACCCACGAGGCTAATGTTAAATTTGACTACCTTAGGGTTGTCAGCAAAAGTGATTGACGACGGTATCAGTGCGC
>DAYVGO010000083.1:0-7916 GCA_045399315.1 Arsenophonus sp.
GTTTTTTACTGCTTTGTAGTTTGATGGTAGCTATACCTTTTTTATTAGTAGTACTGCTTGTAGCTAAAACCACTAAATCACCCTTATTTTGTTGCCAATTGACCTCAACTTCAGGTACTGAATTACCCTGTTGATCTATTACTAACGCATTAAAAGTAAAAAAACTTTCACCATCTGCTATTTTAGCATCGTTGGAATCATTTAATGTTACTGTATCTACTCGGGCGGTATTGGTATCACTTAAGAAGGTGATAGATTGCGTTTTTACATCCCCATTAATTTCTGCAGAAATTTTACTTATCCCAGATTGTGCATTCGTAACATAAACAATCAATTCACCATTTTCATTAGTCTTAATATTATTTGTAGCCACATTTTCAATTTTTGATTGATTACTACCCGTTAGATTAATAGGTAAGTTTCTTACTGGATTTCCATTTTTATCAGTTACTAATAAATAAAGTTCATTTTTTTCTTTATTATTTGCTAATGAGTTATCTCTTTTAACTGTGAATCTCGAAATTTTAGCTGATTCTTTATCTGCACTAAATTCAATAGGTTGATTGCTATGGTTTCCATTTTCCATCTTAGCAATGATTTTTCCTTTCCCTGAAACTGTACTTCTAACTTTTACTATTGCTTTTCCTTGATTATCAGTTTTAACTTGTGAAGCATATTCATTGGAGGATTTTTCATCAAATAATATTATTCCTGATTTACCGTTATATTTTTTTAATCCTTCAACCTCAAATGTAATTTTTTGATCAATAAGTGGATGTTTTTGTTCGTTAGTAACAAACGCCGTTATCGTAAAATAATCAACATTATTTGCAGGTATTATTTTGTTTGGTGTTACACTCAACAAATTAATAACATTTTTAGAACGCTTAACTCTAATTAATGTTTTAGCAGTTTCAGAAACATTACCGTTATTATCTTCTGCAACTGCGCTTACCGAATAGTCTTCTGGTGTATTATCTTCCAATTTAAACATGTAAGCGGGTAGATTAACTTCTAGCTGGGTAGGAGAAACCTGATTATAAGTACCACCATTATCAAAAAAATTAGCTGGAAACATCCAATTAATTTTTTTTAAGCCATATTTAGTTTTATGAACAGTAACAGGTATAATAATTAATTCGTTTCCTTCTCCAAAAATTTCTTTAGGCAATGAAATACTAATTAATTTTTGCTTATAATATTGCATTACGATGTCATAGTTTCTGTCAACAAAATCATACTTACTGCCGACCAAACTACGTATTACATCAACTGAATCAGGATCTACCTGCTGCGACAATGGTATGCCAAAATTATAAATAACATCTAAACCAATCATAGTGTCATTACGATCGCCCACCGTATGCTCACCCTTAAAGATTAGTAGTGGTATTGGTGTATAATTTATTCCTAAGGTTAATGCGTAGGGATCATTTTCTAGCTTATCCTTATCCACTCCGTTACCAATATGTACACCTGTTCCAAAATATTTATCATATTTAATACTACCGCCTAGTTTAGGGTAAGTAGGTAAATAGGCTTGAGCGCGAATATCAAAACCAGAGGCTGGACGTTCATAATAATCATCCATTGTGGATATTTTTGATTGATGCCAGTCGGTTAATCTAAAATAGCCATTTGCAGCCAGTTTCAGATAATCTGTCCACGCTTCACCACCAATACCTAATCTGGCATTACCACCTGTATAATCATAATCATAAAAGGTATTAATACCATAAATCCAATCGCACCAATATTGGCGATATCCTAAACCTAAGTTTATAGTATTTCGTTCTTGATTAGTTCTTAATCCCCATTGTGTGAAAAATATGTTATTTGGTTTATCAATAAGAGGTAATAAAAATTCACCTGAAAATTTTTGATCTATTCCAAAAGAAACACGAGCTTTACCATATTGATTTAACCAGTCGTTAATTCGTTGATTGACCAATCCTTGGCCAATATTCTTTGCATAACTAATGGAAGTCTCTAAGGGATTCTTCTTTAAAAGAATACTACTAAGTTGAGTTACCCCTAATGCTATTTTCTTATCAGATTTATTTTTTTCCTTTGATAAAGAGTCAGAACTACCCAAATCAGGTAAGGTAGGTTCCACTTTAGTTTTTTTTTCTACAACTACAATTTCTGGCATTTCTAGTGGATAATTTTCTGAGCTTAAATTTTCAAAGGGAGTTAATGGATAAGATTTTTTAGTTGGTTGTGATGTAAGGGCACAAAGGGGAGAAAGAAGATAAAACATCTGTAATAAAAGTAGGTACCAAATTATTTTATTTCTTCCAAGATAAAATGTCAAAATTTGTTATGTCCTTTAACAAAATTTATTATTTAATAATCCATTTATTTAGGGCCTACCATCAATTATGTAAAAACATTTTAGCTGTTAGTAAATAGCCCCAAAGGAAGTTACGGGCTATTTTATCATAACGAATTGTAATTGCATGGTATTAATTCCTTATCTCGAACTCAGGTTAATTTATGACAGAATCTAATTATTAACTAATGTTACGCAGACTTCAAAAATATCTAAAGTTGCTCATAGATTGTTCGTGTTGCATTGATTAATGATTTCCGGCATAAAGCAAACGGGTTAAACTTGTTAGCTATACTTATTAAGTTAATTATGCTCAAAGACATTTGTAACCTCGCCATGTGTTGCTAATATTAATTAATAATTAAAGACCTGAAGAAGAAAAACCACACAAAATCGCTCTCGGTTCTGTTACATTAAAATCTATGGACGATATGATGGTTGTATTTCCGATTTTATCTATCAGTAATATCATAGTTAGGCAAAGTTTAAGCGTCTCCACTATCCCACTGAAGACATCTTAATGTGTTTACGTTGGTATTTAGCCTACAAATTAAGCTCACGTGATTTAGAAAGATGATGCAAAAAAGATGTGGTTCTGTCGAAAATATTTTCAAAATTAGAAATGCCCTTATTCAGGACGTAATTAGGAGGCCGCTAGTGCGTAAAACTGTTTCCATACTGGGGTATCGCCTGTATTTTCCATCTGTCCTTTTTTTAGCATCCAATGCAATTCCTACAATAGTGGCTTCAGCGGATTCAAATGATTTAAACCCAAGCATATATTTCGTGATCTTTTTAATACCATAATAGTTAAAAGACCCCGTTTCGATTGAGTAGCCATCAATTACCATAAACTTGTTGTGCATAATCGCATACTTATCATTTAGCCTTACCGGTACACAATGGTTAGCCAGATAGGTTACAGGAGTATACTTTCCGCCATTCAATTTATTGTCTGCAACCACACGCACATTTACGCCTCTAAACTGCACATCAACAAAAGCCAATGCAATGAGTTTACTGGTAAACGAATAAGCGGCAAGATCAATTGAGTTTTTTGCCTCTTCAATTTCCTTAATGGTTATCTGGATTGCTGCTTTGACCAGTGAAAAACCGATCTCTACATCTTGAATGTTCGTAATTGCTGAGGTAGGTGATGTGAAGGCAAAAAAAGTGAAACAATAGCCGCAGTTAATTTTACTGATTTACTCATCGTTAACAGCACCTTAATAGCGAGAATTGGTATTCTCTTCTTCGCTAACCAAAACCCACAAGTAGTCGATGAAAAGGCATAGCATAATGAAGCATTGAAGTTATCGCCTCCCCAGCGCAAGCCATCACCCAAAATACTACAAAAAAGGAATCTTATAGTTATCCGGTGCCGTAAAATGCTTATCGAGATGATAATACATTACAATGCATCCCAGTCCTCCTATCACAAAAATACATCCCTTAAAAGCATGTAAAAACGTAAAAAATGCGACAGTAACCATATGGAGTATATTTGCAAATGGGATGCGCAACGCGAACCACAACCAGTTAATACTAGTCATAATAATTTTTCCTGTTTTGCCTAATTTTTTCTTCCACTTTACCGTCTTAATAGATTTTTTCACCACCTGACGTTCTGCACCTTGAGGAAACTGATAAATATTATTTTTCATCGTTCACCCCGCTTGGCTGCCAGTGAATTTTTTAATTTATAAATCTCCCGTTTACCTTTTTCACGCTGTTGTTCTTTTTCTTCCTGTTCAGGTGTCAGATTACGATTATTAAAAATCACCTTATCCTCATCTGTATCATAACGAATACTGTAATCGGGCAAATCATTAGCTTTTTCTAGTTGTTTAATATTATGCCTGAACATTTTCAACAATGCGGTACTGCCCGTTTTTAGATGAAGTTTATCAAGCGCTATTATAAACTCCCCCTGATTGCCACAATGCTTACGAGCTATCTCATAAAGTCGCCTGTCGATTGCCTTTCTGATTCGGAAATAGTCAGGGCTAATTTTTAGCATTTTCTTTTTATGCAATGCTTGATAGAGCCAGTCCGGTAAAGTAATTTCTATCATCCCTATATCCAGCTTTCCTTTCTTCTCTTCCAAAATCCGCCAACTATCAATTAAACCAAAACCAACTGATTCCTGTTTTTCATCAAAATAAACAATATTTGTTGTTATTCTTGTTCCAGATAATCTTTTCAAAGCCTTTTCTAATTCTTGGTATGTTCTACCACCTATCTCTCTATTAGTGGTTATTAAAAAATCATAAGGCGTAAAACAAACTGTTCTGCTGATTTCTTCATGATTATTCATCGCTTCCTGTAATTTTGATATACTATAAATCCAAACATCTTTATCAAAGATAGTTGCCATTCCTGAAGAAGTTGATTCTACAGTAACCGTAATATTTCCATTTTTATATATTCTAGTCTTTGTATCACCCCCTTTTAAGGCAAAGAAAGGATGCTCCATGCTGGCCATTTCATCTCTAAAACTCGAAAGTTCCACCTCATCGGCAATAAAAAATTCCAGTTTATGTTTGCGGGGTCGTAATGTTCTCAACTTGTCTAATCTCTTTTTAATAGTATTATTTATCATAGCCTCAATCCTGCGCTTCTCTATCAGGGTTGCGGTAAGAGTCAGTATATGAGTTACCGCTCAATACTGACTCGCTCTTTTTGGGATTTAAAAACCTATGAAAGACATAAAAATATTGGGATTTAAAAACCAATATAATGGGACTTATAAACCACGTCAATAAATATGAGGAAAAAAGCATAAAAAATATCCTTTTTAATGTGGATAACATAAGTTTCTAACTGGGATTTAGGAACTAAAATACTGGGATTTAGAAACAAAATACTGGGATTTAGAAACCACAACACAAAAAAAAATATTATATTTCACATACATACATTATAAAAAATCCTCTTAACTTATTTAACTAATATTAACTAATGTTTTAACCAAAAATCTGTCCCCAGTTGTTGTGGATAACTTTTCTGATAAAAGAGGTATAACCACTTCAACTTACTTATCGTTAATAATAATTTTAACTTGATTAATATTTAACCAAATAGTGACCTAATTTTTTTGTGGCCAAGATGAAATTCCGCTTCCTCGTCTGCTCACTCGTTAAGCTCGGTCACAGACTTGCGGCGAGCGTAACAGTTTTAGTTAAAAAGACTTTTTTGAATTAATTAATTCTGAAACATTACACTATTAAGCTGCTACAGCTAGCATTACTAGTATTAACTTATCCATTAAGTCAGGCACAGCATGAACAAAACAGAACTCATCAACAAAATCTCTAAAAAAACCATCTAACCAAGAAAGACTCAGAAAATGTACTCAATGCATTCATTGAATCCGTGACAGAAGCACTCAAGTCTGGCAATGACTTACAACTCATTGGCTTCGGCAGCTTTCAGGTTAAGCCAAGAGCAGCCAAAGAAGGACGTAACCCAAAAACAAGTAAAGTCATTCAAATTGTAACTACGAACGTACCGAGTTTTAAAGCGGGTAAGGATTTGAAAGAAGCGGTCAAATAACGCAGATACATCTGAAAACCATGTACGAATTAAAATACCTGTACAGAACTCAATTTGATTATTTTTGTACAGGTATTTTTAGTACCGTACGAAACCCACTGACCGATTTCTGAAAACTAAAATTGCCTCTCAGGAATTAAAAAAATTGAATGAGTGATAATTTTAAAAATTAAAAAAGAAGTACCTCATAGATCAACCTCTAAAATCTCCTGTAATCAATTATGAGGCGTTTTCTTTAAAAAAACGCCTTACGTGTGGTTTTTTTTCGTGACTGAGAATGCGTTTTATCAATTTTTAATTTTCAGGTAAAAAAACACCCCATGAGGTTAACAAGGTGTTTTTAATGATATTAAGGATTACTATTATGTATGTAATGAAAAGCTTGCCCATTCAATATAGCCTATTCGTTTGTTATTATGCAATTTGCTATGTAAACAGTGAAAATATCAGATGACTAAAAAACGCAGTTTGAAAAAGTTAAATATAAAACGAAAAAACAATGCGTTTGTAGTTAAACCGTTTTTGGTATTTGATATCAACCATCAACATTCATCACAGTTTTTTGATACTTATGATGAAGCGGCTGATTATTGTATCGATAAAGGATTAGCAACATTTCTGGAAGTCGGGGAGGCGAGTTATAAGAATCCTGATGAGTTTTCCATTTCTCCGATTAATTTTTACTTTGTACAAAAGAACTCATCAACAATATATGTGATTGATGTTGATGATTTTGAGGAAGTTAGCAAAGAGATAATGGTTGATAAGGTCTTTTTACCTTGTCCTTCAAATTCTCTTAATTGAAATTTTTTCTAAATTAAAAGCGAATATTACAAGATGAATAAGAAATTCACACCAACGCCTCATGATGTTGTATTAAAGCAGTTTTTAAGCGAAAAAAGACGGTGAAAGACTTCTTTGATATTGGTTGCCTGATGAGATTAAAGCACTGTGTGATTTAGACAGCATTAAGGTAGAGTCAGGCTCATTCATTGATGCAGATATGAGGCATTACCAAAGCGATATATTTTATTCAGTCAGCACCATTAAGGGAAGCGGATATATCTACGTTTTAATTGAGCATCAGTCAACACCCGATAAGCTCATCGCATGGTGATTGATGTGTTATAGTATGGCAGCCATGTAGAAGCATTTGGACGCTGGAAATAAAAAGCTCCCGTTGGTTTTTCCAGTTTTATTTTGTTCTGGTGAACGAAGTCCATATCCGTATACTACCAATTGACTTAACTGTTTTGAAGATAGGAGATTAGCCGAACGTATTTATACCCAACCGTTTAGATTTGCTGATATCGCCACCTTAGATGATGGTGAAATCATGCAGCACCGACGAATAGCGTTATTAGAGTTGATACAAAAGCATATTCGGCGACGTGATATGACTGAGTTATTGGGTAGCATTGTTAACCTGTTGTCATATAATTATTATACGGATAATCAGATCATTACTATGTTTAACTATCTTATCCAAGAAGGTAATGCAAAGAAACCAATATAATTTATTACTGAGATAGCCAAACAATCAGAGAAACACAAAGGAGCACTGATGACTATTGCTCAAGCATTAAGACAAGAAGGCTGTCAGGAAGGTATTCAAGAGGGAATGCAAAAGGGAGAAAAACAGGCTTCCATGAAGATAGCGCGCCAACTTCTTGAGAAAGGCATGGAAAGAGACATTGTAAAATTTTCCACTGGTTTTACTGATACTGAAATGAACAACCTGTTTAAAGATTAAACCATGACGGAACGCAAAAAATTAAGCTTAAATCGCTCCAGAAAGGCTTCTCATAAAGAGCAGACCCAAAGTACCCCTGTGTATCGTAAAAAGGTCTGGGTGAAGGCTGCGTCCAAAAAACAGGGGAAAAAAGCGAAACCTCAACAGGCGGTAAAAAAACAGCCGAAGAAATCGGTTGTTAAACCTAAACAGATGGTTAAGGTTAAAATCCCCAAACCCCCAACACCACCTAAAGAGTGCTTGTTGTTAAATGAGGCAATTTCACAAATAACGACT
>DAYVGO010000054.1:0-34916 GCA_045399315.1 Arsenophonus sp.
AATCTTGGAGACTAAATAGTCAGTCAAGAGGATAAAAGAATTGGAGCGTGAAAACCGTGAGTTACGACGAAGTAACGATATTCTACGCAAAGCATCGGCTTATTTTACTCAGGCGAAGCTCGACCACCAATGGAAAAAATGATGCCGCTTCTCGATAACCTGATTGAAAAACATGGGGTCGAACCAGTATGCCGTGAACTGTATATTGCCCTGTCAACATATTACTCGCATCAGCGCTGTCGTTTAAATCCTGAGAACGTTGTAACTGGATTAAACGTGATGAAGTGCTTATGAGAGAGATACAACGAGTTTATATTGAGCACTACTGTGTGTACGGTGCCGTTAAAATTTGGCGACAAATGAATCGTGAAGGATTTGCTGTGGCAAGATGTACAGTAGAGTGCCTAATGAAAAAACTGAAGATTGCCAGTGTTGTTAGAGGTAAAAGGAATAAAAACTCTTCAATAAACCCGGGGAGGTTCAATACCTTCTGTTATGCAAGGTGCTAGATGGAGTATTGGAGAGCTATTTTGCTAGCTGATTAGGAGTAAAGGTAATTACACTTTCGTTATCTAAATTATAATCATACACACTAGTAATAGTGGAAAATTCATCTATTATTTCAATAGGATAGGTTAGCCCGTCAGCACGATAAGCCCCCATTTCAGCTATATGATTATTTTGAAAACAAGCTGTCTTTTATGGTTCATCAATTACCCAGCGTGAAAAGAATACAGTGCAGTGCAACAATTGCATCCGAAGATTTAAAATCACACTAATACTGGTGCTGGTCAGTTCTATCCACGATGCTTTGTAAATATTTTGCACGATCTGTACGATATAAGCATATTGATCATTTACATAACGGTTACCAGCTAAACCACTACAGATCCAATAGTCAACGGTGTTGTCATTTTTTACGTAAATTTCATGCTGCCAACCGTTTTCATAGGTATATGTGAGGTGTTTGCCAACAAGATTAGTTAAATCATGTTTGTCAAAATTATTCATTTATTACTCTCTTTTTGTTGGTGTTAACTATGTTATTTATTAATTTTTTTAGCAGATAACATAATCACTCAATAATGTAATTTTTGTTTTAAAAGAAACTAATCGCTTGTTATAAGATATAGCACAAGATTGTAGCATAGGGTTTGTAAAAATTGAGCTGAAAAGCGTTAAACTCGCTTTTTGTAACTGGGATAAAAAACTATGGCGGACAAAAACAGGCGGCTAAAATATGCTGAATAATAAACGCCTTCTTTGGCTAAATGCTGCCAGAAACGGCATATAAGCGTATTATTTTTTCAAACAGCAATAAGCTTTGAAAATTAAAATTTATCCATAGAAATAACAGAAGGATCAATGACATGTTGGCCAAGCCAGGTCGTCGCAGCTTGTTGGTTAATAATATAGCTAATTATTTTGAAAATTTGACTCATAAGCTGTATTTCAACTCGAGATTATCATCGTAAAAAAGATTAGGCCAGAACTTGCGCTGACGCTACTTAATTTTAGATACGTAGTGTTGAAGACAGTGTTTATGCTGCTCATGAATCTCCCATTCTGTCAGCTTTTTTTGTAACTTGCGTTGCAGTAACCACATGCCTCAGATGAGATAATGTCCGCTTACCATAATCAGTATAGCAAGGGAGCCGGGAGAGTAACAAAAATAGTTTGTTATATGGCAAATATTCCAGTCTGATGGTAGTTTACCACAATGCTGTCTATAAATATTACGCCTGGCTAAAAAGCCGGGTGATTGTCCAATCCCATATTGGCCAGGGTTGCTTATTAGTAACCGCGTTTAAGGATCGGTTTTAAAAATTGAGCGGTATGTGATTGCTTACATTTTATTAACTGCTCTGGGGTACCGGCGAATAAGATTTCGCCACCACCACTGCCACCTTCCGGACCCAGATCAACAATCCAGTCAGCAGTCTTGATGACATCCAAATTGTGTTCAATGATCACGATAGTATTGCCCTGATCACGTAGTTGATGTAATACATGCAACAGTTGTTGAATATCGGCAAAATGTAAACCAGTGGTCGGTTCATCAAGAATATAGAGCGTTTGGCCAGTACCACGTTTGGAAAATTCACGTGATAATTTAACCCGTTGAGCTTCCCCACCAGATAAGGTTGTTGCTGATTGTCCTAACCGAATATAGGAAAGCCCAACATCGATCAATGTTTGCAATTTACGCGCTAGCGCCGGGACAGCAGCAAAATATTCACGGGCTTCTTCAATGGTCATTTCTAACACTTCGTGAATATTTTTGCCTTTATATTTGATCTCTAAAGTTTCACGGTTATAGCGTTTGCCTTTGCAATGATCACAGGTGACATAGACATCGTGCAGAAAATGCATTTCAACTTTGATCACACCATCACCTTGACAAGCTTCGCAGCGTCCACCCTTGACGTTAAAACTAAACCTTCCCGGTGTATAACCACGTGCACGAGACTCAGGTACACCGGCAAATAATTCACGTACTGGCGTAAATACACCCGTATAGGTGGCTGGATTAGAGCGTGGTGTTCGGCCGATAGGGCTTTGGTCAATATCAATCACTTTATCGAAATACTGTAAGCCTTCGATATCAGTATAAGACGTGGGGGTAGTATTAGTGGCTTTATTTAATTGCCGTTGAGCAATAGGAAACAACGTATCATTGATCAGGGTTGATTTGCCTGAGCCGGAAACACCAGTAATGCAGGTAAATAAGCCAACAGGTAGTTCCAGCGTAACATTTTTTAGGTTATTACCTTGCGCACCAATCAGTTTCAGGGTTTTTTTCGCATTGATTGGCACCCGTTTGGCTGGGATGGCGATTTTACGTTCGCCACTAAGATACTTACCGGTTAATGAATCTTGATTATTAATAATATCTTGCAAACTGCCCTGAGCAACAATGCGTCCGCCATGGATGCCTGCTCCCGGACCAATATCGATAATATGATCGGCGGCGCGGATCGCATCTTCATCATGTTCAACCACAATAACCGTATTGCCTAAGTTACGTAAATGCAGCAGTGTTTGTAACAATCGATCATTATCCCGCTGATGTAAACCGATTGATGGCTCGTCTAACACATACATGACACCAACTAAACCGGCACCGATTTGGCTCGCTAGCCGGATGCGTTGTGCTTCGCCACCCGATAAGGTTTCAGCTGAACGAGAAAGCGTCAGGTAGTTTAATCCCACATTGACTAAGAATTTTAAACGATCGTTAATTTCTTTCAGAATTTTTTCCGCAATTTGCGCTCGTTGCCCACTGAGTTGCAATGTTTGGAAAAATGTCATCGCCTGGCCGATACTAAAATCAGAAATTTCTGGTAGGGAGGTATTTTCAATAAACACGTAGCGGGCTTCTTGTCGTAAACGGGTACCATGACAAGTAATACATGTCCGATTATTAATATATTTTGCCAGTTCCTCGCGCACCGCCATCGATTCTGTTTCTTTATAACGCCGTTCCATATTATGGATCACCCCTTCAAAGGGATGGTATCTTACCGTAATATCGCCGCGATCATTTTGATATTTAAATTCAATCGATTTTTTACCTGAGCCATATAAGATCACTTGCTTAATAGCCGGATCTAAAGAGCTAAACGTGTTTTCAACATCAAATTGATAGTGTTTAGCTAACGACTGTAACATCTGGAAGTAATAAAAATTACGGCGATCCCAACCTCGTATTGCGCCGCCAGCTAAGGAAATCTCCTGGTTTTGGATCACCCTATCCGGATCAAAAAATTGTTGTACACCAAGCCCATCACAGGAGCTACAAGCGCCAGCAGGATTATTAAAGGAAAACATACGTGGCTCTAATTCGCTCATGCTATAACCACAGACGGGACAGGCAAAATTAGCGGAGAAAACTAATTCTATTGCCTGGTCCATATCAGCAATAACTGCCGTACCGCCGGATAATTCAAGCGTAGTTTCAAACGATTCTGCCAGCCGTTGTGCCAGATCGGCTCGAACTTTAAACCGGTCAACGACCGCTTCAATAGTATGCTTTTTATGCAATTCTAATTTCGGTGGATCGGATAGATCACAAACTTCACCATCTATGCGGGCACGGATATAACCTTGAGCTGCCAGATTATCCAGTAACTTAATATGTTCCCCTTTACGCTCTTTGACCACAGGCGCGAGCAACATTAGCCGCTTACCTTCCGGCAGTGCCAGCACATTATCAACCATCTGACTAACTGTTTGGGCGGCTAACGGAATATCGTGATCCGGACAGCGAGGTTCGCCGACACGGGCAAACAGCAAGCGTAAATAATCATGGATTTCAGTGATAGTGCCTACCGTTGAGCGTGGGTTGTGCGAAGTTGATTTCTGTTCAATAGAAATCGCTGGTGACAACCCTTCAATATGATCAATATCCGGTTTTTCCATTAAAGATAAAAACTGCCGGGCATAGGTAGAAAGTGACTCAACATAGCGGCGCTGACCTTCTGCATACAGGGTATCAAATGCTAGGGAAGATTTTCCTGAACCTGATAACCCAGTAATAACAATCAATTTATCACGCGGAATAATTAAATTGATATTTTTTAAATTATGGGTGCGCGCACCTCTGACTTCAATGTTATCCATATACCATATCCCGGATGAGAACACATTCAAACAGTAAATAAAACGTTTTATTATTACACAATTTGAGCTGAATGAATATACAGTATAGGCGCTCATGTTATGTAATTTAATCGCCAAGTTGGAAAAATTTTAGCAATATTGCAGTATAATTTTCTAAGGCGTTTCGCAAACCGTAATTGAAACAGTTTAGTTTCAATATTCAATAGTGTGTTTGCATGTTAAACTAGCAACACTAAAATTTAGGCTAAAAAATTAATTCATCAGGAGTATCGAATGGCCAGTAGAGGCGTTAACAAAGTCATACTTATCGGTAACTTGGGACAAGATCCTGAAATTCGTTATATGCCAAATGGTGGTCCGGTGGCGAACCTAACTCTGGCAACCTCTGAAAGTTGGCGTGATAAGCAAAGCGGGGAAATGCGTGAAAAGACTGAATGGCACCGTGTGGTGATCTTTGGCAAGCTGGCGGAAGTAGCAGGTGGATATTTGCGTAAAGGCTCACAAATTTATATTGAAGGCTCACTCCAGACTCGTAAATGGCAAGATCAAAATGGTCAAGATCGCTATTCTACCGAAGTGGTGGTGAATATTGGTGGCACTATGCAAATGTTAGGCGTGCGTGGTGGCTCACAAGAAGGCATGTCACAAAATAATCCAGCTGGTGGCTGGGGACAACCGCAACAACCACCACAAGCCCAACAGTTTAGTGATAACGGGCCAGCATCAGCGTCTGCCACCCATTCAGATAAAGCCACAGTTGCTGCACCAGCCAGTAGTAGCAGTGAGCCACCACTGGATTTCGATGATGATATTCCGTTTTGAGCAATACCATAGACTGTAGTGAAAGTATTTTCTTGAAAGCTCCGGTAGTCGGGGCTTTTGTTTTTTTAAGAAAAAAGGGAGATGGATATTTCACGAGAAGATAAGGGACTTGATTCTGACTTACTGCTGAATTTTATGAAAGAATCGGAGTCTGGACACGAGAATAACGATTATCAAGATATTCGTTGCGAGTACGAAACGCCATGATTATCCTCAATGCCACTATAAAGTATCTGCTTTGGCCGGACAATGTTAAAAGTAGGCTTAAAACTTATATAATGGACAGATATAGAGTGTATTTGCTTTTTGGAAAACAGGTACGATTTGTTAGTAATAGCTTGTAGAGTTATATGTTGGTAAAGAAAGATAATTAATCTAATTTAGATAATTAAAAATAGCAAAATTAAAAAATAATAAACGCTGAAAAAATAGTAAATATACCAGCCAAATATACAAAAGTTAGATTTAAAAATGGCCATCTTGTGAGAATTGAAGAAGAATATAAAAAAACAGGCTACCTCTGGCTGCCGGAAAAGGAAGATAAGAAAATACCTGGAGTACTCTCAATCAGTGATGGTGGGTGCATTGAGTTAGAAATCGCTGGTCTTTTTGATGAGAGCCTAGATTCTTTAAATAGAAATGATGATATAGATAGAATGATCGGCCATGTTGAAAATGGTGGTCTAGTAATCCTCGATAACTGTTTTTATACCAAAAATGTTTCTCGTTTGGAGGTATCTCAAAATCAAAGATTTTTGTTCATAGAGTCTTAAGTGAGGCAGCATGGGATCGAGATGAGTCTGTAACTTTTAACACTTTTTACTTTGCAGTAGACTGTCTGGATGAGTGGATTGGGATCAGTGGAATAAATGTAGATTACGACATGGAAAGAAAAACGGCAAAAGTTAGTTATAATCCACCTGAAAAAATAGGCTTTATTCTTGATAATGGAATGAAGCTTGAAATTTGCTTCGCACATACTCTTCCTGGTTTTCCAAGTCTAAAAAAGGCAAAGATCACTTAGAAAGCTTATCTTACGCTCGAATCAAAAAAATTGCGTGATCTGAGCGACTTCACAACTATTGCCTTTAAGGTTACCAACCTTATGTGCTTTGCTATGGATGAAGTCGTTGCTATGAAAAACGTTTCAGCAATGTCATCCGAAATACAGCGTGACGTCGGAGATGATAAACAATACTCTGTTCCAATCAAAATCTATTATCAAAGTATTCCATATTCTGAAAAAGTGCCCAAACGAAATTGGCATGAAATGCTATTTAGTTATGGTGTTATCAAAGATAATGTTCAGCAAGTATTTAACAATTGGATAAGTGTTTGTGAATATTTATATCCTGCATTTAGTTTATTATTTCTCAACTAAAACAGGTGCTCAAAAATACCTTGATGGTAAGTTTTTAGCCTTAGCACAAGGGCTTGAAACCTACCATAGAAGGACTAGCGATGAAAAGTTAATGGAGCCAGAAATTTTCGAATCACTGGTATCCATCGTTCTTACAGTGTGTCCAAATGATCATCTTGCCTGGTTAAAAGACAGATTAATGCATAAATGAAATTAATCTGGGTCAGAGATTAAAAGGCTTATTAAGCCGTTCAAAAAGCATCTTGGAACAAGTAAAGGAAGAAGTAGGCTTGTAAGAAAAATTTGTAGATATAAGGAATTACTTAACTCATTACAGTGAATACTTAGAAGGTGAATTCGTAAAGGGACGAGAGCTTTGGATTCTCTGTTTTAAAATGGAAGCTATATTCAATTTGCACTTTTTGAACGTTATTGGCTTCACTGTTGAGGAGGTTGAAAAAGTAGTTGAAAATTATCATCCACTGAAACGAAAATTACAAAATCTAACTAGTTAAAGTACTCGGATGCAACGGAGCTGCGTCCGTGTTTGAGTCGTTAACGTCCGCAATTTGCCTTAGCAGTCAGTCAGTTTGAGCTGCATTTTATTACAGGACACTGTCAAATTGGGTAACAACTGATTCATCTAAACTCCTATATTACCAAAGCCAAAGTTATCGAATGCTAATACCTTAGCTTTTATCTACCTGCCGTTTATTGGGTTGGTGCTTATTTAATTGGTATTAGTATTTTTTTGATCATATAGATAAATGTCTCTAGGCGATTGGCCAAATGGAACTCTGGCTCCATAATATCACGTCCGATTGCGCCATCTGTGATTATCATCAACCAGAAAGTGGTATTTTCAATTGATAATTGTGGATCAATTTCACCCTTACTAACTCTGTATTGTAAGATATCAATCAGCCGCTGTCTGACAATTTTCTTATTTTCAACAAAAATCTTATTAATTGCAGGGTTTCTGCTAGCTTCAGCAATAATTTCTAGGCTTAACCGGGCATAAATTGGTTCATTATAAAGTTGTAGTAGCCCGGTCATAATAGTGATAACAGTTACAATGGCAGAATCGGTTGCCGGCTCGATATTCAGTAACTTGGCAAAATCAGCCTGATCTTGTAAGACAATGGCTTCAATAATGGCATTTTTGGTTGGATAGTAATGGAATAGATTACCAGGACTCATTCCGGCCGCTTTGCATATTTCAGCCGTTGAAGTGGCATGAAATCCTTTTTCGACAAAACAGTGGATCACGGCGGTAATAATCTGTTTTTTTTAGCGTGTTGTTTTTCCGTTAGCTCAGTCATATTGATCTCCAAAACAGTAGACAATAATTTTTAGACCGATTAGTCTATCTATCTTATAGCAAGAAATAAAAGGCTTTTGCTGGTTAACTATAGGTCGAGGTTGATATTAGCTATTAAATTCGTTGTTAAGCTATTTTAGTGGGATAGGTGAAAAATGTATTATTTTCCTCACGAATCGCAGGCATATACTTGCACTTGGATGTCATTATGCTATGTCTACAACAATTTGGCCAAAACAATTAATTCCTAAACTACAACAGAATTTAGCGGATTATGATGGTCAATTACACAAAAAGCGAATTAATTAAAGCGAATATTACTATTGAAGATGGTAGTATTGAGGTAAATGGTTCAGAATTAGGGATATTTACCGAAAGCTCCATCTTAAATAGTGATCGTAATCCTGATTGCAATCGTCAGGAAATCGAATATCAGTTAAAAACACATTTAGGACTGACGGATATTATTTGGTTAAAAGGTATCAAAGGTTATGATATTACCGATGGCCATATCGATTTTTACGCCCGCTTTATTAATGATGGCAGCATTATTATTAGTCTGGAAAATGATCCTTATTCTTTTGATTATTGGGTTATCAGCTGACTGTTTTCCAATCGTAAAATTGTTACGGTTAATATTGATGCCATAGCTATTGGAGGCAGGGGGGGGGATTCATTGTGTAACACAACAACTTAAAACCACTACTCAATCCATAGTGGTTTTAAATCATAACGATAACTGGCTTAATCAATGATCGATTTTCTTATACAGCACTAAATTCTCTTCTGTTTCATCAGGACGGTGGCCGATCCAGAATATTTCCATGCCAGAGGGGGGAGCTCTAACCTCTTTCGAAAGATCGAGAAACCAACGGCAATGAGGTGGTGTTTCATAGTGATATTGTGATTGATGTAAAATTCCGGTGTAGTAGTAAAGCATTGGTGCTTCTGATTCACCCACTTCATGGGAGACCATACAGTCGGTAGAGAGAAATTCAGTGGCAATATGCTGTTTTAGATCGGCAAACACATTTTGATAACCTTTAGCATAATCTATCCAGCCGACAAATAGTGAGAAGACTAATCCCCAGATAACAGTTAGTCCCAGACACCAAATTTGGGCGGATTTTAAAGCCAGTTGCTTAGCCAACAAACGTTTTTTAAACAGCCAGATTAGCGTGATGGTTAATGCAAATAAAAAGGCTAACCGAGAAAAGTGAGGTTGATAGCCGCTTGGTAACCATTGACTAAAAATTGCCAGCAATTGACGGTGTTCACTTGAGAAGGACAACCAATAGCAAATCCATATTAACGGGATGAGCAAGGAGAACAATATTTGGCTAAAGTAATAACCGATTTTATATAGTTGTGTTGGTAATAAACAAAAACAGCAAGTTGCTAATAATGCCATAGGGGCAATAAAAGGTAATAAATATAAAGCGCGACCAGAGGCGGAAATTTGTAGTAAAACTACACCGAGTATTACAAAGCTGGTGGGTAAAAAAAGCGCATTGTTTGTTAGGTTTTTTAGTGGTTGTTTTACAATAAAAATAACCGCTAATATACCAGATGGTAAAGAGAAAAGAAGAATTGCTTCTGGTATACGAAAGGCTTTTGCTTTGGCCCCCAATTGTTCTACTGAAAAACCTAAAAAACGACCAATATTATTATCCCAGAACCAAACTTTAAAAAGCTCGGGGCTATCATGAAAAAGTAAAATTGGCCAGGGTAAAATAAAACACAAAGATAAAAAGCCAGCAATAATAGACAGAAAGTAATAGCGTCTATTTCGACATGATTTTAAACAGATAGGTGCCAGAATTACACAGATCCAAATTAAGCCTGGGATAAAAACTCCCTTTGATAGCATGGTAATAACGGTGCCGGCAGTTAACCAAAGGGTAGAAAATAGTTTTTTTTCCTGCTTGATGAGACCTAATAAACCATATAAACCAATAATGGTTCCTGTGATCAAAGCGGTGTCGGTAAACATATCATGACTATGCCTTAGTATACCAGGCGCTGAAGTGAATAACGCCAGAGCGATCCAGATGCGATGATCAGAAAAGTGGGGAGCGCCAAAAAAACGGTGAGCTAGTAAGACAAAAAAAGATAAGCTTAAGGTAGAAAAAATTAGCGTAGCAGTTCTGGCTGCATCGTGTAGTGGTAACAAGGGGAAAAAAAGATGGGTGGTAATGGTTGCTAGCCAATAATAAAGTGGCGGTTTTTCCATGAAAGGTTGACCAGCGTTAGTTGGGATCAGCCAGTTACCTGTTTCATACATGGTTTGTATAATACCAAAGCTATAATTTTCATCTTGCTTCCAGGGATTATGTCCAAAGATACCTGGCAGCAGGTAAATCAATAGAAAAAGCAAGAAGCCAAATAGCGTTTTGATATCTGTTTTAGATAAAGAGTAGTTTTTTATTATTGTCATGGAATTAAATTAGTTAATTAGAAATACTGTTGTAATCAAGTTTAGCAATGACTTATGTTAATAATCTGCTTAAATGGTTGGTATAATATAATAACCATCGATAAGTCATATTAGCATAAATGTTAATCGCCTTTTGGGTTTAAAAGTAGCAAAGTCATATAAATGTGATTATTTTTTCTATTAAAATAATATCATGTGTTGTACTGATAATAAGCCAATTTTTTTATTAACAATATAAACAAAAAGATTTGCCTGATCCTCTATAACAAAAAACGCTGTTGATAATATTTATCGTGAAAAATGCTTGATTGTTGTCTTACAGATCACCAGATAATTGCGCCAGTAAAAATCTCTCTTTTTCTTTTTATAAAAGCAAGTGATTGCGTATAATTGAAATTGTTTATTTTTTGACGCAACCGTTTTCTTTTATAGTTGAAAGTTACCCTGAATTTCTAAGCAGAGGATCAACATGTCTGATAGGCTAACTCCTTCTTAGCTATGGTCTATTCTGTTATTGTGGTACCAGTTATGCTAAGCCAAGCTAGTTTTCTACCCATAGCAATTTTTATTGCTACCTGCCTAGTGGCAGGATGTGGCTCATTATTAATGGGATTATGGGCTAATTTACCGATGGCAATTGGTTGTGCCATTTCATTAACTGTATTTACCGCCTTCAGCCTGATTCTTAGTCAACAAGTAAGCATTCCACAGTTGCTTTAGGAGCCGTTTTTTTAATGGGATGTTTATTTACTTTTATCTCCATTACTGACGTACGTGGCTTTATTCTACCCAGTATGCCAAAGGAGATTGCCCACGACCGGAATTGGCATCGGGCTATTTTTGCTATTGATAGCCACCAATAGTATTGGTTTGGTAGTAAAAAATCGGTAGCCTCTTGTCGGTTGCACTTGGTCAGTTTACTTCTTTTCCTGTGATTATGACGCTGATCGGTTTAGCTGTTATTTTTGGTTTGGAAAAAAGAAAAATGCCAGGCGGGGTATTAATGGTGATCATTGCAATTTCTATTATTGGCTTAATTTTTGATCTGCAAGTGAAATACTAAGGTTTCTTTAAATTGTCAACCCTAGGTGAAGACGGTTTGTCATTATTATTTAGCATGGATATTGTTGGTGCACTATCGCCGGTTGTTTTACCCAGTTTATTGGCGTTAGTCATGACCGCTATTTTTGATGCAACAGGCACGATCCGGACGGTAGCCGGTCAAGCCAATCTGTTAGACAAAAACGGACAAATTATTGACGGTAGTAAAGTGTTAACAGCAGACTCGGTTAGCAGTATTTTTGCTGGTGCTATTGGTGCTTCTCCCTCTGCTGTTTACATAAAATCGGCAGCAGGTACAGCCGCTGATGACAAAACCGGATTAACGGTGGTAGTGGTTGGCTTGCTGTTTTGTTAATTTTATTTTTATCGCCCTTATCTTATTTGTACCGTCTTATGCCACTGCACCGGCATTAATGTATGTAGGTTTGCTAATGCTGAGTAATGTTGCACAATTGGATTTTAATGACTTTGTTAATGCTTTAGCCGACTTACTTTTTGTGGTATTCATTGTTTTAACCTGCAATATTGTTATCGGTATCATGCTGGGTTTTGCTAGCTTAGTGATTGGTCGTTTCTGTGCCGGAGAGTGGCGTAAATTAAATATGAGTACCGTGTTAATCGCCATAATGTTAGTCACTTTTTATATTAGTGGTCTGTCTATTTAAGTTAATCAACGTTGGAGTTAATTCTAGCGTGAAATAGAACACACATTAACTGATACGATTAATCTTAAAGTCGAAAATATTTCCTCCTGATAGTTGGTTGTTGAGGGTAGAATATGGCGAAATGTCGTAGTTATGTTGATGGCTAGTTTACTCTTTTAATAGCACTATCTTATTTTCTATCAATATCTATTAAGCATAGTAGCACTTTGCTCGATTTTTAACTCAAACTTATCAGTAAGGATAATATGGAAATATTTTTTACGATCCTCATTTTGATTTTGGTGGTTTCAGTATCAGGGCTTATTACAAAAGTTATTCCGTTTCGCATACCGCTACCTATTATGCAGATTGCAATCGGAGCACTATTAGCGTGGCCGCATTTTGGTTTGCATGTTGATTTTGATCCAGAACTTTTTCTGGTGCTTCTGATCCCGCCTTTATTATTTGTTGATGGTTGGAAAACGCCAACGCGTGAATTTTTTCAAAATGGACGTGAAATTTTTATTTTGGTTCTAGGCCTGGTTTTGGTGACGGTAGTGGGAATCGGTTATGTGATTTATTGGCTATTACCCGGTATTCCCCTTATTGTTGCCTTTGCTCTAGCAGCGGTTCTTTCTCCTACTGATGCCGTAGCACTATCCTCTATTGTTGGTCGAGGTCGTATACCAAAGCGGATGATGAGCGTGTTAGAAGGCGAAGCATTGATGAATGATGCTTCGGGCTTGGTGGCATTAAAATTTACTGTCGCTATTGCCATGGGAACGATGGTCTTTACTGTGTCTGGTGTTACACTTGGATTTTTTAAAGTCGCAGTGGGTGGTTTATTGACCGGTATCGCGGTGACGTGGATTTATAGTAAATCACTGCGCATAATGAGTCGATGGAGTGGAGATGATCCGGCAACCCAAATGATTTTAATGTTACTATTGCCTTTTGCCTCGTATCTGATCGCCGAGCATATTGGTTTTTCAGGTATTTTATCTGCTGTCGCTGCCGGTATGACAATTAGTAAAGCCGGTGTGATCCGCAATGCACCATTAGCCATGCGGTTAAGATCGGATAATGTCTGGTCGATGCTAGAATTTGTCTTTAATGGCTTAGTTTTTATCATGCTTGGCTTGCAGTTACCAGGTATCTGGGAAACGTCTGTTATTCAAGCCGAGCTGGATCCCAGTGTTGAAACCTGGATGTTATTTGTCACCGTTATCATTATTTACACCGCTTTATTATTGTTAAGGTTTAGCTGGTTATGGTTGATGAAGCGATTTAGTCGACTGTTTTTAAAAAAGCGGCCGTTACAATTTGCCTCTTACACCTATCGTGAATTGTGGCTGGCTTCTTTTGCCGGGATACGCGGCGCAATTACTTTGGCCGGTGTCCTTTCCATACCGTTATTTCTTACCGATGGTACCCTTTTCCCTGCTCGTTATCAGTTAGTTTTTATTGCAGCTGGGGTGATTATGTTGTCGATTTTTATTGGTGTGCTGGCTTTGCCTCTTTTATTGCATAACTTCAAAGTGGGTGACAAACAGGCAGATATTAATGAGATGCGAATGGCCAAAACAGCGATGGCAAAAGTGGCTATTGTCAGCTTGAATAAAATGGAAGAGCGTCTTTCGGCCGATGCCCAAGAAGCGCTTGATCCCGAAGTTATTAGTGAAGTTGCCGCCCGAGTTACTGGCTATCTACGTCGCAGAACCGCTGGTCAGGATGAGATGGAACATAATTTGCTGGTAGAAGATTTGGAGCGTCGCTTTCGTTTAACGGCGTTACGGGCAGAGCGTGCAGAGTTATATCACCTACGTGCCACAAAAGAGATCAGTAATGAAACTATGCGCACGTTATTATTAGATCTTGATTTGATGGAAGCTTTATTGGTTGATAAAGAACATTAAGGAATTAAGAGACAAACCATGGGATTGCTAGTTATTACGACGTTGCTATGGGCAGCGTCTTTTAGTTTAATCGGTGAATATTTAGCTGGACAGGTTGATAGTTGGTTTGCAGTTTTAGTCTGTGTTACGTTAGCGGCCATGGTTTTTTTTACACTTTCTACGTTGGTGTGGTTTGACGTTAAAAATTATTTTACTTTATATACTAGTTGGTTCTTTTTAGTTAGGAATCATGTATCTATTTGTTTTTCGAGCTTATAACTATCCTTAGTGTAGTAGAATTTTTACTCTTTACCGTTTTAACTCCCCTTTATATAACTTTATTTTATGATCCACTAGGAAAGCAGCATTTACGCTGGGGATATTTATTTGTGCAGTTTTAGCAGTGATTGGCACAGCTATCATTCGCTATGATCATTTGAGTGGATCTTTTCGGCTGTGTTTACTTTATGTACAATTAGCCAATATTTTCTTTGCCATTGGCCAAGTTGGCTATAAAAAAATGATGGAAGTTTATCCTATCCCACAACAGCAAGTATTTTCCTGGTTCTATATCGGCGCTTGTATAGTGGCGGTGCTAAGTTGGTTTATATTTGGTGACGCCATTAAATTACTGACCACCAAAATACAGTGGGTCGCCTTGCTTTGGTTGGGAGTGGGTGCTTCTGGTATTGGTTGTTTTATGTGGAATTATAGAGCGACTCAGGTAGATGCAGGCACTTTGGCAATTATGAATAATATGCTAGTGCCAGCCGGATTATTGGTCAATTTTGTTCTCTGGCAGCATCATTCAGATTGGATAAGCTTTAGTATGGGTAGTAGTTTACTTCTATTATCACTCTGGGTGCATCAACATTGGCTCTATCGCTCGACTTTGGCCAGCCAGATTGAACGCTTATTATTGGTCCAGGGTGAAGAAATAGCCCCGCAAAATAAGCACAATTGCCCATTTTAACAGTGATGGGCAATTATAATTAACTACCAAATAGTTTATTTTTTAGTAATTTCATACTAATCGATGTTAAATCTAATTTGTCTGGTATATTGCCATCTGGCGTTGCGATATTAACTAATTTAGGCAAATACTCAGCGATTAAAGAAGAGGTTTGTTCTGAATTTAAACCTACTTTACTGGCTAGGGCAGAAATATTACTTGAACCAAATATTGAGCTAATTTGATCCATACTTATAGGTAAGTTTTCACCTGAGCTTATCCAGGACTGAATAATGCCACCAAAGCCTTGCTGTTCAAATTTATCAATTAAGCCACGGATGCCACCTTGTGTTTCAATCCAGCTTAGAATATTTTTATATTGATTAAATTTTTCACCACCAACCATACTGGTAAGTTGATCTAATAATCCCATGATAACCCTCTTGCAACATAAAAATTGGTTAAATGATTAGTATTTTCCAACCTTTAAATTCAACAAGGTTAGAAATTATCAAAATTTTTGCTAGTCATGAGTTAATAATAGTGAGTTATGCGCCAAAAATACAACAAAAGTATAAAAGATTTACCTGATTCTTTTAATTAATCGAGTGATTTTTATTTATTAAAAATAGGATATGATCAAATTAGCATAAATAATTTGCTCATATTTTGTTTATAGCCATATTGGCATTGTTATTATACCCGGTGATTCAAATTGCGTCGCCAAAATTGCAAAATTAATGGATAACTCGGTATATCTGGCTTCTTTACGTGAATTTACCTTGTGGTATGCTGAACTAATGGTAAACTGATTATTATTTGTTCGACAGGAATCGGTGGCCCATCTACCTCTATTGCCGTGGAAGAATTAGCACAATTGGGAATATGTACTTTTCTTCGTATTGGCACTACCAGCGCTATTTAAAAAAATATCAATGTTGGTGATGTACTAATTACAACCGGAGCGGCCTGTCTCGATTGTGCCAGCTTGTATTTTGCACCTTTAGAATATCCTGTGATAGCTGATTTTAGCTTTACCAATGCACTGTATGAGGCGGCTAAAGCAGCCGGTATACCAACCCATATTGATATTACAGCTTCCTCGGATACTTTTTATCCTAGTTAGGAGAGCGTTATGATACCTTTAGCGGTTGTGTTGTTTGTCGTTTTCAGGGATCAATGGAAGAATGGCAAAAGATGAGAGTAATTAATTATGAAATGGAGTTGGTCACCTTACTGATTATGTGTTCTAGCCAAGGATTATCAGCTGGTATGATCACCGGGGATGATTGTTAACCGTATGCAACAGGAAATGCCTGATGAAACATTATTACGTAAAATCGAAGCAAATGTTTTAGCGATTGTTGTTGATGCTGCGTGCCGATTACTGAATTAATTAGTGCTACAAACTTTTACTATTTTTTCAGCAAAACGAGTGTAACTTTTTGTTCTTTTATAAAAATTTTCATAAATTTATGTGAATTATTTATTTTATTAAATCGCTTCTTTATTTATCTTAAGTAATACTCGTTTATTTTTTTATTATCTAACGTTATTCAATAATTTTTATTTTGATAAATTGACGGATAATTTTCTTATTTTGTTTTTTTACTAAATCAATTAATGTTAACCGCCTGATAATAGCATAGAATAAGATAACTTAAATTTATCCTTTTATAAATTGAACAAACAACGTTATTATATTGTACGCTGTTATTAATTTACATTATTATCGACTTAATAGTAACAAAAATTTAACTAAAATAGGAATAGTAAATTGACATTGTCTGAGAGCATTAATGTTATTACCGAATTTGCCCGCCATCATCAGATATTAGCTATCTTTATTGTTTTTCTATTAGCTTTTGGCGAATCATTGGCTTTCATTTCATTATTACTACCAGCAACGGTGATATTGCTTGGTTTAGGTGCATTAATTGACGATAATGGACTCGCTTTTTTACCAATATGGTTAGCTGCAACCTGTGGTGCTTTTTTTGGCGATTGGTTCTCTTTTTGGTTTGGATTTCACTATAAGAACCGCGTACGCCATATGTGGCCAATTTCTCGTCGTCCTGAAGTACTAGATAGGGGACATCGTTTTTTTGACCGCTGGGGAATATGGAGTGTTTTTATTGGCCGTTTTTTTGGGCCATTAAGGGCAGTGATCCCATTAGTCGCAGGCATTTGTGCTATGCCAAAACATCATTTCCAGCTAGCTAATTTGTTTTCGGCAGTGGTGTGGGCATTTGGTATTTTAGCACCAGGGGCATTTGGTTTACGTTGGTTTGCTCAATGGATGGGGTAAAATAGTATTTAAATTTTAGAGTAATGCTGTTTATGCCTAAAAATAAGCGAAATTTATTCTGGACATTTATACAGTATACTACTAACTTACTTTATAAAATAAAGACTATTTTAAGGAAACCAAGGTGGATATTCAGTTATTATATGTAATTATTGGATTTCTTACCGGCACACTCTTTGGTGGTAGTTTAATCTGGCTGATTTTTGTGCAAAAAATGAATAAAAAAGCATCTGAACTACGCGACTGTTATAGTATTCAGGCTAGCTATGAGGAAAAAATCGCCCATCTAGAATATTGGAAAATTGAGTGTGAGCATCGTGACCAAGAATTAAGATCACAAAGGGAAATTAATCGTAATCAAGAAGTTGAATTACGTGAAGTCATCACTCGGCTTGAAGAGACACGGCTGGCTTTTGAAGAAAAACAGCGGCTGTTACTCAATAGTGAGCAGCGGTTAAATGTTCAATTTGAGAATTTAGCCAATCGTATTTTTGAACAAAATGAACGTAGGGCTTCTGAGCAGAACCGCCAGAGTTTGCTTGCATTATTAACCCCTTTTCGTGAACAATTGGATGGTTTTCGCCGACAGGTAAATGAGAGTTTTAGTCAGGAAGCGCGTGAGCGTCATACTCTGGCCCATGAAATTCGTAAGCTTCAGCAATTAAATGTGCAAATGGCAAAAGAAACCATTAATCTGACGAAAGCACTTAAAGGCGATAATAAAATTCAAGGAAATTGGGGTGAGACAATCCTCTCCCGCATATTAGAGTCTTCTGGCTTAAGGCCGGGGCATGAATTTGAAACTCAAGTGAGTATTAATAGCAGCAATAGTCGTTATCAGCCGGATGTGATTATTCGTCTACCAAAAGGTAAAGATGTTGTCATCGACGCTAAAATGTCACTGACGGCTTATGAGCACTATTTTAATAGTGAAGATGAACAACAGCGAGCGACTGCATTGCGAGAGCATGTTAATTCCGTTCGTAATCATATAAAAGAACTTGGACGAAAAGATTATCATCAATTAGACGGTTTAAGATCGTTAGATTATGTATTAATGTTTATTCCACTAGAACCTGCTTATTTGATTGCTTTACGTGAAGCACCTGAACTTATTGACGAAGGTTTGCGAAATAACATCTTGCTCGTTTGCCCATCAACCTTGTTGGTGGCAGTACGTACAATTAATAACTTGTGGCGTTATGAACGACAGAGTCAAAATGCTCAAGTTATAGCAGAACGTGCCGCCAAAATGTATGACAAAATGCGGCTGTTTGTTGATGATATCCAGGTCTTAGGTCACAGTTTGAATAAAGCACAGTTGAACTATCAATCGGCGATCAAAAAATTGGTAGAAGGAAAAGGTAATTTGATCAGTCAGGCAGAAAATTTAAAAGAATTGGGAATAGAAGTTAAACGGCCGATTGATACTGAATTTGGCAAACAGACTACTAAATCGTGATTAAATAACATCTTGTGATAGGATATTATTACTCTTTCGATTATTTTAATGATTAAATGAGCGTAAATATGGTAGATCCAACTAAAGAAACCACTGATTTTGGCTTTCGTAAAGTAGCCAAAGCTGAGAAAGCGGATATGGTTGCGGCTGTTTTTCATTCGGTGGCAGCGAAATATGACCTTATGAACGATCTTATGTCATTAGGCATCCATCGAATTTGGAAACGTTTTACCATCGAAGCCAGTGGTGCGCGCCGTGGCCAGTATATTTTAGATCTTGCTGGTGGCACTGGGGATTTGACCGCTAAATTTGCCAAAATGGTTGGTGAAAAAGGGGAAGTGGTGCTGACCGATATCAATGATTCTATGTTAAAAATGGGGCGTGAAAAGCTCCGTGATCTGGGTATTGTTGGCAATGTTAGTTATGTCCAGGCTAATGCTGAACAATTACCTTTCCCTGATAATTACTTCGATTGTATTAGTATTTCTTTTGGCTTACGTAATGTTACAGATAAAGATAAAGCGCTTAAATCGATGTTTAGGGTATTAAAACCAGGTGGCCGTTTATTAGTATTAGAGTTTTCAAAACCCATTTTTACAGCTTTATCTAAAGCCTATGATGCCTATTCTTTTCATATTTTACCACGTGTTGGTCAAATGATAGTCAATGATGCTGATAGTTATCGTTATTTGGCAGAATCTATTCGTATGCATCCAGATCAAGACACTTTAAAAGCAATCATGGAGTTAGCCGGCTTTGAACAAGTTTTCTATATTAATATGACGGGTGGAATTGTTGCACTACATAGAGGTTTCAAATTTTAAAATGGCTACCTCATCAATAAAAAGTTATTTGAATGTACCTGTATTACATGCTGGCATAGTTTCAGTTTTACAGTATATATTGAATAAATTTTTCTATCGGGAAGTGGCGTTAAAATCAGCCAGAGTAAGGTTGATAGGCAAAGTGCTTGCTATTGATTTAAAAGAATTATCTCAATCATTGATACTTATTTTCTCCGCTCAACGAGTTGATGTGGTAAGCCAGTGGTCGACGCCGGCAGATTGTGTGATAAAAACTGCGTTAGTAACGTTATTGCATCTTAAAGATAAACAACAGCTTTCAGTGCTGATTAATGATGGTAAGATTGTTATAGAAGGTGATATGCAAGTTGTGCAGTATTGGTCTGCATTACTTGATGCGGCTGAATCGGATCCTGCTCATTATCTTGCTCCTTATGTTGGTGATGTTATTGCTGAAGGGATGTGCCGCTGGGTTAAAAAAGGCATAGTTGGCATAAATAGGTTGTTAAATCAACAAAAGAGTCATTTTAAAGATATGTTGGTGGAAGAGTGGCGAATGTCTCCTAATACATTGGAAATGCTAAGTTTTGCTGATAAGGTTGAGACAGTGGTAGAAGATATTTCAAAGCTGGAACAGCGTTTGGCTATATTGGAGGAGAAATATGAGACCAGGAGAAATTAAACGGCTCTATTTTATCGTTCGAGTATTTCTAAATTATGGTTTAGATGAATTCATTCCCAAAATTAAATTTACTTTACCACTAAGGGTTGGGCGCCATTGTTTATTTTGGTTATCAAATAAGCACCCAGACAAATCCCTTGGTAAGCGTTTACGCTTAGCGTTACAAGATTTAGGCCCAGTTTGGATTAAATTTGGTCAGATGCTATCTACTCGGCGTGATCTTTTTCCACCAACAATTTCTGACCAATTAGCATTATTACAAGATAAAGTTGCCAGTTTTGATGGACGCTTGGTTCGTCAACATATTGAACAGTCCTTAGGTGGCTCTCTTGAGAGTTGGTTTGACGATTTTGATGAGGTTCCTTTAGCTTCTGCATCTATAGCTCAAGTGCATAACGCAAAATTAAAACAAAATAATAAACAGATTGTAATTAAAGTCATTCGTCCAGATATATTGCCGGTTATTAAAGCAGATATAAGCTTAATGTATCGACTGGCTAATTGGATCCCACTCTTACTTAATGGACGACGTTTACGCCCGCGAGAAGTTGTTCGAGAATATGAAAAAACATTAATTGATGAATTAAATTTGTTGCGTGAAGCGGCAAACACCATTCAATTAAGACGTAATTTTGAAAACAGTTCCATGCTTTACATACCCGAAGTTTACTCAGACTACTGTCGAGAAAACTTTATGGTTATGGAGCGCATTTATGGTATCCCTGTTTCTGATATTAACGAATTGAAAAGACAAGGAATTAATATGAAGTTATTAGCTGAGCGTGGCGTAAAAGTCTTTTTTACCCAAGTTTTTCGCGATAGCTTTTTCCATGCTGATATGCATCCGGGCAATATTTTTATTAGTCGAGAGCATCCGGAAGATCCACAATATATCAGCATTGATTGTGGTATCGTCGGTTCACTCAATAAGGAAGATAAACGTTACTTAGCAGAAAATTTTATCGCCTTTTTTAATCGTGATTACCGTAAGATAGCTGAATTACATGTCGATTCGGGGTGGGTATCAGCAGATACTAATGTCGAAGATTTTGAATTTGCCATTCGGACAGTTTGTGAGCCGATTTTTGAGAAACCACTCGCAGAAATTTCTTTTGGTCATATTTTGTTCAATTTATTTAATACCGCTCGTCGTTTTAATATGGAAGTTCAGCCTCAATTAGTATTACTCCAGAAGACCTTGCTATATATTGAAGGTTTGGGCAGACAACTTTATCCGCAACTGGATCTCTGGAAGACGGCAAAACCTTTTCTTGAAGATTGGCTACACAAACAGATGGGGTTAACGGCTATTATTCATGCTTTTAAGGAAAAAGCTCCCTATTGGGCAGAAAAAATGCCAGAAATTCCCGATCTGATATATGGGGCACTTAAGCAGCATAAATATTTACAAGATGGTTTGGATAAATTCGCTAACCAGTTACAAGGACAGCAAATTAAGCAACGTCAAGCCCAATATTCACTAGGAATGGGAGCAACTTGCTTGTTGTGTGGTACCTTGTTTCAAATTTTTGATTCGAATATTGCTGCCATTGGATTTATATCTTTCGGTATAGTTTCATGGGGTTTGGGTTGGTATCGAACACGTAAAATTGGCTAAAGTTTGTTTTTAAACAAATTTATCTTTCGATCTGTCTGTTTCTTACATAAAGTTAGTTGTATATAATGGAATCAATATCGTTGAACCTAATTTCATAGAGGTATATATTAATGGGAACAACAATTGCTATGGCGACATTTGGTAGTCCCGGTCAGCTTCTTATTATTGCTTTATTAGTTGTTCTGATTTTTGGTACTAAGAAGTTACGTTCACTCGGCTCAGATTTGGGGGAGTCATTAAAAAACTTCAAAAAAGCGATGAGTGATGATCACAGTAAAACCGATGGTAGCAACAAAGCAGAGAAACATCATGATGATGCTGACTTTAAACCGAAAAATATTACTGAAAAAACGACTAACACTCAGACAAAAGAAACGGCTGAAAGTAAGAAGATTAAAGAGTAGGTATCAACCGTGCTTGACATTGGTTTTAGTGAACTATTATTGGTTATGGCTATTGGCCTGGTTGTTCTTGGTCCAGAGCGTTTGCCAATAGCCGTTAAAACAGTTGCTGGTTGGATACGTGCGTTGCGCTCATTGGCTGCTAACGTGCAACATGAACTTTCTCAAGAATTGAAATTGCAGGAGTTGCAAGAAACGTTGAAGAAGGCTGAAGAAAAAGCGCAATTGCAATCTCTTTCGCCGGAACTTAAGCAATCGATGGAAGAATTGAGAGAGTCTACTGAGTTACTAAAGAAAAATTATCAATCATCGAGTAATCGTATCGAACAAGAATTGGTTAAAGTAAAAGCGTTTACCAGTGAGCTTGATGAAAATACTAGCCGCAAAACCAATGAAGCAATACATATTATTGTCAATAAACAGCAGCAGCTAGCACAGACTAGACCATTGGTAACAGAGTCAAATAGTACTTCTAAAAATAAAAATGAGCTCAAATTTGCCGCTGCAGAGGTAAAAAAGCGCACTGATAAAACAAACGGTGAATATTAGTCCATGTCTATTGATAATCCTCAACCACTTATTAGCCATTTAATTGAATTACGTAGACGTATTCTTTATAGCCTATTTACTGTTACAGTGGTTTTTCTTGCCTTGGTCTATTTTTCCAATGATATCTATCACTTGGTTGCTGCTCCGTTGATTGAACAGCTACCAGTCGGTTCTCGCATGAGTGCAACCGATGTTGCATCAACTTTTTTTACTCCGATTAAACTGACGTTTATGGTGGTAGTATTTATTTCGATTCCAGTGATATTATATCAGCTTTGGGCTTTTATTGCGCCAGCGCTTTATAAACATGAACGGCGTTTAATGTTACCTTTACTGGTCTCGAGTAGTGTACTTTTTTACTTAGGAATGCTTTTTGCCTATTTTGTGGTTTTTCCCTTAGCATTTGGTTTTTTGGTAAAAACCACACCGGAAGGTGTGAATTTTATTCCAGATATTAGTAAATACCTTAGCTTTGTTATGACCCTGTTTATGGCATTTGGTGCAGCATTTGAAGTTCCAGTTGCCATTATTCTACTTTGTTGGACAGGTGTAACAACGCCAGAATCTTTAAAACGTAAGCGTCCTTATATTATTGTCGGTGCATTTATTGTCGGTATGTTTTTGACGCCACCAGATGTATTTTCTCAGACACTATTGGCAGTGCCAATGTATTTGTTATTTGAATTGGGTTTGTTATTGTCACGATTCTACGTTGGTAAGAGGCGAAAGGTAGCAGATGATGAAAATACGGATAAAATAATAGACTAAGATGTTGTTTTTTTGGTTACAATTAATTACTTTTCTTAAATTGCTTATTATCGATTAGCTTAGGTATATTTTGATTTAGAATGTTAAGAAGAATAATTGAACGATTTTCACCATCAGGTTCTGAATAAATTGCTTTTAGGCCTTCAAAAATACCTTCAGTAATGACGACAATGTCACCTGATACTGGTGTCTTGGGTGCAATAATTTCTTGTTTAGATGCAAATTTTAACTCATTAATAATATTATCTGGTACGATCACAGGATAGAGGCCAAATCGAATAAAATGGCTAACACCTCTGGTTGAGCGTATCGTTGTGGTATGGATCTCTTCAGGATTAAATTTAACGAAAAGATAGTTTGGAAATAATGTTTCAGTAACTGTAACGCGTTTTCCACGCATTATCTTTTGTATTTGAGCTATTGGTGTTAAGCAGATAACATGCTGTCTTTTTAGATTTTTTATTGCTCGTTCTATTTGCCCACGCTTACAGTAAAGAAGATACCAATTTTCCATGTTATGGCTCAAAAATAAAATTACACTTTATTACTATATCAAATTATTAATTATTAAGATATGTAGTTAAAACTAACATGATTAATTCTTTGTAATTCGGGTAATATCGAGTTGTATGGTGGTCTAATAAAAGGTAACAATAAATGGATATTTTTCTTCTCAGCAATGGTCGATTAACAACTAGTTCTCAATGGTTACACTATGCTTCAACACGTTTACAAGAGATGTTTCAACGCCGCCGGATCGGCAAAGCTATATTAGTCCCGTATGCTATCTTACGAGGTGATCATGATCAACGGGCCTCTGAGCTTAGTAAATCATTAGGCATCGAGGTGGTTTCGCTAGCACATTTTGCATCGCCTGTAAAAGCGATTGAATCAGCAGAATGTATTTTAGTTAGTGGCGGAAATACCTGGTGGTTGAACAAATGCTTGCATGAAAATGGATTGATTGTCTCCATTCAACGGGCAGTTTATGAACGCAATATTCCCTATATCGGATGGAGTGCAGGCTGTAATGTTGCTACCCCGAGTATAAGAACAACCAATGATATGCCGGTATCTAATGTGGTTGTAATGCCTTCTTTGGGGCTATTCCCAGTACAAATTAATCCACATTATATTGATACCCGTATTAGTGGACATATGGGGGAAACACGTGATGATCGTATTGCTGAGTTTTGTGTAATCAATCCTGATGAAATTGTTATCGCTTTACGTGAAGGCAGTGGCTTACAGATTAAAGATAATGAACTACATTATTTTAGTAGTAAAAATGAAGGGTTTAAGATTTTTCAATATAACCAACATTTGCCAGAACAATATAATACAAAAATACTAGAAAAATTGGTTCCTTATCAATGTATTTAGTGTTTGCCGTTAATTCAAAAGTGTTACTAATTTGAACAGATTGAACCTTTATTGGTAACCTTACTGGAACAATTTATAATGAAGTTCCAATAAATTAAAAAGTAGAAAATATATAATGAAATACTGTGATCTCAGAGATTTCATAGCATTATTAGAACAGAAAAAAGAACTGAAACGTATCAGCTATGAAGTCGATCCATATTTAGAAATGACAGAAATAGCGGATAGAACTCTGCGAGTAGGTGGGCCTGCACTATTATTTGAAAATCCTAAAGGTTTTTCTATGCCAGTTCTGTGTAATTTGTTTGGCACCGTTGAGCGTGTTGCAATGGGAATGGGGCAAGAAAATATTAAAATCTTACATGAAGTTGGTAAATTACTGGCTTTTCTTAAAGAACCGGATCCACCAAAAGGATTCGCTGATTTAATTGACAAACTACCGAAATTTAAACCAGTACTTAACATGCCAACTAAAAGATTAAAATCTGCCGCCTGTCAAGCACAGATTTGGCAAGGTGATGATGTTGATCTATTTCGTATCCCGATAATGCATTGTTGGCCAGAAGATATCGCACCACTTATTACATGGGGATTAACAGTTACTAAAGGGCTGCGTAAAGCGCGGCAAAATTTAGGTATCTATCGACAGCAACTGCTAACTAAAAATAAACTTATTATGCGTTGGTTATCTCACCGGGGTGGGGCGTTGGATTTTCAAGAATGGCGCAACAAATATCCAGCTAAACCTTTTCCTATAGCGGTGGCTTTGGGAGCTGATCCTGCCACAATTTTAGCCGCGGTAACACCTATTCCGGATACGCTTTCCGAATATGCATTTGCTGGATTATTACGTGGATATCGCTCAGCGGTTGTGAAATGTATTTCTAATGAACTGGAAGTACCGGCAAGTGCCGAAATTATTCTGGAAGGTTATATAGATCCTGCAGAATTTGCCCCGGAAGGTCCTTATGGTGATCATACTGGCTATTATAACGAAGTTGATAAATTTCCGGTATTTACTGTTACCCATATTACTCAGCGTAGTGATGCTATTTATCATTCAACTTACACAGGTCGTCCTCCTGATGAGCCGGCTGTTTTAGGTGCCGCTCTAAATGAAGTTTTAGTGCCAATATTACAAAAACAGTTTCCAGAAATTGTTGACTTTTATTTACCACCTGAGGGGTGCTCTTATCGGCTTGCGGTGGTAACAATAAAGAAACAATATGCTGGGCATGCTAAGTGCGTTATGATGGGAGTTTGGTCTTATTTACGGCAATTTATGTATACAAAATTTGTGATTGTCTGTGATGAAGATATTAATGCTCGTGACTGGAATGATGTTATTTGGGCAATAACAACCAGAATGGATCCCGCGCGAGATACCGTTATGATGGAAAATACCCCGATCGATTATCTTGATTTTGCGTCACCGATCTCAGGTTTAGGTTCAAAAATGGGACTTGATGCAACCAATAAATGGCCGGGTGAAACACAAAGAGAGTGGGGACGTCCAATTGTTATGACAGAAAAAATAAAAAAACGGATAGATGAAATTTGGCATGAATTGGACATTTTTAAATTATGAGAGGATGTGAATGACGACATTAAGTTGTAAGGTGGTTTCTATCGAATCTATCACTGATACGGTTTATCGCGTTCGCTTATTACCTGAAGGTCAATTTTCTTTCCGTGCTGGTCAATATTTAATGGTTATTATGGATGAGCGTGATAAGCGCCCATTTTCCATGGCTTCAATTCCTTCAGAAAAAAAATTAATCGAGCTTCATATTGGTGCGTCGGAGTTTAATCTTTATGCCATGGCAGTGATGGAGCGTATTTTTGAGCAGAATAGTATTAATATTGATATTCCACATGGTAAAGCTTGGTTTCGCGAGGGAAGTAAAAAACCAATAATACTTATTGCTGGCGGAACTGGATTTTCTTATACCCGTGCTATCTTACATGCAGCATTAGAGGAAAATCCTGCTAGAGATATTACCTTCTATTGGGGAGGGCGTCGGTTAGAGCACCTTTATGATTTGGGTGAATTACAGTGTCTTTCGGAGCAATATTCCAATATAAAAATTATTCCTGTTGTTGAACAACCAGAGTCAAGTTGGCGTGGTCGGACTGGTACAGTTTTGAGTGCAGTACTGGATGACTTTGGTTCGCTTGCTAAGTATGAAATTTATATTGCTGGCCGTTTTGAAATGGCTAAAATCGCCAGAGAACGTTTTTGTAATGGAAGGGGAGTTAACCCTGAATATCTTTATGGCGATGCGTTTGAATTTATCTAAATTTAATGACTACACAAAAAAACCGCCCTTCAGGGCGGGAAAATAGCAACAATATACAATTAAAGAATAGACTAATTATTTAATACGCTCAATAAGCGTAGCAATACCCTGACCAAAACCAATACACATGGTAGCCAAACCAAACTGAACATCTTTCTGCTCCATGATGTTTAGCAAAGTCGTGTTATTCTTCCCTTCATGATAGGGAGTTTGTTGTTTAAATTCACGGAATAAAAACTCTCCAATAAACCCGGGGAGGTTCACCACCGTGAAGATTAACTTTTTATTCCATATTACCGTTGAGTGGTAAATCTTTTAAACAAGCAAGCGCTTGGACAGCAAAAGCTTCATTAGTTTCCACCACATCTATAATCTTGGAGAGTTAAATTAGCACGTTGTAATGCGATTTTAGTCACCGGAACAGGTCCATAGCCCATGATAACCGGATCACAACCGACAACAGACATTGACCGAATTTTAGCTTTTATCTTCAATTGTCTTGTTTTAGGATAGTTTTTACTGGTAACGAGGATGGCTGCAGCACCATCTGATAAGGCAGATAAATTTCCTGCTGTAACGGAGCCTGAGATAGGATCAAAGACCGCAGGCAAGACCGTTAAACTGGTTAAGTTTGCGTCAAACCGAATAACTTCATCTTGATTGATGGCAACCGACTTACCGTCAATATCATGGCCAGTAGTGGCGATGTTCTCATTATAAAACCATCCATTACGAGTGGCTTCAGCGGTTTTTTGGTGAGAGCGTAAAGCAAATTCATCTTGTTCAAGACGACTAATTTGGTATCTCTGTGGTTAATCCCATTGAAGCAGAAGTGGTAGAGATATGAACTGCAATTTTACTATTGATATCAATACCGTGACTCATTGGCACATGTCCCATATGTTCGACACCACCGACAAGCACCACATTGGCATCACCTGACATAATAAAGCGTGTGGCATCATGTAATGCTTGCATAGATGAACCGCATAGCCGGTTAATGGTTACTGCCGGTACAGTATGAAGAATATCGGTTAATAAAGCGGCATTGTGGGCAATATTAAATCCCTGCTCTAGGGTTTGTTATACACATCCCAAATAATATCGTTAATATCATTTTTATTGTTATTAAGAGCAGGATTATGCCTTAATAATTACGTCATTAAGTGAGCAGATAGCTCTTCTGCTCTCACCTGGCGAAAAGCACCACCTTTAGAGCGTCCCATTAGGGTGCGTATACTATCAACAATTACGACATTTTCCATGATTATGACCTTAAGCCTATTATTTGCTGTTGAAGGTCATTTTTTCTGGTGCAGGATAATAACTTGCTTGTTTTTGTGCTTTGCTTTTTAAGCTAGCGGGAATGGCATATAAAGGCCCTAAATAGGCATATTTTTCAGCTAATTCGACATAATTTTTGAGGCCAAGGCTATCAAGATAACAAAGGGCATCTCCTCGGAATGGTAGAAAACCTAAACCATATACCAGTGCAATATCGGCTTCTGCAGGACTTGCGATAATCTGTTCTTCTAAACAACGAACGACTTCATTAATCATTGGTATCATCATGCACATGATAATATCTTGCTCACTGAATTGTTTGCTAGCAGCGCCAATTATGCCGATTAGAGCGTTAATTTCGGGATCGCGCTGTTTCTGTTTTTTTCCTTTTTTATAGGTAACATATTGATAAAAACCAACACCATTTTTCTGACTATCCGCTGTAAAGCATTAGCTAATGTTGTAATGGGAATAGTTGAAGTATTGGATGCTAGTATGGCATTTTCATTTAATAAATAATTTTTCTGTTTCGGCTAAAACAACCGTTTTGACTTTAGCATCCTCAACCACAGCTTCAACAATAACTTGCGCATTTTCAATACCAGTGTAGTTAAGTGTTAGGGTAATTGACGCCAATATCTTTGCCATTTCCAACGTGGTAATTTACTTACGTTCAAACTGTTTATTTAGTGATTTTGCTGCTTCATTCATACCTAACTGAACAGATTTTTCATTAATATCTTTCATTATGATAGATATACCTTTACTTGCCGATTGATAAGTGATGCCACCGCCAATAACAGCAGTTTTTATTGGTGTCTCAATTAATTAACCTCTATGTTTAGCTAAATTTTTAACATATTGATCATTGAGAAATACCCTAACTAATGCCTGAGCGACCTTGGTTTGTGTCAATGGAATGAAAGCTTCAGTTTCAAATAATAACGCTTCCTTACGCACATAATTGGCTGCTTTTTCGATGGTTTCTAACGCGGTTAATGGAGCAGGATAATGCCAATCTGCCATTTTCATGACTAAACTTTTGCAACATTAAAACTCATCGTTTGTTCTATTTTATTCAGTTTCATAGGTCGAGTTTTAGCTTGCCGTACTTGCCTCCAATCTAGTGAGCCTGCAATGGCATTTTCTAATAGTCAGAGTCCTGAGTTTAGTAACTGCTCTTTGGCAACAATGGAGTTAATCAGACTATTTTTTAAGCGGCCTCGGCATCAATATCTTTTCCTGTGGTGATCATTTTTAGGGCGTTATCTAAACCGATTAACAGTGGTGGGCGTACTGAGCAGCCAAATCCAGGCATAATACCAAGTTTGATTTCAGGCAAGTCAATTCTAACGTCTGGCGTGGCGATGCGATAATCTGTTGCCAATGAACACTCACACCCTCCTCATAAGGTATAACCATTAATGGCGGTTACCGTGGGAATGGGTAGATCCTCGATGTGCTTAAAGATATTGTTAGCAAAGTTAATTCATTGCTGGAGTTATGACGTTGGGGCATTAAAGAGTAATAAAAATTCTTTAATATCTGCACCAACAATAAAAGTCGATTTTTGAGAAATAAGAATAAGCCCTTTTAATTAACTTAAGGTATTTTTATTTTCAAGTGAATCAATGGCTTTATTTAGTGAGTAAATGGTTTCAAAATCAAACTTATTAATGGTAGCTGGCGAGTTAAATATTAGTTTTGCAATATCGGGCTTTATCCAATCGACCTGAATAGTATTACTTTAATAGAGCATACTCTTCTCTATGATTTTCATCTGGTACGACCAAGTGTTAACAGTGTGATTTTTTGTTAAAAAAGCACAAATTAAGTATGAAAAAAATGCTAGCCTGATCACAATAAATTATCTGGGTTATTGAAAATATCTTTAATGCTTACTTATTTGTTTTTATTAATAAAAATGAGATACTTTAGGAGTAAAAAGTGTTCATTAAGTTAATGATAATATTTAACGTGCTATTCTGCTGACTATTAGAGATAGAAAAAACAGGTGAATTAAAATGGAAAATCTTACTAGTCAATATCAAGAACATATTAAAACATTACAGAGACGGACACAGAATGTATTGAAAAATAATAAATTAGATGCCTTACTTATTCATTCTGGAGAGCCACAACGCGTTTTTCTTGATGACTATAATTATCCATTTAAAGCTAATCCACATTTTAAGGCTTGGTTGCCTATTACTCATGTCCCACATTGTTGGTTATTAGTTGATGGCGTTAGCAAGCCTAAATTGTGGTTTTATTCGCCAATTGATTATTGGCATAGTGTTGACCCTTTACCAGATAGTTATTGGCTAAAAGAGTTTGAGGTGATTTATTTACAAGATGCTAATGAGATTAAGAAATGGTTATTTCAGTTAGATAAAAAGCATACCGGTTATATTGGTGAAGCTATTGAGCAAGCTAAAGAATTAGGCATTTTACCGGTTAATATTAATAGAAAATCAGTATTAGATTATTTTCATTTTCATCGAGCTTATAAGACAAACTATGAGTTAAATTGTTTACGCCAAGCGCAGCAAATGGCTATAGTTGGACATCATGCTGGCCGAGAGGCTTTTTATCAAGGAGTAAGTGAATTTGATATTAATATTAGCTATTTACAGGCAACCGGTCAGCGTGATATCGATGTTCCGTATAGTAATATTATTGCACTCAATGAAAATTGCTCAGTACTCCACTACACTAAATTGAAATATCAGCCACCGAAGAAAAGGTATAGCTTTTTAATTGATGCTGGTGCTAAATATCATGGTTATGCGGCAGATATTACGCGAACTTATGCAGCTGAAAATAATAATGATTTCTCTAATTTGATTAACGACCTTAATAGTAAACAACAGACATTGATCGATACCATTAAAACTGGGATTCGCTATACTGAATATCATGAACATATGCATCAACATATTGCCTCTTTATTGATAGATCATGACATTGTTAGCAATATCAGTACAGAAGCTATGATAAAAGAAGGGCTTACAACCCCTTTTTTTCCACATGGTTTAGGTCATCTGCTGGGTTTACAGGTTCATGATGTTGGTGGATTGATGCAAGATGAAACAGGAACAACTCTGGCAGAGCCAGCAGCTTATCCTTTCTTACGATGTACGCGGATCTTGCAAGCTGGTATGGTATTAACTATCGAACCAGGTCTCTATTTCATAGAGACACTTTTGACACCTTGGCGCGAAGGACAGTTTAGTAAATATTTTAACTGGCATAAAATTGCGTCCTTTATGCCTTATGGTGGTATTCGTATCGAGGATAATATCATCATATATGAAAAGAAAGTTGAAAATATGACGCGTAATTTACATTTAAAATAAATAATGAATACCTATTTGATACCTGCAGAGTCGGTCGTGGTTACCGAAGAGATTAAAAAAAGTCGTTTTATTACTTATTTAGAACATACTGATGGAATTGCTGCAGCGAAAGATTTTATTCAAACTACCAAACGTAAATACCCTGATGCTCGTCACCATTGTTGGGCCTATGTGGCAGGTAGACCTGACGATTGTCAAAAGTTAGGTTTTTCCGATGATGGTGAGCCAACAGGAACAGCAGGTAAGCCGATGATCACTCAGTTGTTAGCTAGCCATATTGGTGAAATTACTGTGGTGGTTGTCCGTTACTTTGGCGGTATTAAATTAGGAACTAGCGGATTGGTTAGGGCTTATGGTAATAGTGTTCAACAAGCACTAAACTTGTTAAGCACGCAGCAAAAAGTACTACAAAAATATTATCTAATACATTGTGAATACGCGCATATAAAAATGATTGAGCAATTAATTCAGCAATTAGCGGGGCAGATCCTAGCACGGGAATATAGTGAAAATGTGATATTAGAAATTTCACTGCCTATCAATGTTGAACAAAAGTTTGCTAATAAATTACGTAATTTGAGTAGAGGCGCATTAAATTTGTCCAAAGCTTAATGTCATAACTAGATTCTCAAGGAACCACTCATGCATTTTCGAGCTATAACCCGAATTGTTGGGCTACTCGTTATCTTATTTTCTGTCACTATGATGATTCCAGGCATAGTGGCCTTGATCTATCGAGATGGAGCAGGGCGGGCGTTTAGCCAGACCTTCGTGGTGGCATTAATTATTGGCTTGCTGCTATGGATACCGAATAGAAATAGTAGACATGATCTAAAACCGAAAGAAGGTTTTTTGATAGTTGCGCTATTTTGGACCGTGTTAGGTAGTGTTGGAGCATTACCTTTTATTTTTTCTGATCAGCCTCATCTATCGGTGACAGATGCTTTTTTTGAGTCTTTTTCCGGTTTGACAACGACTGGAGCAACAACATTGGTTGGGTTAGATGCTTTACCCAAAGCAATACTCTTTTATCGTCAGATGCTACAGTGGTTAGGTGGTATGGGGATCATTGTCTTGGCAGTGGCTATATTGCCTTTATTAGGCGTAGGGGGAATGCAGCTTTATCGTGCAGAAATGCCTGGCCCACTGAAAGACAATAAAATGCGCCCAAGAATTGCCGAAACTGCAAAGACACTTTGGTTAATATATGTTTTATTAACAATAGCATGCGCGATAGCATTATGGGGAGCTGGCATGGATGTTTTTGATGCTATCTCCCACAGTTTTTCTACCGTAGCTATTGGTGGATTTTCTACCCATGACCAAAGTATTGGTTACTTTAATAGCCCTGCCATCAATATCAGTATCGCTATTTTTTTACTAATTTCTGGTTGTAATTTTGGTCTCCATTTCGCGGTTTTATCTGGCCGTAGCTTGGGAATTTATTGGCGTGATCCTGAATTTAGAGTATTTATAGGTTTTCAATTAGTATTGATAGTAATTTGTACGTTAGTGCTTTTATATCATTCTGTTTACGACTCACTATTTCAAACCTTTGATCAAGCTTTTTTTCAGGTCGTCTCGGTAGCAACAACTGCTGGTTTTAGCACCGATGGGTTTGCTAATTGGCCGTTGTTCCTGCCGATATTATTACTTTGTGCTGCTTTTGTTGGTGGTTGCGCCGGATCAACCGGGGGTGGATTAAAAGTTATTCGAATTTTGTTATTATTTTTGCAGGGTTCACGAGAATTAAAACGTTTAGTACATCCCAATGCCGTTTACACGATTAAATTAGGCTCGAGGGCATTATCTGAACGTATTATCGAAGCCGTTTGGGGCTTTTTTTCTGCTTATGTGTTGGTTTTTCTTATCAGTTTACTATTGTTAATCGCTACCGGTGTGGATGAATTTTCTGCTTTTGCCTCAATCGCAGCAACATTAAATAATTTAGGGCCAGGATTAGGCTCGGTGGCGGAAAACTTTATCACTATGAATCCAACCGGTAAATGGATCCTAATTGTCACTATGCTATTTGGTCGATTGGAAGTTTTCACCTTACTTGTTCTTTTCACGCTAACATTCTGGCAGGAATAGTCATTTATATAATTATATAGGTAACATCATGAGCTATTTGCTACTTTATTCTGGTAAAAATGGCCAGACTAAAAAAATAATCCTTAAAATTACTGAATATTTACGTAAAGAAGGTAAGCAATGTGATGTAAGAGATTTAAATATGGATAAAAATTTTAATCTTTCTGTTTACCAAAAAGTATTAGTGGGTGCCTCAATACGTTATGGTCATTTTAATCCTGTAGTATTAAATTTTGCACAGAATCATCAAAAAGAACTAAATACAATGCCAACGGCATTTTTTGGTGTTAATTTAACCGCCAGGAAAAAAGGTAAAGATACACCTGAAACAAATGCTTATGTGCGTAAATTTTTAGCTAAAATGCCATGGCAACCGACTATCACTAATGTGTTTGCTGGAGCATTACGGTATCCTAACTATAAGTGGTATGATCGTATTATGATCCAATTTATTATGAAATTAACGGGTGGCGAAACAAATACAAATAAAGAAATTGAATATACCGATTGGCAAAAAGTCGAATATTTTGTGCGACAATTTAATGCACTTTAATAAATATTTTATTAAAAAATTGCTATTTTCTGTTGTTTTGTTGAAAAAAGAACAAATAGTTAAAGTTTACAAATTATTGCTTGCCAGTTGCCTAAAACTGCCTATAATGCGCTCCCACTGAGTCAGTGTAGAACGAATCAGCAGTAGTGGATTTTAGCAACTTAGTACAACGGAAAAGTAGAAATAACTACTTGACTTTACAGGTGAAAAGCGTAGCGTACGCCACCTCGCGGCAA